>NZ_JBEPOS010000003.1:0-539630 GCF_040546885.1 Bradyrhizobium sp. S3.2.6 | reverse complement strand
CGGCGCTGCGCTAGCGCAGCGCCGGAGCCGACCAAATCATGAACAGTGTCACCCATCCATCCGGTCTGTTCTGTTACCAATCCATCCGCTGGACAGGCCGCAATCACCGAGTTTCAATTAAACGCCATCCCACCGCTCAGCGCGATGGTCTGCCCCGTCATATAGGCGTTGTCGACCAGCAGCATCACGGCTTTCGCCACCTCATCCGCCGTGCCGAAGCGGCCGAGCGGGATGCGGCTGATGAGTTGCGGCTGGCCGCTCATCATGTCGGTCTCGATCAGCGACGGCGCTACGGCATTCACGGTGATGCCCTCCTTCACCAGCCGCGCCGCGTAACCGCGCGTGAGGCCCTCCATGCCGGCCTTGGAGGCGTTGTAGTGCGGGCCGATCGAGCCAGCGCCGCGCGCGGCACCCGAGGAGACGTTGACGATGCGGCCCCACTTTCGCGCGCGCATCGACGGCAGCACGGCCTGTGTGCACAGGAAGACCGATTTCAGGTTGACCAGGATGGTGCGATCGAAATCGTCCTCGGTGAGATCGTCGACGCCGCGCGTGATGGCGATGCCGGCATTGTTGACGAGAATATCGATCGGCCCGAGCCCGGCTCCGGCGCGCGCGACTATGTTGGCAACGGCCTCGCGCTGCGAGACGTCGGCGGCAACGACGATGGCACGGCCGCCATGTTGGCCGATCTCGCCTGCGAGCTGCTCGGCCTGTCCGATCTGCTCGCGGCAATTGATTGCCACGGCTGCGCCGGCCTCGGCCAGCGCGCGGCAGACGGCAGCGCCGATCCCGCGCGAGCCGCCGGTGACGAGCGCTACGCGCCCCTTCAGATCGTGCGCCATATCAGGATCTCCCCATGATTGCGTTAGCCGAAGTTTACCACGCCTGGCCGTGCGGGCGCGTTGAACTCATCGCGAGATGAATCCGCCTGTCGGCACTTGCAGCGGGAGGAGCACCCCAGCGCTCCGCTGCCAAATATGGACAGCCATTTCATTGACCAATCGCGCCAATCGCTCGATATTCGAAGCATTGAAACTGCTCCTCGAGCTTGATGCCGCGATATGAGAACCGATCACCAGCGTAATCCTGACGACATGCACGCGTACATGACGCGGCGCTGTTTCTCCGCGGCTACCAGCGCCTGTTGTTGTTGCTGACCACACCTCCTGGCAACGCCTCACACCGCAAATCCAATACAGGAACGCCGAGATTTCGGCGAGCGAGCAGTCATGTCCCAAGCCCAGTTTCAAGCCCAGTTTCAGGCCCGGTCCAACGCCTACATCATCGAAATCCACGATCGCGCCGCTGGCATCATCACAAGAGATGAGCGCGGCTTCCGCTTCTTCTCCTCCGAGCGCCTGTTCGACAGTCTCGAAGGCCGTCAGTTCCGCTCGGCACGCGAGGCCGAGCGCGCCGCGCGTGCCGTGTTCTCGGAGCGGAGCCGGCGCGCGAGCTAGATCAACTCCGGCGGCGGGCCCTGGTGCGTGCCGCCTTCTTTGCCGCGGTGGAGCGGACCTTGGCACCTTTGGTGTGGCTCGCCTTCCGTGCAGCGGCCGAGCGTGACGCAGCGGTTCGCCGGCTCGCGGCGCGCTTGCCCTGCTTCGACAGCGCACTCCGCGATGCGGTCGAGCGCGGCTCCTTCTTCAGGACGCCTTCGACGGCCCGCGAGACGCGCGGACGGCGCTTCGGGGTGCGTTTGCCCTGACCGGCTTCATAGGCGTATTTGGCGCTGCGGCGCGTCGCCTTCTTGACGCGCCCCTTGCGTGGCGGCGGCAGGTCGACGCCGGCGCGGCGCGCCTCGGACAGGCCGATGGCGATGGCCTGGCGCGCCGAGCGGGCGCCATGCTTGCCTTTCCTGATCTTGTCGATCTCGTCCTTGACGAATTCACCGGCCTGCGTGCTGGCGGATTTGCCGGCGCGCTTGTCCCGCTTGGCTTTACGAATGACTTCCTGTCTTGGCATGGGTCGAGTTCCCTCTTGCAATCGCAAAGGTGTCCAACCGCAACGCGCAACGCGGAAGATTGATCCTATCAGCCCCTCAACGCCGCGAGCAATTCATCGGGCCGCTCGGCCATGATCATGTGGCCCGCGCCCGGCACCACGATTGTTTTCGCATGCGGGATTGCGGCGGCGAGCGCCTTGCCGGCCTTCGCCGGTGTCATCATGTCCCGCTCGCCGAGGATGAGGGTAGCAGGCACCTTCACGCTCGCCGCCGCAGCGAGCGCATTCGCGTAGGCATTGCAAGCCGACAAATCCTTGAACAGCACGCCCGGCTCGCAAGCTTGAAGCACCGCCTGTGCGCCGCCATGCATCCACAGGCCCGGCGCGAGACTGCCGCCGAGCTCGGCGTTGAAGCCGAGGCCCCAGATCGAGACCATGTCGAGCGCGTCCTGCTCGTTGGCTTCGGCGGCCTTGAGCAGATCCGGGCCGACCGTCATCGTCGCGGCCGTGCCGATCAGGCTCAGCGCCGAGACCTTGGCCGGGTGCCGTGCCGCGGTCTCCAGCGAGATCAACGATCCCATGGAATGGCCGATCAGGTGCGCCTTCGCTGCGCCCGCCGCACCGAGCAACGCCGCCGTCCAGTCGGCCATGTCAGCAATACTTGTGAGTGACGGCCCGGCCGAGCGGCCGTGACCGGGCAAATCCGGAGCGAGAACGCCAAAGCCGTGATGGGCGAACCAGCGCGTGTGCAGTGCCCAGGTCGAATGATCGAAGCCGGCGCCGTGGATGAAGGCGACCGTGGGCAGCGCCTTGTCGAACTCGCGGCCGCCGGTTGCGGCAAACACCTCGGCGCCGTTGACGGAGAGCTTCATCGTGTCAAACCTTCTGCGAGATGCGCAGCGCCTGCGCGAGATCGTCGATGATGTCGCTGGCGGCCTCGATGCCGACCGACAGCCGCACCAGCTCCTCGCCGATGCCGGCAGCCCTAAGCTGCTCGGCGTCCATCTGCTGATGCGTGGTCGAGGCCGGGTGGATCACCAGCGTCTTGGCGTCGCCGACATTGGCGAGATGGCTGATCATGCGCAGCTGTTCGATGAACTTGCGGCCCGCAGGCCGGCCGCCCTTGATGCCGAAGGAGACGATCGAGCCCGCCCCGCGCGGCAGCAGCGTCTTCGCGAGCTGGTAGTCGGGATGGTCCTCCAGCGTGGGATGCAGCACCCAGTCCACGGCCTTGTTGGATTTCAGCGCCTCCAGCACGAGATGCGTGTTCTGGATGTGGCGATCCATGCGTACGCCCAGCGTCTCGACGCCTTGTAAAAGCTGGAACGCGTTGGTCGGCGACAGGCAGGCGCCGAAATCGCGCAAGCCTTCGGTGCGCGCCCGCATGATGAAGGCCGCCGTGCCGAACTGCTCGTCGAAAACGATGCCGTGATAGCCGCCATAGGGCTCGGTCAGCACGCCGAACTTGCCCGACGCGCGCCAGTCGAAGCGGCCGCCATCGACGATAGCGCCGCCGATGGCGATGCCGTGGCCCCCGATCCATTTGGTCGCCGACTGCATCACGATGTCGGCGCCGAGCTCGATCGGCCGGCTGAGATAGGGCGTCGCAAAGGTGTTGTCGATCAGCAGCGGAATCTTTGCCTCATGCGCAATCGCGGCGACATTCGGGATATCCAGCACCTCAAGTCCGGGATTGCCGATGGTCTCGCCGATCACGAGCTTCGTGTTCGGCTTGATCGCCTTCCGGAACGCATCATGATCGCGCGGCTTCACGAAAGTCGTGGTGATGCCGAAGCGCGGCAGCGTGTGCGCCAGCAGATTGATGGTGCCGCCATAGAGCGAGCTCGACGCCACGATGTGGTCGCCGGCATTCAGAAGCGTCGCGATGGCGAGATGCAGCGCGGCCATGCCGCTCGCGGTGCAGATCGCGCCAACGCCGCCCTCCAGCGCCGCGAGCCGCTCCTCCAGCACGCCGGTGGTGGGGTTGGAGATGCGCGTATAGATGTGGCCGGCGCGCTCCAGATTGAACAGCGCCGCCGCGTGATCGGAATCCTGGAACACGTAGGACGTGGTCTGGTAGATCGGCACCGCGCGGGCGCCGGTCGCGGGATCCGGATGCTGGCCCGCGTGCAGGCTCAGGGTCTCGAAGGCAGGCGGTTTTGGCGCGGGCATGCGTGGCCTCGTTGGTCGATCGGCGATGGCGGCCCTTGTGCCACAAAAACGCGCGCCACGTCAGCCCATTGACAGTCTCGCGCGGGCTCGCGCAGCGCTATGCACTCGAACGAATGGCCTGCTCGATGCTCCGCGCCTCGCGCAACAAAATCTCCGCAACCTCCTGCTCGCGGCGGGGGCCGAGCCTCGTCCGAACGGCGGACACGGTCATCGCCGCCGCAGGGCGCCCGTCCGGGGTCTTGATCCAGGTGGAGATCGATGTCGTGCCCTGCACGAGACCGATCTCCCTCATGCCAAATCCGCGCCGCCGCGCCGCGGTGACCTGGCCGAGCACGGTTGCGGCGTCGGTCCGATAGGCCTCGAACCGCTTCTCGTTCGCTGTGACGATTTTTCGCGCGTCCTGCGCCGGCAGCGCGGCGAGGATGGCGACGCCGGCGCTGGAGACGCCGAGCGGGCGGCGCGCGCCGACCTCGATCGACAGCACCTGGATCGGATAGGCGCCGATCCTGCGATCGACGCACAGCGTGTCGTTGCCGGTGCGCACCGTCAGGAACAGCGTGTCGCCGATCTCGGCGGAGGCGCGTCGCAGCGAAGGACCTGCGGCCACCAGCAGCGGCGATGGCCGGGGGCGCGCGAGCGCCAGCTCCGGCACCTGGTTGCCGATCGCGTAGCGGCCGGATCTGTCGTGCCGCTCGACGATGCCTTCCTCGATCAGCACGTGAACGATGCGGTGCACGGTCGGGCGTGTGAGGCCGGTGGCCTGCACCACCTCGGCCAATGGCACACCATCTTCGCGGCCTGCGGCAAGGATACGCAGCACCGATAATGCGCGACGGATCGCTTGCGCGCCCTGTCGCGGTTCCAGCGCGTTGCGCGCGGATCTTGAGGAATGGGCTTGGTCCATATTATGGACAAGAACGCCACAATTCACTCGACAGGTAAAGCGCTCATCGGGAGATTGCGCGGCGATCAAGCGCCGTGCACAACGGCGAAGCGTTCGAATTGAGTTTGGAAGCGCCGCCGGGAGGTTAACATGAGATTAATCGCGATTGCCATGGTCGTCGTCACTGCGATGCTGGCGGGGCCCGCGTCGGCCCAGCAATGGCCGGCGCGCAGCGTCAAGCTGATCGTGCCGTATCCCGCCGGCGGCAATGTCGACAGCGCCGCGCGCATCATCGCCGACAAGCTCCAGGAAAAGCTCGGCCAGCCCTTCATCATCGAGAACAAGGCCGGTGCCGGCGGCATGATCGCGGGCGAGGCCTTCGCGAAATCGGCGCCCGACGGCTACACGCTGTTCGTTGGCGCCAATGGCCCGGTGCTGTTCGCGACTGAGATCAACAAGCGCGACGCCTATCATTGGAAGAAGGACTTCCTGCCGATCTCGACCATCTCGATGACGCCGCTGGTGCTCGAGGTCCATCCGTCGGTGCAGGCCACAACCTTCAAGGAATTCATCGAGCTGGCCAAGCGCGAGCCCGGCAAGCTGACCATGGCCTCGCCCGGTCCTGGCACCACCAACCACCTGCTCAGCGAGCTGATGCAGTCGAGCCTCGAGCTGCAATGGGTCACCGCGCATTACCGCGGCAACGCGCCGGCCATCAACGATTTGCTTGGTGGCCAGGTGCAGTTCGCCTTCGACCAGCTCACGGTCAGCCTCCAGCACATCAAGGCCGGCCTGTTCCGTGCGCTCGCCGTCACCAGCCCGCATCGCCTGAAGTCGCTGCCCGACGTGCCGACCTTCGCCGAGCTCGGCTACAAGGACTTTGATGGCCAGACGTTTACGGGCCTGTTCGCGCCCGCAGGCACGCCGGCGCCGATCGTGGACAAGCTGCACGAGACGCTGGTTGCGATCCTGAAAGATCCGGGCGTAGTCGATAAGTTCGACAATCTCGGCGGCGAAGCCGTCGCGATGACGCCCGACGAGTTCAGGGCATATCTCGAGCGCGAGGACGCCAAATGGATTCCGGTCGTGCGCAAGGCCAACATCAAGGCTGACTGAGCGATGCGGATCGACCCCACCGAGCTCGGCGCGGAGCGCATCTACCGGCTGATGACCGGCATCGTGGTGCCGCGCCCGATTGCCTGGGTGACGAGCCTGTCGCGCGCCGGCGTGCTCAATCTCGCGCCGTTCAGCGCCTTCACCTTCGTCTCGCAGAAGCCGCCGATGCTCGCCATCAGCGTCGGCCGCAAGGGCGCTGATTACAAGGACACCGCGCACAACATCCTCGACACCGAGGAATATGTCATCCACATCGCCGACACGCCGCTGATGAATGCGGTGCACGACAGCTCCATCGAGCATCCGCCTGAAATCAGCGAGGTCGAGCAGCTCGGGCTGGAGACGCTCGACTGCGAGCGCATCAAGGTACGAAGGCTCGCCGCTGCGCCGGTTGCGATGGAATGCCGCTTTCGCCAGTGCCTCGAATTCGGCGAGGCGCGCAGCCGGCTGATCGTCGGCGAGGTCGTGATGTTCCACATCCGCGACGGCCTCGTCACCAACGGCAAGGTCGAGACCGCGGCACTCGATCCGATCGCCCGCATCGGCGGGCCCCGTTATGCCCGCCTCGGCGAGATCGTGACGCTGAACACCGTGTTCCAGACGCCCAAATCGAAGGACTGAACGTGCGGACGCCTGGCGTACGCCGCCTGAAGACCATTGGAGAACGACGATGCGACTGCTGAGCTATCTGGTGGACGGAGAGCCGCGCTACGGCGCGGCGACTGATGGCGGCGTGGTCGATCTGACCACGCGGATCGGCCGCGATTTCTCCGACCTGAAGGCGCTGATCGCGGCCAACGCGCTGGCCGAGGCGCAAGAGGCGGTGGCCGGCCAGAAGCCCGACTATATGCTGGAGAAGATCACGCTGCTGCCGCCGGTGTTGTCGCCCGAAAAGCTCTGGTGCATCGGCGTCAATTACGCCGAACGCAATGCCGAATATAAAGACAATTCGGACCTGCCCAAATATCCGAGCCTGTTCGTGCGCAGCATGTCGTCGATGACGGGCTCCGGCCAGCCGCTGGAGAAGCCGCACGTCTCGGATCAGCTCGATTACGAAGGCGAGCTCGTCATCGTGATCGGCCAGGGCGGCCGTCATATCCAGCGCGAAAAGGCCTTCGCGCACATCTTCGGCATGACGCTGTGCAACGAAGGCACGATCCGCGACTGGCTGCGCCACGGCAAGTTCAACGTCACGCAGGGCAAGAACTTTGACCGCTCCGGCAGCATCGGCCCGTGGATCGTCACCGCGGACGAGCTCGATCCGCGCGGGCCGCATGACATCGTCACGCGCGTCAACGGTGAGGTGCGGCAGCAGGACACGACCGAGCGGCTGATGTTCCCGTTCGATGTCCTGATCTCCTATCTCTCGACCTTTGCGACCCTGAAGCCCGGCGACATGATCGTGACGGGCACGCCGACGGGCGCGGGTGCCCGCTTCGATCCGCCGCGTTGGCTGAAGATTGGCGACGTCGTCGAGGTCGAGTCCAGCCGCATCGGCGTGCTCAGAAACACCGTGGCCGCGGAGCAGTAAGTGATGCTTGATACCGTCACGATCGAGTGCCTTGCTGGGCGCCTCGATGAGGCCGAGCGCACCAAGGCGCTGATTCCAATGTTCTCAAAGGACTATCCCGGCTTCAGCATCGAGGATGCCTACGCCGTCCAGCGCGCCTGGACAAAACTTCAGCTCGGTCGCGGCCGCGTCATCAAGGGCCACAAGATCGGCCTGACCTCGAAGGCGATGCAGAACGCGGTCGGCATTTCCGAGCCCGATTACGGCGTGCTGTTTGCCGACATGTTCTATGCTGATGCCACGCCGGTTCCGTTCGATCGCTTTCACGCACCTCGGATCGAGGTCGAGCTCGCCTTCGTGCTGAAGGCACCGCTGCGCGGTCCGGATTGCACCATCTTCGACGTGCTCAACGCCACCGACTACGTCACGCCCGCGCTCGAAATCCTGGAGACGCGCATGCATCGCGTCGATCCCGAGACCGGCAAGGCGCGCAAGGTCGTCGACACCATCTCGGACAACGCCGCCAATGCCGCGCTGGTGCTCGGCGGCCGGCCGTTCCGTCCGCTGGACGCGGATTTGCGCTGGATCGGCGCACTCTTGTTTCGCAACGGCGAGGTCGAGGAGACCGGCCTTGCCGCCGGCGTGCTCAACCATCCCGCCAACGGCATCGCCTGGCTCGCCAATCGCCTGGCACCGCATGACGAGCATCTTGCCGCCGGAGAAGTCGTGCTGGCAGGATCGTTCACGCGTCCGGTCGATATCCGCCGCGGTGACACGTTTCATGCCGACTATGGCGCCTTCGGCTCCGTGTCGTGCCAGTTCGTCTGAACCAATAAAAAGAGGAAGCGCACCATGACAGGCCCAACGCGGCGCAAGAGCATCCATATTGGCGGCTTCAAGCACGCCAATCCGATCCCGAACGCCTGCCGCATCGGCAATCTCGTGATGTCCGGCGTCATCCTCGGCCGCGACGGGGCCGGCGTGATGCCGGAGAGCCTGGACGCCCAATGCGCCAACATGTTCGCGCATATGAAGGCGACCGTGGAGGCTGCGGGCGGCACGACGGACGACATCATCAAGATGACGGTGTGGCTGAAGGACCGCACGCAGCGCGGCCCGGTCAATGTCGAATGGCTGAAAATGTTTCCGGACGAGCATTCGCGCCCGGCGCGTCACGCGCTGCCGATGGACAACATGGACGGCGGCGCACTGGTGCAGTGCGATTTCACCGCCGTGATCGACTGAGGGAGTTTTTGCGCATGCCGACCTATCTGCCGTTCGATCCGAACCCGCGCCGTCCGATCAAGGCACCGCCGCCGAAAACCGTCGACAGCCAGTTTCACGTGCTCGGCCCCGTCGACAAATATCCGGAACGTCCGGGTGCGGCCTATCGGATGCCGACCGCGACCTGGGAAGCGGCACTGCGCGTGCACAAGACGCTCGGCATCGAGCGCGGCATCATCGTGCAAACAACGACCTACGGCGCCGATCATTCCGTCGTGCTCGACGGTCTCGCCGCGATGGGCCCGAACTATCGCGGCTGCGCCAACGCGCTGGTGTTTGCCGAAGCGAACGATTCCTATCTTGCCAAGCTGCATGATGCCGGCGTGCGCGGCGCGCGCTTCAGTTTTCGACAGGAGCTGGGCGCGGTATTGTCGGACGCTGATTTCGCCCGTGCGATCGCAAGGATTCGCGAGCTCGGCTGGTACGTCAAGATCCAGCCGGAGAAGGACGGCATCGTCTCCAGCGTCGCCAAATACGAAAATCTCGACGTGCCCGTGCTGATCGACCACATGGCCCGCCCCGACCCCTCGCGCGGCAAGGACGATCCGAACTTGCGAAAGATGCTCGAGCTGCTCAAGAAGGGCAATTTCTGGGTCATGCTCTCGCTCGGCGAGAAGACATCGCAAGCGGGTCCGCCCTATGACGATGTCATCCCGATCGCGCGCAGCTATATCGAGGCCGCGATCGACCGCTGCGTCTGGGCCAGCGACTGGCCGCATCCGGTCTCGGTGAAGCAGCCGCCGAACGACGCCGATCTGCTCGAATTGATGTTCCGTTACGCGCCCGACCAGGCGGAGCTGGAGAAGATCCTGGTGCACAATCCGGCGAAGCTGTTCGGGTATACGGATTAGAGGCTCGGGACTCGCCAAGAGCGCACCTTCGTCGGGGTGCGCACATCGCGCTCACAGCACCGGCTGCCTCGCCAGCCGATCCCGCACCTCGGCCGCGATCTCGAACGAGCGCAGCCGGGCGGCGTGATCGTAGATCTGTCCCGTGGTCATCAGCTCGTCGGCTGCGGTGTCGGCAATCAGCGCCTTCAGCTTCTCTTCGACGACCGCGGGCGAGCCGACTGCGGAGCAGGCCAGCGATTGCGTGACGCCTGCCTTCTCGGCCGGCGACCACAGCGCGTCCATGTCGTCGACCGGCGGCGGCAGCTGGCCGGGCGTGCCGCGGCGCAAATTGATGAACTGCTGCTGCAGCGAGGTCAACATGCGCTGCGCCTCGCCGTCGCTGTCGGCGGCGAACACATTGACGCCAACCATCGCATAGGGCTTGTCGAGCTGCGCCGAGGGCTCGAACCGCGCGCGGTATTCGCGCAGCGCCGGCATCATCATCTGCGGCGCGAAGTGCGAGGCGAATGCGAAGGGCAGCCCCAGCATCGCCGCGAGCTGCGCACCGAACATGCTCGAGCCGAGGATCCAGAGCGGCACCTTCGTCCCCATGCCGGGCACGGCGCGGATCGCCTGGTTCGGCTGCACATCGCCGAGCAATGCCTGCAGCTCCAGCACGTCATGCGGAAAATTCTCGGCAGCCGTCGCCAGATCGCGCCGCATCGCCCGCGCCGTGAGCTGGTCGGTGCCCGGCGCGCGGCCGAGCCCGAGATCGATCCGCCCGGGATAGAGCGACTCCAGCGTGCCGAACTGCTCGGCGATCACCAGCGGCGAATGGTTCGGCAGCATGACGCCGCCCGAGCCGACGCGGATCGTCCTGGTCCCGCCCGCGACATGCCCGATCACCACGGATGTCGCCGCGCTCGCAATGCCCGTCATGTTGTGGTGCTCGGCCAGCCAGAAGCGCTTGAAGCCCCAGGCTTCCGCATGCTGGGCGAGATCAAGCGAGTTGCGAAACGCCTGCGCGGCGTCAGCGCCCTGCCTGATAGGCGCGAGGTCGAGCACGGAGAAGGGGATCATGCGGGGCACCGGAGTGGAGGGGCAGGATAATGACGCGCGGCGGCGAACAACACATGTAGTGTCAGCGCGTAGGATGGGTAGAGCGTGCTCTGTACCCATCCTACGAAGCTGTTTGAGCGGCCCGCACCTCCGTTCACAACCCTGTTATTGCGACCCATGGCGCCCTTCGTCTCAACTGGGCCTTTCGCGCCTGTTGTTGTACCCTCCGCGGGTCCACCGAACCGTCGCAGGAGGAATCGACATGACCATCGTCGTACTCAGCCGCCGCAATCTCCTCGCCGCCGGCGGCACCGTCCTCGCAACCGGAGTTTTGACAGTCGGGGCTTCCAGACTCCTGCTGCCGGCCCGTGCGGACGGCCTCGCGCCGACTGAGTCGATGACGGGCGGGGCGAACAACTACCGCAAGGGCGCGGCGGTCGTGGAGCGGATCGGCAAGGGCGGCTTCTGGATGAGCGGCACCGTCCGCCGTGCCGGCGACGGGGCGCCGCTTGCCGGGCAGCGCATCCAGATTTGGGCGCACACGGTCGAAGGCCAGGAGCACGAGCCGCAGAGCCACGGCGCCACGCTCACCGACAAGGATGGGGCGTTCCGGCTCGAGATGCCGCAGATCATTCCGATCTTCGGCCAGCCGCACGGCCATCTCGCCTACGACAGCGGTGAGTTCAAAACCGTCTTTCTGCGGCCGATCATGCGAAGCGCGAAGGAAACCAGCCTCGAGGCGCACTTCGTGCTTCAGCCGGCTTGACCGCGTTGCAAGTGAAGGCGTGGAGATCGGCCCGGGTGCCCTTGATCTGGGCCGCCCTTGCTTTGGCCATCGGCGTGCCGATCGCGCTCGCTGCGGCAAGCGAGCAGCTCGCATGGCGCGGTCCTGTCTACATCCTCGCTGGATTCGCAGGCATCGTCGCCCTCGGTCTCGTGCTGGTTCAGCCTTTGCTGATCGGCGGATATTTGCCTGGCCTGTCGGCCTATCGCGGGCGGCGTGCACACCACTGGATCGGCGGCGCGCTGGCCTTCGCGGTGGTGATCCATGTCGCCGGCCTCTGGATCACCAGTCCGCCTGATATGATCGACGCCCTGACCTTCGCGTCGCCGACGCCGTTCTCCCCCTTTGGCGTGATCGCGATGTGGGCCATCTTCGCTGTCGCGCTTCTGGCGCTGCTACGCCGGCGGCTGGGCCTACGACTGCGAACCTGGCGCATCGTCCATCTTCCGCTCGCGATCGTCATCGTCGCGAGCGGCGTGGTCCATTGCCTGCTGATCGAGGGGACGATGGAGACAATCTCGAAAGCGACGCTCTGTGCATTTGTCCTCGCTGCAACCGCCAAGGCGATGATTGATCTCCGGCGAAAGCGGGCGTTGCGCGGCGAGAGCATTGCGAGGTAGTGAACCGGGCAGAATCGATTGCGATTGCGGGTTGGGGCGATGACTGAAAGTTCTTCCGATCTGAAAGCATTCCTGCTCGCGACGCCGTTCTTCGGCGGTCTCACGGACCCAAGTCTCGACCTCCTGCTATCGATGCTGGTCGAACGCAGCTTCGACGTCGGCGCGACCGTCGTGGCGGAAAGCGAGCCGGGACGCTCGATGTTCATCGTCAAATCCGGTCGTCTCGCGGTGAGCAAACGGGCGAATTCGGGGGACGCCATCCCGATTTCCACCCTTAGGCCCGGCGATTTCTTCGGAGAAATGACGCTGATCGAAATGCAGAACCGCTCCGCCACGGTGGTCGCGGAGGCTCCGACCGTGCTGTACGAGCTGACCGCGCAAAAGCTCTACGCCTGCTACAAGGCCGATATCCACGCCTATGTGATCGTCCTGCAGAACATCAATCGCGAGCTGTGCCGGCGCCTGCGCCGTTCCGACGATCGCCTCACCAGGCATCGAATGGATGAAGAGGGAAACTCTGCGAATTGAATGTGCGTCTCGGCGATGCCGCGAGTTCGTAGCCCGTAGGATAGGTAGAGCACTTGCGAAACCCATCATGTTTCGTCACCGGGGAGGGAAGGCCTTGATGGGTTTCGCTTCCGCTCTACCCATCCTACGAGCTACAGCAACGCCAATGAGTGCAGCGAATTTCTATGAAGCCCGAGGGCAACCAAGCCGGAGAGAAGCAGCGCAGTCCCAGTTACGATCAGGCAAAACGCAAACACTATTGAAGCCTTTGGTTCGTCACGAATGACAAAGACGATAATAGATAAAATTTTACCGACAATCGAAAGGAAGAATTAACCTTACTTGCGCCGATCTAACCCGTCGGGCAAAACACCCGGCTCCCACCAAAATCCCGTCAACCCTCCTTCATAAAAATATTCCACTTTACCGAAATTCGGATTTGCGGCACACTCCCGCCATCCTGACCCCTGGGGAGGGGCGATCGTACGTCGTCACGAACGTGGGTTGGGGGGCGGTGGACGCGGCAGCGCCGGCGCGGATGTGGGAGCAGGGCGGGCAGAGGATTGAGCCGAACCCCGTGAGCTCTCTGCAAGCCGTGTCGAACGAACGGCGCCTGTATCCCGCGAAGCCCTTGGGCGAAGCGGGATCGCTGCGTACGGCTAAATCGTGTGGTCCTGGCTGTCGTCGCTACAGCCAAGCTTTCGCGGAGGTGTGGAGCGCCCAACCGGGTCAACCACATCGTCAATTCGCTGAAAGCGAGGGAGGCCAGAAGGAATTCGGCTCCCGGGAGAGCGCGGCATACGCCGTCAACCCATCGCGCAGGGAAGGCCGAGTGTTCGGCGTCACCTGTATGCTGCTGTGCGGTTTCCTTGCGCTACACTTTCGCGCAGCGGACCGCGGGTGCCCGTCGGCACCCGGTCTTCCCTGCGCCCTCTTCACAGAGGAGGGCGACGGAAAACAGCATAACTCGGGCGTTTCGTGCCGCGAGAATGCTGATTCATGCGTACTTCGAGAGATGAAATGGTGCTGCCAGACAGGATTGAACTGTCGACCTCTCCATTACCAATGGAGTGCTCTACCACTGAGCTACGGCAGCATGTGCTGGGATAAGAATCGGCCGCCCGAGGGGCCTACCAAGCGGGCCGATATCTGCCACAGGCCTCCCCGCTGTGCAAGCTTGCAGGACCCGCCAAAGCGAGAAAATCGGGGCGATATCGGGGGTATCACGGCTGCTTTGGCCCGAAACGACCGACTTTCCGTCGATTTTGGTTCCTACTCCCCCGGCCAACTGGCCAGTTGGCCGGTGCGGCGGATTCGACCCATTTTGAGTTTCGCACGATCGGGACCGCACGGCCCTCTTGAGCTGCCGCATTCTCCGGGCATGTTATCGCCAACCGCTGTATGGACCCGTGATGGCTGACGAGAACGACAGAAGCGCGAGACAGGCGAAGGGATCGCGGGACGACCGCCTGAAATCGGCGCTGCGAGAGAATCTGAAGCGGCGGAAGCTGCAGGCGCGCGAACGCGCCGCAAGCGCCGACCCCTCGCAAGTCGACGATGGTTGCCTAGATGAGGGGACCGTCGGCAAGACTGGACCATTAGACAGGACCGGCCGCTAAAATCGAGCGGCCAGAATTTTTGGAGTGCATGCAGTGACCATGGGGCAGGACAACTCACACCAAACCGAACGCGATGCGATGATGTCGCGCTTCACCCGCCCCGAGCAGACATTTCCCGCGCTGACATCCGCCGAAATCGAGCGCATGAGACATTTCGGCGAGCTCTGCACCTACACAGACGGCGAGCTGCTGTTCGAGACCGGCAAGCCGGGGCCGGGCATGTTCGTCGTGCTGAAGGGCCATGTCGCCATCACCCAGCGCGACGGGCTCGGCAATATCACCCCGTTAATCGACCAGGGACCGGGGCAATTTCTGGCCGAGCTCAGCCAGCTCTCGGGCCGTCCGGCGCTGGTCGATGGTCGCGCCAAAGGCGATGTCGAGACGCTGCTGTTGCCGCCGGAGCGGCTGCGCGCGTTGCTGGTTGCCGAGGCCGAGCTTGGCGAGCGCATCATGCGCGCGCTGATCCTGCGCCGGGTCAATCTGCTGCAGGCCGGCGTCGGCGGCCTTGTGCTGATCGGCCCGTCGCATTCGGCCGGCGTGGTCCGCTTGCAGGGCTTTCTCACCCGCAACGGCCAGCCGCATCATTTGCTCGATCCCGAGCGTGACCGGGATGCCGCCGAGCTGATCGCGCGCTATTCGCCGAAACCTGAGGATTGGCCGCTGGTGGTCACGTCCGACGGCGCGGTGTTGCGCAATCCCGGCGAGACCGAGCTTGCGCGCGCGATCGGTATGATCGGCGGCCCGCGCAACGACCGGATCTACGACGTCGCGATCGTCGGCTGCGGACCGGCCGGGCTTGCGACCGCCGTGTATGCGGCGTCCGAAGGGCTCTCGGTTGCCGTGCTCGACACCCGCGCTTTCGGCGGCCAGGCCGGCGCCAGCGCGCGCATCGAAAACTATCTGGGTTTCCCGACCGGCATTTCCGGCCAGGCACTGATGGCGCGCGCCTTCAACCAGGCGCAAAAATTCGGCGCCGACATCATGATTCCTGTCACGGTGAAGTCGCTCGACTGCACGCGCAAGGACGGTGCGTTTTCCGTCGCGCTCGACGGCAGCGATCCCCTGCGCTCGCGCTCGATCGTGGTCGCGAGCGGCGCGCGCTATCGCCGGCCTGACATCGAGAACCTCGACAAGTTCGAGGGTCGCGGCGTCTGGTACTGGGCCTCCCCGGTCGAGGCGAAGCTGTGCGCCGGCGAGGAAGTGGCGCTGGTCGGCGCCGGCAATTCGGCGGGGCAGGCGGCCGTGTTCCTGTCGGGACACGCCAGACGCGTGCTGATGATTATCCGCGGCGGCGGCCTCGGGGCCAGCATGTCGCGCTATCTCATCGAGCGCATCGAAGCGACGCCGAACATCGAGCTTCTCTTCAACACCGAGATCACCGCGCTCGAAGGCGACGAGGCAACGCTGCTGCGGCGGATCCGCTGGAAGAGCCGGCTGTCCGATGACGAGGATTCCGCCGACATCAAGAATCTCTTCTTGTTCGTCGGCGCCGATCCCGCCACCACCTGGCTCGATGGCTGCGGCGTGACGCTCGATCGCGGCGGCTTCGTCGTCACAGGCGCGCAGTCCGAGCTGAACCAGGGCAAGCTGGTGGCGCCGCTGGAGACCTCCGTGCCCGGCGTCTACGCCGTCGGCGACGTCCGCTCCGGCTCGGTCAAGCGCGTCGGTGGCGCCATCGGTGAAGGCGCGCAGGTCGTGGCCTCCCTGCACGGCTATCTCGGTGACGCCGCAAAACCGGCGCTTTAAAGCACGATCCGGAAAAGTGTGAAGCGGTTTTCCGAAAAGATCGTGCTCAAACAATAAGTCAAGGACAAGACAAGCGAATGGCAAGCCGATTGTGACTTGCCATCTTGCCGTGTCCCACGGACTATCGCCGCGTCGCGAGGCCAATCGCGCGTGGAAGAAAAGATTCTCAAGGGAGGACTAAATGGCCGAACTCGTCGTGCTCTACAAGACGCCCAAAGACGTTGCCGCCTTCGACAAGCATTATGCCGAGACCCACATTCCGCTCGCCAAGAAATTGCCCGGCCTGAAGAAATACGCCGTCAGTACGGGCGCTGTCGGCTCGCCGGCCGGACCTTCAGGCGTTCATCTCGTCGCCATTCTCTCCTTCGACAGCGTGGGCGACATCCAGAAGGCCTTCGGCAGCGAAGCGGGCAAGGCTGCCGCCGGCGACGTGCCGAAATTCGCCAGCGGCGGCGCCGACCTCTTGATCTTCGACACCAAGGAAGTGTGATCGCAACGCTCGCTTCAACTTTCGTCGAAAGCTGCTGTCCTTTGTGACAGCGCTGCAAAAAAATCAGCCATGCGTTTGTCGATTCGCACGATGACGCATGGCTGCGCCCGCATATGTGACGTCAGCGCAGGTGGCAATCCGATGAGGAGCGTAATAACAATACTCTGATCTCAATGCAGAGAGTAGGAGAGATGCCATGGTTCTCGGGATGAGCCTGCAAGCCTTCACACTGGTCCATGTCATCATCAGCCTGATCGCCATCGCCGCCGGCCTGATCGTGATGTTCGGCTTGCTCGGCTCGAAGCCGATGCCCGGCCTCACCGCGATCTTCCTCTTCTTCACCATCCTGACCAATGCGACGGGCTTCTTGTTTCCATTCAAGGAGCTGCTGCCCTCGTACATCATCGCTGGCATCTCGCTGGTGCTGCTCGCGATCGCCTGCATCGCGCTGTACGGCATGAAGCTCGCGGGCGCGTGGCGCCCGGTCTATATCGTGACCGCGATGATCTCGCTCTATTTCAACGTCTTCGTGCTGGTGATCCAGTCGTTCCTGAAGGTGCCGGCGCTGGCCGCGCTCGCGCCGGCCGTGCCGCCCGCGCCGCCGTCGGGCCCTGTGTTCGCCGTGGTGCAGGGCATCGTGCTGGTGTTCTTCGTGCTGGTGACCATCGGCGCCTGGCGCCGCTACAAGCCGATGGCGTTCGCCTGATCGTTTCTGACTAAAGGAGTCCCCCCCAATGCCCATCATCACCACCAAAGACGGCGTCGAGATCTTTTACAAGGATTGGGGTTCGGGCCAGCCGATCGTGTTCAGCCATGGCTGGCCGCTGTCGTCCGACGACTGGGACGCGCAGATGATGTTCTTCGTCACCCGCGGCTATCGCGTCGTCGCCCATGATCGCCGCGGCCACGGCCGCTCGGCGCAGGTCGCCGACGGTCACGACATGGATCACTATGCCGACGACCTCGCGGCGGTGAGCGCGCATCTCGACCTCAAGAACGCCATCCATGTCGGCCATTCCACCGGCGGCGGCGAGGTCGTGCACTACATCGCGCGCCATGGCGAGAGCCGGGTGGCGAAGGCCGCAATCCTCTCCGCGGTGCCGCCGCTGATGGTGAAGACCGAGGCCAATCCCGGCGGTCTGCCGAAGAGCGTGTTCGACGGCTTTCAGACGGCGCTCGCCGCCGGCCGCTCGGCGTTCTACCGCGACATCGCCGCTGGCCCGTTCTACGGCTACAACCGTCCCGGCGCAAAACCGTCGGAAGCGGTGATCCAGAACTGGTGGCGCCAGGGCATGATGGGCGGCGCGAAGGCGCATTACGACGGCATCGTTGCGTTCTCGCAGACCGACTTCACCGAGGATCTGAAGAAGATCAACGTGCCGGTGCTGGTGATGCACGGCGACGACGACCAGATCGTGCCTTACGCCGATTCCGCGCCGCTGTCGGCCAAGCTGCTCAAGAACGGCACGCTGAAGACCTACAAGGGCTTTCCGCACGGCATGCCGACCACGCACGCCGAAACCATCAACGCGGATCTGCTGGCGTTCTTCAAGGGCTGAGCGGATCGCTCACGCCAGGATCGCCCTGATCGCGTCGAAGGTCCGCTTGACGAAGGCCTCCGGCTTGTCGCGCGTGCCTTCGCTGAGCCAGCTCTCGCCGCCGACGCGCATCGCGCCGGTGGCGATCATGGCGACGAGGCGGGCCTTCAGCCGGTCCGACTTGTGCCCCGAGCGTTGCGCAAGTCCGTCCGCGAGCGCGCGCTCGAGCTTTTCGTATTTGAGCTGGTCGCGGGCCTGAAGCGCGGGATTGTCGCGCTTGAGCCGCGACATCGCCGCCGCCTCGGTCGGGTCGATCCGCTTGACCGCGGCTGCGATCGCGTTTTCCGCCGCCGTGAGCATGGACTCATCCGCAGGCCGCGCGAGGATCCCGGCGACCAGCGCGGCGGCCGCATCCTCCTGCCAGGCGGCGACGACGTCCTCCTTCGACGCGAAATAATGGAAGAAGCTCCGGCGCGAGACGTCGGCAGCGGCAGCGATGTCATCGATGGTCGTGGCCTCGAAGCCGCGCTCGAGGAACAAGCCCATCGCCGCGCGCTTCAGCCGCTCGCGGGTTTCCTGCTGCTTGCGCTGGCGCAGGCCGGGGCTGGCAGCGGATTTTGCTCGTGCCGGCAATGGCTTGGCGGCTTTGCTGGCCGATGTCGCGGCGGGCTTCGAAGCCTTCAAATCATTTCACCTCTTGCAAACTTGCACTCAGTGCACATTTAGACCCGTCGCTGGCCTCATTCCAGCCCTGAACGGAGATATGGCATGATCGACTGGACCACGGCTGACATCCCCTCGCTCAGCGGCAAGACCGCCGTCGTCACCGGGGCCACCGGCGGCCTTGGCTACGAGACGGCGCTGGCACTGGCGGGCGCCGGAGCCATCGTCATACTCACCGGGCGCAACGACGCAAAGGGTCTGCGGGCGATCGAGGGCATTTGCGCCCGGTTTCCCAACGCCCTGATTGCCTATGAACATCTCGACCTCGCAAGCCTTGCCTCCGTGGCCGATTTCACCCGGCGCTTTGCCGCCAGCAACGAGCAGCTCGATCTCCTCGTCAACAATGCCGGCGTGATGGCGCTGCCGAAGCGGCGGCAGACCGAGGATGGTTTCGAGCTGCAGCTCGGCACCAATTATCTCGGCCACTACGCCCTGACCGCCCGCCTGTTGCCACAGCTTCGCCGTGCGAAAGCTGCGCGCGTTGTTAATCTCTCCAGCCTCGCGCATCGCTCCGGCGCGATCAATTTCGACGATCTGCAGAGCCAGCGGTCCTATCGTCCCTGGCGTGCGTACTGCCAGTCCAAGCTCGCGATGCTGATGTTCTCGCTCGAATTGCAACGGCGTAGCGATGCGGCGGGCTGGGGCTTGCGAAGCGTTGCCGCGCATCCCGGCTACGCGCGCACCGATCTCATTCCGAACGGGCCTGGCACCAACACCCTGCAATGGCGAGTTGGTCGGTTGCTCCAGCCGTTGATCAGCCAGTCCGCTGCGAAAGGCGCACTGCCCACGCTATTTGCGGCGACGTCGGCGGCCGCTGAGCCCGCTGGCTATTACGGCCCGAACTGGTTCTACGAATTGAAGGGGCCGCCCGTGCCGGCGCGGATCATGCCGCAGGCGAAGGATTTCGCTTCGGCGGCCATGTTGTGGGATGTCTCGGCGACGCTGACCGGTGTATCCTTCGACGAGATCGCGGCCGCCGCATGAGCCGTGACTTCGGTGGGGACGTCCCGATGCATGTCATCATTTTCGGCGCGACCGGCATGGTCGGGCAGGGTGCGTTGCGCGAGTGCCTGGTCGATGCCGGCGTCGAGCGCGTGCTGGTGGTCGGGCGCAGCCCGACCGGCGTGCGCAACGGCAAGCTGACCGAGATCATCCACGACGATTTCACCGATTATTCGGCGATCGAGGCACAGCTCACCGGCTATGACGCCTGCTTCTTCTGTCTCGGCGTCTCCTCGATCGGCATGAGTGAAGAGCGCTACCGCCATCTCACCTACGACATCACGCTCGCCGCGGCGACGACGCTGGCGCGGCTCAATCCGCAGATGACCTTCACCTATGTCACCGGCGCCGGCACAGATTCCACCGAGCAGGGCTCGCGGATGTGGGCGCGCGTCAAGGGCAAGACCGAGAACGATCTACTCAAGCTGCCGTTCAAGGCCGCCTATATGTTCCGGCCAGGCGCGATCCAGCCTCTGCACGGGATCCGCTCGAAGACGCCCTGGGTGCAAGCGGTCTATGATGTGACCTGGCCGCTGTGGTCGGTGCTGCGCCGGATCTCGCCTGGGCTCGTCACCTCGACCGGGCAGATGGGCCGCGCCATGATCTATGTCGCCCGGGTCGGCTATCCCAAGAAGCTGCTGGAGATGAAGGATATCAATAGCCTCTAGTCCGCGTGATCGCTAGCTTGCGCGGAAATTTCGGCAGCCCGGCGCGTTGAGCCGTATCAGCCCTCGAGGAGAAGTGTCGGTGATGTCTCCCCAGCTCAAACTGATCGCGCTCGATGCCGACGATCTCGCGGTGATCTCGACCCATGTGCAGGATGCCCGCGTGCAGCCTTCCGACATCATCTGGCGGCAGGGCGAGAAGCGCCTGGTGGTCGGCATGAGCCGGCTGGACTGGGAGCAGACGCTGGCGGGCGAGACCGGGCCGCGCCGGCTGGTCTCAGCGCTCCGCTTCGATCGCGTGCTCGCCTGCAAGTCGCGCAACATCGATCTCGCGACACCCGAGGCGGTCCTGGACCTCGTCGGCATCGAGTTTCATCCCCGGGACGGCCGCGATGAGGAGCCCAGCGGCAGCGCGCTCTTGCTGTTCGCCCAGGGCGGCGCCATCCGGCTCGACGTCGAATGCCTGGAATGCGAGCTGACCGATCTGGGCGCGGACGAATTGGGAACGGGGCTGGGGATCGAGGGGGAGGGGTGAGGTTGCCTGTATACCTGCCGAACCGGCTCAGGCCCTCGCCGGAACGGTAGCTTCCAAAGGGGGCTGCCAAGGGTTGACGCAGCTTCCCCGCCGCGCCATTGAGCAGGGGGCCGGTGAGCCAGACTGCGCCCCCTCAACCAGCAGAAGCCAAGCCCAAAATGCCCGTTCGTCTCGACCGCAGCAGCGCCGATTTTGACCAGCGATTCGCGGCCTTTCTCGCCGCCAAGCGCGAGATCTCGGCCGATGTCGAGGCCGCCGCGCGCACCATCGTCGATGACGTGGCCAGGCGCGGCGATGCCGCCCTGCTCGAGGCCACGGCAAAGTTCGACCGGCTGACGCTGGATGCTTCCGGCCTTCGCGTCTCGGCCGACGAGATCGAAGCCGCGAAAAAGGCCTGCGATGCCACGACGCTGGATGCGCTCAAGCTCGCGCGGGATCGCATCGAGACCTACCATCGTCGCCAGCTGCCGAAGGACGAGCGCTTCACCGACCCGCTCGGCGTCGAGCTCGGCTGGCGTTACACCGCAATCGAATCCGCCGGCCTTTACGTGCCCGGCGGCACTGCGGCTTATCCGTCGTCGGTGCTGATGAATGCGGTGCCGGCGAAAGTCGCCGGCGTCTCGCGCCTGGTGATGGTGGTGCCTTCGCCCGACGGCAAGCTCAATCCGCTGGTGTTGGCGGCAGCCCATCTCGGCGGCGTCACCGAGATCTACCGCGTCGGCGGCGCGCAGGCTGTGGCCGCGCTCGCTCATGGTACCGCGACGATTGCGCCGGTCGCAAAGATCGTCGGTCCCGGCAATGCCTATGTCGCCGCCGCAAAACGGCTGGTGTTCGGTAAGGTCGGCATCGACATGATCGCGGGCCCCTCCGAGGTGCTGGTGATCGCCGACGACACCGGCAATGCCGACTGGATCGCCGCTGATCTCTTGGCGCAGGCCGAGCACGACGCCAGCGCGCAATCGATTCTGATCACTGACTCGGCGCGGCTCGCCGCCGATGTCGAGACGGCGGTCGAGGCGCAGTTGAAGACGCTGCCGCGCGCCGCAATTGCCGGCAAGTCCTGGGCCGATTTCGGCGCCATCATCATGGTGAGCTCTCTCGCCGACGCCATTCCGCTCGCGGACGCGATCGCTGCCGAGCATCTCGAGATCATGACCGGTGATCCCGACGCGCTCGCCGCTAAGATTCGCAACGCCGGCGCCATCTTCCTCGGGGCGCATACGCCGGAGGCGATCGGCGATTATGTCGGCGGCTCCAATCACGTGCTGCCGACGGCGCGCTCGGCGCGATTCTCCTCGGGCCTCGGGGTCGCCGATTTCATGAAGCGGACCTCGATCCTGAAATGCGGCCCGGACCAGCTGCGTGCGCTGGGGCCGGCTGCGATGACGCTCGGACAAGCGGAGGGGCTGGATGCCCATTCGCGCTCGATTGGATTGCGCCTCAATCTGTCATGACCCAGTCGCCCGAACAGGACGCCTCGACCAATCGCATCGTCGCGGTCACGCTCGACGAGGACTCGATCGGCCGTTCCGGGCCCGACATCGAGCATGAGCGCGCGATCGCGATCTACGATCTGATCGAGCAGAATTTGTTCGCTCCCGAGGGCGCCGACGGCAAGGGCCCATTCACGCTGCATATCGGCATCACCGGCAGCAGGCTGATGTTCGACATCCGCCGCGAGGACGGCACGCCCGTGGTCGCGCATCTGTTGTCGCTCGGACCGTTCCGGCGGATCGTGAAGGACTATTTCATGATCTGCGACAGCTATTACCAGGCGATCCGCACCGCGACCCCGGACAAGATCGAGGCGATCGACATGGGCCGCCGCGGCATCCATGACGAGGGATCGCGCACGCTGCAGGAGCGGCTGAAGGGGAAGGTGCGGATCGATTTCGAGACCTCGCGCCGCCTGTTCACGCTCATCACTGTCCTGCACTGGAAAGGCTAGGCGCGATGGCGGGTCCGCCACGCGCACGCGATCCGCAATCGGTGCTGTTCGCCTGCGCCATGAACAGCGTGCGCTCGCCGATGGCCGAGAGCCTGCTACGGCACATGTTCGCGCAGGGTCTCTACGTGAAATCGGCCGGTGCGAGGAAGGGCGAGCTCGATCCGTTCGCGGTCGCCGTGATGGACGAGCTGGGGCAAGACATCTCTACCCACAAGCCGCAGACCTTCGAGGAGCTGGAGGATTGGGAGGGGCTGAATTTCGACCTCATCATCACGCTCTCGCCCGAGGCGCACCACAAGGCGCTGGAGCTGACCCGGACGCTTGCCGCCGACGTCGAGTACTGGCCGATGCAGGATCCCACCACCATCGAGGGCAGCCGCGACCAGAAGCTCGCCGCCTATCGCGAGGTCTGCGACCAGCTCCTGATGCGGATCCGCCGGCGTTTCGCCAAGGTCGGCGCGGCGAGCGGGTAGCATTGGGCAGGCGTAACACCCGCGTCACAGACCAAGGGCACAGGCATATCGGACACCTCGAATCGCCAAAGTCAGGGTTCCCGGGTTGTGAAATCAGCCCCCTTCCGATAGGTTCCGCGCGCAATTCACCCCCTGCCTCGTCTCCCAAAAATCACCTGATGCTCGGCCGCCCCAAATTCGTTCTTGCCTCCGGTTCGCCGCGGCGCCTGTCGCTGCTCAACCAGGCCGGCATCGAGCCGGACGCGCTCCGGCCGGCCGATGTCGACGAGACGCCGAAGCGGGGCGAGCTGCCGCGTGCCTGCGCCAATCGCCTTGCGAGGGCCAAGGCCGATGCGGCGCTGAAATCGGTGCAGCTCGATGACGAGCTGCGCGGCGCCTTCATCCTGTCCGCCGACACGGTGGTGGCGGTTGGCCGCCGCATCCTGCCCAAGGCCAATCTCGTCGACGAGGCCGCGCAGTGCCTGCGGCTGCTGTCCGGCCGCAACCACCGCGTCTACACTGCGATTACGCTCGTGACACCGCGCGAGGCCTTCCGCCAGCGTCTGGTCGAGACCCGGGTCCGCTTCAAGCGGCTGTCGGAAGACGACATCCAGGCCTATATCGGCTCCGGCGAATGGCGCGGCAAAGCCGGCGGCTATGCCGTGCAGGGCATCGCGGGGTCGTTCGTGGTGAAGATGGTGGGCTCCTACAGCAACGTGGTCGGCCTGCCGCTCTACGAGACCACGACGCTGCTCGGCGGCGAAGGCTTTCCGATCCGCTTCGGCTGGCTCAACGCCACGGCCATTTGACCACGGCCCGACAAAAATCTCGAAAACAACCCCATGCACAGTAGAATCGGCAGGCGGCGCGCCTGCGCCTCCGCCGCAGGAACCCGTTTGCCGAGAGGCTCTTGAACCCTTTCACCTCGTGTAAGTTGCCGCCATCATGGACGACCACATCAAAAAGCCCGCTGCGCCCCTCAAAACCTGCCCGATCTGCGGCAAGCCGCAGGCGGAGGCCACCCGTCCGTTCTGCTCCTCGCGCTGCCGCGACGTCGACCTGAACCGATGGCTGAAAGGGTCCTATGTCATCCCCGGCCGCGACGACGAAGCCGACGGCGAAGAATAATTAGTTATATCAACAGCTTGCATGGAAGTTCGATGCATCGCGCGCCAGCCGCGGCAATGGCGCCCGACCTTGTGCACAGCCGGCCCGCACCCGGCGAAGCCTCTTGGCGAAGCCGGGTGGACAGGCCGCTTCCAGCCCACTATAAACCGCCCGCTCGATGGGCTTTGGCCCCTCTTTGGAGCACGCCCAGGTAGCTCAGTTGGTAGAGCATGCGACTGAAAATCGCAGTGTCGGTGGTTCGATTCCGCCCCTGGGCACCATTCCTGAACAGATTTACGAAACCTCGCAATGGCTGGAGTGCCGGTCTCGGTTGCTCGGTCATTTGCCAATGACTAGATAGGACATCGTTGTTCGCGCCTATTCTCGCGGCCCGACCGCGCTGATTGCTTCTGTTCCCCGCAAATCGTTGAGTCGGACGCCCGTCGTGGCATGCTTGAACGCCAGCTTCACCACACCGACGATCTGCGCAGCCGCGTCTTCCGGCGACAGTCCAGCGGGACGGATATTGGATATACAGTTCCGGCTCGAATCCATCATGCCGACCCGCGGCCGCCACGTGATATAGGCGCCGAGCGAGTCGGCTGCCGACAGACCCGGACGTTCGCCAATCAGGACGACGGCTAGCTTTGCGCCTAGCAATTCACCGATCTCGTCACCGACCGCGACGCGTCCCTGCCCGACAAGAACAAGTGGTCCCATCGTGAGGCCTTGAGCCAACAAGAGCCGGCGCAGCTGATCGACCAACGGCAGAAGGTTGATCTCGATAGCCGATGCGGAGAGGCCGTCGGCGGCGACGATCGCGACATCGCTGCCGCGTTGCTGGCCAACGATGGCCAGACGCCCTGCGGGCGATAGGCGGCGTCCCAGATCCGGGCGGCGCAGATATTCGGCGCGATCGGCCGCGGTGCTCTGGACATGGACGACGCTCCAGTCTCGCTCGCGAAGCGATTGCCCGATGGTGTCGAAATCAAGCGCGGCGTGAACGGCGTCACGCGCGCGCGCATGATCGAGCATGAACCGAAGGCCCGTGGCCGTCAGTTGCCCGGATCCGGCGCGCCCGAGCGCGATGCGCGCCGGCGTGAAGCGTCGCAGGCGCGCGAGTTTGTCGGTCACTGCGAGCTGGTTGTTCCGATCTGGCGGCTCGTCCGGCATCATCAGGCTTCCATCGTCTCGATCAGCGCAATGGCCGGACCGATCGCTCCAGACGCCGCTTTCTCAAGCAAACGGCCGTCCACGTCGGCGAGGCCCGTCCGCTGCAGCCAATCCTCGAACTCCGGAGCGCATCGCCGACCGAGAGTCTGACGGACGTAGAGGATGTCGTGAAACGCCAGACTCTGATAGTTCAGCATGACGTCATCGGCGCCGGGAACCGCAATGACGAAGGTGACGCCTGCGGCGGTCAGCAGCGTCAGCAGCGCATCCATGTCGTCCTGATCGGCTTCGGCATGATTGGTGTAGCAGATGTCGCATCCCATCGGCACGCCGAGCAGCTTGCCGCAGAAATGGTCCTCGAGTCCGGCCCGCGTGATTTTCTTGCCGTTGTAGAGATATTCGGGACCTATAAAGCCGACGACCGTGTTGACGAGCAGCGGCTTGAAGCGCCGCGCGATCGCGTAGGCGCGCGCTTCCATCGTCTGCTGATCGATTCCAAAACGCGCGTCGGCGGACAGTGCGCTGCCTTGCCCGGTTTCAAAATACATGACGTTCCGGCCGACCGTGCCGCGAGCCAGCGAGAGCGCGGCGTCATTGGCCTCCGCCAGGACGGATAGGTTGATCCCGAACCCTCGATTGGCTTTTTCAGAGCCAGCTATGGATTGAAAGACGAGATCGACCGGGGCGCCGAGATTGATGGCCTGGATCGCGGTGGTGACATGTCCCAGACAGCAGGTCTGGGTCGGAACTTCGAGGCGCTCCCGGACATTGTCGAGCAGGCTGACGATGCGCACATAGTCTTGCAAACTATCGGTCGCGGGATTGACGCCGATCACCGCGTCGCCGACGCTGAACAAGAGTCCGTCAAGAAGGCTGGCGGCAATTCCACGGGAATCGTCGGTCGGATGGTTTGGTTGCAGGCGCGTGGAGAGCCGGCCGGCAAGCCCGATCGTATTGCGGAAAGCTGTAACGACGTTGCATTTGGCCGCGGCCACGATGAGGTCTTGCACGCGCATGATCTTGGACACGGCGGCGGCCATTTCCGGGGTCAGGCCGGGGACCAGCGCGGCCAGATGGCTGGTCGTTGTCCGCGTGTCGAGCAGCCATTCGCGAAATCCGCCGACGGTCAGATGGGACACCGGTTCGAATGCCGTCAGATCATGGCTATCATGGATCAGACGAGAAACCTCGTCCTCCTCATACGGCACGAGATCGATATTCAGGAAGGTCTTGAGAGGAAGATCGGCCAGCGCCATCTGGGCAGCAACACGCTCGATGGCGCTCTGCGCCGCGACGCCGGCTAAAACATCACCCGAGCGGGCTGGCGATGCTTTGGCAAGCAGCGTCTTGAGATCGTGAAAGGTCCAGCGTGTACCGTTGATTGTCGTGTGATAGCACATGCAACAATGCCTCACTCGGCCAGGGCGCTGGCGCTTTGCCGCGATCGACGGGCGAGCAGATTGGCTACGATCAACAACAGGATCGACAGGCCCATCATCAAGGTGGCGGCCGCCGTGATCGCCGGACTCAATTGCTCTCGCAGGCCCGTGAACATTTCGAGTGGCAGGGTGCGCTGCTCGGCGTTGGCGAGGAATTGCACCACGACCACTTCGTCGAACGACGTCACAAAGGCGAAAGCGGCGCCTGACAATACGCCTGGCAGGATCAGCGGCAGCATGACCCGAATGAATCCGGTCAGCGGTCTCGCCCCGAGAATGGACGTCGCTCGCATCAGGTTGCGGTCGAACCCCGTGAGGCTTGCGCCGACGGTCACCACGACAAAGGGGCTCGCCAGAACGGTATGCGCGAGGATGATGCCGAAATAGGTATTGGCGAGCCCGACGCGGGCATAAAACAGATAGGTTCCGACCGCCGTCACGACGACCGGGACGATCAGGGGCGAAATCAGCAAAGGCACGACGAACCGCCGCGCCGGGAATTTCGGATCCGACAGGCCGATCGCGGTCAGCGTTCCCAGCACGGTCGCCAGCACGGTCGATCCCAATCCGATCAGCAGGCTGTTGCCGATGGCGGCGCGCCAGCGCGGCGTCCCGAGCACGACTTCGTACCACCGCGTTGAAAGCCCGGCGAGCGGGAAGGTGAAGAATGAACCGCTGTTGAAAGACAAGGGCACCGGCACGAAAATCGGCACGACGAGGAAGATCAGCACCAGCACGCACCAGAACCAGAGCGCGGTGACGCGGACCCATTCGGCGGTCGTTGGGTATGGCGACAACATGGCGTTCATCCCATCTTGAAGAGATCGAGACCGAGGTACCGCGTCAGGGTGACGTAAAGGCCGAGGGTAGAGGCGAGCAGCACGAAGCTCAACGCCGCCGCCATCTCCCAATTGAGCTCGACGTTGACGTAGTTGGCGATGAAATTGCTGATCAACTGGTCGCTTGCCCCGCCGATTAGCACCGGCGTGATGTAGTAGCCGAGGCACAGGATGAAGGTGAGCAGGCAACCGGCGAGAACGCCGGGCATGACTTGCGGCAGATAGACCCGCCAGAACGCGGTGAAAGGCCGGGCTCCAAGTGATTGGGCGGCTCTGACCAGCGAAGGCTTGACCGAGCGCATCACGCTGTAGATCGGCAGCAGCGTAAAGGGCAGCTGGATATGCGTCATCGCGATGATGAGCCCGGTGCGGCTGTACATCAATTCGAGGCGATCCGACGTCAGGCCGAGCCAGAGCAACAGGTCGTTGAGCAGGCCGAATTTCTGCAGGATCACGGTCCAGGCGGCGGTACGCACAAGGATCGACGTCCAAAACGGCAGCAGCACCAGAACGAGGACCATGCCGGCAACCGCGGGGCGCAGGTTGGTGATTACGAAGGCGAGCGGAAAGGCGAGCGCCAGCGTTGCGAGCGTGACGATCGTTGCGATCAGAAACGTCCGGCCAAAGACCCGGAGGAAGACCGCCTGGTCGGCCGGAACCGCGCCGATGGTCCCCCGCTCGGTCCATCGCAGGTCAAAGGCGCTGAGGAGATAGAACGAGGTGAAGCGGTTTGTGCCGGTGCGAATAGCCGCCCAGCTTTGCTCTTCGCCGAGCAGCGGAGCCGCCTTGATCATCGCCTCCTTGCCCGTCGCCTGATCCTGCGTGGCGATGCGCGCTACGCGGAGCACCTGGCTGCGGGCGCCGGGCAGGCGGGTGTTGAGGGCCTTGGCGAATTCATAAACGGCGCCTGCCGCCTGCGCCTGCTTCAAATCGGCCGCCAAGGCGAGGAAGACGGGCTCGCCGGGCACGCCGGCGCCGCTGTCCTGCCGGAGCGCCGCGATGGTGTGAGGCAGCGCATTGGCAATTGTCGGCTCGTAGACGGCCCGCGACAGCAGCGCGACGATCGGCGCGCCGAAACTGAACAACAGAAGCAGCAGGAGCGGGGCCGCCAACGCAAGCGGACGCAGGCCGTCCCATCGGTCCGTTGTGCCGATTTTCGGTAAGGCGATCGATGACATGAGGCACCCCTCGCGTGGCGTTAGGACCGGGTGGTGCCCGATCGGCGTTCTCGTCGCGGCCTATTCTATTGGGCGAGCCAGGCGTTGAAGCGCTTGACCAAGTCCTCGCCATGGTCACCCCAGAATTCGACGTCGCCGACCAGGTAGCTCTTCATGTGATCGGGCGCGGTGGGGAGTTTCGGCAGGACCTCCTTGGGAACGAACGGCGTCGCATCCGTCAGCACCGGACCATAGGGAATGAAGCGGCCGAGCCGCGCGCCGACTTCAGGATCGGCCGCATAGGCGAGATATTTGTAGGCGAGGTCGAGGTTCTTGGCGCCCTTCGGAATCGCGATCATGTCATATTCGACGATCTGGTTGTCCCAGACGATCGCGAAGGGGCGCTTGTCCTGGTCGATCGCGTTTTGAATGCGCCCGTTCCACGCGGTCGTCATGACCACCTCCTTGGAGGCAAGCAGTTGCGGCGGCTGTGCGCCGGCATCCCACCAGACGATATCCTTCTTGATGGTGTCGAGCTTCTTGAAGGCGCGGTCGACCCCGGCCGAGGTTCCCAGCACTTTGTAGATGTCGGCGATCGGCACGCCATCGGCCATCAGAGCCCATTCCAGATTCTGCGCGGGCGCCTTGCGCATGGCGCGCTTGCCGGGGAATTTCTTGGTGTCGAAAATATCGAGCACGGAAGTCGGCGCCTCTTTCAGCACGGTCGTGTCATAGGCCAACACGTCGCCATAGACATCGATGCCGACGCCGCAATCGAGCGCCGTGCCTGGCAGGAATCGCGAACGATCGGCGACCTTCGAATAATCGAGGCGGATCAGAACGCCGGCGTCGCAGCCTTGCAGGACCGTCGAGGTTTCGACCGTCACGAGGTCGATCGGCACATTGCCGGTCTCGACCATCGCTTTGATCTTGCCGAGCTCGCCGGTATATTCCTGCTCGTTGAACTTGATGCCCATCTTCTTGGCGAACGGCTCGAACCAGGCCTGCCGCAGCGCCGCCTGCCACGCGCCGCCGGTGGCCATGACGGTGAGTTCTTCGGCGCTGGCGGGTTGAAGCTGGCCGACGATCGCGGCGCTCGCCAAGGCAAGCAAGGTCGTCCTGGATACTCGCTTCATGAAACGCTCCCTATGTTCGCTGAGCTGCCGTCCGGGACGGCGCCTGCCGGAAAAGCCCGGCAATCGGATATAGGCCAGCAAAGGTCGATCGCTTCGCCCGCCGCCATCGTTGCTTCAGGTCCGACTTTTACAGTCAGGATCTGCCCGCTCGCCAAACGCGCGAGTAGGCGCTGATGGTCGCCGTGATAGATTCGGCCATCGACCGTCGCCTGAAACCGGTTGTCCGAATCCGCGCCGGCGCCCGACAGCCCGATCCGCTCGGGCCGGATCGTCAGATGGACCGGCGCGCCCGGACGAATATCGCCGATCGCCATCGCGGTCGTCTTCAATCCTGTTGGCAGCGCGACCAGACATTGATTGCCGACGACGCGTTCGACGACACCATCCAGCGCATTGTTTTCGCCAATGAAGCCTGCGACGAACGCAGTCGCCGGCTTATTGTAAAGCTCGTCCGGCGTTCCGATCTGATCGATGGCGCCGCTTTCGAAGATGGCGACGCGATCCGACATCGTCAGTGCTTCGCTCTGGTCGTGCGTCACGTATACGATGGTGACGCCGAGCATCTGATGGATCTGCATCAATTCGATCTGCATGTGCTCGCGCAGCTTCTTGTCGAGAGCGCCGAGGGGCTCGTCCATCAGAACGAGGGTCGGCTGGAAGACGAGCGCGCGGGCGAGCGCGACACGCTGCTGCTGACCGCCCGAGAGCTGCGCCGGCTTGCGGTCCTTGAAGCGCTCCAACTGCACCATTTCGAGGGCGCGCACGACTCGCGGCCCGATCTCCGTCCTCGGCAGCTTTCTCACCGACAAAGGGAAGGCGACGTTGTCCGCTACGCTCATATGCGGAAACAGCGCGTAGTTCTGGAACACCATGCCGATGTTGCGTTCATAGGGCGGCAGGCGGTCGACCGACTTGCCATCGAGCGTAATGACGCCCTCGCTCGGACGTTCGAAGCCCGCCAGCATGTTCAAGGTCGTGGTCTTGCCGGAACCTGAGGGACCGAGGAACGTCAAAAACTCGCCCCGGCCGATGCTCAAATTCAACCGGCGGACCGCATGAAAATTGCCGTACGATTTCTCGACGTCAATGAATTCGACAAATTTGGCGTCGCCTTGGCCCGTTGCGAGTCGCGCGCTTGCCGCAAGGGGACTACGAAGCGACGAACTTTGTCCGGTCGAAACCATCGCTCCACCTCCCAAGGTTGCCCACAATTATGTGACCACACAATAGACGATTGAGTGACCGTACAATGCGGAAATCTGAGCGTCAAGGCTATCAAATGATGCAATTTACGGCGTCGACCATGTCATATAATAGGCAGTTGAAGCCGTAAGGAATGCATACAAGTCGGATTGTCCGATTCTTTTCTCCATGTTAAGAATGCCTTGGCCAAGACAAGAACGCTCGGGGCACCCAGCCGAAATGCTCGAAAATCTGGAACTGCCGGACAACGATCGACCGATTTATCAGCGTTTGGCGGATGCCATCGGTGAACGAATTGCTTGCGGCGAACTGGCTGAGGGCGACAGGTTGCCGCCACATCGAGAAATTGCGCGCCTGCTCGGCATCAATGTCACGACCGTCACCCGCGCCTTCTCGGCCTTGCAACAGCGCGGACTCGTTGAGGCGCGCCCCGGCCGCGGGACACTTGTCGCCGCGAAGGAGACGGAGGAAGGTGGATTCAAATCCGCGCCCAGCGATGAGGCCGGTCTGATCGATCTGTCCGTCAACAGGCCGGCGACGTCGGCTTATCGCGACGCGCTGGCGCTTCTTCTGCCGCACATCGCCAAAGATCGCCGATTTGGCGCGTTGCAAGACTATCATCCCCCGGAAGGTCCGCTATGGGCGCGCGCCGCGGCTGCGGATTGGCTCAATGGCGTAGCGGGCGATGGCGATGCCGGTCGCGTTGTCCTGACCGACGGCGCTCAGCATGGCCTTGCCTGCGTGCTACGGGCCCTGACGCAGCCCGACGATGTCGTCCTCGCTGATTCCATCACCTATCAAGGCATCAGCGCGCTTTGCCGGTCACAAGGTGTCGACCTGCGTGGGGTGTCGATCGACCGAGAGGGCATGCGGCCGGATGCTCTCGAGGCGGCTTGCGCGACCTTGCGCCCTCGCGCGGTTTTCCTCGTACCCAGCTTGCACAATCCGACAACGGTTACATTGAGCGAAGAGCGCCGCCGCGCGCTCGGGGCGATTGCGCGGCGCCATAACGTGCTGATCATCGAGGACGATGTCTACCGTCCGTTGCTCGATCGCGCCATTCCATCTTTCGCGGCCCTCGAACCTGAACTCACAGTCCACATCAGCGGCCTATCGAAATGCATCGCACCCGGCCTGCGCTACGGATTTGTGGTCGCGCCACGCGCAGTCTTGGGCAATGTCGCGGCGGCGCTGCGGATTGATTGCTGGAGCATCAGCCCGCTCACGGCATTGGTTGCCACCGTTTTGCTGGAAGAGGGGACCGCGAAGCGGATCATCGAATTCCAGCGCGAGGAACTGCGCCGGCGGCAGGCCATTTTGCGCGACGCCCTCGCGGCATTCGATGTTCAGACGGACGAGACGTCGCCTCACGCCTGGCTGCATTTGCCCGAACCGTGGCGAGGCGCTGCTTTCGCGCGCGCCTGCCGTCAGCGCGGCGTAGGCGTGCTTCCTGCGGACGCATTTGCGGTAGGACGCGAAACGCTCGCCCACGCCGTGCGCATCAATGTGGGCGCGGCGCCTTCAGCCGGCGAATTGCGGCAGGCGCTTTCGATCATGGCTGAACTGCTGAATGCCGGTCATCTCGAAATCTCGGGCGCGGTGTGAGGCGCCGTGGCGGAGTTGATCAAAACAGACGTCGCGATTGTCGGAGCCGGAATCATCGGCCTTGCGATTGCATTTCGGCTGGCGGGAGCTGGCCGTGAAGTCGTTGTCGTCGATCCGAACGAGGCAGGTTCGGGCGCCTCGTACGGCAATGCCGGGACATTGGCTCCTTACGCCTGTGCGCCGGTCGGCAACCCCGACGTTCTCTGGAATCTGCCGAACCTGCTTCTCAAGGCGGACAGCCCTCTCACCGTCAGGCTAGCCGCCTTACCCGCACTCGTTCCCTGGCTGTCGCGGTTCGTTTGGCAATCCGCGCCGGCTCGAGCGCGCCGCAACGGACACGCGCTTGCGGGCTTGCTCAAGGATGCGATGCCGGATTGGCGAGCGCTCGCCGAAGAGGCTCGACTTGCGGACCTGCTTCGCTATGAAGGCTGCCTCTATTACTATCGGGGAAAGCTTCCGCAAAAAGATAGCGAGTGGGGCGCCCGGCTGCGGAACGAGCTCGGCGTCCGACAGGAATGGCTGACGTCGGCAGAGGTCGCAAGGCTGGAGCCCGCGCTTCCTCCCGCGGCCGGCGGCGTTTTTTTCTCCGATGCGGCCCATACCGTCGATCCAGCCGTGATGACCCGCCGACTGGCGGCCGCAGCCGAGGCCAAGGGTTCTACGTTCGAACGCGCCCGCGTGGATCGGCTGGAGCCGCAGGACAGCGGACGCATCCGCTTGATCTGCCGCGACCGCACGATCGAAGCGCATACGGTCGTGCTCGCCGCCGGCGCCTGGTCGCAGTCTCTGGCTGCGCCAATTGGAGAGAATATTCCCCTCGATACGGAGCGCGGCTACCACATTGAATTCGCGATGGATGTCTGTCCGATCAACAGGCCCGTCAGCCCGGTCGATCTGGGCTTCTATATCACACCCATGGCCGGTCGTTTGCGGGTCGCGGGAACGGTCGAGCTTAGTGGCCTCTCGGCACCGCTCAATCAGAAGCAAATTGCTCTCCTGGAGCGAGGCGTCCGCAAGCTTTTCCCGAATCTCGGACCCGTTCAATCGCAGTGGCTCGGCTTTCGCCCCTCGCTTCCGGATTCGCTGCCCGTCATTGGACCGAGCCGACGCTATCCGAACCTGATCCACGCCTTTGGACACGGACACCTCGGCATGACCTTGGCCGGCGTAACCAGCCGCGTCGTCGTAAGCCTCATCGAAAGGCGCAATGACGTTCCGGACCTTGGCGCATTCCGGCCTGACCGGTTTGGTTGAGTGATTTTGCGCGGCCGGATACCTCGCTCCAAAACCGCGCGCTGTCCACGGCTGCCGGCCTGGTGATGTCATCGATCAGGGAGGGCGGCCGAGCGCGCTGGCCGTTTTGATCCGAAATAGTGCTTTTCTACTAGCGGCTTAGTCGGGAGGAACCACACTTCTCGCACGGCGTTGTCAGGGCGAACATTTCAAAGTTCGTCAGCCCCATCACCAATCGCAAAGGGGAAACGCCATGGATGACGTGGTGAATGATCGTTCGCGCCCGCAAGAACAGCTCGAGCGCGTCGTGACTGCACTCGGAACAGGAGCGGTGCTACTCGATTCCAATCGCGAGATCGCGTGGATCGATGAGCGCACCCGCGAGCGCCTGAACGGAGGCATTGACGAGCTCGCCGCGTCGTTGCGCACGCTCGATGCCGGCGCCGCCGTTCATTGTTGTCTCTCTGCCCAACAGATCGTGATCAATGGAGATGCGGTCACGATATGCCTTATTCAGGAACGCGAGCCTTTCCCGGACGAGCATGGACGTGATGCGGTCACGGCACTGGAGGCCGCGTTGGCCGATCCATCCCGGTTTACGCGCTCGATCATCGAAGCGCTCAAGGCGTTCCGCAAGGCCAAGCCGGCGCCAAGAACCTCCGATCTTGACATTCTCTCCGATCGCGAGCGCGAAGTCTTGGGCCTGATCTGCGAGGGCCGCAGCGATACCGAAATGGGGACCATGCTCAATCTTTCACAGAATACGATCCGCAACCACATCGCCTCGCTGTATCGGAAGATCGGTGTGAACCGCCGCAGCGCCGCGATGATTTGGGCACGTGAGCGCGGCATCACGCCTCAGGATGCCTTGTCCGGACGGCGGCGGACATCGCCGCGCCCGAGTCCCTCGGTTGAATAAGGCTTACTAGAAGGTTGGTATTTCTCTCTCTCTTGCGCACGAGGCGCGGAAACGCTCTTACTTTGCGATCCATCGCGCGTGCGGATGAAATCGATCATCCGTACTGAAAGGGGTGGCAGCGGGTCTGCCGTCGCCCGCTGGCGCCCCGCGATGTGCAACCAGGGCCACGCCCCGTGATCGACCCAATTCTACGCCTCTACGTTGCCGGAACCTCGGCAACTGCCCGGCGGGCTGAGAAACAGCTTGCCGAGCTTCAGGCGCGCATCCATCCGGCGTGCAAGGTCGAAATCATCGACGTTCAGGAGAGGCCGGAACTCGCTGAAAAGTCAGGCATCCTGGCGACGCCAACGCTCGCGTATGAAAGCCCTGAGCGCTCACGGCGCATCGTCGGCGATCTCGGCGACACCAGGCGTGTCCTGGATTTTCTCGGCATAGAACTGAAAGGGAAGTCCGCATGATCGCGCAAGACGAGGACATGGAGGTCTCGGATGTCCTGGACCGGGTGAAGACCGGTGTGAATGCCTTCGATGAGCTGGTGATGGGCGGCCTGCCGCGTGGCCGCACGACGGTTGTCGGCGGGACGCCAGGTAGCGGCAAGACGGTGTTCGCGACCCAATTTCTCGCTCATGGCATTACTCACTACGGCGAAAACGGGGTTCTGGTGACGTTCGAAGAGCCGCCCGTCGATATCGAGGCCAACATGCGCAGCTTCGGCTGGGATCTTCCCGCCTGGCGCAAGGAGGGGCGCCTGGCCTTTGTCGATGCGAGCCCTTCGGCGAGCGACGAAATGGTGGTCGGCGATTACGATCTGGCCGGCCTGCTGGCGCGCATCGATCATGCGGTCAAAACCGTCCGCGCCCGTCGCGTGGTGCTGGATTCGCTGACGCAGCTCTTCGATCACTTCATCGGCGACCCGAAGATATTGCGCCGCGAGCTGTTCCGCATCAGCAGTGCCCTGAAGAAATCGAAGCTCGCGGTGCTGATGACCGCAGAGCGCAACAACGAATATGGTGAGATCACGCGCCATCGCCTCGAAGAGTTCGTTGCGGACAATGTCGTGATTTTGCGCAACGTGCTTCACCGCGAAAAGCGCCGCCGTACCATCGAAGTGCTGAAGATGCGCGGCAGCCATCACGCCGAAGGCGAGGCGCCGTTCACCTTACTGGAGAATCGCGGTGTCGTGGCCGTGCCTCTGTCGTCGCTGCGCCTCGAACAGCAGTCGAGCATGGTACGGGTGACCAGCGGCAATCCCGCGATCGACGAGATGTGCGGCGGCGGCTTCTTCCGCGACAGCGTCACGCTCGTCAGCGGCGCCACCGGGACCGGCAAGACGCTCTTGGTGACGAACTTCCTCGCCGGCGGCGTCGCCGCGGGCGAAAAGTCCATCCTGTTTGGATACGAGGAGAGCAGAGGCCAGTTGTTTCGCAACGCAAGCGGCTGGGGCGTGGACTTCGCGCAAATGGAGGCGGAGGGCAAGCTCAAGATCATCTGCCTCTATCCGGAAGCGCAAGGCTTGCCGGATCATCTCCTCACCATCCAGGGCCTGGTCGATGAATTCAAGCCGAGCCGGATTGCGATCGACAGCCTCTCTGCGCTGGAGCGAATCGCCCCCGACGCGGGCTTTCGCGAATTCCTGATCAGCCTCACGTCCTTTATCAAGAAGCGTGAAATCGCCGGCCTTTGCACGGCGACCAGCAAGTCGCTGGTCGGTGGCGAAAGCGTCAGCGAACAGCACATTTCGACGCTGACCGACTCGATCATTCTGCTGCGCTATATCCAGGAGCAAGACAGGATGCATCGCGGTCTGATGATCCTGAAGATGCGAGGCAGCGAGCACGCCAAGGAGATTCGCCGTTTCACCATCGACAACACCGGCATGCATCTCGGTGATCGTTTCGAGGACGCACCCAACGTGTTCACCGGCGGCGATCCCGAGTACAGACGCTGAGGTCCGGACCGCCGAATAATACCCCATGCGAGACATCACGATGAATGCGGCAAGTCCCCGAGGAAGCGGTGGTATCGATCAGGCGGACATCCGCTTCCTGGTCGAGAAGAATGCCGACGGAATCATCGTTGTCGACGAAGACGGCATCGTGTTGTTCGCCAATCCGGCCGCGGAACAGATTTTCGGCCGCGCGCGCGAGACGCTGACCGGTTCGCCGATCGGCATACCTCTGATCGGCGGCGACACGACCGAGATAGCGATTCATCGTCCGGGCGGCGGTTCGATCGACGCCGAGATCCGAGTTGTGGATACGACGTGGGATCGCCGCCCGGCGCTTCTGGCGAGCTTGCGCGATATATCGGCGCGAAAGGCGATGGAAGAGCGGATGAGGCAGTCGGCCAAGATGGAGGCGGTCGGCCGGCTGACCGCCGGCATCGCGCATGACTTCAACAACCTGTTGACGGTCGTGCTTGGAAACCTGGAAAGCGCGCGGCGGCAGTCCGCCGTGGCGACGACCGAACGGGCTCAGGCCCTTGACAACGCGACGCGCGGCGCACGCCGGGCCGCAGTTCTGACCGAACGGCTGCTTGCCTTCGCGCGTCAAAAGCCGCTGGAGCCGGTCCTCCTCGATGTCAACGAAATCGTGTTGAGTATGTCCGATTTGCTTCAGCGCACTCTGGGCGAGAGCATCAATGTCCGTACCGTGCTCGATCCCGAAGCCTGGAACATCGAGACCGATCCGACCGAACTGGAAGCAGCGATCCTGAATCTCGCCGTCAACGCGCGTGATGCGATGCCGGATGGCGGTGAACTCGTGATTGAAACCTCGAATGTCGAGCTTGAAGCCGCCTATGCCGCAGCCAACGCCGATGTGACGACCGGACCGAATGTGATGATCGCGGTCTCCGATACAGGCACGGGGATGACGGCCGATGTCCTCAAGAAAGTGTTCGAGCCGTTTTTTACGACCAAACCCGACGGCCGCGGGACCGGTCTCGGACTCAGCCAGGTCTACGGCTTCGTGAAGCAGACCGGCGGCCACCTGAAGCTTTATAGCGAGCCCGGGCTCGGAACGACTGCGAAGATTTACTTCCCAAGAGCATCGAAAACGCCGCGCAGCCCTAAAGCCGATGGACCGAAAAAGCTTGACCATGTTCCGCTCGCCTGCGAGGGCGAAGTCATCCTTGTGGTCGAAGATGACGAGGATGTTCGCAACTACACCGTCAGCAGCCTGCGCGAACTCGGCTATGTCGTGTTTGAAGCCATCGATGGGACCTCTGCGCTCGAGATCGTAGAACGCGAAGCACGAATCCATCTGCTCTTTACCGATCTCGGCCTTCCGGGCGCCATGGACGGAAGGGCGCTTGCGGACCGCGTTCGCGTCATCAGGCCGTCTTTGAGGACACTCATCACGACAGCATACGCCGGCAGTGTCCTTCTCAGCGAGGGAAGGCTTGCTCCTGGCGTCGAACTACTTAGTAAACCTTTCACTTTGACCGCTCTGGCCATGCGTATCCGGGAATTGCTCGATCGGGACGAAGAAGGTCAGGGCGGCCGCATTCTTGTCGTCGATGACGAAGTCCTGATTCGCATGTTGGTTGTGGATACTCTCGGGCGCGAAGGGCTGCAGGCTGAAGAAGCCGGCAGCTTCCATGAGGCTCTCGCGAAGATTCGAAACATCGGCGACAACCTGGTCGGGGCAATCATCGACCTCGGTCTTCCAGACAAGCCCGGCGATGGACTTGTCGCCGACATCAGGGCTTTGCAGCCACATTTGCCGATCATCTTGGCAACCGGCTATGCCAGGGAGAATGTCCGCCAGCGGTTTGCGCAAGATGCGTTGCTGCAGATCGTAGCAAAGCCGTTTGATATGGAAACTCTCATGGCTGCGCTGACAACGATGGGAGTACGAACGCGGAGGATCTGATACGATGCGTTGTCAGATGGCGCGAGAGCGCTCTAGGTGCAAAACCTGCGCTTCCTGGCCGCAGCTCCAACGTCACAAGCTCGCGACTACGCGGAAACACCGGGCGCGGTCCTAAGCCTGAGGAAGCGCGATGCCCGTTAGCTCCTCCAATTTGGCGATGAGCTGCTCCTGGAATTGGAGATCGAGGGCCTCACCGGCCGGCTGCTCCTGCCGGAGATGGTGCCAGTAGCGTCCGCTGACCATTGCAGCCGGTTCGTCGCTGATGGCAAGCCAGGTCTGGGTCCTTTGGCCGGTATCGAGGTCGACCGGCGCACCCGGGCCGCCCATTCTCGTGCGTGCCCAGCCGGGATCGACGGCATTGCTCAAGACCTGCGGCCAGCGTCGCGCCAGGGCGAAAGCGAGCGCGACGACCTGCAGCTTGCTTTCGGCGTAGGCCTTAGCCGGATCCCAGCTCCGCTTCGTCCAGTCAACGTCGCCCAGCGAACCCTCTCCGCCGCGGTGCAGGCCGCTGCTGAGGTAGACCAACCGACCGGGACGCTCGATCAGCGCAGTCAGGATGTACGGCGCCAAGGTGTTCACCGCCAACGTGGAGGCATGGCCCTCGGGCGTCGCGCCGCGACTGCGCTCCGTGTAGACGCCGGCGTTGTGGATGATCGCATCCATTCGCCCGATCGCGTTGACCTGATCCGCGATACCTCTGGTCTCAGCGGCGCTGCGGAGATCGCCGATGACGATTCCTGCGGTCCGCGAGGAGAGCTTGCCGATGGTCGCGACGCGATCCGCCGATCGGGCATGCAGCACCACGCGGTGTCCGTGGTCGAGAAGCGACTCCGCCGCCGCCCGCCCGAGTCCGTCCGTGCTGCCCGTAATAAAAACAATCGCCACTCGCTCCTCCTCTCGATGTCCAGAAGCTCCCAGGATCGCCGCCCTCACGCCAGACCGACGCAAGGCAATGTGTTCGCATTCAGCTGCCCTTGGCTTTCCGCCCGCGGCCGCTCGGCTTTACGGGCACGCTCTTTCCGTGCTCCTTCCACCAGGCGGTCAGTGCCTGCATCATGGGACCGAGCCCCCGCGCCTTGGACGTGATCTCATATTCGACGCGGGGCGGCACTTCCGCGAATACGGTGCGTGACACCAGACCGTCCGCTTCGAGCTCACGGAGCTGTGCCGTCAGCATGTGCTGGGTGATGCCCGGGATCGCCTTTCGCAGCTCCCCGAAGCGGTAGACCCGCTGATTGAGCAGCCACATGATCTCCAGCTTCCATTTGCCTGAGAGCAGCGCGAACGCGCGCCGCATCTCTTCATGCATGTTGATCTGTTTATCGGCCATAGTCTGCTTTTCCATACTAGCAACAGGTTATTCATCCTACTTGCGAATACAGATCTTAGCCGACATTTTCGATGTGCGCTGCGGATGCAGAGACAATCACGCATTTCGAGCAGCCGCGAAGTCGAAGGAGCTGTTGCTGCCGCAACCGCGCTCAGGAAGAGATCATGGCATCGGTCTACATATATTGGGTCAGCACCACGCTTTTGTGCCTGCTGTATCTGACCTCGGGCTACATGTACGCAACAAAAGGGGACTGGGTCCGGAAGGCACTCGCCGACCTCGGTTACCCAGCCTACCTCGTGCCGTTTATGATCGTGGTGAAGATCGCAGGCCCAGTCGCCATCGTGTCGCGTTTCAACGTGGCGCTCAGCGATCTCGCCTATGCCGGTGTCTTCTATCACCTCCTGCTGTCTGGAATGGCGCACATCGGCGTGCGCAGCCTCAAGGGCGCTCTGCCGGCGGCCATTGGCCTGATCTTGCTGGCCGCTTCCTTTGCAACGCAGAACGTCGCTCGTGAAGTCCCGTCACCCTACGTGCAAGCGGCGATGCTCTGACGCACCAGGAAAATATCGAGCACACCATCGAATGGAGACAAGAGCGCACGACGGAGCATTCTGGAAAGTTTGCAACGTCAGCGAACTCGCCCAAAAAATCGGGGACGCGAGAGTACCCGCACCTTCTCCAGAGCCGCAATGGGCGCAGAGCTCGTTCGAGCTGACGCGCGTCGTATCGTCACAAACAACTTGTTCCTACCGAAAGAGGATCACTCATGAATGAGCGACGGGTATCTGGTGGCAATTACGTGTTTTTCGGCGGCTCGACCGGCATTGGTCGTGCTGCGGCCGTGGAGCTGGGGCGCCGCGGCGCGAACGTGCTGATTGTCGGTCGGGGACGAAAGGCCGGCGAGGTCGCGGTCGAGGCCGTTCGCGCAGCGGGCGGCGCGGCCGCCTTCCTGAGCGCCGACCTATCGACCCTCAGGGGCGTCAGGGCGGCGGCCGAGGAGGTCATGGCGTGGCGACCGGTCCTGCACGGGGTGATGCACACCGCCATGGCCGCGTTCAAGGGCAAGACCTTGACGGCTGACGGTCTGGAGTTCGCCTTCGCCCTGCAATACATGGCGCGCGCGGCGCTCAATCGGACGCTGGTCGAACCGCTCGCCGCTTCGGGCGATGGACGCATTGTCAGCATCTCGGGGAATGTCCCGTTGTCTTTCATGCCTGATCTGGATGACCTGCAATTCGAGCGCCGCAAGTGGAGCTTCTACAAGTCGATCCTGGGTACCCACCTCCTTGGTCATCTGCATGTCCAGGAAGCTGCACGGTTGTGGCGCGACCGTCCTGTGACCATCGCGGCGGCCTGTGTCGGCTCCACCAAGACCAAGGTCATGGCCGATCCGCTTATGCCCTTGAGCATGAAATTGCTGGGGCTGTTCGGTACAACGCCCGAGGTTTCCGCAGTCAACGCAGTCCGCATTTTGACCCAGGCCTCGCCGGCCGACTTCGATGGAGTCGTCCTGCGCAACCCCAAGCGTTTCGAGCCGGAGCCACTTGCAATGAACTCCGATGCCGCCAGGAAGCTATGGGCCCTGACGGGCGACATTGCGGCCAAGCACGGCTTATCGTTGGAATAACGAGCCAATGAAAACGAATGTCATCGTAGGGGCCAGTGCTGTCGGAAGCGCTGTCGCGTCCCTGCTCGCTGAACGCGGCGAGAATGTCCGGCTCGTGACACGCAGAGGTGACGGCCCAACTCATCCTTTGATCGAGCGCATCGCGGCGAACGCGGCCGATGCCGATCGGCTGAGCACAATCGCCGAAGGTGCAGCCGCTCTCTTCAATTGCGCCAGCCCGGCCTATGATCGTTGGCTGATCGACTGGCCGCCGATCAGTGCGGCAATATTGAAAGCTGCGGAGCGCAGCGGCGCGGTCGTCGCGACACACGCCACGCTATACCCCTATGGTCCCGGCTCCGGCGTCATGTCAGAAGCCACGCCGCTCGCTGCCACACATCCCAAGCTACGCATGCGCGGCGAGATGTGGCAGGAGGCGCTCGCGCTGCACCGCGCCGGCCGCATCCGCGCGACTGAAATACGCGCCAGCGATCATATCCAGCCCCAATCGTTGGTCAGTCTGGCGATGTTCAGACCCATGCTCGCCGGCAAGCGCGTGAAATCGCCGATACCAGTCGACGTGCCTCGAACCTGGACGTCGACCGGGGATGCGGCCCGCCTGCTGTCGACGGTGGCAGCCGACAAACGCGCTTGGGGCAGAGCATGGCACGTGCCGAGCCATGAGCCGATGACGGCACGCGAGCTCCTCACCCGGTTCGCGAAAGCCAACGGTCTGCCGGAACCGAAGATAACGGTCATACCCTGGGGCTTGGTCTGGACCGTCGGCATTTTCGTCCCGATGGTTCGCGAACTCCGCGCGACACGCTATCAGTTCACCGACCCCTTCATCATGGACTCTCGTATCGCCCGAGAGACTTTCGGGATGGAGTCGGAACCGCTGGAGACCGCGTTGCGCGATGCCGCGCGGATGCTGGAGTGAGATCTCCTTTCGCGCCGGAAACCGTACGCTCTCAAATGCGTCGAGAAGACAGTCGCCGGATCGGGCTTAATCCGTTAGCGCCGGGTGCGATCGAGACCGGCTTCGGTCGCGCGCGCGGCTCACTCTGCCGTGCCGGCAAGACGCAGATTCGGCACGCCGACGCCACGGGCACGGATTGGTGCGGCCAACTTTCCTCCGCTGACATCGAGAACGAAGCCGGTATCGTCGGGGCGCAGGCGCAATTCAATGGCCATGCCGGTCTTGCGCCAATCTGCCGTCTCGCCATCATCGACGTAGAGGAGGCCGAAGCCACCATGATCGGGCGCTCCGAACGCGATCGCCGTCAGCCCCTCCTTGTCTTCGACCGGAACGATCGCGCCCGCGCGTGCGAAGAGCGGTAGCCGGCCCAGAGGCGCTGCGACAGTAATGGTTCGCCCGCCCTCGAATGGCGTCCCGTCATGCCAGTCGTACCAGCCACCGGGATGGGCGGGCAGGTAGACTTCGCGCGTCGTCGCTCCCTCTTCCAGCACCGGAGCGACGAGGAGATCGGGGCCAAGCATGAAAGCATCCTCGACGGCCCCGGCGGTCGCGTCGGACGCGAAATCCCACAGCAGCGGGCGCACCGCCGGCACGTCTTCGGCCGCCGCACGCCACATCTGGGTGTAGAGATAAGGGATAAGGCTGTGACGCAGGTTCATGGCGGATCGGACCTGCGGAAGTACGCCCGGATGCATCCAGGGCGTGTTGACGATGCCGCTCGTCTTCCAGGAATTCATCACCATGCGCGGCCACAGCGCGCAGAACTCGACAAACCGGCAGAGCAGCTCCGGGCCCGGCGATGGGCCATGGAAGCCACCGACGTCGTGGCCGATGTTGTAAAGCCCAGACAGGCTCATGTTGAGCCCCTGGGTCAGGTTGTAGCGCAGCGTCTTCCACGAGGTCTCGTTGTCGCCGCTCCAGGTCTGGCCGTAGCGGGCGATGCCGGCGCTGCCGGCGCGCGTGATGGTATAGGGGCGTTTGTCCGGTGCCTGTGCGGCCTGGGTCTCGTAGGCGAGCTTGTGCATCAGGAGCGCCTGCGCGGGACGGGCGAGCCCTTGCGGAAACGGCCGCCCGTCGCCGTCGCAGACCGCATCCTCGTCCCAGATCTCGTATTCGTTGTTGTCGCTCCACACCGCCGTCACCCCATAGGCGAGCAGCGCGTCGCGGATGCCGTCCGCCCACCACTGCCGGCCCTTCGGGTTGGTGAAGTCGACATGAAAGCCGAGGCCGTCCCAGAATTGCGCGACCGCCGGATCGCCGGTCTCGCCGTCAGCGACCAGAATGCCGCTCGCCCTGGCTTCAGCGAGCCGTGGATGATCGTCGAGCAGGCAGGGCTTGATGTTGGTGACCGGCTGCATGCCGGCCGCCTTGAGCCGCGCCATCGTCGCCGACGGATCCGGGAATTTCTCGCGGTTCCAGTTGAAGACGTAGCGACGGTCGCCGATCGAGGTGTAACCCGAGCCGAAGTGAAAGCTGTCGCAACGAATGCCGTAGCGTCTGCAATCCTCGATGAAGCCGGTGATGCGCGCGTCCGCATCCGGCGCGTCGGCAATCGTCATTGTCGTCATCGCGAATCCGAGCGTCCAGCGGGGCGCAAAAGCCTGTCCGCCGGTCAGCCAGGAAAACCGGCGCGTGACTTCCGGCACGGTCGGGCCGGCGAGCACGTAATAGTCGAGGTCGCCGTCCTCGGCGCGATAGCTGCGGAACAGCCCATGGTAATTGTCGATGGTGCAGCCGAGGTCGACCGAGCCGAGGGCGAGATTGTCGTAGAACACGCCGTGCGCGCCGCGTGGGCCATCGACGATGAAGAACGGCAGCATCTTGTACAGCGGATCGGAAAGCTCGGCATCGTAGCCGCAGGGGTCGACAGCGTCGATCGCGAAGCGCCGGCCTGTGCGATCGAGCGGACCGGCCTTGTCTCCGAGGCCGTAATGGCGTTCGTCCTCGTGCCGTTCCATCGCGTGCAGCGACGCACCGGTCTTGCGCGACAGCAAGTAGGCCTGGGTCGGACGGTCGCGCAGCAATGGCTGCTCCTCGCCGTCGCGGTACCAGGCGATGCCGAACGGATCAAGTCGCACTTGCGCGCCGAGACCCGCGGCGGCGAGCGTGACGATGCCGCCGGCCTCCGACACCGTCGAAGCCGGATTGGCAAAGCCGGAGAAATCGTCGCGCAGCCGTCCTTCGAACGGCGGCTCGGTGCGACCAGGCGCGATCGCCCAGCCGCGGTCGAGGCGATAGCCATCCTGCCGGCGCAGGGTGACGCGGCCGATGTCGCTCTCCAGAATTGCGACGCGCAGCGTCGCGAGCGGAGCCGCCGCCGGTCCGGTCGCGAGGTCGAACAGCGCGGCTTGGCCGTCGAGACCGCGGAAGCGGCCGTGGGTCAGGGCTTTCATGAAATCAGGCTCCGGGTCGATCAGGGCCGGGCGAGGGTTGCGCCGGCTGCGTCGAAGATATGCAGATGGTCGGCGGCGAAGCGGATCGCGACCGCATCGCCGCGGTGGAACTGTGACTGGCCATCCTCGCGCAGCGTGATCTGCGGCAGGCCGGGGGCCGAGGCATAGATGAAGGTCTCGCCGCCAAGCCGTTCGACGAGGTCGACTGTTGCTGTGAGCATGCCCGTGTCGGGCGTGGCGTCGATATGCTCGGGCCGGATGCCGAGCGTCACGGTCGCGCCGGCGGCGAGGCCGGAAGGGGCGCGAGGTAACGCGACGTCACGTTCGCCGACCGTGAGGCGGAGCATGCCGTCGTCGGAAACCACCACAGCCGGCAGGAAGTTCATCCGGGGCGAACCGATGAAGCCGGCAACGAAGGCGTTCGAGGGGTGATTGTAGAGCTCGAGGGGCGTGCCGATCTGCTCGATCCGGCCAGCTTTCAGCACCACGATCCGGTCGGCAAGTGTCATGGCTTCGACCTGATCGTGGGTGACATAGATCATCGTGCCGCCCAGCTTGGCATGCAGCGCGGCAAGCTCCTTGCGCGTCGCGACGCGCAACTCCGCGTCGAGGTTCGACAACGGCTCATCGAACAGAAAGATCTTCGGATCGCGCACGATGGCCCGGCCGATGGCGACGCGCTGGCGCTGTCCGCCGGACAGCGCCTTGGGTTTGCGGTCGAGATAGTCCGTGAGCCGCAGCATGGCGGCGGCGCGCTCGACCCGCTCCTCGATCTGCGCAGGCTTCAGCCCCATGTTCTCGAGCGCAAAGGCCATGTTCTTGCGCACGCTCATGTGCGGATAAAGCGCATAGGACTGGAACACCATGGCAAGCCCGCGCTCGGAGGCCGGCAGATGGGTGACGCGCTCGCCGTCGATATGGACCTCGCCGCTGGTTACGTTTTCGAGGCCGGCGATGACGCGCAGCAGCGTCGACTTTCCGCAACCGGACGGCCCGACGAAGACGACGAATTCGCCATCCTTCACGGCGAGATCGATGCCGTGCAGCACGTCGATGCTGCCGAAGGATTTGCGTGCGCCCGTGAGTTTCAGTTCAGCCATGGTGATAGCCCCGATCGGTCATTTCATTCCGGTCGAGCCGATGCCCGTCGTGATGAAGCGCTGGAGGAACACGAAGACGAGCGCGACGGGAATGAGCGTCACGACCGTCATCGCAAGCAGGTAATGCCACTGGGTCTGGAGCTCGCCCTGGAAGGCATTGAGCGCGATCTGCAGCGTGTAGACCTCGGTCTTGGTCAGCACCGCGAGCGGCCACAGGAATTCGTTCCAGCGCCACATGATCGAGAAAATTGCCAGAACCGCCAGCGCCGGCAGGGTCAGCGGCATGACGATGCGCCAATAGATCTGCCACTCGGACGCCTTGTCCATGCGCGCGGCCTCGATCAGATCCTTCGGCAAGGTCAGCATGTACTGCCGCAGCAGGAACACGCCCGTCGGCGTCGCGGCACCCGGCAGGATCACCGCCCAAAGCGAGTTGGTGAGGCCGAGCTCGGTCACCACCAGATAGACCGGCACGAGGATGATGGTCACCGGGATCATCAGCGTCCCGATCACCGCCAGGATGGCCGCCTGCTTGCCGGGGAACTGATAGACGGCGAGCCCATAGGCGGCCATGGAATTGATCAGCAGCGTGATCAGCGTGGCGATCACCGTCACGAATACCGAATTGTACAGGAAGCGCAGGAAGGCGAAGCGCTGCAGCGGCTCGCTGTAGTTCTCGGTCGCAAGCGCGACGCGGCGCACCGGTTCGCGCTTGTCGATCGCGACGCGGAACTGTTGCGAGGGATCGGCGGGATCGACCATCTGGGCAATGAGCCCGATGCGCCGGACCTGCGCCAATTCGCGGACCGTGCCGTCGGGAAGCTTGGCGCGGAACAGCGGCAGCTTCTGCGGCTGACCTGATACCGTCACTTCGACCTGTGCGAACGGGAGCAGCGACGGGGGAAATTCCAGCAGCGCGCTCTGGGTCTTGAACGATGACAGCACCAGCCATAGCACCGGTCCGAACATCAGGACGACACCGAGCGCGAGATAGACGTAGGCCGCGATGTCGGTCCAGTGCAGGGGACGTCCGGGCCCGTTGCGACGCTGACCGAGCATGCTTGAAAGGCGCATGGTTGCCATCTCAAACCTCTTTGCGCCGCGCGGCGGCGAATTGCAGGAGCGTCAGGACGAAAAGCACGACACCGAGCACGACGGACGCCGCGGCAGCGAGGCCGAAATTCTGCACCTGGCTGGAGAACGCGGTCTCGTAGATGTACTGGACGACCATCAACGTCGCGGTGCCGGGACCGCCGCCGGTCAGCACGAAGACCTCGTCGAAGGTCTGCGCGCCCTTGATGAGCGCGAGCACGATGACGACGATCATGTTCGGCCACAGCAACGGCAGCGTGATGCGCAACAACACGCGCCAGCGCGGCGTCGCGTCCATCTCCGCCGCCTCGTAGAGATCGGCGGGTATAGCTTGCAGGCCGGCGAGCAGGATCAGGGTGTAGAAGCCCATATGGGCCCACACCGAGACGAATACTGCCCAGAACATCGCCCAGCCCGGATCGACGAAGAACAGGATCTTCTGACCGCCGAGCGTGGTGATGGCGGCGTTGAGGAGCCCGTCGCGCTGCAAGATCCATTTCCAGATCAGTGCGACCACCACGGGCGACAGCAGCACGGGAAAGAAATAGACCGCCCGGAAAAAGCCCCTTCCACGGATCTTCATGTTGAGGACGAGCGCGGTGACGAGCGAAAACAGCACCATCGCCGTCACCTGAAAAACGACGAACTTTGCGGTATTGGCGACGCCGCGCCAGAAGTGGTCCTCGCGGCAGCTCGATGGATCGAGATAGGAGCCGCAGTCGAGCAGATAGGCGAACTGGTCGCCGCCGACATAGGGGCGCTGCGAGGGAAACAGCGCCGTACCGCCGGTCACCGAGAACACGACGTTGATGCCGATCGGCAGGAATACGAACAAGCCGAAGAAGACGAAGTTGGGAAGCAGGAACACGTACGCCATGCGCCGCGCACCGATCATGCGCTGCATCCATCGCATCGGCGGATCGAGCAGCCGCAGCGCGACGCCAACCGGCAGGACCGCGACCTGTCCGAGCCGGGCGAGCGCGCCGGTTGCTATGCCGCGCTCAGGTCGGATCGTGGACGAGATGCCCGACATCACACTGATCCTCCGGCCCGATGAAGGCGTTGCCGTCACTTCTTGTTGCGTTCGGCTATCTGCTGCGCGACGTCGGCGGTGATGCGCTTGTAGGCGTCCTCGAGCGTCGTCTCGCCCGAGACCGCCTGCCCGAGCCGGCTGATGACGGCGTTCAGGATGATTCGGCTATTGCTATAGCCCTGGATCCGGTAGGCGATCGGAGAAATCTGGGCCGCGCTTGCGGTGAAGACCTTCAGCGCGGCGGCGGCTTCCGGGCTGGCCGTCGGATAGTCGAGGCCCTTCTTCGCGAGCCCGAGGTGGCCGGGCACGAACAGCGAGCGCGAGTAGAACTCCGCCAGCACCGGTTCGCTCGCGAGATAGTCCATCACCCGCGCGACTTCTTTGGGATGCTGGGTCGTCTTGAAGGCCACAAGACCGGCGCCGCCCGGCATGCTGCTGCACCCGCCAGGCCCGCAGGGATTGGGGACCGCCACCCAGTCGAAGGCGTCGCCGACGGTCTTGGCGAACTGACTGATCTGCCACGATCCGGACAGATACATCACGACCTGCGCGTTCTTGAATTCGTCGTTGGCGCCGCGATAGGCCGTGCCGGAGACCGAGCCCCACAGCTCTTTCGACATCACGCCGGACTTATGCCAGTCGTAGACCAGCTGCGCCGCGCGCTTGAAGCCTTCGTCGACGACATCAGGCTCGCCATTCGCCCCGAACACCTGCGTGCCTTGCGAGACCGCCAGTGCATAGAAACGGTGGCCCGAGCGGTCGAGCGCCAGCGGGAACGGTGCCTGGACCTTGTCTGCGACCTGCTTCGCCGCCTTGGCCCAGTCCTCCCAGGTAGACTTCTCGCCCGGCATCGCCACGCTGGCCTGCTCGAACAGGGTCTTGTTGACGAACGGACCGGTGACGGTGAGCTGGGTCATGAAGCCCGGGATTGCCTTCGTATCGCCGGCCGGGCGCATCCATTCGAGGAAAGGGCCGAAGTTCGTTTCCCAGTAGCCGGGGTCCTTGAGAAAGGGGCGCATGTCGAGGGCGAAGCGCGACAGGCCGCCCATGTCGACGACGCGCGCCATGTCGGGACCCTGGCCGGAGGCCAGCTGCACCGGCAAGGTCTCGTTGATGGCCTTGAAGGGCACCTGATCGAGGACGATTTCGATGTCGTTGTTCTGCTCGTGGAATCGCTTGAGCAGGTCGGCCATCACCTCCCCCTCGTTGCCATCCGAATACCAGGTCATGCGCAGCGTGGTGGTCTCGGCCGCGGCCGGCCCGGCGAACGCAGTGGCGGCCAGCAGGGACAGTGCAAAGGACGCGATGACGGGCGTGGCGGCACGCATGGTCGAATCTCCTCTCCGCTCGCCGACCCGATGCGGGTCCGCGCGAGATCTGGCGCATGGGTCCGTTCTCGGACGGATCCTCAGCGCTGGCGTTTCCTTCAATATCGGCACCTGCTCAGGCGGATGCCTTACTCACGAATTGGGGCGCGTTATCCACAGACTGGGCAGCAGGTGGATAAACCGACATCCCCTTCCACAAGGGCAAAAACATCTTTGGCAAACGTTTGCCAATCTGTCAATCTTCGTTTTGACAGTCTCCTTGCTTTCGGGGGACGCCCGGGGGGAACCTCGACAGCGGACACTGCGGATGACTATGAAAAGACAGTCGGATCAGACCCTGGGGAGGCCGATGCGGGAAGACGTCTCACTTGCCACCGTTGCGGCCCGCGCCGGCGTTTCGGTTTCGACCGTATCGCGGATCGTCAACGGCCAGACCCGACGCGCCTCCCCGGCCACGGTGGCGCGGGTCCGCGACGCGATCGAGGCGGTCGGCTACCGGCCAAATCCGGTCGGACGCGCGCTCCAGCGCGGCCAAAGTCAGCTCGTGGCGATGATCGCGGCCAATCTCGACAATCCGGCGATGGCTACCATCGCAAGTTCGACCGAAACCGCGCTGCGCGAAGCCGGCTACGTGATGATCCTCTGCGACACGCACGACCGCGCCGAACTTCAGGACGAGTATCTCTTTGCGATGCGGGCGCAGATGGTGCGCGGCTATGTCCTCGTCGCGGCGGTGCCGAGCCCCGGATTAAGCGAACTTTCCATCTCGGGGGCGCCGACGGTGTTCGTGAATCGTCGAAATCCGAGCGGCAGCGGCCCGTTCGTCGGTATCGACGATGCGGCAGCGGGTGCTGCCGTCGCCGACTATTTCGCCGATCTCGGTCGGCGCGCTCCAGCCGTTGTTTTTCCGCGGCTGAGTTCGTCCGCATCGCGAGACCGCGTATCGGGCTTCCTCGCCAGGCTGCGGGAGCGCGGATGGTCCGACGAGGCGATCGTCCGGGCCGACGGGGAGGGACGATCGCACCTCCAGGTCGGCTACGATGCCGGCGCGCGAATTTTCGACGGCCGCGACAGGCCGGACGCCATTCTCTGCGTGAGCGACCAGATTGCCTATGGCGTGAATCGTCGCGCGCTCGAATGCGGCCTGAAAATCCCTGGCGATTGCGAACTGGTCAGCATCGACGGCACGCCACTCAACAAGTGGGTCGCGCCCTGGCTGAAGTCGATCGAAATTCCCTACGCCGTCTACGGGGCGGAGATCGTCTCGGGCTTGCAATTGATCTGGCGAGGCGAACCCTTTGGCGAACGCCTGCTGCCCTGCAAGTTCGGCTGACACACAACCGTTCGCGGGGGAGATCTGGCTGCATCTGCGAGCGGGGCGGTCGTGCCGCCTTTCGTCCGCTCAATCAGCCGGCGGATGGATAACGACACCGTACTGCTCGGCAATTGCAGCAATGGTCTCGATTGCCGGCTTATGTCCGCTCCGTTTTCCCAGCTCGTCGAAGGCGGCGAACATCCGATCGAGACCGGCGCCTGGCATCGCGAACACCAGGAGGCGCGCCGTATCGGTGCCCACATTGCGATAGCCGTGACGCCGATGGCGCGGGGCAAAGAGAAATGCGCCGGTGCCGAGACGCAACGGATCGGTCGCGCCTTCGACTTCAACCAGCACTTCGCCACTCAGCACATAGAATGCTTCGTCCTCACGGGTATGCGTGTGCGCCGGCGCGCCGCGGCCCGGCGGCACGATCGATTCCCATACCGAGAATTGCTGACCGGTATCGCTCGCCATTGCCTTGTAGCTGTGAGTCACACCGAGCACGTCGAGCGTAGGTCCGGTGCCCGGCGCCCGAAAGAGCGGGCTCAATTGCGAAAAATCGTAGCTTGCATCGCTGTTCATGGCAGTTCCCTCCGCGATCGGGTTGCGATGCGTTGTCGTCAAGTGGCAGTGAACCCGCCTGACGCGGCAACGTTCCTCGCACAAAGGATGTGATGCGCCTGCTGAGGTTGCGCGATGGTGGAACCGGCCTTGCCCCTTGCTGGAGCACCACTTGTCGCAGCTGCAGCACCTACCAAATGAACGGAGGTGGTCGCACCTGCGCGTCGGTATCCATACTGGGCCGGTCATTTCCGGTGTCGTCGGCAACCGAAGGATCACCTTCGATATCTGGGGCGATGCGGTTAACACCGCGTGGTTCATGGGAGCGTTCGGAGTCGCGGGGCGGATCAACGTCTCGGAAACTGTGGCCGGACACGGCCATGGGCTATTCGAACTCGAGTCGCGCGGTCCGATCGAAGCCAAGCACGAACGCGCGCACGAAATGTTCTTTCTCAATGGCTTGAAGAAGGAATATTCGCCGTCCCAACGCTGCTGGTTGCTGAGCGCAGGCTTGCCGAAGATCGGGAAGATTTCCCAACGCGCTGTGGGCATGGCTCCTTGGACTGCGCTTGTCCGCTCTGATCCAATCCGGTCGACACTTTCGCGCGGGCTGCGTGATGAGCTCGGTCCTCAGCCAGCGAAGGAGCAAGTTCCGCTCCAGTGACGAGGTTGCAGCGATGAGCAGGAGCTTGCGCACGAATGCTGCCAGAGCGGCAATCCTCGCTGCCGGACTTTTCGTCACGGCTCCTTTGCTCGCGAGTGATCGTCAGCACGGTCAAGGCGCAAGCGATACCGAGATCAGGATCGGCCAGACGATGCCCTATAGCGGCCCGCTTTCGGCATCCTCCGTGATCGGCAAGGTACAGGCAGCCTATTTCCGCATGATCAACCATCATGGCGGCGTCAATGGACGCAAGATCAATTTGATTTCCTACGACGATGCGGCGACGCCGTCCAAGACCGTCGAGCAGGTCCGCAGGCTCATAGAGAACGACGAAGTGTTGTTCACATTCCAGACGCTTGGCAATGCCTCGAACATCGCGGTCCAGAAATATCTCAACGACCGCAAGATCCCCCAGCTTTTCGTGGCCGGGCGGTCGACGCGTTTCGAGGATCCGGTCAACTTCCCCTGGACGACGGGATTTGCTCCCAATCTGCGCACGGAGATTCGCATCTACGCGCGCTTCATCCTGGATAACTATCCGAATGCCCGAATCGGCCTGCTCTATCAGAACGATGAGAGCGGCAGGGATTATCTGACCGGGTTGAAGGAAGCGCTCGGCACAAGAGCAGCCGAACTCATCGTCAGTGACGTTTCATACGATGTGTCGGACCCGACCGTCGACTCGCAGGTCGTGCGCCTCAAGGCGGCCGGTGTCGACGTCCTCGTCAACATGGCTGCATCGAAATTCGCCGCCCAGGTCATCAGAAAGATGGCAGAGCTCGATTGGAAGCCCGTTCACCTCCTTGGCGTCGGCTCGTCCTCGATCGACGCGGTCCTGAGCCCCGCGGGCATCGAGAACGCAAAGGGCATCATCTCGGCGAGCTCGTTCAAGGAGGCCGATGATCCGAGCTGGCGTGATGACGAAGGCATGAAGCGATGGAGCGCCTTCATGGACGGCTATTATCCGGGAGGCGACCGGAAAAGCATCTTCACGGTCTACGGCTATAGTGCCGCCGAGCTGCTGGTGCAGGTCTTGAAGCAATGCGGCGACAATCTCTCGCGCGAGAATGTCATGGCGCAAGCGACGAGCCTGAAAAACGTGAAGCTTGATCTGCTGCTCCCGGGGCTCTCCGTCAACACCGCCCCGACCGACTATCGTGTGGTCAAGGAGTTCCGAATGATGCGTTTCACGGGCGATCGATGGGAGGCGTTCGGACCGATCGTCACTGATTGATCCGCGCGGCTGCGAGCGATCGCGGTTCGCGCGATGTCCCGGCGATTGCCGCAGTACTTCATGCGTCGCTTTCGCGACGAGCCCGCTCTCTTGCGTCTGATGGGGTCATGCAGAAGCGGCGGCGGAAGGTGCGCGTGAAATAGGAGAGGTCGCCGAAGCCAACCTTGAAAGCGACGTCGCTGATGGCGCGATTGGAAAAACGGGGATCGCTCAGCATCCGGTTGGCTTTGACTAACCGTTGTTCAAGGACATATTGCGTGAACGTCGTGCCTTCGCTCTCGAACAGCTTCTGAATGTAGCGCGGCGTGACACTATGGTGCAAAGCGACATAGGTGATCGACAGCTCGCGCCGGCCGAGATTTTCGACAATGTTCGACATGATTGCTCGCAGCCTTGCCGAGCGTATCCCACGTCCTTCAACGAGAATTGCCGCGTCCTGTGTGGCGCCGAGTGCGGATGCGAGCAGGTCGTGGATATGCGTGACAGCGAGGCGCTGTAACTCGGGGTCGCAAAGCTTGTCAGCTTCGTTGACAATACCGAGATAGCTCGTGAGCAGCCGCAGCGCTTCGCTGTGCTTCGAAATCGGACGGACGAGCATTGAACCCGCCTCGACGACCATCGGCGATATGGCGTCGCGCGGCACCGAGAGGGTCAGAAAGCGACCTCCCGAATGCAAGGTGCAAATGCTTGGTTCGGTCGCCGACATCAGCAACGCTTCCCCTACTCCTATGGTGGCTTCGCGGCCTCGTTGCGAGATGATGCCCACGCCGTTCGTGACCACGGCAAAGATGAGATTGTCGGCGGATTTGGTCGCGAGCTCGCGCGTCATGCGGTAGTGCGAGTCCGACCTGTGGCCGGCAGCCACTCCCAATCCCGGAAGCGAGCGCAACGTCACGCCCGCGCGAAACGGAGTGTCGTTAATCGGCTCGATGTCGAATTTTGCGATCGTGCGGCCATAGATCTCGCGCCACATCGCCAGACGCCGATGAACCGGAAAGGCGTCGGTCGAAATGTGCAAGGGCGCGAACGGGACTGGCGCGTCGGTCATGGCCCTGTTTGTTACATAAGATCGAGCGGGGAGCGAGCCTTCCGAAAGGGCCGTCGGGTATTGAGGCGTCACCACCCAGTGTTGCAGGATAGCACCACGCCGCTGGGGAATGACTGCGGGTACGCAGGGGTCCAGACGTCATTCGCTCCAGACCAAGCCGAGCCTCCGCCGGGGCTGCTAGCTTGAGATTGCCGCCTTCCTCCCACGCCCGAGCGCAAACTGCCCGACCGGCCCCTCGACATAAAATTCCAGCCCCGTCATTTTTGCGAACAGATCGATATTGCCGGTGCCGATGGCGCAGCCGCCGAGGCCCATGTCGGTGGCGGCCAGATAGAACGTCTGGATCAGGCAGCCGACGTCTTTCAGGATCAGCGAATAGGCGATCGAAGAGTATTTCCGGGAGATCCGGCCGAAGCGCGCGGCGATCGTGATCAGGATCTGCGGCGGACCGGATGCTCCCATGGCAAATTCGGCGGCCATCGAAAGCGCCTGGAGTTGATTGGCGGAGGCGTCGATTGCGACCAGTGCGTGGCCGCCGGCGTCATAGTGATAAAGCCCGGGCGCAAGCCCCTCGCACTTCGAGACCGTCAGGTACAATTCCAGCTCATAGGCGCTGCCTGCGCCCGGATACGGTCTTGAGCTGTAGGTGACCTCCGGGCCGCCGTCGACATCGGCGCCGCTCTTCCATTCCGACAGCACGCGGGCGGTGGCGTCGAGAAACCGCGCGAGCTCGGCGAGCGTGACGGGATGCTGATCGTCGAAATCCCGTGTCGAATGGCGCGCGCGTAGCAGCTTCGTGAAGGGCGACGCGGGCTCCGGCGCGGCGAATTTGCCGAGGGAGATTTTCTTGCCGCGCCAGGGCGGGCGCACGGCAGGCAGCGGCGGAATAGCCGCCGCATGCGCGTACGTGCCGCCAACCGGATTGGCGTGCCGGCCCTCCGTGCTCCGCGCGTGAAACACGAGGTCGTGGAAATCCCAGAGAGCGAGGTTGCTGTCGTCTTCGTTCGCTCGAAGGCCGTCTCTGTCTTTCGCATCGCGCTTGATCAGCATCTCGCTGTCGAGCAGCAATCCGAGCAGATCGAGGTTCAGCAAGGCCGTCTGCTTGCGAAGCTTGCTGATCATTTGCGGTTGCGACAGGGCAGCCAGCGTGGCGGCGATGGCGGGATCGCAAATCCGGAACAGCGCGCCGGCGCGCGGCGATTCCAGCACCATCTCGTTGCCGCGCCGGCGCAGGTAGGCGAAGCGCGACAACACGATCGTGTCGGCGCTCGATAGCTTGGCGCGTTGCGGCCAGTATCCGGCGGTCTGGGGCTCGATGACCACCAAATCTTGCGCGTCACGGGGAGAGAACAGGCGATAGTCGAGCAGCCCATGCTGCGCCAACCGCCGCACCAGAGCATGAAGCTGCTGCGCGAGGACGCTCTTGCCGGCAAGGGAGGCGAGCGGCAGGCCGGTGGCGAGATGCCCCGCGCGAGCGACTGCCGCGGCGCTGAATTGTCCGAGGCTGACCGAATAATCGCCCGAGACCGCGGCAATGCTTCCGTCGGCCTGCATGTGAAGCGAGAAGCGGCCGTTCAGCCGGACGGCGATGATGGGCGCGATTGTCCTGCTCGGCTTTTTCCGGGGAGCGCGCAACGAGACCAGCCTTCAGGTGTGTGGCAGGAACGGAGTGAGCTCGCTTTCCAGTCGCGGGCGATCCAGCAGCCCAAGCTTCACCGGGACATCGTAGAGCCGGCCGGGCCCGAAGCGACGATAGAAATGCCGCAAGCCCGGAACGAGCACCCTGACGACGGGGACCTCGACATCGGGCCGCGTCTGGTCGAGCACGAGAAAATCATATCCTGCGCGGCCCGCGATCTCCACGCAGGCATTGACCTGGTCGCGCGTGTTGTCGTGAACTGTGATCCCAGGCGCTGGCGGGAGCAGCGGATTGTCGCTGGGGGTCAGGAACGGATAATCGTCCAGCCGCAGCGGCGTGACACCGTCAAGCGACGGCTTCTCGCCGCTGCCGCCGCTCATCATCCCGATCGACATGAACTGGGTCAGCTCGGTGAGCGAACGCAGCAGGGCGATGCGGCGATCGAAATGCGAGCCGGACCCGAACTCGATGTTCTCGTGTCCGTTCTGCATCCAGTGCATGATCGCAACATAGGAGGGAATGCCGAGATCGCTGGTGATGTCGAGCACCCAGAGCCGGCGCCCCGCATCGGCAAACTGGCTCTGGAGATCTCGCACGTAGGAATCCTCGAATTGCGAGAGATCGAGTTCGGCGCGCCGAACGCGGTTGTACCACCAGATCGCGTACGCATCGCGTTCGACCAGCTCGAGGAAACCTTGAACGATGGCCTCCTCGCGGGTGTTGCCGGCAGCGCATCCGTTCGAATCGGTGTGGAAGCCGCCATAGAAGAAATACAGCAAGCCGGTCGGAAGATATTTGAAACGCTTGTCACGCAGTGACCAGACCGGCGACCACTCGGTTTTGGTCGCGGGATCGAACGGCTCGGGAACCGGATGTGAATCGTCCGGCAGCGGGACATGCCTGTTCTGAAACTGCGTGTCACTGAAGAACTGGACGTCGTTGGGAAGAAGCGCGTCACCGGGAGCGAAATCCGCAAAGCGGCGCGTCGTCCTGATCTCGTCGCCCTGGAAAATGCCCGAATACCGCTCGATCGCCTCCATCAGCGCACTGGCCTCGCCCTGCTCGGCCGTGGAGCCCTTGCCGAAGCTGCCGCCGCTCAGGCCTGACCTGAGCTGGTCGACGTTCCACGCCGGCGCAGAGAAATTATGGTGCGCAAAAAAATTGGTGTTCATCGGCAGGTCGACCTCGATCCGCTCGAGCCGTGACACCACGCCGGTCAGCGGGCTGACGTGTTTGCGGAATCGCGCCACGGTCGCTCGCGACGTCACGGTGCGGTATCCGCCGCTGGTCATGACGAGCTTCCTGCCCTCGGCAAGCTCGATCGGCACCGCTGCCCGCCGCGGATTCCTGAGCTTCCTGCTGCCGCAGGTCGCGCATTGCGGGCGCTTCGCGACGTAGTGCTTGGCGATGGCAGCCCCGGTCAGGTCGAAGCTTGCGACGTGATTGGTGAGATCGGTGCGAAATCCAGAGGCGATCGCCTTCGCGATTTCAACGGCAGCGAAGTGGATCGCCGTCTCGCCCACGGTGTCGCTGACCAGCGGCGATATGGCGACCGCCTGCGCCGCTCCGCGTTCGAGAAATCCCTTGATCTCGCGATTGCGGATCATGCGATCGTGCAGGCAGGTCCAGCAGGCGCTCTCGTCCGGCTTGAACACGGGCCCCACCAGCGGAAACACGCCGGACGGCTGGACCAGCAGCCAGGGCGTCCCGTCGGCGACGCGCTCGCTGTTCAGTTCGGCGAGCTGCCGTTCGAGGTAGTCGTTCACAAGCGTGATGATGAGCCTGGGCGATCGCCTGGTGATGTGAACCCCGAGCTTGCCCAACGCTGCGCTCAGTTCGCTCGCGCCTTTGACGTCGATTGATTCGACCCGCACAGGCCAATTGCGCAGGTTCTCTTCGGCGACCTCCGGAGGCAGGCCGAGGCTTGCCCAATATCCGGCGACGGCGCCCGCGTGCGATGCTCCGTTGACGACGTAGCGGCGCTCCAGCAACCGCCTGATGGCTTCCTCGATCCCGGTGACGGGAAAACGCGTCGAGAGCCGGCGGATGATCTCCGGCGCCGTCTTGCCGTTCTTTCCGATTGCGCTTGCCACGGCGCAATAGAGATCGCCGTGCAGGAAGAACTTGCGGTTCTCGGAATAGAGACAGACCGCATTAGGAGGAAGCAGATAGACGGTGAAGTTTGGCGCGAATCGCAAAATGTCCTTGCGGGTCTGCGTCGCAGTGCGGCTCTTTCGCTTGACTGTCATCGGGTCAGCACGCGGATCCTGTTCCCGTCATGTCCGATTTCCGGCGCATGACGAACGCTTGGCGGCCCGACTTGTGCGCCGAACTCGACCGGCCTTCTTCGAACAAGTTGGAACACACTCGCTCGCCATCGGCAAGCCGAGCGAAACGAACCCTGTGGCGACAACAGCAAATTGGCCGGGGTCGTTAGCGAACCCGGCCAATGAAATCGCGACCTGTCGATGTCCGGTCAAGAAGCGCCAGCGCCTAGCACCAGCGGCAGCGGCCCCATGATGCGCAGCATCCTGTGCATGCCACCGGCGCAACAACGGCGCAGCCAATGCCAACGCCACAACCGACGCCGCAGCGACAGGCTCTGCAGCCTGCGCAGCCTCGGCAGCCACCGCAACCTCTGCAACCACCGCATCCTCTGCAGCCGCCGCATCCGCGCGCAAGCAGCACGCCGCTGAGAGTCTTCTCGTCACTAGCGAGATGGAAGGTGGCGAGATTGACGTCGGCGAGCTCTTCCTCGCTGAGCGCAGAGAACTGGCCAGGCGAAAAATTCACTCGTTGTTGAGGCTCGTCCGCCGGCACTGCGGACGCCATCGCGCTTCCCGCCATCGAAAAGGTCAGTCCGGCAAATCCGAGCGCCGGTACTGCAGCTTTGGTCATTCGCTTCTTTTTCGAAGCTTGCTTCGCTCGCTGCACGGCTGCATCCTCCATGGTCGGAAGAACGATCTTCTACAATCATCCTACGCCGAGCAATCAAAGCGGGCAAGATTCGCGTGAACACGAAATGTAATGGCGCTGGTTCAGATTGCATTCATCTTCATGAATGGCATTGCCACAAATTCCTGTCCAAATTCCTGTCGATGACACTGGGCTGCGGCGCATGATGCAGTGCGCAACCGTCTGTCCGCGCGAACGGGGACACTAGCTTGGTCGATCAACTCGGACACTTTGTTTGGCATGAGCTTCTGACGACGGATATGCCGTCGGCGGCTGCTTTTTACGCCGGGGTGGTCGGCTGGGCTGTGAAAGATGCGTCGAGCCCGGAACTGGCTTACACGCTGCTGGCTGCAGGCGACGCTCCGGTCGTCGGGCTGATGGATCTCCCCGAAGAAGGGGTGCGAATGGGAGCAACACCGAGATGGCTCGGCTACGTCGCCGTCGATGACATGGATGCGCGGGTCGCGCAGATCCGCCGGCTTGGAGGCGCGATCCTCGTCGCGCCGACCGACAGCAACATCGGCCGCATTGCGGTGGTCGCCGATCCGCAAGGAGCGACGTTTGCGCTGGTCACCGGGCTGACATATGGCCAATCGCAGCAGAGTGGGTTGGACCAGCCCGGGCGCGTGGGCTGGCACGAGTTGCTGGCTGAAGACCGAAGCAAGGTCTTTCCGTTTTACGGCAAGCTTCTCGGCTGGCAACAGGCCTCCACTGAGGCCGACCCGGCAAGCGTGTACGAATTGTTTTCGGCGGCCGGGCAGACGATCGGCGGCATGCTCACCAAGCTTCCGAGCGTACCGCAGGCGTGTTGGCTTCATTACTTCAATGTCGACGACGTCGGGGTGGCGGCCCGGCGGGTCGATGCCGGCGGGGGCCGGGTTCTTCAGGAGCCGATCGAGTTGCCCGATGGTTGCTGGATCGTGCGATGTGTCGATCCCCAGGGCGCCCTGTTTGCACTGCAGGGGGCGTGGGATCAAAAGGGCATCGCGCGATCCTCCGCCCCGGAGGTCACTTGGTCCGCCAAATGGGGTGACATTGCTTCACAGGGCCGGATGGTGCTTCACAAGACGAAGCGCTAGGACGAGACGCTTCGCGGGTCATCGACCTGGTTGTTTCAGGCGCACTTGGCGGGACCGGAGCTCTGCTTTTCGGATCGCGCCCGCTTCCTGGCACTCCGCTTGCTCAGCCAGGGCCAAAGCCAGGCCTCAACTGGGGGGCCGTTTCAGGTTGAGGCAAGCGATGCAGGAAGTGTCCCGTTCTGGTGCAGCTGGAGAGCTCCAGCTTGATGCGTTGATCGCCGATTTGTGGTGGCGTGTCCGGCTGCTCAACACCGACATTCTCGAGGAAGAGGCCCGGGTCGGGGTGTTCGACGCGCAGCAGCCGACCTATCCGCAGCGCGCGGCGAACCTACGCGCGCGCCGCGACAATCTGGTCTCGACGATCGGCATGCTCGAGCAGCGCGCCAAATCGACGTCCGAAGCGGCTTGAGAGCCGCCTCATACCGGAAATATCAGTGATCTCGCGAGCCTGACCAGGTCGACCTGACGGCGGCAGCCTGTCTTTTCGAACACATGAAGCAAATGGCTCTTCACGGTGGCGACGGACACGCCGAGCAGTCCTGAGATCGCGTCGCGGGTATGGCCCTCGCAGATGAGCTCGAAGATGCGAATCTCGGCTGGCGTCAAATCGTAGAGCTGGTTGAGAGCGACGTGAGACATCTGCGGCGGTCCGGAGGCTGACGCCACGAACAGGGCGGCGGCAGCGCGCTGGATCAGGCCGGCGCGCATGTGACCGCGTCGCAGCGGCAGAACGTGGATGACGAGCGGGTCGCCGCTTCCGCGAAGGATCGGGATGCCAATGCCCTTCTGGCCAAGTGCCGCCTCGTCCTTCGCGGCCTGCACGATGGCCGATTGCAATGAAGTGGTCGTCGTCGCCGACTGAACCGCGATGCGGCCATGTCGCGTCAAGATCGGATCGCCGGCCGCGAGCATCGCGGTAGCGGCGGCGTTGGTGTGAACGATCTGCGACTCCTCGTCCACCAGGACGACACCGACCGTCAGAGTCTCCACGGTCTCGGAGAATGTCGCGGCTTCGACCGTCTTCATGTCGAACAGATTGCTGATGGTCACGGCGCGGCGGATGTGAGGTGCGAGCAAGCGTAATCCGTTGAGCTGCGCATCGTCGATGGCGCCGGCGGACTCGTGCTGGCTGAAGATCGCGTTGCCGACCATCGTCCCGTCGCGCACGAGGCCGACCGCGACGGCGTCGAACAGGCCCTTGGGCATGGCCCATTCACGATAATAGCGATTGCCGGAAATGATGTCCTGCCGGACGGCCTGGGATTGAACGATGGGTTCTCCGAGCGGGTATTGTTGAATGCGCTCGGCGCCGCCCCAGAGTTCGATGATGTCGGGCCCGTAGCCGATCGCATTCTGAGACATCTGGGTCAGGTCGGACCCGGCGACGGCATTGACGACGGCCTTCATGTTGGTCAGGCTGGCCACCGAGAGCGCGCCGGTGGCGAAGCCGAACTCGGTGCATACCTCCTCCAGAACTCCGGCCCAGCGTTCAGGTGCGATCACGCAGTCATAGATACCACCGATGAGATCCGAGAATTTATCGACCGAAACCCTCTGCATTCCAAACCACTCATTTGAATATCACTGGCGTCAAAATCACCGACGTCGCTTGAAAATCGCTTCCGAACGGAGCGATCCGCCAATGGCGAATGTCACAGCCCGTTCGCTCATGGTCTTACCACCGCGATTTCACGGCGCAAACGGGGAACTCCGAGCACAAACTCTTGTGACGCCTTTTGGCCGGATGCCGTGGCTTTCATGAATGCCGGGAGATCTGCGCTCGACGGCGGAGATCCTATCCTCGGTCTGTGGGATGTTTGACCAAAACTTCGGCAGATGTCGCGCTGCGTATGCAGACTAAATCGAGTTGCAGCAGTTGATGATGCAAAAGTCCTTCCTGAAAATGCCATTGAATGATGGCGGGCAAATGACTCAGGTGCTCGCAACGCACAGGTCCCCTTCTGGTTCCATTCCGCTCGATTCACGCCGCCCTTGTGCTATTGCTGTCCTCCGCAATGATGCGAGGTTTTCATGCTCCCCATTCCCGCCGACATTTTCACCGAGCCCGAGGACGTCTCGCCCGACAGTCTTGCCAATCTCGGGCCGCTCCGCCGGCTCGCCGGCACCTGGCAGGCGGACAAGGGCATCGATATCAATCCGAAGGCGGAGGGGCCGGAGCGGCGGACCTTCATCGAGCATATCCGGATGGACCCGATCGATCCGCAGGCCAACGGGCCACAGCTGTTCTACGGGCTGCGCTATCACATTCACATCAACACGCCCGAGGAAGACATCACCTTCCACGACCAGGTCGGCTACTGGCTCTGGGAGCCCGCGACCGGGTTGATCATGCAGACGCTTGCGATCCCGCGCGGGCAGGTGCTGCTGGCCTCCGGCCAGGCCAAGCCGGATGATAAAAAGATCTCCGTCACAGCGAAGCGCGGCGACACCGCTTACGGGATCTGCTCGACCGACTTCCTGGAACAAGCCTTCCGCACCGATAGTTACCGCTGCGACATCAGCTTCAACGACGATGGTAGCTGGAGCTACGAGATCCAGACCGAGTTGTTCGTCCGCGGGGCGCCGTTCGACCATCGTGATAGTAATACGCTTCTGCTGGTCGCACCGCCAAAACTCAATCCGCTCGCGGTGATCGTGAACAATCGCGCCAAGGATGGTAAGCCGGCCTGACGAGCGGGCACGGAGAATTTGTATGAAGCCTTACGTCATCTGTCTGATGCACGCGAGCCTCGACGGCCGCACCCATCCCAGCCGCTGGCGCCCGAAGGGCGCCGGCACCGACTGGTTCGAGAAGATCCATGACGAGCTCGGCGGCGATGCCTGGGTGATCGGCCGCGTCACCGGCTCGGAGTTTGCGAAGGGCAAGCCCTATCCCGAGACGTCGAACGAAAAATTCCCGCGCGAAAACTGGTTGGCGCGGCGCGATGCGAAGACCTATGGCGTGGTGCTCGACGCGCGCGGCAAGATCGGCTGGGGCCGCTCCGACATCGGCGGCGATCCGATCGTTGTCGTGCTCACCGAGAGCGTGCCGGATTCGCATCTCGCCGGCCTGCGTGGCGAGGGCGTGTCTTATATCTTCGCCGGAAAATCCGAGATCGACCTCGCATTCGCTGTCGAGATCCTCAATCGCGAGCTTGGCGTCAAGCGCCTGCTGGTGGAGGGCGGCGGCGTCGCCAATGGCGCATTCCTGCGCGCCGGCCTGATCGACGAATTCAACCTGATCCTCAGCCCCGCGTTCGACGGCGCCAGGGGTTCACCCTTCGTGTTCGATTCGACAGAGGCGGACGGCGACAAGCGTGCGCCGCTCGCCGCGATGACGCTGGAGAGCACGCGGCAGCTCGGCGGCGGCGTGCTGCTGCTGCGCTACCTGATCCAGAACGACGCCGCGCGCCAATAAGCAACGGCAATGTCGAACAAGTCAGAGCATATCGTCATCGTCGGCGCGGGCGCGGCCGGCTTGATGGCCGCGCGCGAGCTTGCGCGGGTGGGGAAACGCGTCACAATTCTGGAGGCGCGCGACCGTTGCGGCGGACGCATCCATCCGCTGCCGGCGTCGGCGTTCGGCTATCCCGCCGATGGCGGCGCCGAGTTCGTCCATGGCGAAGCGCCGGTCACGCGCGGTCTGCTGAGCGAGGCGGGGCTGTCGCTGCAGGCCATCGAAGGCACGCAATGGAGCTTTGACGGCACAAAACTCTCGCGTGAAGGCCGGGACAATCCGCATGAGGCCGAGCTTCATGCCGCGCTGAGGGACCTGAAGGACGACCTCACCGTCGCCGAGTTCCTGCACCGACATTTTGCAGGCGATCAATATGCGCGGATGCGGCACACGATCGAACGGATGGTCGAAGGCTACGACGCCGCCGAACCCGAGCGCGCCTCGACGCTGGCCTTGCGTGCGGAGTGGATGGACGGCGGGCACCATTCGCAGGGGCGCGTCGTCGGCGGCTACGGCGCGTTGATTGCGTTTCTGGCGGCCGAATGCTGCAGGCATGGCGTTGTGATCCACCTCAATTGCGCGGCGGTGGCGATCGAAGAGGGCACCACCGTTGCGGTCCGTTGCGCGGGCGGCGAGGCGTTCACCTGTGACAAGGTGATCCTCACCGTACCGCTACCGCTGTTGCGCGAGATCGCGCTGCCGCAAGCCGCGCGCGAAAAGGCGGCCGCGGCGGCCGACATCGGCTTCGGCAATGTCATCAAGATCCTGCTGCGCTTCACACGGCCATGGTGGCGCGACAGGGCGGCGGATCTCGCCGATCTCACCTTTCTGCTGTCGGACGAGACGATCCCGGTGTGGTGGACGCAGAATCCATCCGAACTTCCCGTGCTGACTGGCTGGTTCGGCGGGCCGCGCACCGCGGCGCTGGCCGGACTCAATCGACGGGGCTTGATCGACGCCGGCATCGATTCGCTCGCCGCGATCTTTGGACTTTCACGCGATGATCTCGTACGCGAACTCGTGGCGGCGGAAGCCGCCAACTGGGCGCGCGATCCCTTTGCGCGCGGCGCCTATTCCTGGGCGACGCCGCAGACGCGGACGGCGCAGGAAATTCTCGCGCGCGCCGATGGCCCGGTGCTGTTCTCCGGCGAGGCGCTCTATCGTGGTCGCGACATGGGAACGGTCGAGGCTGCGCTCGCGAGCGGCCTGAAGACGGCTGGCCTCATCTTGCAGGGTTGAGAAAGAAGGCCCGCATCTCTGCGGGCCTCCTGGTCTCACCAGCGATTGGCGCCGAAGCCAAACGTCACGCTGGGGCCGCCGCCGCCATAATAGCCGTAGGGTCCGCCGCCGTAATAACCTTGGTGTCGCGGATAGTAGCCGTAGCTGCGATAGTGCGGCCGATAGTAGCCGTGATGATGAGGGTGCCAGCGATGATGGCGATGGCCGTAATGGCCGTGCCTGTGCTGCGCGCTGATGTCGGTCGATTGGCTGACTTGCGCGTACGGCTTGGCCTTGCCGCCGCTTGCCGCGTTGGCTGCGGACGCCGTGAGCGCAGCCGCACCGATGGCCATCGCGACAAAAAGATACTTCATGTCATCACTCCAGTTGAGATGTCGAGTGACAACAGATGGGCGTTTGTTGCGTTCCGGCGAGTGCGGGCGTCGAAACGACGCAGACGATCAACGCGCAATCGCGCTGAGATTTATTGTCGCACCGCTGCGAGCGAGCAGATCACGTCGTTCGTGGTCACGATGCGGGCAAATTCACCGTTCAGGTTCGACAGCGTCATCGCGTGGATGGATTCGGCCGAGTGCGTTTCGCCGTCGGGGCCGACGCGATCGAATGTCCAGGTCGCGTCGCGCACGAGGGCCGCATCGAAGCCGAGATTGCCGGCCATGCGCGTCGTCGTTTCGACGCAATGATTGGTGGTGGCGCCGCAGATCACGAGCGTGGCGATGTCGCTCGCGCGCAGGCGCTTCTCGAGGTCGGTGCCGATGAAGGCGCTGTTGACGCGCTTGACGATCACAGGCTCGCCGGCTTGCTCGCGCGCCTCGTCCTTGACGGCGTAGCCGGTGCGTGAGGGCAAAAACGTCGAGTTCGGCTTGGTGCCTCGGTGGCGGATGTGGAAGATCGGCGCGCCGCTGGCCCTGAACGCAGCGAGCAGATCAACAATGCGCGCCACCGCATCCGGATTGTTGCGCCGCTTGCCCGCTGCCTCCCATTCGTCGAATGCGCGCTGGACGTCGACGACGATGAGGGCGGGGAGGGGATGAGGCATGGCGTGCGGATTCCGGAGCTTGTTTGCTGGGTCAAATATGTCGGGCGATCGGGAAAGAGCACAATGCCAATCTTCCCTCGTTTCGCGACGCTTCTCGTGCCCGGGACGCAGCGCAGCGTCTCTTCGACGGTGCGTTGCAGAGCCGGGGCCCATGTTTCCACGAGTACTCTTTGCAGCCTGGGTTCCGGCTCTGCGGAGCAGCGCGACGCGCTGCACCGCGTCCGGGACACGAGAGTGGATTGCGCGGGCAGCGCCCCCTCATGGATGCGGATCGGGAAAGCCATGCCGCTCGGACAGGGCAGCGAGAATGGCGTCTTTCTCGGCGATGCCGCTACTTGAACGGATCCTGGATCGACGGTGAGGACTGCCTGATGCGGCGCACGCTCACTGGCTTGCCGTCGGAGACGAACAGCAGCTCATATTTGCGGCCCTCGTTGTCGGTGGCAGAGCAGGTGACGTCGTTGACCTTCTTCGCAGCGAAATTGCCGGTCTGGCGGCAGGTGCCGGTGGAGGTCTGCTCCGCCGGCACCGGCAGGCCGTCGACCTTCGGCCGGGTCTTGGAGTTGAGCAGCATGCGGTCGATCGGCAGCTCATAGGAATTGTCGTCCGCCCGCTTCCCGTTCTCGCCGGAGAACGACACGACGTGGTTCTCGTCGGAGGGATCGTCGACGGCGACCGCGAAATTGACTCGGCCCTTGTCGTCATGGGCGAATGCCACGGTCTTGCAGGCAAAGGCGCGCCCGGCAACCCTGAGCGTTTTGCAATGGCCCGACATCAGCGCCAGCATGTCGATGAAATTATTCAGCCGGATCGGCGGATTGTTCACCGGGATCGTGCTGGAAGATCCGGCAAAACAAGGGCTTGCGAGGGAGAGGAGGAGTGCAGCCAGAACCGGCCGGCTGAGGCGCATCGTCAGGATCATGTGCCAGGGGGCCACGGACAGGCGAAAGTTCCGCCCAATCACCATCGAATCGCAAACTGGTTGCGATCCCGTTTGCACCGCCAAGCGTTCGACAAAGCCCGTCTGGAATACCACCGCGCCACCCATCGGCGATTCGCCCCAATCGCTCCAATCCGTCCCGGCAGGCACTTGCCGCCAGGCCGGTGTTTTTTTCGTGGCAGAACTAGGCCGTCGCCGCCTGCCAGCGCCTATCGCGCAAGGACGGCCGGCGATGCAGGCGGGTGCCAAGCAGGCTGCGGGCACGCGGCAGCTCGCCGCTGCGCATCAGGGCGACAAGGAAAGTGTCCTCGATCAGCTCGCGCTGGGCATGGCTGCCGCCAATGCGCACGACCTCAGGGAGGACAGGCGCGAGCTCGCGCACGCAAACCGCGTAATTCTCGTCCGCGAACGCCGCGAGCGCGCGGCAGATCGCCGGCACCACGGGGCCAGCGGGCAGCTTGCCATCGGCAAGGCGCTGCTCGATCACGGTCAGGCGTGCTGCGAGCGCCGCGCGATTTTGCGTCGCGGCCGCAAACAGCGCCATGTGGACGTCGGCGAAGGGCAGGCTCGACTTCGGGAAGAGTTTTTGAGCCGTGGCGTCGGCCTCAACCCAGAGCGCCCTTGGCACGGCGTGGCCGTAGGCCGACAGGCGCCAGAGCAGCGAGGCGCCGTCGGTGATGACGTTGAGCGGCGGCGCCTGCGTGGCGGAGGGCTGCAGCACGTCGTCATAAATTTTGAGCGCGCGGGCCGCATCGCCGTGCTCCAGCGCGCCGAGCGCCTGATGCCAGAGGATATGGCCGTGCAGGATGCCGGCGCGGTCGTAAGTCGGAAGCCATTCGTCGACGAGACGGTCGGCGGCCTCGATCGAGCCGTCCTCGAACATCGCATGCAACACGGCATGTGCGGCGTGGGCGTTCGCGCGGCGCAAATTGAAGCCGCGCTCGGTGACGGCGCGGCCGCGGGCGACGTCGCCATTCTCGGTCATCGCCCAGCCGGACATGGTGAGAAACCACCAGTCCTCGCCATAGTGATGCGCGACGCGTTCGCAGAGCTCATGCCGCGCGCGATCGTGATCGGCCATGCCGGAGAAGGCGAACAGGCCGAACGCGCCAAGCGGCAGCGACAGCACCACGGCATCGCGCGGCCAGCTCTCGACATGCTTGAACATCGCGGCGATCGCGTCGGGCCCGCGTCCCTCGATAGCGAGCGCCAGCGTCTCGACATGCGAGCGCTCGCGCTCCGTGCCGCGTCTGGCCACAAGCTCGCGCGCCAGCGATGCCTTCTGCCGTGCAAGATCGCCCTGCTGGTAGAACGCATGCACGCGGGCGCGGGCGATGTGGGCCAGCGCAAAATCCGGATCGGCGGCGATCGCGCGCTCCAGCGTCTCCGTCGTGCCAGTCCAGCCGGCGAGCATAAGATCGATGCCTTCACGATAGGCGCTTGCTGCCTCGTGCGAGGTGGTGGAGAGCGGCAGTCCGTAGCGGTCTTCAAGCGCCATCGTTGTCTCCGGAGTTCAAGCCGTCCGCGCGCGGCGTCCCTCGATCGGATAGGCGGGGTCGTTGTAGCCCGGCGTCGATGGATGGCCCGGCACGACCAGGCGGTCGATCAGCGCTTCATCCTCCGCAGTGAAGCTGTAGTCGAGCGCGCTTATGTATCCGTCCCACTGCTCCTCGGTGCGCGGGCCTGCGACGATCGACGAGACGAAGGCGGAGTTGAGCACCCAGGCCACCGCGAACTGGCCGGCGGTGATGCCGTTCTTCTCGGCGTGGCCCTTTATCTCCTGCGCGAGCTGGAGCGATTCCGGCCGCCATTCGGTCTGCATCATGCGGGTGTCGTTGCGGCCCGCGCGCGTTTCCTTGTCGGGGGCTGCGTCCGGCTTATACTTGCCGGTGAGCACGCCGCGCGCCAGCGGGCTATAGGGCACGATGCCGAGGCCGTAATAGGCGCAGGCCGGAAAGTGCTCGACCTCGGGCATGCGGTTCATCGCGTTGTAATAGGGTTGGCTCGCCACCGGACGGTCGATGCCGAGCCGGTCGCAGATGTTGCAAATCTCGGCGACGCGCCAGGCGCGGTAGTTGGAGACGCCGAAGTAGCGGATTTTGCCGGCGCGGATCAAATCGCCCATCGCGCGCACCGTCTCCTCCAGCGGCGTCGCGTGGTCTTCCTTGTGCAGATAGTAGATGTCGATGTGGTCGGTGCCGAGCCGCTTCAGGCTCTCGTCGGCGGCCTGCAACACCCAGCGCCGCGACAGCCCGACGCGATTGGGATCGTTGCCCGTCCCAGTGTTCATGGGATTCGCGAGCTTCGTCGCAAGCACCCAGGCGTGACGGTTGTTGCCGATCGCGCGGCCCACGACCTCCTCGGAGCCGCCCTTCGAATAGGCGTCCGCGGTGTCGATGAAGTTGATGCCGGCTTCATGGGCCTTGGCAATGATCCGCGTTGATGCCGCTTCATCCGTTGGCCCGCCGAACATCATGGTGCCCAGGCAGATCGGCGACACTTTCAGGCCGGAGCGGCCGAGCTGGCGGTATTGCATGGGGCTGTCCTTGCTGCTTTTTGTGGCGTCAGCATATCCGCCTCACTCCGTCATTGCGAGCGCAGCGAAGCAATCCAGAGATGCGTCGGCGGAGAGATTTCTGGATTGCGTCGCTGCGCTCGCAATGACGCGGAGAGGGCGGTGGCGGCCTGACGGCGCAGGACTACACCGGCCCCTTCAAAATCTTGAACACACCGTTCGCCATCACGATGCAGCGGTCGTCGACGCTCACCTCGGTGCTCATGAAGATCAGGCTGCGCGTCGCGCGCACCACGCGGGGGCGGGAGATCAGGATGTCGCCGATCTTGCCCGCTTCCACGAAATGCGTGTCGAGCTGCACCGTCGCCATGTACTCCTTGCCGGAGACGTAGCGGGCGGTCATGCCGCATGTGCGGTCCGCGAAGGTCATCATCACCCCGCCCTGGACCATGCCGCGGCGGTTGTGGTGCTTGTCTTCGGTGGCGATTGCGAATTCGTATTGGCCGTCGACCTTGCGTTCCCACAACGGGCCGACCAGGTGCATGAAGCCCGTGGTCTCCAGGATGGTCCAGCCGTCCGATTTGAGTTTTGCGGCGGTCCTGCTGGTCATCGCTCCGTCCATCCTTGCAACGCTTGATCTCTCCTCGTTTCATCGAGCGCGGTCCTGGTGTAGTCAAGCATCATGAGAGCTTTCGGCGATGCCACCAGACGGAATATCGCAGACGCCTGCGCGGCATTCGCGCGGCTGCCCGATGCGGCCGAGCCCTCGGCGCTGAAGCGCGCCGCTGTGGTGCTGGCGCTGACCGCATCCAATGACGGCGACGACACCGCGTTTCTGCTGACCAGGCGCGCATCGAGCTTGCGTGCGCATCGCGGCCAGTGGGCGTTGCCGGGCGGACGCTGCGATGCCGGCGAGACGCCGGTCGAGGCGGCGCTGCGCGAGCTCGACGAGGAGCTCGCGCTCAAGCTTCCGGTCGACGCCGTGCTCGGTCTGCTCGACGACTATCCGACGCGCTCCGGCTATCTGATCACGCCGGTCGTGGTCTGGGCTGCCGAGAGCAATGCGATCACGCCGAACCCGGACGAGGTCGCCTCCGTCCATCGCATCTCGCTCGACACGATCGAGCGCGATGATGCCTTCGATTTCACGGATATCGCCGAAAGCAGCCGTCGCGTGATCCGCTTCCATCACCAGATGAGCCTGATCCATGCGCCGACAGCGGCGCTGATCTACCAGTTCCGCGAGGTACTCGCGGGGCGGCAGACCCGCGTCGGCGACCTGGAACAGCCGGTGTTCGCCTGGAAGTGACGCAAGCAACAAAAAGAGGTAAACGGCGCGTTAACGTGACGGTTACCGGATGCCTGCTAAAAGGGCAGCATGCATCATTCGATTCGAAAACAACTGGCGCTGGTTCCACTGGCGTTTGTCCTGCTCGTCTCCGCCGCGCGTGGCGGCGAGTCCGATGCGCTGCCGCCCGCCGTCAGCAATGCCAACGCCCAGCTTCTGTCGCAGTTTTTTGCGCAAAGCGGGGGCGGCGCGTCGCCGGCGGTGCTCGAATATCGCCGCAAGCTGGCCGAGTATCAGCAGATCCGCGGCGCCTTCGATGCCGAGGCCGGCGCCTATTGGGGCCAGGTCACGGAAAAGCGCCGCGGCCGCAATGCCAAGCGGCGCGGCGGGCAGCAGATCACGCTCGACGATTACGTGCTGGACCAGCCGCCGGTCTATACCGGGCCGAAGCGGCCGGTGAACCCCGAGCCCGAGGAAACGCCGGAGCGCCCCACGCGCAAGCCGCTTCCAGTGGCCTCCGATCTCTTGCGCGCCGCACAGGATCTCTATCAATTCACGCCGCAGCGTCCGACCAACGAGGTCGAGTTCAAGCGCGCCTATGCGCGCTACGCGCTCTCCTCCGGGCTCACGCGCGAGCAGGCAGTGCGGGTCTATTCGTTCGAGACCGGCGGCACCGGCAATTTTGACGTGCAGGCGGGCATCGAGCACGGCGGCAAGCGCGCGATCTCGACCGCGATGGGCTACAACCAGCTGCTCACCACCAACAGCGTCGAGCTGCTGGCCGAGCAGGGCCATGAGTTCATCCGTGCGCTCTCCGACAAGGTGGCGCGCAGCTCAGGGCCGGCGCGCCAGTCGCTCGAGCACAAGCTCGGCGTTCTGAAGAAGATGGTGGCGCATGCGAAATCGGTGCCTGACACCTGGTCGGAGCATGAGAAGATCGGCGACACCGCGCAGGGTTGGGCCATGCATGCGATGGTGCTGGACATCGACATCGGGCCGATGCTGCAGACCCACAAGCTCTTGACCTCGGTGCTGTTCGCACGCGCCAAGGGCTACACCCGTCCGCTCACTGCCGCCGAGCTCGAGATGATGAACCTCACCGGCGACGGTACCGGCCTCGACATGGTGACCATGCCGCAGGCGATGCGCGAGCAGGTGCCGACATCAAACTTCTTCCAGCGCGGCGGCTACGAGCGCAATCCGGTCGCGATCCGCCACAACACGGTGGCGAAGCTGCTCGCGGTGACGGATGCGCGGATGGACAGCAACAGCAACAATTCCGGCGCGCGGGAGCTGACGGCGGCGTTTTGATTCAATTGCTGTCATGCCCCGGCTTGACCGGGGCATCCAGTACGCCGCCGCTTCTCCGTATCCCATCGCTGTCTCTGGAATACTGGATCGCCCGGTCAAGCCGGGCGATGACATCGGATATGTGGCCCGCCCTACCGATCCGACCCGAACTTGAACCTGCCGTCGCCCTCGAGATACTGCCCGCTGCGCATGTAGAGCTGGCCGTTCTGGCCGATGAAGAACAGCGTGCCTTTGGGCACCTTCCTGGCGCCCTTCAGCAGCTCGCCGGCATTGCTGGTGCCCATCTTGTAGGAAAACGTCTTGCCTTCCTTGTCATAGGCATATCCGGTGTCCGGCTTGAGCTCCCACGGCGTCGCCGCGTTCTGTGCGCATGCGGGGGCGGCGAGCGCGCCCAGCGCGGCTGCAATTGCAAATGTCTTGATTGAAAATGCCATCATCCATCCTCCCCGTCGTTGAGGTGCCCTGCTTGAACAAATCACGAACGACGTTTCCGCGTCAATCCGCGATGACGCCGCAGCGCATCACGTCTTGCCCAGCAGTTTGTGATTTTCCCTTCGTCCCCTCGCGACTATGTTCCGCTTTCAGTCTAGAACGCAACACGACAAAGATATTGGTGGGGATGATTCGAATGCGCCATGTCATTAAATTTTGCTGGATTGCCGGGGTGTCGCTGACGGCGCTCGCGCCGGCCGCCTGGGCCGATGATTACCAGCTCAGCCACAACCAGCGGATTTCGTGCAGCCGCGGCCTTGCGCCGGGCAAGCTCAACACCGCGACCTGCAAGTCCTACACCTATCTCTTCAATACCAAGACCTCGGAATATTTCCGCTGTCAGGTCTCGCTGGCGCTGACCCGCGACAACAAGGAAGTCATCAACGTCCAGACCGATGGCGGCTGCACCAAGAAGCCGCGCATCTTCGAGACCGACGGGCACTATGATTTCGACGCGACCGAGACCGAGCCGCCGAACACCAACTCGTTCTTCGGCCCCGGCGGCTACTCGATCTGGGCCGCCGACATGGCCGCGCAGAAGATCCGCGGCTGCATCACCATCTCCTCCGGCCTCGGCTCCGACATCTCCAAGTGCCTGGACATGACCTTTCAGTAACGGCTCTCGAATGACGGCGAGCCGCGGTCCAATGACCCGGCTGCGCCATGTCGCCGCACCTGCCGAGTTCCCTGAAAAATCAAGGCGAATCGGCCGTTTACCGCAGTCCTGTTTTGCCTTTTGGATGGGTTGACCCGCTCCCCTCATCCGGCCAATTTCGCCGCCGGTTTGGGGAGTGAAACAACCATGAAACGGACGATTTTCGGCGTGGCCGCGGCTCTTGCTCTGGCGGCGTCGGCACCTTGCGCGCATGCGCAATCCTTCATCAACGTGCTGACCGGCGGCACTTCCGGCGTCTACTATCCGCTCGGCGTCGCGATCGGGAAGATCTACGGCGACAAGATTCCGAACGTGAAGACGCAGGTGCAGGCCACCAAGGCGTCGGTCGAGAACCTGATCCTGCTGCAGCAGGGTCGCGGCGAGCTGGCGTTCACGCTGGGCGACTCGCTGAAGGCCGCCTGGGAAGGCGACGAGGAAGCCGGCTTCAAGACCAAGCTGGACAAGCTGCGCACCATCGGCGCGATTTATCCGAACTACATCCAGATCGTCGCGACCGCCGAGAGCGGCATCAAGACGCTCGCCGACCTCAAGGGCAAGAGCCTGTCGGTCGGCGCGCCCAAATCGGGCACCGAGCTGAACTCGCGCGCCATCCTTTCGGCCGCCGGCATGACCTACAAGGATCTCGGCAAGGTCGAATACCTGCCGTTCGCCGAATCCGTCGACCTCATGAAGAACCGCCAGCTCGGTGCGACGCTGCAATCGGCCGGCCTCGGCGTCGCCTCGCTGAAGGATCTCTCGAGCTCGAGCGCGATCAGTGTGGTGGCCGTGCCGAAGGAGACCGTCGACAAGATCGGCCCGCCCTTCATCTCGACGATCATTCCCGCCAACACCTATACCGGGCAGGACAAGGACGTCCCGACCGCGGCCGTGGTGAACTATCTCGTCACCAGTTCAGCCGTGTCCGACGACCTTGCCTATCAAATGACAAAGCTGGTCTACGAGTCGCTGCCCGAGCTTGCCAACGCGCACGCGGCCGGCAAGGAGATCAAGCTCGAGACGGCCGCCACCGGCAGCCCGATCCCGCTGCATCCCGGCGCGATCCGCTATTACAAGGAAAAAGGGCTGATCAAGTAAGGCGCGCCTTCTCCGTCGACGTCTTGCCCGGGCTTGTCCCGGGCATCCACGTTCTAGGATGAGCTTTAAGCCGTGGATGGCCGGGACGAGCCCGGCCATGACGGTCCGGGTGGATCGTGTTGCTGCTATAGATTGAATGGGCTTGGACTGGGGCGATTTGTAATGCTGGAAAAGGCGGAGAGCTCCGCGGAGCCGATCAAGGTCGAGTTCGACAATTTCGAGCACGGTTTTCCGGAAGGCTTTGGCCCGGGCTGGTGGGGCACGCTCGCCTACTGGATCGGCATCGCGTTCGCGACCTTCCAGCTCTATGTTGCCGCCTTCAACTATCTGCCGAGCCAGGTGGTGCGCGGCGTCCATGTCGGCTTCCTTGTCCTGCTCACGTTCGGCCTGATCGCCAACTTCACCGCGAAGAGCAGTCTTGGCCGCGCGCTCGGCTGGGTGATCGGCGGTGCCGGTTTCTTTTGCGGGCTCTATCAGTGGATCTTCTATGCCGACCTGATCGCGCGCGACGGCGATCCGACCAGGCTTGACCTCGCCGTCGGCACGCTGCTCGCGGTGCTGATCTTCGAGGGCACCCGGCGCCTGATGGGCGCGGCGCTGCCGCTGATGTGCGGCGCGTGTCTCGTCTACTGGTTCTTCGGGCAATATCTGCCGTCGCCGCTGAACCATCGCGGCTATGATTTCGACCAGATCATCACGCATCTCGCCTACGGCACCGAAGGCTTTTACGGCGTGCCGATCTATGTGTCGGCGACCTACATCTTCCTGTTCATCCTGTTCGGCTCGTTCCTGGAGCGCGCCGGCATGATCCAGCTGTTCACCGACGTCTCGCTCGGCCTGTTCGGCCGCACCCGCGGCGGCCCTGCGAAAGTCGCGGTGTTTGCCTCGGGGATGATGGGCACGATCTCGGGCTCGGGCGTCGCCAACGTCGTCACCGTCGGCCAGTTCACGATTCCGCTGATGATCAGGTTCGGCTATCGCCGCGCATTTGCGGCGGGCGTCGAGGCCACGGCCTCGATGGGCGGGCAGATCATGCCGCCGGTGATGGGCGCGGTCGCCTTCATCATGGCGGAGACGCTCGGCGTCCAGTATTCGGAGATCGTCAAGGCCGCCGCCATCCCTGCGGTGCTCTACTTCGCCTCGGCCTTCTGGATGGTGCATCTCGAAGCCGGCAAGCACGGCCTCGTCGGCATGAAGCGCTCGGAAACTCCCAGTGCCTGGAACGCACTGGTCAAGGGCTGGTACCTCGTGCTGCCGCTCGCGGCCCTGGTCTACATGCTGTTCGAGGGCTTCACGCCGCTCTATGCAGGCAGCATGGGCCTCGCGCTGACGGTCGGGTTGATCCTCGGGACCAGCATCGCGGCCGGTGCCTCCTCCATGCTGATCCGCACCATCTTCTGGATCGGTCTTGCGCTCGTCGTCGCCGCGCTGTCGCACGACGGGTTGAAGATCGTGCCGGTCGGCTGCGTCGTCGTCGCGCTGATCGTGATCACGGCTTTCATCCGTGGCGGGATGGCGGCACTGCGCTCCTGCCGTGACTCGCTTGCGGAGAGCGCAAAATCCGCCATCACCGTCGGCATGGCCTGCGCCATCGTCGGCGTCATCATCGGCATGATGTCCCAGACCGGCGTCGGTACCATCTTCGGCGGCTGGGTGATCGGGCTCGGCGAGAAGAGCCTGTTCCTGGCGCTGATCATGACCATGCTGCTGTCGATCCTGCTCGGCACCGGCATCCCGACGATCCCGACCTACATCATCACGGCTGCGCTCGCAGCGCCCGCGCTGGCGAAACTCGGCGTGCCGCTGATCGCGAGCCACATGTTCGCGTTCTATTACGGCATCATGGCCGATCTCTCGCCGCCGGTGGCGCTGGCCGCACTGGCGGCAGCGCCGATCGCGAAGGAGAACCCGGACAAGATCGGCTGGGAAGCGATGCGCATCGCGCTCGCCGGCTACGTCATCCCCTTCATCTTCGTCTATTCGCCGGCCTTGATGCTGCAGGCCGGCGATCCCATGGCCGCGAAGCTCGGCTTCTACGGCGCGGTCGCGCTCGCAAGCTTCAAGGCGCTGGTGGCGATCGCGCTGTTTGGTATGGTCGCAATCGGCTTCCTATTCACGCGACTGACGCTACTCGAGCGCCTGGTGGCGCTCGGCGCCGCGCTGTGCCTGCTCGGCGATTTTCCGTTCAGCGACACCGCGGGCTTCGTTCTCTCGGCGGCGCTGGTGCTGTGGCAATGGCGGCAGCGTCCGCCGGCCGTGGTCGAGGCGGTGTGAGCCTCTGCCTCGCAACAGCCGGGGCTGTGAAGGCGCTGGCGCTGTCCGCGTTCACGCTTGCATGGACGCATTCGATCGCGAAGGTCGAGTGGCAGGAAGACTGGCGCGTCACGCCTGCAGGCCTCGAACTGATGCAGGCCCGCGTCAAGGGCACCGGCCCCGGCATGGAGCCGCCGCCGGAAGCGCGGCTCGTCGACGGCTGGTTTCAGTGGAGGCCTGCGCGCGCGCCGATGCCGGAGGTCGTGCTCGGCAATTCGGGCGCTGCCGGCGAATGGCGGCTATGCCATGACGCGACGTGCCGGACGCTTTCCGAGATTGTCGGCCATCCCGTCGGTGCTAACGTCACCAGGATGAGCATCTGCGACGAACAGCAGAGATAAGGAGACACGCGATGGACCGGCTCAAGGGCAAGGTTGCGATGGTGGTGGGGGCCGGCTCGATCGGGCCCGGCTGGGGCAACGGCAAGGCGACGGCGGTGACCTTTGCGCGCGAGGGCGCGCAGGTGTTTTGCGTCGACCGCAACGGCGCGGCCGCCGAGGAGACCGCCAAGATCATCACCGGCGAGGGCGGCAAGGCGACCGCGTTCACCGCGGACGTGTCGCGGCCTGCCGAGATCGAGGCGATGGTCGCAGCGTGCCTCGGGGCCTATGGCCGCATCGACGTGCTCGACAACAATGTCGGCATCGCCGAGATGGGCAGCGTGGTCGAGGTGACCGAGGAGAGCTGGGACCGCGTCTTCAGCATCAACCTCAAGAGCGCCTATTTCGCCATGAAGCACGTCATTCCCGTCATGGTGACGCAGGGCGGCGGCTCGATCATCAACATCTCCTCGATCGCCTCGATCCGCCACATGGGCATCTCCTACGTCACCTACGGCGCCTCCAAGGCCGCGATGAACCAGATGACGCGCACCACCGCGATCGAGTTCGCGCGGCACCATGTGCGGGTGAATGCGATCCTGCCCGGCCTGATGAAGACGCCGATGGTGGAGCATTCCGCCGGCCTCGCCAACAGCTACGCCAAGGGCGATGTCGAAGCGATGTGGCGCGCCCGCGATGCGCAAGTGCCGATGGGCCACATGGGCGACGCCTTCGATGTCGCCAACGCCGCGCTGTTCCTGGCGTCGGACGAGTCGAAATATGTGACGGGGATCGAGCTCGTGGTCGACGGCGGGATCACCTGCAAGGCGGGGGCGTAAGCATCGCCTCAAACTCCCTGTCGTCCCGGGGCGCGCACAGCGCGAGCCCGGGATCCATAACCACAGGGAGTGGTTTGACGCGCAGCAGGCAACTCCGAGTCTTCACAAAGCGATTGCTGCGGCGTATGGGTCCCGGATCTGCGCTACGCTTGTCCGGGACGACAGTGGTGTTTGCGGATCTATCCCCCCGCACTCAACTCCGCCCGATCCAGCTCCTCCTCGAGCCGGTGAAACGCGTCGTCGCCGATCACCTCGGTGGCGCGCAGGCTGAAGATCGATTTGCGCGCGGCCTCGATGGCGCGGCGGCGTAAGGGATCGGCGGGCAATTCGCCGTTGGCGATGCCGCCGTGCGGATCGTCGTCGGCCTGCATCAGGATGGCGCGGTATTCGAGCCGCAGGATTTCGGCTTCCTCCGACGGATCGTCCTCGATTGCATCGAGCGCGGCGCGATAGGCGATGGCGCGGGCGCGCGCGACCTCGATGCCAACGGGATCGTCATCCTTGAGGCCGAAGGCGAGGATCAGCGGCCGCAGCGTCAGGCCCTGGATCACCAGCGAGCCCAGCACGACCGCGAAGGCGATGAAGACGATGAAGTCGCGATAAGGAAAATTCTCCGGCAGCGCGAAGGCGGTCGCGAGCGTGACCAGGCCGCGCATGCCGCACCAGGAGATGATGAGGCCGCCCTTGGGCGAAGCGACCTGCTTCGGATCCTTGGGGTGATAGATGCCATGAGCGATCAGCACGCGCAGGGTCGTGCGATAGAATGTAATCCAGAGCAGCCGGACCAGAATGACCGTGAGCAGGATCCACGCCGCAGCCACGCAATATTCCCAGCGCACGTCCGCGTTCAGCTTGGTCCAGATCGGCCGCATCTGCATGCCGATCAGCATGAAGGCGAGCACGTTGAGCACGAACACCGTGGTCTCCCACACCGCGTAGGACGGCACGCGCAGCCGCGCCGGCATGCGCGCCGGCGCCGTCTGCGCGATCGTGATGGCGTAGACGACGATGGTGAGGATGCCGGAAAGGCCGAGATGCTCGGCGGCGATCCAGATCATGAAGGTGGTGGCGAACTGCACGATGATCGCGCTCGGCACTTCCCTGACGCGCTCCATGATGGGCGGGATGATGCGCCCCGCAAGAAGGCCGGCCAGCACGCTGCCGACCAGCGCCAGCGCCATGGTCGGCGCGACCTCGCTCCACGTCAGATGCTCGGTGACGACCGCGCCGACAGCGATGCGGTAGATCAGCAGCGCGCTGGCATCGTTGAGCAGGCTCTCGCCCTCCAGCACCTTCACCATGCGGTAGGGCAGCTTGACCTGGCTCAGGATCGCGACCGCCGCTGCCGCATCCGGCGGCGCGACGATCGCGCCAAGCGCCACCGCGGCGGCCCAGGGCATGTCAGGAAAGAGCCGGTGCGCGACAATGGCGACGCCGACCGTGGTCAGGCCGACCGCGGCCACAACCAGGGTCGAGACCGGAACCCAGTTGTTGCGGAGATCGCGCAAGGAAGTATCGAAGGCGGCGTCCAGCAGCACCGGTGCGACAAAAAGCGCCAGCGCCAGGTCCGGCTGCAGCGCCCAGGTCGGGCTGTTCGGCACGAAAGCGATCAGCGCGCCGCCGACGGCGAGAAAGGTCGGGTAGGGGACCTTGATCCGCCGCGCCAGCGCCGATAATGCAACGGCGCCGAGCAGAAGCGCGATGATCCATTCGAATGTCGACACGACGATCCCCGAAACCGATGTGAGCGGCGCCACAAGCTAGCACCAATCCGGCCGTATGATGGATAGTACGGCCTCATGGCAAGACCTTCCGGCTGCAGCGAGCATGCGTTTTCAAAAGCTTCTTCAATTGTCCGGAGCCGTGGCGCTCTCAATGCTTTCGCTCGGTGCCGCTTGGGCCGCGACCGGGGGCGAGCCGGCCGCCACCGCGCAGATCGACGTCGCGGCATGCCTGTCCGCAACCGCGGCCGATGACATGGACAAAGCGGGCCCGGCCTGCGCCGCCGTCATCGACAACGAGAAGACGGCAAAACCCGATCTGATCAAGGCCCTGATCGCGCGCGGTGCGCTGCTGGCGCGGCATGACCAGATCGACCGGGCCATCGCCGACGACAGCCGCGCGTTGTTGCTCGATCCCACGCTCCCCGACGTCTTCAATGCGCGCGGTGAGCTCTGGCTGACGAAGGGCGACAAGCCCAAGGCGGTGCAGGATTTCGGTGCGGCGCTCCGGATCGATCCCAACCACGAAAAAGCCAAGGCCAATCACCAGGCGATCGCGCGTGAGCTCGAGCGGATCGGCGCGCAGATGGCGGTCGCTGGTAAGCCCAGCTTCAATTGCGCAGGCGCGCGCCGCCCGGTCGAGAAGGCGATCTGCGGAAACCGCGAGCTCGCCGACCTCGACCGCGAGGTCTATGCAGCCAATGCGCGCGTGCTGCGCGAGGCGCACGACACGGGCGAGGCAAGGAAATTCCAACGCGAGCAGGATGATTTCATCGCGCGTCGCAATGCCGGATTTGGCCGGCCTGGGTATGATTTGAAGAAGGCCATGCAGGATCGGCTGCAGCGGCTGAACGGGGTGGACGGATACTAGCCGGCATTTGAACCCTATCCCCGGCCGCCGCGACAATGGTGAACACCTGATGTTACGGAGCCTTCCTCATGTGCGGCACGCGTTCTCCCGCGCAAACGTCCAAAATCCCGCTGCGCGCGCTTCTGCTAGGCGCTGCGATGAGCCTGGTTCTCGTTGGCCCAGCCTCAGCCGGCGTCGATTGCGTGGCCGGCAGCAAGGCCGCGCCAGCCGAGCTGATCCCGGCATGCAGCGCCATCATCGACCAGGCCGCAAATCCAAATCCCGAGCGCGTCGCGGCGCTGCTGGTTCGGGCCGATGCCACTGCGCGGACCTCCGGCGGTCTGACGCAGGCGCTGCGGGATATCGACCGCGCCATCGCGCTCGACGGCAAGAACGCCCGCGCCTGGCGCCTGCGCGGCGACCTGTTGCGCGAGGCGGGTGGCGATCTCAACCGCGCCACGTCCGATCTCAGCAAGGCGATCGAGCTCGATCCGCAGGATGCCGAAGCCTATGAGCTGCGCGGCGTGGCCTATACCAATCAGCGCCGGCTCGACCGGGCGCTTGCCGATTACGACCAGGCGATCAAGCTGAAGCCGGATTATGCGCAGGCCTGGTCCGACCGCGGCGCAACCTATTATCTCAACGGCGACAACGACAGGGCGGTGAGCGATCTTAGCGAGGCCTTGCTGCTCGATCCGAACCGGGCGCGCAGCTACACCAATCGCGGTGCGGCCTACAAGAAGCTCGGCCAGCTCGACAGGTCGATCGCCGACGACAGCGAGGCGATCAGGCTCGATCCGAAGGTGCCGGAATATTACGACAATCGCGGGCTCTCCTATGCCGCGATGAAGGACTACGACAAGGCGATCGCCGATTACGACCAGGCGCTGCGGCTGGCACCGCGGCCGAATTTCTTCACCAACCGTGGCGATTCCTACCAGTTCAAGGGCGAGTTCGGCGCGGCGCTCAGCGACTACAACGACGCGCTGAAGCTCGATCCGAATTTCGCCAAGACCTACAACAACCGCGCCGTGCTCTATACCAAGATGGGCGACCGCAAGAAGGCGCTGGCCGATTACGAGACGGCGCTGCGGCTCGACCCCGGCAACACCAACGCCGCGGACGGCCGCCGCACCATGATGGCGGAGATCGCGAAGTTCGGCGCCGGGTCGCCGCAGCCGTTGGCTGCGAATTCCGGCAACGGCCCGTCATTCGATTGCGCGGATGCGAAACGCGAGGTGGAGAAGGTGATCTGCGCCGATCCGCAGCTTGGCATGCTCGACCGCCAGCTCGCCGAGGCATATGAGCGCGTGCTGAAGTCGATGAGCCGGCGCTCGGCCGCTGATCTGCGCAAATCCCAGCATGATTTCCTCGCCACCCGCGACGCCAGCTTCCGCCCCGGCTACGATTTGAAGAAGGTCATGCTGGACCGGTTGCAGCGGCTGAATGCGATGGAGGGCTAGGAAGGGGGCGACGTCCATCCTTTTCAGCTTGAACCGCGGCCCGTTCCCGGGAAAATACCCCTCAAGCAAGGCCGGCACTTGATCCCTGTCATGGCGGGACTGACATCCCGCGGTCAGGTCGAGGCGAGGCCAATAAAGGGAACGGGAGCGCGGGAATGAATGTCCGAGGAAACGCCGGCGGAAAGAGCCTTTACCACGAGGTCCATGCGCGCTCGCTGGCCGATCCCGAGGGCTTTTGGGCCGAGGCGGCGAAGGAAATCGACTGGATCGAGCCGCCGAAGACAATCTTCGACCCCGCGCAAGGCGTCTACGGCCGCTGGTTTACCGGCGGCGTCGTCAACACCTGCTACAACGCGCTGGACCGCCACGTCGAACGCGGCCGCGCCGAGCAGGTCGCGCTGATTCATGATTCGCCCCTGACCAATTCGGTGACCAAATTCACCTATGCCGAGCTGCTGGCCGAGGTGCAGGCGCTCGCCGCCATCATGCAGGATTTTGGCGTCGCCAAGGGTGACCGCGTCATCCTCTATATGCCGATGGTGCCAGAGGCCGTGGTCGCGATGCTCGCCTGCGCGCGCATCGGTGCGGTGCATTCAGTGGTGTTCGGCGGCTTTGCCGCAAAAGAGCTTGCGACCCGCATCGACGATGCGCAGCCAAAACTCATTCTCTCCGCAAGCTGCGGCGTCGAGCCGGGCCGCATCGTGCAGTACAAGCCGCTGCTCGACGAGGCGATCAAGCTCGCGTCTGCGAAGCCCAAGGCCTGCATCGTGCTGCAGCGTCCGCAGCTGATCTGCGATCTCACGCCAAAGCGCGACTATGACTGGGCGAGCCTGCGCCGCAAGGCGATGAACGACGGCAAGAAGGCGCCTTGCGTGCCCGTTGCCGCCACCGATCCGCTCTACATTCTCTATACGTCAGGCACGACCGGTATCCCCAAGGGCGTCGTGCGCGACAATGGTGGGCATCTGGTCGCAGTGAAATGGTCGATGTTCAACCTCTATGGCGTCAAGCCGGGCGAGGTCTGGTGGTGCGGCTCCGACATCGGCTGGGTGGTCGGCCACAGCTACATCATCTACGGCCCGCTGCTGCACGGCGCGACCTCGATCATGTATGAGGGCAAGCCCGTCGGCACGCCCGACGCCGGTGCGTTCTGGCGCGTGATCAGCCAGCACAACGCGGTTGCCTTCTTCACCGCGCCGACTGCGTTCCGTGCGATCCGGAAGGAGGATCCGGAAGGCAAGTTCATCCGGAAATACGATCTGTCGAAATTCCGCACGCTGTTCCTCGCGGGCGAGCGTGCCGATCCGCCGACAGTGGAATGGGCGGAGCAGCAGCTGAAGGTGCCTGTCATCGACCATTGGTGGCAGACCGAGACCGGCTGGTGCATTGCCGGCAATCCGGTGGGGCTGGGCCAGCTGCCGGTGAAGCACGGCTCGCCGACGGTGCCGATGCCGGGCTATCAGGTCGATGTCGTCGACGACGCGGCAAAACCCGTCGGTCCCAACACCATGGGCTCGATCGTCATCAAGCTGCCGATGCCGCCGGGTTGCCTGCCGACACTGTGGAATCAGGATGCGCGCTTCAAGGAAGCCTACCTCAGCGAATTCCCCGGCTACTACAAGACCTCGGATGCCGGCTACAAGGATGAGGACGGCTATGTCTTCGTCATGGGCCGCACCGACGACATCATCAATGTCGCCGGCCACAGGCTCTCCACCGGCGGCATGGAGGAGATTCTGGCTTCGCATCCGGATGTCGCCGAATGCGCCGTGCTCGGCGTCAAGGACGCGATCAAGGGCGAGGTGCCTTGCGGCTTCCTGGTGCTGAAAGCCGGCGTAAAGCGCCCGCCCGCCGAGATCGAGAACGAGATCGTAGCACTTGTGCGCGACCGGCTCGGCCCCGTGGCCGCCTTCAAGCTCGCCATCACTGTCGCCCGCCTGCCCAAGACGCGCTCGGGCAAGATCTTGCGCGGCACCATCAAGAAGATCGCCGACGGCGAGGTGTGGGCCATGCCCGCCACGATTGAGGACCCCAAGGTGCTTGACGAGATCGGGGAGGCGCTGAAGGGGCGGGTGTGAGCGTGCTGTGACTTATATTCTCCGTATTCCGCGCTAAACAGGGCCGGCCAACAGGGGACCTCGTATGCCACTCGCCACCGCACCGCGCCTGCTTGCAGCCGTCCTGCTCGCCATCGCTCTCTCCGCCTGCTCGGCGCGTTACCAGACGCCGACGGCGATGGGCGGTGATGACGATGATGCGGTGTGCCAGAGCCGCGGTTATGCCGTGGGCTCGCCGGAATATGTGGCCTGCCGCAAGGACCGCGACGTGCAGCGCAGTGCCGCCACCTCACGCGCAGATCGTCGCCAGCGTGATCTCGGCGAATACATGCTGAACCATCCCGATCGACCGTAAGGCGGAATTCGGCCGAGCGTGCGCTCCATCCGATCTACGAACGAAGCCACAAAACAAAAACGCGGCGGGTGGCCCCGCCGCGTTTGAATAGCATTCGATCGCGAAGGAAGAGAGAGGACTACTCCTCCTCTTGCTCCTGCTTCTTGCCGCCGAGGGTCTTCAACTTGGCGAAGACGGCATCGACGTTGAGGTCGTCGCCCGACTTCTCCGACGGCTCGAACTCGTCCTTCTTGGTGGTCTCGGAGGCCGGCAGCAGGGTGGCGCCGCCATAGGCTGCGTCGATCGGCTTTTCCTTGGCCGCACGCGCCACTTCGAAATCGAGCTCGATCTGCGAGCAGAGGCCGAGGGTGACCGGGTCGATCGGGGTCAGCTGCGAGGTGTTCCAGTGGGTGCGGTCGCGGACGCTGGCGATCGTGCTCTTGGTGGTGCCGACCAAGCGCATGATCTGGGCGTCCTTGAGCTCCGGATGGCTGCGCAACAGCCAGAGGATGGCGCTGGGGCGCTCGTGGCGGCGCGACACCGGGGTGTAGCGCGGGCCCTTGCGCTTGGGCTGGGGCGGCAGCACGACCTTGCTCTCCTGGAGACGGAGCCGGTAGTCCTGGTTCTTCTCGCCCTTCTCGATCTCCTCGCGGGTCAGCTGGCCGTTGGAGATCGGGTCCATGCCCTTGATGCCCTGCGCGGCGTCACCGTCGGCGATCGCGCGCACCTCGAGAGGGTGCATCTTGGTGAAATCGGCGACCTGGTCGAAGGTCAGCGCGGTGTTGTCGAGCAGCCAGACGGCGGTCGCCTTGGGCATCAGAGGTGCGTTGCTCATGGCAAATCTCCTTTGTGCTTCGCCCACCCCTCTGGAGGCGAAACCGGTGGTCATCAGCGATGACAGGGAATTCGCGCTATATAAGCCCGGAGGGGGTAGCCACGCAATGGTTCTGCTATAGATAGTGCCTTGACAGCGCCCGAAAGGGGGCCCAATTCCCTCTCAAGTCGCTATAAGTCCAAGCAGACCGTTTCAGGCCCTTTTCCGTCCATCGACCGTCCCCCGCCAGAAGGCGAGTGGGTGATTCGGTCCCGAGATCGCTCAATGTCAGCCAAACCAGACCTCAAGTTAGTGCTTTGTTCTCCCCGCGGCTTCTGCGCTGGGGTGGTTCGGGCGATCGACACCGTGGAACGGGCGCTCGATAAATACGGCGCCCCCGTCTATGTTCGCCATGAGATTGTACATAACAAATACGTCGTCGACGGGTTGAAGAAGAAGGGCGCCATCTTCGTCGAGGAGCTCGCCGAGATCCCGGAAAACACCACCGCGCCGGTGGTGTTCTCGGCCCATGGCGTGCCGAAGTCGGTTCCGGCCGACGCCACGTCGCGCAATTTGTTCTCGCTGGATGCCACCTGTCCGCTGGTGACCAAGGTGCACCGTGAGGCCGCGATCCACTTCAAGCGCGGCCGCGAGATCTTCCTGATCGGCCATTCGCATCATCCCGAAGTGGTCGGCACGCTCGGCCAGCTGCCGGTCGGCGCCGTCACCCTGATCGAGACCGCCGAGGACGCCAAGACCATCGCTCCGAAGGACCCGAACAACCTCGCCTTCGTGACCCAGACCACGCTGTCGATCGACGACACCGCGGAGATCGTGGCGCTGCTCAAGGAGCGCTTCCCGAACATCAACGGGCCGCACAAGGAAGACATCTGCTACGCCACCACCAACCGCCAGCTCGCGGTGAAGAAGGTGGCGCCGGTGGTCGACGCCCTGATCGTGGTCGGCGCGCCGAACTCGTCGAACTCGCAGCGCCTGCGCGAGGTCGCCGAGCGCGAGGGCTGCAAGGTTGCGGTGCTGGCGCAGCGCGCTGCCGACCTCGACTGGACGCGGTTCGAAAACATCACCAGCCTCGGCATCACCGCGGGCGCGTCGGCGCCGGAAGTGATCGTCGAGGAGATCATGGACGCGTTCGCCGAGCGCTACACGCTGCACGTGGAGACGGTCTCGGCCGCCGAAGAGAACGAGTTCTTCCCGCTGCCGCGCCAGGTGCGCCCCGAAGCCGCCGCCGAGTAAACCTGCATGGCGGTCTACACCGACGTTGCCGCCGACGAGCTTGCGGATTTCCTGAGGCAATACGATCTCGGCGAGTTGCTCTCCTACAAGGGCATCGCCGAGGGCGTCGAAAATTCCAACTTCCTCCTGCACACCACCCAAGGCTCGTTCATCCTCACGCTCTACGAGAAGCGCGTGGCGAAGAAAGATCTGCCGTACTTCCTCGCGCTGATGACGCATCTCGCCGAGCACGGCGTCAGCTGCCCGCTGCCGGTGAAGGCGAAGGACGGCGAAGCGTTGCGCGAGCTGTCGGGACGCCCCGCGGCGATCATCACCTTTCTCGAAGGCGTCTGGCCGCGCAAGCCGAACGCGACGCATTGCGCCGGCGTCGGCGAGGGCCTCGCCCGGATGCATCTGGCCGGCGCCAATTTTGCGATCAAGCGTGCCAATGCGCTGTCGGTCGCGGGCTGGCGGCCGCTGTTCGATGCGGCAGCACACCGTGCCGACGAGGTGCAGCCGGGCCTGCGCGCATTTCTCGCGGCCGAGCTCGACCATCTCTCGGGTGGCCTCTGGCCGAGCAATCTGCCCGAGGGCGTGATCCACGCCGATCTCTTCAACGACAACGTCTTCTTTCTCGGCGACAAGCTCTCGGGGATCATCGACTTCACCTTCGCCTGCAACGACATGCTGGCCTATGACGTCGCGATCTGCCTGAACGCCTGGTGCTTCGAGCCGGACCATTCCTTCAACGTCACCAAGGCGCGCGCCTTCCTGAACGCCTATGGCCGTGTGCGAAAGCTCTCCGAGGCGGAAGAGGCTGCGTTGCCGCTGCTGGCGCGCGGTGCGGCGATCCGCTTCCTCCTCACGCGGCTGGTCGACTGGCTCAACGTGCCGCCGGGCGCGCTGGTCAAGCCGAAGGATCCGCTCGAGTATTTTCGCAAGCTGCGCTTCCACCAGAGCGTCTCCAGCGCGCGCGACTATGGGCTGCTGCCGTCAGGACTGGTCGCGTGAGCGAGCTTCCCAATGTCACGATCTATACCGACGGCGCCTGCTCGGGAAATCCCGGGCCCGGCGGCTGGGGCGCGATCCTGAAGTTCGGCGACAAGGAAAAAGAGCTGAACGGCGGCGAACGCCACACCACCAACAACCAGATGGAATTGATGGCGGCGATCTCGGCGCTCGAAGCGCTGAAGAAGCCGTGCATCGTCGATCTCTACACCGACAGCCAGTATGTCCGGCAGGGCATCACCGGCTGGATCCACGGCTGGAAGCGCAACGGCTGGCGCACCGCCGACAAGAAGCCGGTCAAGAATGTCGAGCTATGGCAGCGCTTGGATGCCGCGCTGAAGGCGCATGAGGTACGCTGGCACTGGGTGAAAGGCCACGCCGGGCATCCCGAGAACGAGCGGGCCGATCAACTGGCGCGCGACGGGATCGTCAAGGCGCGGTTGCAGCAGCGGGTCGCAGAGTAGGGGCATCGACGTCGTCGCCGACGCGACCTCATTCTCAACCGTCATCGCCCGGCTCGACCGGGCGATCCAGCACGCCGCGGCGGCTGTAATGAATCTCGACGTCTCTGGAATACTGGATGCCCCGCTTTCGCGGGGCATGACAGTGTCATTTGTGGCTGAGAGCGGCGCCTCAAGCTCAGAGCTGTCCCAGCAGCGTATCGCCGCCGGATACCTCGACCTTGCCGGGCATCGCCTCCAGGTTCAGCTTCTTGACCACGCCGTCCTCGACCAGCATCGAATAGCGCTTGGAGCGGATGCCGAGGCCGTTGCCGGAGGCGTCCAGCTCCATGCCGATCGCCTTGGCGAAGTCGGCGTTGCCGTCGGCGAGGAAGATCGCTTCGTCGCGCTGGTCGGTGTCGCGCTTCCAGGCGTTCATGACGAAGGCATCGTTGACGGAGACGATCGCGATGGTGTCGACGCCCTTGTCCTTGATGGCATAGGCGTTGAGGAAGATGCTCGGCAGATGCATCTTGTGGCAGGTGCCGGTGTAGGCGCCGGGCACCGCGAACAGCGCCACTTTCTTGCCCTTGAAGATATCGTCGGTGGTCTTCACCTGCGGGCCTTCCGCCGTCATCACGCGGAATTTCGCCTCGGGCAGCTTGTCGCCAGTCTGAATGGTCATCGTGAATTCTCCGTGGAAAGGGGCGGGGCTGTTCTAGAGCATTTTACCGGCGGAGGGAAACGGCTTCACAGCGGTGTGATGAGCAGTGGCTGCCAATTTTCTCGTCATTGCGAGCGGAGCGAAGCAATCCAGAGATGTCGCCGCGGTGACACTCTGGATTGCTTCGTCGCGAAGAGCTCCTCGAATGACGGCGGAGAGAGGCGGCACTACGCCGCCTGAGCCTTCTTCTCGTCGCGCAGTTCGCGGCGCAGGATCTTGCCGACATTGGTCTTGGGCAGGTCGGCGCGGAATTCGATCTGCTTGGGTACCTTGTAGCCGGTGAGCTGCTCGCGGCAGAACTTGATGACGCCCTCCGCCGTGAGGTTCGGGTCCTTCTTCACCACGAACGCCTTCACCGCTTCGCCGGACCCGCTGTCGGGAACGCCGATCACGGCGCATTCCAGTACGCCCGGATGGCTCGCGATCACTTCCTCGATCTCGTTCGGATAGACGTTAAATCCGGAGACCAGGATCATGTCCTTCTTGCGGTCCACGATCTTGGTGTAGCCCTTCTCGTCCATGATGCCGATGTCGCCGGTGCGGAAATAGCCGTCCGCGGTCATCACCTTCGCGGTCTCCTCCGGCCTGTTCCAGTAGCCCGACATCACCTGCGGGCCCTTGGCGCAGATCTCGCCGGGCTGGCCGAGCGGGAGTTCATTGCCGTCGTCGTCGCGGATCGAGATCCAGGTCGAGGGCACGGGAATCCCGATCGATCCCGAGAATTCGGTTGTGGTCGCGGGATTGCAAGTCAGCGTCGGCGCAGTCTCCGACAGGCCGTAGCCTTCGGCGATGAAGCAGCCGGTCACGGCTTTCCACTGCTCCGCCACCGGGCGCTGCACCGCCATGCCGCCGCCGTTGGAAATCTTCAGCTTGGAGAAGTCGAGCTTCTTGAAGTCGGGATGGTGCATCAAGCCGTTGTAGAGCGTGTTCACCGCCGGGAAGCTGTTGACCTGGTATTTCGCGAGCTCCTTGACGAAGCCGGCGATGTCGCGCGGGTTGGGGATCAGGAGATTGCAGCCGCCGGCGCGCACCGCGAGTAGGTAGCAGGCCGTCAGTGCGAAGATGTGATAGAGCGGCAGCGCACAGACGACCATGAGCTGATCGACATGCGGCGGCGTGGTCATCGCCGGCTGCAGCCAAGCATCGTTCTGCAGCACGTTGGCGACGATATTGCGATGGAGCAGCGTGGCGCCCTTGGAGACACCGGTGGTGCCGCCGGTATATTGCAGGAAGGCGACGTCGCCGGGCGACAGCTTTGGCTTGTTGAGGGTTGCACCCCGGCCGGCCGAGAGCGCATCGTTGAACGAGACAGCGCCCGGCAGCGACCAGGTCGGCACCATCTTCTTGACGCGGCGGACGACGAGATTGACGATCACGCCCTTGAAGCCGAGCAGGTCGCCCATGCTGGCGACGATGACGTGCTTGACCTGCGTCTTCGCGATCACCTGCTCGACGGTGTGCGCAAAGTTCTCCAGCACGATGATCGCTTCGGCGCCGGAATCCTTGAGCTGATGCTCGAGCTCGCGCGGGGTGTAGAGCGGATTGACGTTGACCACGGCAAAGCCGGCGCGCAGCACCGCGGCGGTGGCGACCGGATATTGCAGCACGTTCGGCATCATGATGGCGACGCGCGCGCCGCGCTGCAGGCCGCGTCCCTGCAGGTAAGCAGCGAGCGCCAGCGACATCTGGTCGAGGTCGCGATAGCTGATCGCCTTGTCCATGCAGATGAACGCCTTGCGGTCGGCGAACTTGGCAAAACTCTCCTCAAGGAGGTCGACCAGCGACGCGTATTGAGTCGGCTCGATATCAGCGGGCACGCCGGGCGGATATTGCTTGAGCCAGATGCGCTCCATGGAAACTCCCCTCTCTTGCACCAGAGCCCGTTGTGTCTCGGGCTTGCCTCATTGCCGGCAGTATCGAGCCTGCCGGAACGGCTGGCAAGGCGGTCGAGGCTTAGGGCAAAGGCTGGAGAGTGGCTACTGGAATCGTCGCAGATCGCTGCCGCAGTGCGAAGTGCGGGCGTAGCCAGGCGGGCCTTGAGCCTTAACCTAGCTGTTGTTGGGCGCGGGCTTCGGCTTGGTGGCGGCTTTGGGCTTGGCCGGCTTGGCAGTCTGATCGCCACTCGCCGCCGGCTTCTCCGCAGGCTTATCAGAAGGCTTGGCCGCCGCATCAGACTTGGCCGCGGCACGCTTGCTCGCCGCCGGCTTTGCCGCGCTCTTGGTGTCACTCTTCGCGGCCGCGTCGGGCTTGGTGGCGGCCGGTTTCGCCGCGGCAGTCTTGGTGTCAGTCTTGCCGTCAGTCTTGCCGTCGGTCTTGGCGTCGCTGCCGGCGTCGGGCTTCTTGGCGACGCGCGACTTCTTGCCACGCGCCTTCGGCGGGGTCTGCTGATCGGTGTCGGCTGCGACCGCCGCGACCAGGGCCGCGCCGGTGCGGGTCGGGCCGGTATAGACCACCATGGGCTCTGCGGCTGCAGGCGCCGAGGCCATCAGCTCGGACGCCCTCATCAGCGGCGGCTGGAGCCCTGCGGTGAAGAACGTCACCTGGGCTTCGCCGCCGGTGGCAGACCCGGTCGTGCCGCCGCCGTTGGTCGCGATCAGCGCATCGTCGTCGTCACTGGCCGGCCGCTTGCGGTGACCGCCGCACATCTCCTCGCGCAAATTCGGCGGCGAGGCGTCGACCGGCACGAGGTTCTCGACGGTGCCGAGCGAGGGCCGCAGCCACGACAGATTATCCTGGCTGAAGCCGCGCTCGAGCAGCTGCGCCGCCTTCACCGCACGCGCGGTGCCGGAATTGGCGCCGAGCACCACCGCGATCAGGCGGCGGCCGTTGCGCGTGGCGGAGGCCACGAGGTTGTAGCCGGAGGCGCAGATGAAGCCGGTCTTGAAACCGTCGGCGCCGGGATAGCGGCCGATCAGCTTGTTGAAATTGCCGGTGACGCGCTTGCCGAAGCGGATCGCCGGGATATGCACGAAATATTCGTATTCCGGCAGGTCGCGCAGGAACGAGCGCGCGAGAATCCCGAGGTCGCGTGCCGAGGTGACGTGTCCATCTGCAGGCAGGCCGTTCGGATTGACGTAGTTCGTCTGCGTCATGCCGAGCTTCTTCGCGGTGTCGTTCATCATCACGGAGAAGCCGTCGATCGAACCGCCGAGGCCTTCGGCGAGCACCACGGCCATGTCGTTCGCCGACTTGACCATCATCATCTTCAGTGCGTTGTCGACGGTGAGCTGTGTCCCCGGACGGAGGCCCATCTTCGAGGGCGATTGCGAGGCGGCCGTCGGCGACACCGTCAGCAGCGTGTCGAGCGTGATCTTGCCGTCCTTCACCGCCTTCAGCGTCACATAGGCAGTCATGATCTTGGTGACGGAGGCCGGATACCAGGGAATGGTCGCGTTGTCCGCTTGCAGCACCTTGCCGGTGTCGGCTTCGATCAGAAGCAGCGCTTCAGCATTTGCGACGCGCGGTACGAGCAGCGCACCGACTGCGAGCGCTGCGGCGAACAGGTTGAACAGAGACTTGCGAAGCAGCGGGCGAAAGGCGTGCACTATCCGATTCCGGTCCTTGGAGATCCGCCAGTTCGGACGGTTCTCGTGATCTGATGTTCGGTTCTGAAATCCAGCGCCGCCGCTTGCGGCAGCGCAAACCTATACCGGCTCGTGCGTCGAGAACAGGGGTTTCGGCTGCGTATTCCGCGATGAAATAGGCTGAATTTCGACGGTGCTACGGGGACTTGTTAAGGGGATTTGGCGGCAGAGGCCGCGGCCTCGGCGGCACCCGCGCTGGGCCGCGCATTTGCCTGAGCACTTTCCTGCACCATGAACTGGGCCTTGGCGAGTTCGGCAAAATGGCCGCCTTTGGCCACGAGTTCATCGAAAGTTCCGCTTTCGATCACCCGTCCGTCCTCGAACACCAGGATCCGCGTGGCATTGCGGATGGTGGAGAGGCGGTGGGCGATCACGAAGGTGGTGCGGCCCTTCATCACTTCATCGAGAGCGGCATTCAGCTTGGCCTCGGTGATGGCGTCGAGCGCGCTGGTCGCCTCGTCCAGGATCAGGATCGGCGGGTCCTTCAGCAGCGCGCGTGCGACCGACAGCCGTTGCCGCTCGCCGCCGGACAGCATGCGGCCGCGCTCGCCGGCATTGGTCTCGAAACCGCCGCTACGCTCGATGAACTCGAGCGCCTGTGCGCGCTCGGCCGCCTTGCGCATCTCGGCGTCGGTTGCGTCCGGCTTGCCGACGCGCAAATTCTCCGCGATCGAGCGGTTGAACAGCAGCGCTTCCTGGAACACGACGCCGATATTCCGCCGCAGCGAGGTCAGCGTCACACCGCGCACGTCCATGCCGTCGATCTTGATGAAGCCGGACTGGGGATCGAAGGCGCGATGCAAGAGCGCGATCGCGGTCGACTTGCCGGCGCCGGTCGGGCCGACCAGCGCAATGGTCTGGCCGGGCAGCGCGGTGAAGGAGAGATCCTCGACCGCCGGCCGCTTGCCGTCATAAGAGAACGTGACGTCATTGAACTCGACCAGGCCGGAGAGCCGCCCCGCATCGATCGCGTCGGAGCGGTCGTGCACCGCGGGCACGGCGTCGAGAACGTTGAAGAACTCGCGCAGGCGCGGCGCTTCCATGAATACGCTGTTGATGAAGCTCACGACCTGCTCGAGCTTCTGGATCAAGAGCGTGGCGAAGCTCACGAACATCACGATCTCGCCGACCGAGGTCAGGCCCTGGTCGTGCAGAGCGATGCCGAGCGTGAAGATCGCGAGCACGGTGATGGTGGTGGAGGCGCGTGTGATCACAGTGACGAGCGCCCACCATGACAGCACCGGCATTTGGGCCGCGAGCAACTGATCGGCGACGGAGCGCAGGCCCTGCACCTCGGACTCGACGCGGACGAAGCTCTGCACCAGCGCGACGTTGCCGAGCGCGTCGGAGGCGCGCGCCGAGAGCTCGCTATATTGCTCCTCGACCGCCATCTGCATGCCAAAGGTCCTGCGCACGACGAAGGTCGTCAGTGCGGTGAAGACGATGCAGAGTACGAACAGCAGGATCGCGAGTCGCCAATTCAGATAGAGCGACAGCGGCAGCAGCACCACGACTGAGAGGATCGCGGCAAAATGCTCGCGGAAGAAGCCGAGCCACAGCCGCCACAGCGCATCTGTGCCGTTCAGCATGACCTTCATCAGCCGGCCCGAATGGGTGCCGGAGTGGAAGGTCAGGGGCAGTTGCAGAATGTGCTCGAAATAGCTGGTCAACACCGCCTGGCGCTGGCGGTGGGAGAGCCGGTCGGCCTGCAACGCCACGAGCGCGCTGCAGCCGATGGTGAACAGCCCAAACGCGACCCAGGCGATCAGGAACGGCCAGGCCGAGCTTGAGCCGGCTACCGTCTTGCCGGAGAGCACGTCGACGATGCGGCCAAACAGCACCGGTTCGGCGAATTGCGAGGCGGCAAGCAGGAGATTAGCGACTGCCAACAACCAGCCCAGCCGCGCTTCTTTTCCGAGCAGCTCGAGAACACGGGTGTAGAGGCTGAAAATGGACATGCGAGGTCGGACTCTGGCGGATCAAACGGGACGAGCGGATATTCTAAGCAGGGATCGCCCGCGAGATACAGCAGAAGCTGCCGGTTTTGCTCAATTGATGAGCCGGCTTTCAACCGGCGGCAGGAACCGGCCATCGAAGATGTCGCCCGCCGCCGGACGCTTGTGGAATCTGAAATCCTCGGCGATCTGGTCGATCGAGCGCTCCAGGCGCGCCGGATCGACGCCGCCGAGGCCGTTGCGTCGGACCTCGTCGGTCAGGATGTTGTCGGCGAGCACGGTGCGCAGGCGCGCGAGCTCGAGGTCGCGGTCGCTGTCGTCGATGCGGCCGGCGGCCTCGTCCGCCGCGCGCGCCGGCTCCTTCGCGGTTGTGGTGATGCCCGCAATCAGCGCGCGGACAAAACCCTTCAGCGCGTCCGGCTTCGCCGTGGCGAAGGCGGGACTGGAGACGACGGCAAAGCCGTAGGCCTCGCAGCCATAATCGGCGTAACGCAGCACGGCGAGATCATCGGCCGGCACGCCGCGGTCGCGCAAATTCACCGCGGAGAGATAGGAGAACCCGGCGACGGCGTCGACCTGTCCCGCCGAGAGCACCGGCTCGCGCACCGCCGCACTCATCTTGAAGAATTTGACATGCGAGACGTCGATGCCGTTCTGCCGTGCCAGCGCCGGCCACAGCCGGATCGACAGATCGCTGTCGGCGACGCCGACGGCCTTGCCGTCGAGATCGGAGAGCAAATGGATGCCGCGGCTCTTGCGGGCGACGATTGCGTAGGGCGCGCGGTTGAACAGCACGAACACCGCCTTAACCGGCGGCGCATCGGCCTTGTCGCGAAAACGAATGAGCTCGTTGATGTCGACGAGCGCGAGCTCGCTATTGCCGGTAGCAACGCGCGCAAGTGCTTCCGGCGACCCGGCCGCGCTGTTGAAGGAGACGTTGAGGTACTCGGCGCCGAACTTGCCGTCCTTTGCGGCCATGAAGAACGGCGCCATGCTCGCATCGACCGGACGGTCGAAGGTGACGTGGATCGCCACAGGCGGCGCCACGGTCTCGGCCGCGTCCACATGGCGCGCGGCAAGCACGATCGCGAGGACCAGCAGGCCGTGAGTGACGATCGTCTTGAATCCAACCATCGGTCGCGCCGGTTCCGCATTGTTGTGGTTTCGTGACGCTCGCAGCGCCGGCCGGCGACGAGTGTGTTCGCATCAACATGAACGGCGGATGAGCGGTGGTTGCGTCACGATCACGCAACCCCGTTCATCTTCTGTTGGGGTTGGGGAACCCAACATGGAATGCGGATGTTTGAAAGACATGAGCCTGTTTCGAGGCACCAATGCAGGTCCCAAGGAGGGTCCACGCCATGTTTGACCGATTTTCGAAGTTTACGGGCCGCAAGGCCGTTCTCGCCACCGCGGCGGTGCTGGCGCTGACCACCGTCGCCCCCACCGCATCGTTCGCAGGCGGCCGCCATTGGCATGGGGGCGGCGGCGCGGCCTTTGCCGGTGCAGCCATTGCCGGCGCCATCGGCACCGGGCTTGCGATCGCAGCAACCCGCGATGCGTATGCCTATGATGCCCCGGCCTATTACGGCGGCGGCCCGGTCTATTACGATAACGGCCCGGCCTATTACGGCGGCCCGGGTTATTACAGGAGCGATCGCGAATACCTGGGCACCAATGGCAGTGGCAGTCGCGACCCCTTTGCCACCTGCAGCCGAGGCGGCGCGGGTTGTTGGTAAGTCGTTGACCACGAAAGGCCGGCGCGCTTGCCGCTCCGGCCTTTTGCCTTTTATTGTCAGGCGTTAACGCGTCGACCAATTGTTTAGAGTAGTTTTGCGTAATGAGTGATTCGCTTGAGCGGCTATATCTGGCTGTCCTCGCGGCCAGGGACCTTGATCCGGCAACATCGCGCACTGCCCGGCTGTTTCAGCGTGGGCCCTCCAAAATGGCGAAGAAGCTGGCCGAAGAGGCGATCGAGGTCGTGATCGATGCGGTCAACGGCGACGCCGAGGCCGTGGTCCGGGAAAGCGCCGATCTGCTCTACAATCTCACCGTGCTATGGGCTTCCGCCGGCGTGCGCCCCGAAGACGTCTGGCGTGAAATGTCGCGGCGTGAGGACATGTTGGGCATTGCCGAAAAGCTGCCGAAATCGCCGATGAAGCTGCCCAAGGTCGCGTCACCGCGTATTTCGGCCCGGCGGCCAATTGTCGCGCTCGAGGGCCGCGCGGCGCGCAAACGGCACTAAAGCGTCACAAAACTCCACGATGGACAAATCCGTCCCATGATGCTTCATCGCGGCGCATGCTGAAACGTATCTACGATTGGTGCATCGACGCCGCCCACAAGCCTTACGCGCTCTGGATCATGGGGGCCGTGGCTTTCGCCGAAAGCTCGTTCTTTCCAGTTCCCCCGGACGTGATGCTGATCCCGATGTCGCTGGCGCGTCCGCAGCGCGCCTGGCTCTACGCCGCGATCTGCACGGCCACCTCGGTGGTCGGCGGTCTGCTCGGCTACGCCATTGGTGCGCTGCTGTTCGACTCGGTCGGCCATTGGCTGATCCAGGTCTACGGCCTCGGCGGCAAGGTCGATGCTTTCCGCGCCTCCTACGCGGAATGGGGCGCGGTGATCATCCTGCTCAAGGGCCTGACGCCGATTCCCTACAAGCTCGTCACCATCACCTCGGGCTTTGCCGGATACAATCTCGTTCTTTTCATCCTGTGCTCGATTGTCGCGCGCGGCGGGCGCTTCTTCATCGTAGCGATCCTCCTCAATCGCTATGGCGACTGGATCCGCGAGCGGATCGAGCGGCATCTCGCCCTGTGGGTGGCGCTCGGCGCTGCCGTGCTGGTGCTCGGCTTCGTGGTCGCGATCAAGCTGATCTAGGACTTAGATTCCAGGATCTGGATTCCGGGAGTTGGATCCCCAACGCTTTCACGCCGCGCCGGCTTCGGCTACGGTTGCCCCATGATGGTTCGATCCGGAACTCCGGCAGTGCGGCTCGGGACGCTGATCTCGGCGGTGCTGCTGCTCCTGCCCGGTGCTGGCGGGACCGGGTGGGCGCAATCGGCGCCGCCGACGCTCGGTCTGCAGGGGCCGCAGGCCGCGCCGCCGCCATCGACGCCTGCAGCTTCGGAAAACCCCGGACTGATCAACGAAATGGGCAAGCTGTTCGACAAGCTGCCCTCGATCCTGCCGCCGATCAAAAGCCCGAGCGAGACCATGAACGATCTGTCGCGCCTGGCGCGGCCGTCCACCATGGTGTCGGGGCGTGCGGCCTGTCCGGTCTCGCCAAGCGGCGGGCCCGACTGCAAGCTCGCTGCCGATCAGCTCTGCCAGGGCAAGGGCTACAAGGAAGGCAAGAGCTTGAACACCGATTCCGCCGAGAAGTGCTCGGCCAAGGTTCTCATTCCGGGCAGGCAACGCAAACCGGATGATTGCCGCACCGATACCGTCGTCACCAGCGCGCTGTGCCAGAACTGAGGACGTCGCGCGACCAAAGGAGCGCCCATGAGCCGCACTGAGCAGGACTTCCTCGGACAGCGTGAGATCGCCGACGACATCTACTACGGCGTCCAGACCATCCGGGGTAAGGAAAACTTCCACATCACCGGCATTCCGATGAACCAGGAGCCTTACTTCGTGAAGGCGCTGGGTTACGTGAAGAAGGCCGCCGCAATGGCCAATCGCGATCTCGGCGCGATCGACACGAAGGTGGCGGACGCGATCATCGTCGGCTGCGACCGCGTCATCGCCGGCGATATGATGGACCAGTTCGTCACCGACTTCATCCAGGGCGGCGCCGGTACTTCGACCAACATGAACGCCAACGAGGTGATCGCCAACCTCGCGCTGGAATCGCTCGGCTTCAACAAGGGTGATTACCAGCACGTCAGCCCGAACGACCACGTCAATTACGGCCAGTCGACCAACGACACCTATCCGACCGCATTCCGGCTGGCGCTGATCCTGCGGCTCGAGAGCTACATGATGGCGCTGCGCCAGCTCCGGGAGGCCTTCTTCGCCAAGGGCCGCGAGTTCGAACGCGTGCTGAAGATGGGGCGCACGCATCTCCAGGACGCGGTGCCGATGTCGCTCGGCGCCGAATTTCGCGGCTGGGGCACCACGATCGGCGAGGAGGTCGACCGCATCTCCGAGGCGCGCGCGCTGCTGCGCGAGATCAATCTCGGCGCCACCGCGATCGGCACCTCCGTGACGGCAGCGGTGGGCTACCCAAAACTCGCGGTCCGGCATCTCAGCGCGCTGACCGGCGTCGACTTCATTCTCGCCGGCGATCTCGTGGAGGCGACCTCGGACACCGGCGCCTATGTGCAGCTCTCCGGCGTGCTCAAGCGCACCGCGAGCAAGCTGACGAAAATCTGCAACGACATCCGCCTGCTCGCCTCCGGCCCGCGCGCCGGCTTCAACGAGATCAACCTGCCGCAATTGCAGCCGGGCTCCTCGATCATGCCGGGCAAGGTCAATCCTGTCATCCCCGAGGTCGTGAACCAGACCAGCTTCCTCGTCATCGGGCTCGACACCACGGTGACGCTCGCTGCGAGTGCCGGCCAGCTCCAGCTCAACGTGATGGAGCCGGTGATCTCGTTTGCGCTGTTCTTCTCGATCCGCACCATGGAGCGCGCGGTCAACAGCCTGCGCGAGAATTGCGTGGTCGGTATCACCGCCAACGAGGAACACACCCGCAACATGGTGCTGAACTCGCTCGGCATCGTCACCGTGCTGAAGCCGCTGCTCGGCTACAAGCAATGCGCCGAGATCGCGCGCGAGGGCTACAAGAGCGGCAAGTCGCTGCACCAGATCGTGGTGACCGAACGCAAGCTGCTGACGCAGGAAAAATGGGACGAGATGTTCTCGTTCGAGCGGCTGATCAATCCGGATTTGCTTGGGTGATGGTGCCCTTTCCCCTCGTCGTTCCGGGGCGCGCGTAGCGCGGGCCCGGAATCCATTTCGCTATTCGCGCCGACGCCCAATGGATTCCGGGTTCGACGCTGCGCGTCGCCCCGGAATGACGGACAAAAGAATTCCGCGCGTTGGAATTGCGGTAACGGCATCCGCCACGGCGTCAAAACGCAATACTTGACAGTGGAAAGATTGCCTTGTTGGTATGGCTCCCAACCTTCAATGCGTCTGCCAACAAAGGATCGTTCCGCAATGTCCATGCCTGCTCTGTTCAAGGGACGCCTGTCGATCCCCGTGATCGGTTCGCCGCTCTTCATCATCTCGGTGCCCGACCTCGTGATCGCGCAGTGCAAGGCGGGCGTGGTCGGCTCGTTCCCGTCGCTGAACGCGCGGCCGCCGGAATTGCTCGACGAGTGGCTGGCGCGGATCACCGAAGAGCTCGCGGCCTACGACCGCGCGCATCCCGACAAGCCGTCGGCGCCGTTCGCGGTCAACCAGATCGTGCACAAGTCGAACAACCGGCTCGACCACGACATGCAGCTCTGCGCCAAGTACAAGGTGCCGATGATCATCTCCTCGCTTGGCGCACGCGAGGAGCTCAATCAAGCCGTTCACGGCTGGGGCGGCATCGTCTTCCACGACGTGATCAATCAGAAATTCGCCCACAAGGCGATCGAGAAGGGTGCCGACGGCCTGATCCTGGTCGCGGCCGGCGCCGGTGGCCATGCCGGCACCATCTCGCCGCTCGCTTTCGTAGCCGAAACGCGGAAATGGTTCGACGGCCCGATCGCGCTGTCGGGCGCCATCGGCAACGGCAAGGCGATCCGCGCCGCGCGCGTTCTCGGCGCCGACTTCGCCTATATCGGCTCGGCCTTCATCGCGACCAAGGAGGCCAACGCGGTCGAGACCTACAAGGCGATGATCGCGGGTGCGAGCGCCGACGACATCGTCTATTCCAACCTCTTCACCGGCGTGCACGGCAATTATCTGAAGCCCTCGATCCTCGCCGCCGGCATGGATCCGGAAAACCTGCCGACCTCCGATCCCTCCAAGATGAACTTTGGCACCGACGCCTCCGGCGAGCGCGCCAAGCCGAAGGCCTGGAAGGAGATCTGGGGCTCGGGCCAGGGCATCGGCAGCGTCGATGGCATCGTGCCCGCCGCCGAGATGATCGCGCGTTTCAAGAAGGAATACGACGAGGCGATCGATCCGCCGTTGTGATAGCTCTCGCAATGACCGCCATCTACCGCGTCGACGGCAACAGCGTCGTCACCAGCCCCAATGCCGCAGGGCCGTGGGACCGGCGCATGCAGCACGGCTCGGCGCCATCGGCGCTGGTGACGTGGGCCGCGGAGCGTATTCCGACACAGGTCGCGATGAACATCGCACGCGTTACCATCGACCTGATGCGCCCGGTGCCGGTGGCGCCGCTCACGATCGAGACCGCGGTGCTGCGCGAGGGTCGCAAGATCCAGCTCTGCGAGGTCAAGCTGCTCGCCGACGGCGTACAGGTCGTCGGCGCCACCGTGCTCAAGATCAAGCAACAGGCGCAGCCGCTGCCCGATGACGTCAGGGAGTTGCCGGTCACGCTGCCGTCGCCCGAGGACTCGCTGGTCGAGGACGGTCATGGCGCGACCAGCCCGTTCGCGGGCATGGTCTCGATGCGCGCCGCACGCGGCCGCTTCGGCCAGGCCGGTGCCGGTGCGATCTGGTTTCGCCTCGACCATCCGCTGGTCGAAGGCGAGGCGGTCTCGCAGGCGATGCGGGCCGTGGTCGCCGCCGATTTCTCCAACGGCACCGCCTCGACGCTCGACTTCCGCACCTGGACCTACATCAACGCCGACCTCTCGGTGAGCCTGGCGCGCCAGCCGGTCGGCGACTGGATCTTGCTCGACGGCGAATCCTGGATCGGCCCGGATGGCGCCGGGCTTGCGATGTCGCGGCTGGCCGATCGCCAGGGCTATTTCGGCCGCGCGGTGCAGAGCCTGGTGATCGAGAAGCGGTGAGTGTGATGGCAGGCGACGTGATCGCTGCTTGTGCCACTTGAACGGCAGGCTTCCGCCGCCGCGGAAGGGATGCTTGGTCGTGTTCGACCAGGGCATCCTGCCTGTTCACACGCCGTAGAAGATCTTGATCTCCCACAGCACCACGATGATGGCCGTGATCAACGTGACCGCGGCGACTGCACTTTCCAGGGAAGCGACTCGCATGTCTTACTCCGCTTCCCAGCCCCATCAGCGGTCTAGTTGATTCCCTGATTCGCCGGCAATCGCGCGGCCCGCGCAGACGCGCACTCTGTTGCGCATTGTGGTGCCGGGGCCACATGACCCCGTAGAATTCCGGGGTATTTACCCGACCATCCGGTCCCGTCCGCTCCAGAAGCCTGCGCGCAGCACCTTCTTGTCGACCTTGCCGACGCCGGTCATCGGCAGCTGCTTGACGAACTGGATCTGTTTCGGCGCATGCGCGGAACCCTTACGCCTCCGCACCAGATCGATCAGCTCGTCCGGATCGGGCTTTGTGCCATCGCGCGGCACGACGATGGCCGTGACCGCCTCGCCCCATTTCTCGTCGGGGATGCCGACGACGGCGACCATCGCAACATCGGCATGCTGCGACAGCACGTCCTCGATCTCGCGCGGAAAGATGTTGAAGCCGCCGGTGACGATCATGTCCTTCTTGCGATCGAGGATGAATAGGTAGCCGCGCTCGTCCTGGCACGCGATGTCGCCGGTGTGGACCCAACCGTTCTTCAGTGTCTGCGCGGTGATATCAGGCCGCTTCCAGTATTCCGTCATCACATGCGGCGCGCGCACGCAGATTTCGCCGGCGTCACCGGTCTTCACCTCTTGGTCGCTGTCGTCGAGAATCCTGACCTCGCAGGCCGCAATCGGGAAGCCGCAGGACAGAAACAGCTCCGGCGTCTTGGAATCGTGATCCCTCTTGCGCAGCACCGAGACCGGATAGCATTCGGTCTGGCCGTAGAGCTGCGAGAACACCGGGCCGATGCGCTCGATGCCTTCGATCAGCCGGCTCGGCGACATCGCCGACGCCCCGTAGAGCACAAGCTCAAGCGATGAGAGATCGGTCTTGCCGATCGCGGGATGGTCGAGCAGCACATAGATCATGGTCGGCACGAACAGCGTGAAATTGATGCGTTCGCGTGCGATCGTCGCCAGCACCGCCTCGGGATCGAACCCCTTCAGCATGTGCACGGTGCCGCCGCGCATCAGTGTCGGCAGCACCTTGGTGCCCGCGACATGGCTGATCGGGGCCACCGTGAGATAGCGCGCGGCGTCCGGGATCTCGAAATCGGCGAGGATCGCGCCGGCAGCGCCCGCGTTCTCGCGATGATGGCGCAGCGCGCCCTTGGACTTGCCGGTGGTGCCGCCGGTGTAGTTCAGCGTGGAGAGATCGTCGAGACTTGCGAGGCACCGCGCGCTGGCATGTCCCGCGCTCTCGATCGCCTGCAAGAGATCGACACCGTAGTCGGCCGGCCCCATGGTGAAGACCGCCTTGAGCCGCGTTGCTTTTGCAGCGAGCTCTCCACCGCGATCGCGGAAGGCGGCCACGTCAACCACCAGCACTTCGGCCTCGGAATCTTCGAGCTGGAACAGTTGGTCCGTCTCCGATCCCAGCGGATGCAGCCAGGTGATGCAGCATCGCGACAATTGCGCGGCGATACCGGCGCACCAGGTGTCGGCGCGGTTCGCGGTGAGGAAGGCGACGCGCGAGCCGGGCTGCAAGCCGAGCCGCATGAATACGCTCTGGAATCGTCCGATCAGGTCGAGCGTGCCTTGATAACTCAGCGATCCGCCGGGCCAGGCGAAAGCAATGCGGCCGGGGTAGCGCGCCAGGGCCCGTAGCGTCTGCGCACAAGTCGGGGACGATGCGTGGAGCGGATCGGACATATGTTTCCTCGTTGCTTTGTCATCGGCTTCTCACGTGCCAATGTTGCCGATGACGCTAGCACAGAGAATGCGGGATGGAACGGCAAAGCCCGCGCGCGGAGCCGAGAGTGGATCAGGAGGCATGGTTGACATCCGATCGACTGCAACGTTTTCGCGATCGTCTCGGCCTGCCTTTGATCGCAGCGCCGATGTTTCTGGTCTCCGGTGTCGAGCTGATGGTCGCGGCCTGCCGCAACGGGGTGATCGGCAGCTTTCCAACCGCGAACTGCCGCAGCACGGAACAACTCGATGAATGGTTCACCGAAATCGCAACGCGGTTGCGTCAGCACGAGGATCAAACCGGCCGTAAGGCCGCGCCGCTCTGTCCGAATTTGATCGTGCATCGCTCGAACGCGCGGCTGGAGCAGGATCTCGCCGTGCTGCTCAAGCACAAGCCTGAGATCGTCATCACCTCGGTCGGCTCGCCGGCGCCGGTGTTGAAGCCGCTGCATGGTGCCGGCGCATTGGTGCTGGCGGATGTGGCCTCCATCCGCCACGCCGAACGCGCGGCGGCAGCAGGCGCCGACGGCCTGGTGCTGCTCACCGCGGGCGCGGGCGGACAGACCGGCTGGCTCAACCCGTTCGCGTTCGTCCGCGCGGTGCGCGCATTTTACGACGGCATCATCGTGCTCGCCGGCGGCATCAGCGATGGCCGCGCGCTGCATGCGGCCGAAGTGCTCGGCTGCGATCTCGGCTATATGGGCACAAAGTTCATCGCTACGCGCGAGAGCATGGCGGACGAACGCCACAAGCAGATGCTGGTCGAGAGCAGCGCCGACGACATTCTGCTCACCACCGCGTTTACCGGCTTGCAAACCAGCATGCTGAAGCCGTCGATCGTCGCTGCGGGCCTCGATCCCGACGACCTCCCGGCACGCGGCGCCATCGACATCGGCAAGGACATCGATGTCGCCGCGCGCGAGAGCCGGCCCGAGCGCTGGCGCGACATCTGGAGCGGCGGGCATTCGACATCGGGCGTCACGGACGTGATGGCAGTTGCCGATCTCGTGACCCGGACGGTCGCGGAGTACCGCGACGCAACGGGGCGATAGCGTTCCGCGCCGCCCAGCACGGTTAATCCCGCATGGCTCCCCAAGCCGGCGCTTAACGGCAGATTAACCATCGCCCGCCAAGAATCCCCTCACGGCCGCCAATCGGAACGGGAGGGACAGGCGATGGATTTCGATTTTCTCAACAGCAAGAGAGCCGTAACGCTGGACGAGATCCGCGTCCGCGTCGCTCATGCGCTGGCCCGCCACCCGTTCTGCCGCAATGTCCGCTTCGACATCCTCAGCGTCCCCCGCACCCGCCGGGGCGGCAATTGGACGGTGACGCTGCAATCGGTCGAGCCGCGGGCCGTCTGGGAGGCTTCCGAGATCGTCGCCGACATCCAGGACGCCTACGATCTGGCCGCAGCTGCCTGATTTCATTTGGCTCTTCGGCCTTGTCGTTGCAGGCAGGGTGATTGTCGCCGCAAAGGCACACTCGAGCCTTAATTCGTGCCCTTTTCCCGGGCACCGTTGACAACATCGTGAAGCGGTCCTTCCGGAGAGACGTTTGTCCAGAGCCATCACCATCATTGTGCTGACCTGTTTCCTCGTCCTCGGTGCCGCCACCACTGCCATTCTCGGCCGTGACAGCGTGCCCAGCGTCAGCGCCGAGATGATGACGCAGGCCCCGGCCAAGCCGGTCGCCGCCAACCGCGCCGCCAAGGCCGACCGGCTGGTTCCGACGCTGGCGCTGGCCTCGGCCGCGATCGATCCGGTGCAGGTTCCCGCTGACAGACTGTCTCAGGCCCCCGCGCTGATCGAACCGCTGCGCCAGGCTTTTGCTGCCGCCACCCCGTCCGATTTCCCGACGGCCAAGACAAGTTCATCGACAAGCGCATCGACAAATTCATCGCCGAACGTGAATGAGGCGCCCGCTGCGGCGGAAACTACCGCCGCCATCGAGGCTGCACCGAAGCCGAAGGCCGTCGCGAAGCCGCAGCCGCAAAAGACCTATTCGCTGCTCTCCGAGGTGCAGATATCCGGCATCAGGGATCGCCTGAAGCTGTCGTCGTCGCAGGAATATTACTGGCCCTCGGTCGAGTCTGCGCTGCGCAACGTCGCCCGCAAGATCTCGGCCAACAAGCTCTCCAATCCCAACGGGCCGAACGTGCAGATCGATCCGAACTGCGACGAGGTTCAGCAGTTGAAGTCGGCCGCGATGCCGCTGCTGTTCCAGCTGCGTGACGACCAGAAGGAAGAAGTGCGCAAGCTCGCCCGCATCATCGGACTCGAGAACGTCGCGCAGCAAATCTGAGGTTTGGGTTCCTTAGAGGAACCGCACTCTCGTCAGGAACATCCGGTAATCAACAGGCGTTGCCCGCTCCAAACAGGGAGTGGACCGATGCGCGCCTCGACAGCCTATTTCGTCGGCGCCGGATCGATTGTCGCCGCCATCGCCATTGGTCTCGGCGGCGGCATCGTCGCCGGCGATATCATGCAGCCGATCGCGCCCAAGCAGGGGCCGGATGCCGGCAAGATAGCGCAACACGCGGAAGCCGCCGCGCCGGTCACGACAAACGCGCCATCGGAGCGCGTGCAATATCTCACTGGATCGCAAAGTTTTGGCGCGATGATCGCGGCGCCCGCGCAGGCTGAAGCCAAACCCGACGTGAAGCCCGACGCTCAGAGTCCTCAGATCGATGCCCAGCCGGCCGCACCGCCGCCTCCCCAGGCAACGGCCGCGGTCGAGCCGCCCAAGCCGGTGCCTGCGTCGCCTCCGCAAGCGACAAAACCCATCGAGCAACAGGCCTCGACCGAACCGGCATCCTCACCTGACAGCGCCTATGCCAAGGCCAGGGATTCTGACGTGCGGCGCGCCGCGTCCGAGCGGCGACGTGCGGAGCGTCGTGAGCGCTGGGCCGAGCGACGCCACTATGACACGCGTGATGCACGCGGCGGGCGCGATCTGACCGACTGGGATGATGTCGCGCGCAACATTCGCGAGGATTCCTATGCGCGCGATGTTACCCGCCGTCCGCGCGGTGGCTTCATGCTGTTCGGCCCCGACGACGATTAGCACCTGACGCAGCGTCGCCGCGCACGCGAACGTGAGCGGCGGTTCGTTCTGTGGCAGCGCTTGCCGTAAGTTTCAACTTCCGGATGATCTCCGTCCAAGGCATGATTGACGCCGCCAGACAGAGGCCGCGTCATGGGAGTAGCGCTGCTAGCTTGGGGACGCTTCTTCGGTCCGCACGGCGAACGCGTGACCGTGCCTGCGCCGGTCGACGGGCGCGGCGCACCCTGGCTGCTCGATTTCCTCGCAATGCATGTTCGCGCACTGCGCAATGTCGGCTTCACCGCAATCCAGCTGCCGCCGACGTCGAAGGCGCAAGGCGGTGCCGGGCCGGGCTGTGACGGCTATGGCGTGTTCGATCCCCGCGACATCGGCAGCAAGAGCCAGCAAGGCTCGGTCGCCACGCGCTACGGCACCAGGGCGTCGCTGACGCGTCTGGTCGCCGTCGCGCATGCCTGCGATATCGACGTCTATCTCGATCTCGTTCTGCATCAACGCAGCGGCGAGAATGGCGGCCCCGGCGTGTTCCGCTATCTCGGCGCGGACGGGCAGTCGCTGAACGGACGGCACGCCACCTCGCCCGGCTGGTTTCGCGGCGTGCCGCCGGACGATCTGCCCGATGACGACGTGCCGAGCCCGCCCAACGATTTTCCGTTCGGTCGCGAGCTGTCCTACCAGCGCTGCCGGCCGCCGCGCGTCACGATCGAGGATGCGCTCGACTTCGGCGAATGGGTGTTCCGCACCACCGGCGCGGACGGCGCACGCTTCGACGACGTCAAGGGCACCTGGGCGCCGTTCGTGCGCGAGTTCATGACCCATGGCGTGATGGCCTCGAAGTTCTTCTATTCGGAGTATTTCGACGGCAATCGCGCGATCCTCAACGGCTGGGCGACGCAGCCGCCGCTCAATGGCCGGTCGCTGGTCGCCGATTTCCCGATGCATTGGGCGCTGCAATCCGCCTGCGACGGCGGCAATGCGCGGGCCTTGGACGGCGCCGGCTATACGAGCTGGCGTCCCGATCTCACGTGCACCTTCGTTGACAATCCTGATACCGATACCTCGCCGGGTCAACAAGTCATCAGCAACAAGCTTCTGGCCTACGCCTTCCTGCTGTCGGTCGAGGGCTACCCGTTCGTCTATGGCAAGGATTATTTCCCGTCCAGCGTCTGGCCCGGCGCCTACGGGCTGAAGCCGTGGATCGACAATCTGGTCTGGATCCACGAGCACCTTGCCAATGGGCCGACCAGCGGCCGCTTTCTCGATGACAAGGTGATCGTGCTCAACAGGATCGGCGCGCCCGGCCTGCTGACCGCGTTGAACTTCGACACCATGAATGCGCGCACAATCAGCTGCCAGACCGCGTTCGGGGCCAACGTGCAATTGCACGACTATAGCGGTCATCACGACGATATCCGGACCGACGGAAACGGCGTTGCAAGCTTCACGATCCCGAGCAACGTCTTCAGCAAGGGCCAGAGCTATCTGTGCTTCTCGCGCGCGGGCCTGAATCTCGCGTCCATCCGCCATCCCCGTCACACCACGCAAACGATCTTCGGCGCCGCCGATCTCGACACGCTGCCGGCCAGCAATGCCGAGACCGAGCCGGCGCGGATCTGGGTGGAGCAGGGCAGCAGGATCGTCATCGAGGTCAGCCTTGATCGCCACGGCGTGCCGGCAGATGGCTCGCTCAAGGTCACCGTCACCGATGCGCAAGGGCACAGTGTGGTCGAGGCCGTCTGCAGCGGCGACCATGTCAGCGCGGAAGGAACGGCCGGCGCGACCGGCGAGCATCATATTCGCGTCGCGGGCCGGCAGTTGCCGGAGCACGGCGCGCCGTTTTCCGTCGACGTCACCTACCTTGCTCCACAAATCGTTTGAGAGGATCCCAATGTCATTGCATCTGTTGTGGACGTCCGCCGACAGCCTCATTGCCGCCTTTGCGCTGTCTTTCGTCGTGCCGGGGCGGCATGTGCTGCCGCTCGCACTGATGTTCGGCCTGTGCGACGGGCTCGGCTCGGCACTCGGCGTCAGCCTGCCGCCCGCAGGTGGGCTTGCAGCGATGCTGCTGATGGCGAGCGGTGCGGCGCTTCTCGTCGGACTGCCCATCGCGCAACGTCTCGTGAATGCACCGGGATGGCTCTATGTGTTGCCGCCGCTGCTGGCGATCGACAATGTCGTGTCGCGCACGGGCGATGCGCCGGCCCTTGCGCTGTCGAGCGCGATCATGGCCGGACTCGGCTTTGCCTGCGGAGCCGTCGTGCTGAGCTGGTGCCGCGCAGGCTCGCGCGATGCGCGACCACTTGCTGCGGCCAGCCTGATCGCGGCCGGAAGCCTCCTTGCCTGGGGAGCCTGACCATGGCCGCTTCCGTCACCACCCGCAGCTATAATCTGGCCAGGACCGGCGCGACCAATGCCGAGACGGTACTGACGGCGACCGCTGTCCGGACCAAGGGCATCGCAAAGCTCTTCAGCATTCCTATTCCCGACGATCCCCGGCTCGAGGCGCAGCCGCTCGCTGTCGGCGGCGTGCACACACCTGATGGCAAGACCCGCGACCTGATCTTCCAAGCCACCATGGGCAACTGGGTCTACGCCTTCGATGCGGTCACCGGCGAAAAAATCTGGGCGACGAATCTCGGCCGTCCCATCGTCGGAACGCCGGCCATCGACGGTCACATGACCAATGTCGATTGGGGGATCCTCTCGACCCCCGTGATCGACGAAGCCACCGGCATTCTCTATGCCTGCGCCTGGATCAGCGATGATGGCAGCGTTGCCAGGGCCCAGCATTTTCTCGCGGGCTTGCGGATTAGCGACGGCTCGAAGGTGCATGACAAGCTGTTGAATCTGGAGGGCGCGGTCTACACCCCGCCAGGTGGCCTGCCCGTGCAGAAATTCGTCTCGATCCAGCGCAAGCAACGCAGCGCACTGACGCTGACGCAGAACCACGTGCTGATTCCCTTCGGCACGGTCAGGGAGACCTCGGCGGCGGCGCGGGGCTGGTTGATCGCGGTTGACGTCCATGACTGGCATATTGCGGCTACATGGTGCTCCACCGTGACCGGCTCCGGCGGCGGGCTGTGGCAGAGCGGGGCCGGTCCCGCCATTGCCCCCGACGGCTCGATCTATGTCATCACCGGCAACGGCGCGTTCTCGCCGCACCAAGGCGATTTCGGCGAGAGTGTGGTGCGGCTGGCCTTGCACACTGGACCTCTCGCGCATTTCGAGGTGCTGTCGTGGTGGACGCCGTGGACAGATGCCAACCGGGTCGGCGCCGCGGCTGCGGCGCTGCTGGACGACGATGACGATGCGCACGCGCTGCCGTCGAATGTCTCGCTGACCGCGGTGATCGGCCATGCCAAGCGGATGGGAATGGCGCTCACGCCGCTTCATGCGCGCGAGACGGCGCATGTCGCGGTGACGTCCGGGCCCGACGCAATGGATGCACAGATCGCGCCGGTCGTGGCGCATCACCTGGCGGCGATGAAGGAATCGGCATGGAGCGACCAGGACTTCGGCTCGGGCGGGCCGGTCTATGTCGCATCGGCTCACGCCGTGCTTGCGGCGGGCAAGGACGGCATTCTCTACACCGGCAATGCCGCGGTGCTTGGGGACACGCAACCGGGCGATCTTCAGGCCGGTCACTTCGCCGCCAACTATGCCAAGCTCAAGAAGCCGCCGATCCTCTATACGTTCTTCGATCCCACCGTGCCGCCGGCGCCGGCCTCGCCGATGGAACTGAATCTGTGGCCGGGCGGCGCGACGCGGCATCTGCATGGCACGCCGCTGCTGTTTTCGTCCTCCATGCATGGCGTAATGCATGTCGTCGGCGGCGAGAACAGCGCGCTGCGGGCGTGGTCGATCGCGGCCGACGGGACCTCGACCTATCTCGCCGGATCCAACGAGATCGCCTCGCCGCAATCGCCGCGTCCATCGGGCGGCATGCCCGGCTGGAGCATCACGCTGGCGGCCAACAACGGCGCTGATGCCATCATCGTCGCAATGGTCCCCTACAAGGACAGCAACATGATGCTGAGCCCCGGACGTTTCCTGGTCTACGACGCGCAGAATTTTGCGACGAATCCGGATGGCTCGAAGCGGCTTCAGGCGATCTGGGACAGCGAGAACTGGGGTCCAGAGCACGCCTTCATGCATCCCAAGTTCAACCGCCCGATCGTCTGGAAGGGCCGCATCTATCGCCCGACCTATAACGGCCAGCTCGACGTCTATGGGCTGACGAACTAGAGGGCCGCTCCAAACCGGTGTGCCGTCCGGTTCTCGGCGCGGATACGTCCGTTGTCCATCGCAACTGTCCGGAGAGGGCAGCAAAGGCCGATTGCATCTGCTTGTGAAATTGAATATTATCTAGATGTTTCTCTATGGTTGTGCGGCGCACTCGCAGTATTTTCGGCGCAATGAATTTCAATCCTCTCGGAACGCCCCGCGCCTCCAAATTTTGATCGTAACGTACTCATTGGAGCCATTCATGCTGACAGCCCATGTTGCACTTGTTTCCGAAGAATCGAAGATTAAGCCGGCCGAGCTGGCTAAGGTCGCCGGCGCTCTGTCCAAGCAGGTTTCGCGCGATTTCGGGCCGATCTGGAAAATCAACGCCGATGTCGCCGCCTATGAACATCTGGAAGACGTGCCGCTGGATTATTGGCCGATCATCATCAAGGACGACATCGGCGATCCTTCGGCTGCGGGCTACCATGAGGACAAGCACGGCCAGCCGTTCTCGCTGGTCATGTACGATCGCTCCTGGTCGCTGACAGCCAGCCACGAATGCCTGGAGATGCTCGCCGATCCATTCGGCCGCCGCACGGTTGCCGGCGAGTCGCCAGTCAAGAGCCAAGGACGGGTCAACTTCCTGGTCGAAGTCTGCGATCCCTGCGAGGCGGCGGATTGCGCCTACACCATCAACGGCATCCAGGTCTCCGACTTCTATACGCCAAACTATTTCGATCCGATGCCTGCGGCGGGCGTCCGCTACAGCTACACCGGATCGCTGAAGGAACCGCGGCAGGTCCTGAAGGACGGCTACCTGAGCTGGTACGTGCCGTCGACAAAGACCTGGTGGCAGCGCAACTGGTTTGGAGGTGCAAAGGCGGCTGATGGACCGATCGAGGGCCTCAAGCTCACAGGCACCAACGTTCGCGCGGCCATCGACCGATGTACAGAGGCAAGTCGCGCCAAAGCGCTCGACAAGGGCAGCCCCAGCGCCAAACAGTCCATGCGCGCGCTCAAGGGCAAGCCGGCAAAGGACGATCCGTTCACGAGCCGCGCGGCCGCATTGCGGGAAGCGATCAAGGCGGTCAGCGGTTCCTGAGGCCTTGTCGGCGCTCCAGATGCCATTAGCTTGGTGTGAACTGGAGCGTCGATGGAGGTGACACGCATGAGCGCGGATGACGACGAGAAGGCCCGCAAGCGGAGGGCCGAAGAATTGCGTTCGACGATCCGCGACGCGGAATCGGGCGCGAAGCCCGGCCGCGCGCCGACGCCTCGTGAGATCACCGATGAAGCGGCGCGCAAGGCGCGCGACGAAGCCAACAAGATCTCGCCGGAAAAGGATCGTTCCAACGGTTAGGGCGTGATTCCCACCGCGACGGCTACGTTGTTCACCCTCCCGCTCCTGGGAGGGTGAACCGCGGGCTCGCTCACCCCCCACGCGACTCCACCACCTTGCGGCAGCTGTCCGAAAGCTTGGCCTTGTTCTCGCGCAGGCAGGCGTTCATCTGCGGCGGCTTGCCGATGTGCTCGGCGCAGAATTTGCTGGCGTCGCCGCGGCAGGCCATCTGCTCCTGCGGCGTGGGGCCGGATTGCGCCGTGGCGGGCAGGGCGGCGGCGAGCAGCAGCGCGGCAAGAACTGAAGTCTTCATAAAGCACCTCTTTGGAATTGTGATGGATCCCGCTCGGGATCGGGCGCGCCGGACCATCTCGCGGAGATCCATGGCCGGTCCATGCCATGTTCATGGCATCGGCTCGGTGGCTCGGACGCCGCACCCCCATCTTCATGGCATGTCTTGGCGCGGTGTCTTTTGCCATTGAGGCTGCACGTCGGCTGCGAGACCCGGTGATTGCATCGGGCGCCGAACGGGAAGCAGGAGAGCAAGATGTCGAAAACAATGGGAGCGCTGAGCGCCGGGCTGACGATGATGATGCTGGCGGGCGCGGCAATGGTGTCGCTAGGCACGAGGCCGGCGCAGGCGGTGGTCTATTGCAAGACGGTCGGCGTGCCCAAGGGCTGCGTGGTGCGGCCGACCGCGGCGGTGGTGGTTGGAGCACCCGTTGCGGCTGCGGCCGTGGCAACGCCCGGCGTGGGCGCGCCCGGCGTCGGCATCCGCGCCGGCACGCCGATGAATCGCGGCGGCCCGGTCAATCGCGTCGGCGTGCGCTGACGGTCTCGTTCCATTGAGTTGATCGCATTCTTTCGGGCCAAGGGGGCCTGCGAACGAACCCCCCGTCCTTCGCAAGGCCAACATCCCGGCCCGATCCCTCTCCCCGCACGTCCCATGCGCCCGGGGAGGGGGCTTTTCAGCCCGTGGCCGCGTCGCTGTCGGGAAAGACCTGCGGCAATTGCAGCCGCACTCGCGTGCCGGAAGCATCCGAGCTCAGATCGAGCACGGCGCCGCAGCGCACGGCGCGGTTTCGCATGTTGCACAGGCCGCGCGCGGTCTGGCTCGCGCCTGCGGCTTGGCAATCGCCGCGAAGCGCAAAGCCGTGACCGTCGTCGGCGACGCTGATCACGCCGTACGGTCCCTGGCCGTCATCGCGCGTCTCGATGGCAACCGCGATGTGGCGCGCGGCGGCGTGCTTGACCGCATTGGTCACCGCCTCGTCCAGGATGCGCACGATCTGGATAATATGCCAGGGCCTGAGCTCGGGGTGCAGCGGCAGGCCCTGTGGCGTCGCCACGCGCCAGTCGAGCGCGATGTCATGCGGCCGCAACTGCATCGCGGCGCGCTCGCGCCAGGAGCCGAGCGCGAGCATGAGGTCGCCGCCGATGTCCTCCATGGAATCGATGACAAGGCGCAGATCCTTCAGCGCGGCGCGCGCTGCATCGGTGATGGTCGCGCCCTCCTGCCCGCGCTCGGAGAGCGCGACGATGCTGATCAGCTGGCCGCCGAGGCCGTCATGCAGGTCGCGCATCAGCCGCGTGCGCTCGTTGGCGAGGGCTGCGGCCCGCGCGCGTGCCTCCTCGCGGACAAAGCTCGCCTTCAACCGCTCCTCGGCCTCGCGCACGCGGGCGACGAGCTGGCCGGCAAAGCTGTCGACCTGGTTCAGCGCGCGGGCGAAGCGCCAGGTCAGCCCGGCGCCGATCGCGACCAGCATCGCCGAATAGGACAGGCGGGAGACGAAGGTGCGTTCATTGGTCACGATCTCGAATACCGACAGCATGTCGTGGACCCAGCAGGTGAGCACGATTGTCACGGCGCAGCCGATCGTGAAGCTCGCGGCATCCTGCCGCCGCACCAATGCGGCCGCGGTGACGTAGGCCATCAGGAACAGGCTGATCCCGACAGTGGGGATACCGAGCAACAGGAATAGGATACGCGGTAGCGGCGGACCAGCGATCAGGCCGATCACGAACACGACCAGCCCCGGCACGAACAGCAGCATGCCGTAGCGAGGCCAACGCCAGCCAAAGAACAACACGCCGAAGACGACGATCAGTGCGCTTTCGATCGGCGCCGAGGCGAGCAGCACCCCGGCGAGCCGCGACACGGTGGTCGGCGGCACCGGCGGCGGCATGAATGCCTGGATCACGCCCAGCACCATCGCGGCCGCCAACACGCCATAGACTGGCTCGCGCCGCCGCATCAGCCACATGATCGCAAGGATGACGGCGAGGATCGATTGCCAGGCCGAGAACGCCACCGGCAATGTGACGAACAGCAGCGTGCGGGTCTCGAAGGCTGGACGCAGGGCCGCGTCCGGCCCGACATAGACGGTGTCGAGAAAGCCCTTCAGCGGCCCCCACACGAACAACCGCACCGTGATCGCGTTGCTGCCGTCATACAGCAGCGAGGAGGGGATGGCAGCGATCTGCGGTGTATTGCGGTCCGGCCGGTTGGCGTTGGCATCGCGGCGGGAGTCGAGCACGACAACGCCGTTGACGGCGACCTCCACGGCGTTGCTGAAGCGCGGCAAGAACACGGACCATCCGGCATCGCCGCTTTTGAAGGTGAAGGTACCGGTGTAGAGCGGAGGATCTGCAAGCGAATAGCGCGATGACGTGAAATGCGGCAGCGTAACGGGGCGTGTTATGCCGTCCTCACTCAGTGAAAATCCGCTCAGCGCGAAATCTTCGGGGTCGCTAGGCTGGAGTAACCGTAGCCCGAGGAAGGTCGCGATCACGATCAACGCCTGAAGCAGCAGATAAGGCACGAGGCGTGACATGAGCTGCCGGCGCCTGGTGTGCGTGGGTGCCTTCGCGGCAATCTCGCTCACAGCTTGATCAGGCCCTGCTGCACCGCCTCGAACACGGCTTCGCTCCGCGTGTGCACCTCGAGCTTGCGATAGATGTTCTTGATGTGGCCGGGCACGGTCTGCCTGGACAGGCCGAGATGGCTCGCGATCTCGGCGTAGCTGAAGCCTTTGGCGATGCCCCAGAGAATGTCGATCTCGCGCGGCGTGAGCTTTGCGGTGTTGAGCGCGGGCCCGGGCGGCGGCTCCGCCGAGTTCTGCGTTCGCCGCACGATGAAGCGCGCGATCGAGGCCGAGATCGGCGAATGCCCGGCGACGAGATCGCGCACCGTGGTGGCGATGTCGGTCGGGAAGGCGTCCTTGAGCAGATAGCCGGTGGCGCCGACGGTTATGGCGGAGATCACGCTTTCCTCGTCGCCCAGCGCGGAGATCACCATGATCTCGGTGTCCGGAAAGCGCCGTCTTGTCTCGCGGATCAGCTCGACGCCATGGCCGTCGGGCAGCCGCAAATCGGTCAGCAGCACGCGCGGCGCGCTAGCGGCAAGCGCACTGCGGGCCTCACCGAGCGAGCCGGCCGTGCGCACCTCGTAAGCAGCCTTCACCAGCGCGTCCTGAAGACGCCAGCAGGTCGGTGCGTCGTCCTCGACGAGGAGGATGGTGATGGTTTCACCGGTCTCGCCCTGGTCCGTCATGATCGTGGTCCCGGCCGCGTGTCCCCCACGGCGCGCGCGGCAAGCTTAGCCGCGGCGCTGCGGGCGCGACACCCATAATCATGGGGGCGGGGGCGCTGGCAACCGTTGGAGCCGGATCGTCGCCGTTCCGCTGTTGTTTTTGTAGAACTGGACGCGCCGGCCCTGGATCGGCACCAGCCAGCGCGGCGCGAGCCGCGTGGAGATGAACCGCGGGAAGAGCTGGACGGCGTCGTTGACGTAGAAGAACAGCTCGCCGGCTTCGGGGGCCTCGAATTCCGCGACGAACAGCTCGGACAAGCCCTGCTTGCGCCAGAGCGCGCGCGCCGCCGGCAGCGCCGCGGCCGGGATCGGCTCGAAATCCCCGAACGGCTTCCAGACTCGATTCAATTCGCTGCCTTGTGTCTTGAACTCCGGGGAGTCCTCGACATGGATCGGGTAGTTGTCCTTGCTCTCGTCCTCATAGGCCGGCACGGTCGAATTAACCCGCCGCGGCAGCTCGTTTGCCGGCAGTCCGTTGATGGGCTGCAGCGGCAGATCGTAGGATCCGCGCGCGCCCACCCGCACGACCGGCTGGAACCAGTCGGCGCCCTGCAGCCGCAGGATCGGGACGGCGAGTCGGTGGGTCGGATCCGGCGGCGTCTTGAATCCGTTCAGGCCGGTCATGATGGTGCGGTCGAACCACGGATCGGCCATCTCGATCCAGACGCGGTATTTGCGGCCCTTCTCCACCGCGAGGCGGCTCGGCCAGCAGAAATCGCTGACGTCGAACAATTCGCCGTCGCGCGCCGTCACCGGCGTGTCACCGACGGCACGCGTCGATGCGCTGCTCTTGCAGAAGTCGCCGACGCCCGCGCGCCAGTCGAGATAGCCGCGCGACAGCAACAGCAGTCCCGAGCCGAAAATGGCGATGAGGAAGGCCGCCGGCATCAGGACGTTGGTGAAGGCCATGCGCACCGGCCAGGCATGCAGTCGCATCCAGCGGCCGATCGCGAGCAACCAGCCGGATTTGCTGACCCGGCTTCGCGATGCCATCCGGTCGGGCCGGTACCAGGCGAGGCGTGCGCGTTCCTGAATGCTGTCGCGCAGCGCCGCATTCCTGTTCCACGCGATCAAGATGATGATGACGAGGACCGTGGTGACGAAGGGATAATAGAGCGCGATCGCAAGCCATGGTGCCGCGTAGGACGGCAGCACGCTCGCGAGCAGATCGGCGAACGGCTTGACGACCGTGCTAGTGCCGTTGTCGATCGCCGTGATCCATTTGAGCAGGGTGGTATCCTCAAGCCCGTGCTGCTTGGACGAGCCGACGACCGAGCGCGCGATCCAGGGCCATGCGGCGAAGATGATGAGCGCGATCAGCAGCGAGAAATAGGCGAAGCGGCGCCACCACACGGTGTCGAGGACCTGCCGCGCCATCTCGGGATTCGGCGGGCTCATCGCCATGAAGGCGTCGGCTTCGGCCGCCTTGTGACCATCGCCTTCCCGCTTCGCGTAGGCGGACCTCATAGCCTTGCGCGTTTCGTCCCGCGTCAGCGGCAGCACGTCTCCGTTCGGCAGCAGCACCTTGGCATTTGCCGGAAGCATCAGCGGCGCGTAATTGTCGCATCCGTGCAGCATGCGCTCGACTACGCCGAAGTGCACCACCGGCGGTCCGCCATCTTCCACGCGGTCGTGGATCGGCCGCGGGCCGTAGCGGTACAGCACGCCGGCGCCGCTGCGCGAATCGTGCATCGGTCCGATCGCCGACTGGTACTCGCGGAAGCGCGCGATCGTTCCGCCCTGGAAGCGGAGCTGGTTGCCGAGCTGCTCGGCCATCCACACCAACGGCACGAAGGACAGCGTGGATTCCGGATAGCCGCCTCCGATGTCGGAATGGGAGCCCGCGAACCAGACCTCCTTGACGATCTGCTCCTCGGCAAGCCCGGCCTGGTCGATGCGCAACGGATGGAAGGTGGTGCGTTCGTCATCGAGCGCGAGCGCATGACAGGCGTGCTTCACCTTGTCGGAGAGCCGGTAGTTTCGAAACGAGATCGGCCAGATCGCCCAGTCGATCGCGACACGGAGCTCCTCGATCGGTACACCGAACGCCTCGACCGTGTCGAACAGTCCGAGGAATTCGATCTTGACTTCCTTGCGGCCGTCCATGGCCTCGCGGACGCCGGCATAAGAGCGATGCCGGAAAACGAGATCATAGAGATAGATCAGCACGTCGCGGAGCCAGCGCACGACCCAGATCGTCGGTAGGCTGCGATAGCCGACTGATTGCTTGCGATACTCTCGCCAGGCGGCCATCGTGTTGCGCTGCATCTCCGCATGCGACACGGCGATCTTGTCGATCACCGCCGGCACCAGCCCCTGGCTCGCGATCAGCGCTGCCAGCGTTCGCGCCGTGAAGGCGCCGCGGCTGAAGCCGAAGATGTAGATCTCGTCGCCCTCGCGCCAGTTCCAGCACAGGAAGCGATAGAGCTTGCGGACGTTGGCGGGCACGCCGATGCCGGTGGCGCCGTCGAGCGCGGCGAGCGGCGCCCAGCCGGCGGTGCCGACGCCCTTGATGTAGTAAGCGATCTGGTCGGGCTTGGTATGGTCAAGCGCCTCGTAGAGACGCCAGACGCTGGATTCCTGGGTGGTGAAGGCGTTGCCGGTGCCGTCAGCGAACAGCACCAGCTTGCGCGGCGGGCGTGCGTCTGGTGCATTCCCTGCGGCATCTGGATGATCGTGCGTATGGTCCGGCTTGGCAGGACCGCCATGCAGCGCCGCCTCCTGGTGCGTCATGGACTCCTCCGAAAATTCAGTTGGGGATGCCTAAAGCCCCGCTCGGGCGGCATCCTTCAAATAGTGGTTGCATCAAGAAGTATTGGATGTATTTCGCCCACAATCGCGCTGAGGTAGCAAGCAGGATTGCGCCGTCCTGCTCCGGCTGTCTATGATCTCCGCCACAATCGGCAAAAGAAATGCCCGGGCATGACTCCTGTCTGCGAAGCGGCCGCTATTGCGAAGCGGCCGTGGCTGGCTCTTATTTGCCGTTGCCGCGGCAGCCACCGCCGGGGCCGATATGGTAGCCGCGCGGGCAGGCATGCGCGGCGGGGTTGGCGAAGTTTCGCAAGCAGCCGCCATAGGGCCCGCGGTGCCAGCCGGCGCCGCAGCCGCCCGCGACCGCGACGACATCGTCAACGCCCTGGGCGCCAAACGGCGCCAGCGGCATGGCCTGGGCCGAGCTGACGATTGCGCCGAGCGCGAGCGCCGCGGCAAACACGGTTCGTATCATGCGTCTTGCTCCCTGATGTATGGGTGTCAGTGGGTGGCTGCGAAAGCGATGCCGGCGCGCACTTCGGTGATCGCCTGGTCGATCAGCCCCAGTGCCCGTTCGCGATGGCCGCCCTTGTTGGGCTCGGCCTTGACAAGCTCGGCGCGGGCCGATTGCAGGATCGCCACCGCCTCGTCCATGTGCGGTTGCGCGCCGAGCGCGTAGCCGATGCAGAGGCTGGTCGCGATGGCGCCGCCGAGCACGAGGCTGCGGGGTAGAGAGGTTCGCATGTCGTTGTCTCCTCCAGCGGGCGTCAGGCCGGGGCCGCCCGGTTGCCCGGACGCGATTCGCGTGTGGCGGGATGTCGCATCCGCAGCCTGAATAGGACGGGGCCCGGCGGGCCGTCTTGGACTGTCCGGCGCCAGATGCGGCGCGGCTTGGACTGACCGGCGCAGCTTGAATCAGATGGCCGTACTGGTAGCCTGTGACCATCGACCTTCAGCGCGGGTTCATCCCCGGCTGGCAAGGTTCAATCGTTTTCTGCGCGATTTTTTTCGAAGAAGCCTTTTCCGGAAGTCCTTACCGATGTCCGTCATCAGGAAGTCGCTCTCGACCGAGATGCTGCCGGAGGGTCTGTCCGACCGGCAGCGCTTCATCCGTTTCGCCGAGCTGTTCGAGCATTTTTCCAACACCGGCGAGCTCGATCCGGCCTCCGACGTGCCGTTTCGCGCCACGATGAACTCGATCCATATCGGCACCACCATGCTCGGCCGCTGCGACGGCAGTTTCGTCACGGTGCGGCGGGAAAAGCGCCAGGTGATCGAGACCGGGGATGACCGCTTTTGCCTCGTACGCAACACCGGCGACCGTTCCTCGCAGGTGGTTCATCGCGGCCGCGAATTCACCATGCGCCCTGGATCGATGGTGCTGCTCAAGCTCGACGAGCCGTTCTTCGCCGCCGATGGCGCGAGCCAGAAGCGTTTCACCAACGTGCATCTGCCGGTGGATTCACTCCGCGCGATGGTCGCTGATGTCGACGACCTCGTCGGCTCTGAGCTCGAGCCCGGCGGCGCGCTGTCGCTGGTGATGGATTACAGCGATCTGCTGCTTCGTCATCCCGCGGCCGCCGACGAGGCCGGCATGGCGATCGCGTCGCATCTGCTCGATCTCGCCGCGATCGGCTTGGGCGCCCGCAGCGACGTTGCGGCCGCGGCACGGCGCCGGGGCCTGCGCGCGGTGCGGCTGAAAACCGTGCTGTCGATCCTCGAGGCGCGCTTCCACGAGCCGGATTTTTCCGCACAAAAGCTCGCCGGTGCGGCCGGTCTTTCCGAGCGCTATGTCAACGAGCTCTTGTTCGAGGCAGGCGCGAGCTTCACCACCCGCTTGACCGAATTGCGCCTGCGCAAGGCGGCCGACCTGCTGACCCATCGCGAAGGCCGCATCAGCGACATCGCCTTCGCCTGCGGCTTCAACGATCTCTCTTACTTCAACCGCTGCTTTCGCCGCAGGTTCGGCCTGACGCCGACCGCGGCGCGGGGCAAGTGAGGGCTGCGTTCGCAGCTTTCTGTTCCCGTCGAGACAGACAGTGGTGGGTTACGCCTAGCGGTTTGCGCTTCGCGCAATCCGCGGGGCCAACCCACCCTACAAAATCTCGATCTTCGGCGGCGGATATCGCCGCGCCAGCGTCGACAGCGGCAGGCGCCGTTCGTCCTCCGGCAACTCCCGCCAGGCCAGCACCAGTGGCCGCTTCCAGTCGCCGACGCCAAACTCCATGTCGACCCATTTCTGTGGCTCGGGCCCGTCGAGGCCGCGGACCCAGACGAAGTAGCGGGGCAGGTCGTCAGCGTCGGTCGTGGGTCTCCTGGCCATCACTTGCTCACTGCCTCGACACGCGTTGTCGTTGGGATATAGGTAGCGGCACGGCAAAGTCGAACGCGCGGCCCGCGGATTTTGCGAAACCGCGGAGCGGCCGGACGCTTGGGTCCGGAGCACATGAACGAAACTATGATCGATGCTTGGGATGATGCGTCGCAGGTGATGACGCGGCTGGCCGGCGCCTGGTCGTTCGACCGGGTCATCGAAGGTCAAGGGCGCATGAAGGGCCTCGCGACCTTCACGCCATTGGCGGAGCGCCTCGCCTATCGCGAGCAGGGACGCTTGACGCTCCAAAACGGCACCGAGCTTGAAGCGGAGCGCGAGTACGTCTTCCGCAAACACGAGGGCGGATTCGAGGTCTTCTTCGAGGAATCTCCGCCGCGGCTGTTTCACACGATCTCACTGTGCGCATGTGACGACGGCGCCTTGAACGGAAGCGCCGGCCATCTGTGCAATCTCGACCATTATCAGTCGAGTTACACTTTCCTCGCCGATGGTGGCTTTGTGATTCGCCACGTCGTGGCGGGTCCGCGCAAGGATTACACGATGATCACGACCTACAGGCGCATCTCGTTACGCTCGGATTAGATCGAACGGAGACAATGCCGCCGTTGATGGTGCACTCCGCCTGCAAGCGGCCCATGTCAAAATCGGATGCGGCGCTCCAGTTCGAGTTTGGCCTCCGTCAATGACTCTGTCACCAACTTTTCGATTTTCGTATCAAACCGAACGGCCGGAAGCGCTACGTTTATTGAACCAAGCGGCTCTCCGCCTTCGGACAAGATGGCCTTGGCCAATCCAACAATTCCGGGCGTGAATTCAAGCCGGCTGGTTCTTTAGCGTCCACGGCGTCGGATTATTGAGCCGCTGCAGATATTCGGGAGCGCCGAACGTCTGCAGGCTCTTCCCTTCGTAGAGGACCCAGCCACGCGGTGAAGGAGTATCTGGCGCACTACGGGCGTTCGGCTACTCAAGCTCTTTCGGCAGCATGGTGGTGGACGTGCGCTCAGTCTCCGTGGGGGGCAGCGGTTCCGTCCGAGCATTAAAGCATCGGCTCGAATTGGCAGTGCACAAGCATCTCGGAAATCGATGCGTTGTTCGGCAGCATGAGCGCGGTCTCCGCCAGCCGCGCGATGTCGCCCGGTTGGCTCATCTCATGGCGAGGAATCTCGTCGTCGTTCAGCGTCATGTCGGTGGCAACATAGCCCGGGCAGATCACCGTCGCCCGAATACCTGCCGCGCGCCCCTCGCGGCGAATGCCGTGGGTGAGGGCGACCATTGCGAACTTGGTCATGGCGTAGCCGACATTGCTTCCGACGCGCTTTCCGGAAAGCGAACCGAGATTGATGACCCGCCCATGACCGCAGACGGCCAGACGGGGCAGGGTGGCTCTGACGAGGCGCAGTGGACCCTTGACGTTCACGCGCCACATTTCGTCCAGTTCGGTCTCACCCTCGTCGGAGACGCGGACCTTCGGATTGATTCCGGCGGCGTTGACGATGGCATCGACGCCGCCCCACCGTGCGACCGTCGCGTTGACCCACGCGAGCGGGCTCTCCTCGGCGTCGTAGCGATGCGTCATCAGTCTCTCGCTCTCCGCGAGCCGGCTCGGATCGCGAAGCCCCGCCGATACGCGGAAGCCCGATGACAGGAGCCGGTCGGCGACCGCGCGTCCAATGCCGCGGGAAGCCCCAGTGACCATGACGATCCGATTGCCGACTTCCAACATCCGGGTCCGTCTCCTACGGGTGAGCCAAGAGTATCGCGAAATGTAAGGGGACAGGCGTGATGGCGAGTAAGAGAAATTCACTCTGCCGGCATTGGGCGTGCTTATGGCTCGCGAGCCGACGACTTCGGCCGGGATATTGGATGTCCTTATGAGGGCAGAGCAAATCCGCTCTATGCGTGCGTGGGCCCATGCACTTAATTTTCCGCCGCTCTGCATGACCGCGAAAGAGCCCTGCGGATGGGATTTTCGGACTATCGAACGGCGTTGGTGACGGGCGCATCCTCGGGTATCGGGGCTGCGACGGTTCGGCGCCTCCGCACCGGGGGGCTCGAGGTTCACGCGCTGGGGCGCGACGTCCGCCGGCTTGCAAGCCTGTCGGCCGAGACCGGATGCCACGCATGCGCCGTCGATGTGAACGATCTCGACGCGTTGACGCGGCTTGCGAGCTCGGCCGAGTTCGACGTTCTCGTCAACAATGCCGGCCAGTCGCGGCGCGGCAGCATCCTGGATCTTGCACCTGATGATGTCGACACGCTGGTCGACGTCAATCTGCGCGCGGTCCTGCACCTGACGCGGCTGATCGTGCCAGGCATGGCGAGGCGCAACCGCGGCCACGTGGTCAACGTCTCGTCGATCGCCGGCCATTATGCCTTCGGCGAGAACGCGACGACATTCAATTCATCCGTGGCCTATCACGCGACGAAGGCGGGCATTCATTCGCTGTCGCACCAGCTGCGCGTCGATCTCTACGGGATCTGCGTTCGCGTCACCGAAGTCTCGCCAGGACGCGTGGCAACGAGCATCTTCCAACACCAGAATTCCGCCGACAATCCGGATGCCCGTTTCGTCGGCGCGTTCGAGACGCTCCAGTCCGAAGACGTTGCGGATGCCATTGCGTTCGCGGTGGGGTCGCCGGCACGGATGAACGTCGCGACGATCGAGGTCGTCCCCACGTTCCAGGTTGTCGGCGAACTGCGATTTGCGAGCCGATCCGAGGCCGCACGTTTGAAAGACATGAGAAGTGGAGCCGACGATGCCTGAACTTGCGAACCGCCTGAAGACCGTGAAGGTGTCGGCCTCGGCGGCGATGACGGACAAGGCGCGCGAGCTCCGCGCCGCGGGCGTCAAGATTGTCGGCCTGTCGTCCGGCGAGCCCGACTTTCCGACGCCGCCGCATGCGATCGAGGCCGCGCATCGGGCGGCGCTGGCGGGCGATACCAAATATCCCGCGCAGCCGGGGACCGTCGCGCTGCGGACCGCTGTTCAGCGCAAGTTCAAGCGCGAGAACAATCTAGACTACGCCCTCGACGAGATCCTGATTGCCAATGGCGGCAAGCAGATCATCTTCAACGCGCTGTTTGCGACCTGCAACCCAGGCGACGAGGTCGTCATTCCTGCACCGGGCTGGATCACCTATGCCGACATCGTGCTCCTGGCGGAAGCGAAGCCCGTCGCCGTGCCGTGCCCGGAGAACAATCAGTTCAAGCTGCGCCCGGCGGATCTGGACACGGCAATCACGCCCCGGACCAAGTGGCTGATCCTTAATTTTCCCAACAATCCGACCGGCGCGGCATGTACCCGCGACGAGATGCGCGCGATCGCCGACGTCATGCTGAAGCACCCCGACGTCTGGATTCTCACCGACGACATCTATGAACATCTTACCTATGACGGTTTCGAGTTCTGCACCATCGCGGAGGTCGAGCCGAAGCTGAGGAATCGCGTCGTGACCGTGAACGGCGCGTCCAAGGCCTACGCCATGACGGGCTGGCGGGTCGGCTATTGCGGCGGTCCCAAAGACCTGATTGCGGCGATGAACAATGTCCACGGTCAGGCGACCGGCGGAATCTGCACGGCGAGCCAGGCAGCGGCCGTCGCGGTCCTGGACGGACCGCAGGACTACCTGAAGGAGCGCGCTGACATCTATCGCGACCGGCGCGATCTGGTGGTCAAGCTCCTCAATCAGATTCCCGGGATTACCTGCCACAAGCCTGAGGGAGCCTTCTACGTGTTTCCCAACATCGGCGGTTGCATCGGTAAGACCACGAAGGGCGGGCGCCGGCTGGAGACCGATGCCGACTTCATTTCGGCTCTCCTGGAGGAGCAGCATGTCGCGGCGGTGCCCGGGGGCGCGTATGGCATGAGTCCGTATTTCCGTATTTCTTATGCGACCGATACCGAATCGCTGAAGGAGGGCTGCCGGCGTATCGCGAGCTTCTGCGAAGGCCTGCGCTGACCGGGCGTCGATATGTCAGGGGGCTTGGCCCTCAGTGGAGAACGAAAGATGCATCCAGCGGCATTCGTCGACCAAGATCGGAGCAGTATGCCGAACCAACTGTCATAATCCTTCTTAATGCCCCTAAACGAAGATGTTCTTGGTCCTGTAGGATATCGACGCATAAGCTTTGTGCAAAGAGGGGTATTGCCTTGGTATCGCGCAGTCGAGGACGGCCAGCGATGACCACCAGCGACGATGCTGTGGCGGTCTTGGGTGTTCAAGCTCCACCGGCAACCCGGTGGGCGTCGAGGTGGCGTCTGGCTCTGCCGGTCGGGCTTCTCGCCGTCCCGATGCTGGCATTCCTGACTTACTTCTTCTTCTATCCGGCACTGGGGCTGCTGTTCTCGAGCATCCAGACACAGGACAGCCGCGGCATCATCGGCCGTCCGTTCACTCTTGCGCACTACGCCCGTCTGATCAACGTCGAGCTCTACGCACGCGTGCTCTGGACGACGCTGCGGATCAGCATCATCACCTCCGCGCTCGCGACGTTGCTCGCCTATCCGGTTGCACTGGTGATGGTCAAAAGCCGTCCGATGGTCACGCGCATCATCACCTTGATCGTCATCGCGCCCCTGATCGTCAGCGTGGTCGTCCGTGGGTACGGCTGGCAGCTCGTGCTGCAGAACGGTCCGAAGGGAATGCTGAACTGGATCCTGATGACGCTGCATATCGTCGATGCCCCGATATCGGTCCTCTACACCGAAGTAGCCGTCGTCATCGGGTCGCTGCACGTGTTCTTCCCAATGATGGTTCTGCCGCTGGCCTCGGCGCTCGGCAAGATCGATCCCAACCTCGAAGATGCAGCCCGGATGCTGGGCGCGCCATGGTGGAAGGTGTTCCTCCGCGTGACGCTGCCGTTGAGCATGCCCGGCTTCGTGGCGGGATTTACCCTGGTATTCTCCCTCACCGCCGGCTCCTTCGTCATTCCTGCGATCCTGGGCGGCGCCTCGGCGATCATGCTCGGCAATCTGATCGAGCAGCAGATCTTCGTCGTCTACGACTGGCCGTTCGGTGCCGCGATTGCCGCCGTTCTCGTCGGCCTGGTCCTGGCGGTGAACGGCGTCTCGATGTGGCTTCTGGAAGGACGGCGTCTCAGGAGGCCCGAATGATGGACGAGCGATTTTCCGGCTTCGGTGCCTTCATCCTCTACACCATCACCGCCGGCATGATGCTGTTCATCCTGGCGCCGCTGCTCCTTGTCATGGCGGTGTCGGTCTCCGATTCCTATTTCGTGACGTTCCCGCCGCAGGGCTTCACGCTGAAATGGTATGCCAAGGTTCTCCAGGACCGCGATTTCCTCGAGGCGATGAGGCTGAGCATCCTGCTCGCGCTTGGCACGACGGTGGGCTCGCTCCTGTTCGGCGTGCCCGCGGCCTTTGCGCTGGTCCGTGGCAACTTCTTCGGCCTGGCCGCGATCAAGGGGTTCTTGCTGTCGCCGTTGATTTTCCCGGCGCTGGTCACGGGCCTGGCGCTGCTTCAGGTCCTGACCAAGCTCGGCTCGCAGGATGCCCGGCTCAACCTTCTGATCGGGCACGTGGTCGTGACGTCGCCCTATGTCATCCGCACGGTCGTCACCAGCCTTCAGCTGGTGGATGAGAACCTGGAGGACGCCGCGCGCACGCTTGGGGCCAACCGGCTGACGACCTTCTGGCGGGTGACGTTGCCGCAGATCGCCTCCGGCGTCGCCGCCGGCGGACTGTTCGCCTTCATGGTGTCCTTTGACAATTATCCGGTCACGATGTGGCTGGCGAACTCGGAATACTCGCCCGTGCCGCTCGTTCTGATGCGGCAACTGGTCAACGTCTTTGATCCTTCCGTGCCTGCGATGTCGACGATCATCATTCTGATGGCGATGGTCGGCGTGCTGCTGCTGGAGAAACTGGTCGGCCTTCGCCGCGCGCTGGCTGCCTGATGTGCATTGGTAGATGGAGATTGGACCCATGAAGCTGACACGTAGGACTCTCATTAAAGCCGGTGCATCCGCGGTTGCTTTCCCGACGATCATCAGTCGGTCCTGGGCGCAGGACGCCAAGCAGCTGCATGTCGGCGTCTACAACTCCGCGCTGGGCAAGCTGATCCAGAAGGAGGTCATTCCCAAGTTCGAGGCCGAGTTCAAGTGCCGCGTCTTCACGATCGAAGGCGCGACGCTATCGAACATCGCCGCCCTCCGCGCCACCCGCGATACGCCGCGCTTCAGTATGATGATGATGGACGATGTCGGCATCCCCCAGGCCAAGCAGGAAGGGCTGATCGACAAGCTCGACGCGAGCAAGATCCCGAATCTTGCGAAGGTCTATCCGCGTTATCTCTTCGAAGAGGATTATGGCGTCGGCTTCTCGATCTCGAGCGCGGCCATGTTCATCAATCCCCAAGTGACGAAGCCGCTCGAGAGCTACGAGCAGATCTTCGACGCCAAGTACCGCAAGCAGATCCTGCTGAACACGCCCAAGAATACCCAGAGCGTGCTGATGCTCATCGTGGCGACGGCGCTCACGACGGGCAAGCCGCTGAAGGAAGCGCAATACCTGGTCGACAGCGGCTGGGACAAGCTCGCGACCCTCAAGCCCAACGTCCTGACGATCTACGACAGCGAGGCGCAGGTGCTCCAGGTGGCCCAGGGTCAGGCGACGATTGGCGGCATCGAATATTCGAAGGCGATCTATCCGCACACGGCCAAGGGCATGCCGCTCGACATGACGTTCCCCAAGGAAGGCGCGTTCACCGGCATCAATAGCATGACGCTGGTCAGGAATGCGCCTGAACCGGAGCTTGCTTGTGCGCTGATCAACCGCATCCTGGAGCCCTCGGTGGCCAAGATGCTGTCCGAGCAGACGCTCAGCGCGCCCTCGGTGGGCGGCATCGACTTCAAGCCGGAGACGACCAAGTTCCTGGCCTATCCCGACACCAAGGCGGCCGATCTCGGACTGTTCACGCCGGACTGGAAGTTCATCGTTCCGCGCCGCGGTCCGTGGCTGGAGCGTTATAATCAGGTGTTCACAAGCTAAGGCAGGTTGTCATGAGGTCTTCCGAAGTCAGGCTTGAGCGCCTCAGCAAGGAATACAACCGCACCGTCGCTGTCGACGACGTCTCGCTCACGATCGAACCGGGCCACATGGTGGCGCTGCTCGGTCCGAGCGGATGCGGCAAGACGACCTGCCTTCGCATGATCGCGGGGCTGATCCGCCCGACATCCGGCGACGTGTTCGTCAACGACAACAGGATGACCGGCGTTCCCGTGCATCGCCGCAACGTCGGGATGTTGTTCCAGAACTACGCGTTGTTTCCTCACCTGACCGTCGAAGAGAACATTGCATTCGGCCTCGAGATGCGCGGGATATCCAAGGCCGATGCTGCAAGGAAGGTGGGCGAGGCGCTCAATCTCGTCCAGCTCTCTAGCTTCGGCAAGCGCTATCCGGCGCAGCTCTCCGGTGGCCAGCAGCAGCGCGTCGCACTGGGGCGCGCCCTGGTGATCGAGCCGGCCATGCTGCTGCTCGACGAGCCGCTCGGGGCGCTCGACAAGGGGCTGCGCGAGAGCATGCAGGTCGAGCTGCGCGCCCTTCAGCGCCGGCTCGGTCTGACCACCGTGATGGTGACCCACGACCAGGACGAAGCCCTGACGATGGCCGACAAGATCGTCGTGATGCGCGATGGCAGGCTCGAGCAGGTCGGCTCGGCGACCGAAATCTATCAGCGCCCGACCTCGAAATTCGTCGCGCAGTTCATCGGCGCGTCAAATCTGTTTGAGGGCTCCATCGAGCAGCGAAACGGGAACGGAGCGGTCGTTCGTGTATCGCCCGAATTGAGCCTTCAGATCGATCAGATACCGCAATCCGTCAGCGACGTGATGGTCTCGATCAGGCCCGAAGCGATCCTCGTCGAGCGCATTGGCCAGAGTCCGACGGAGCAACGTGCCAATAGCGTGATGGCGCGTGTCGACCAGGCCATCTATCGCGGCTTCGTCAGTCACTACTACCTCAAGACGCCGAGCGGCGGGCAGATCATCGTGTTCGAGCAGAATCAATCGCAGCAAGCGGGGCTTCGATACGCCGTGGGCGAGGAGGTTGTCGCGCGGTGGGAGTCGCCCAGCAATCACGTCATCGTGCGTCACTGAAGCTCGGGACGAGTGCGGCGTCTCGCGGGCAATCGACATCTCTTATACCCGCAGACGAACACCGTCTTGGATCGGCTTTCGCTGCGTGGCTAGATTTGAGGTTGGCGGCGCCCACGAGCGTTCGACCAGCGAGGCCCTCTTGTCGATTAATCAGCCCAGCGCCCCCTTTGTCGGCACGATCGAGAAAAGCCCGAAGATCAGCCTGATCGGCACACTTGCGATGCTGGTCGAGGCGCCGGGTGATTTTGACCTGGTTCAGCAGGGACGCATCTGGGCCCTCGCGGATGCTGTTTCCGCCTGGCCCAACGTCCAGGAAGCCGTCATTGGCGTGACCAATGTGATGCTCGTATTCGAGCAGCCGCCCGCGGATATCGGCATGCTCAGCGCTTCGATCGCCGAACTGTGGCATCGTACGCCGAGCCGCAAGACCGGCGGCAAGGTGATCGAAATTCCTGTGGTCTATGGCGGGGAGCTCGGTTTCGATTTGCCGGCGGTCGCAAGCCGTTCCGGACTGTCCGAACGCGAGGTCATCAGGATCCACAGCGAAGGCGACTACACCGTCTGCGCGGTCGCGAGCTCGCCGGGGTTCGGCTACCTCCATGGCCTTGATCCGCGCATCCAAATGCCGCGCAAATCCGTGCCGTCACTCAGCATGCGCGCGGGCTCGGTGACCATCGGCGGGATGCAGACCGGCGTTGCGGTGCTGACAAGTCCGAATGGATGGAACGCCATCGGATGGGCCTCGGTCACGATGTTCGACCCGCGGTCTGAACAGCCTTCGCTCATGCTTCCGGGCGACCGTGTCAGATTCAGGATCGATCGGATCGAGCTGTGATCGAGATACTGACCAGCCCTGCCTTCAACACCATCCAGGATCTTGGCCGCAACGGCGCGCGCCGTTTCGGCGTGAGCACATCGGGCGCCATGGATCCCGTCGCGCTTGCCGCGGGAAATGCGCTGCTCGGCAATGACGACAATGCGGCCGGCATCGAGATCCAGACCTTTCCGTTCCGCCTGCGCTTTTCGGCCGACACCGCGTTTGCACTCACCGGCGCCGATCACGAGTCCACGCTGGCCGGATCAGCCGTGCGGCCGTGGTGGTGCACGCGGGCGAAGGCGGGCGACATTCTCGCCATCGCCGTGCCGAGGCGTGGGGCACGCGTCTACGCGACGTTCGGCGGCGGCATCGATGTTCCGCGCGTGCTGGGCTCGCGCAGCACGCATCTGCGCGCAGGGTTCGGCGGGCTCGAGGGGCGAACCCTGGAGGCGGGCGACGTTGTTCCGATCGGGAGTTCGCCGCGTAAGAGCGACGGCCGCTTCGACTTCGGCGTCGCGCCGCCGGATGTGGCGATCGCGGGCGCCGCTCCAGCGGATGACCGTGTGCTATTGATACGCGTCTTGCGGGCCGGCGAATATGACCTGTTTTCGGAGGCGATGCAGGCGGCGTTCTGGTCCACGAGATGGAAGATCAGCGCCCGCAGCGACCGCGGCGGCTACCGTCTCACCGGCAGCAAGCTGACATTGGATGCACCGGTCGAGATGCGCTCGCATGGCGTAGTGGCTGGCGTCGTGCAAGTGCCGCCGGCCGGCGAGCCGATCATCCAGATGAGCGACGCCAATACGGCCGGTGGCTATCCAAAGATGGCGGCCGTGATTGAGGCCGATCTCTGGCGCCTCGGCCAGGCGGCACCTGGATCGTTCATCGCCTTCTGCGAGGTCAGCTACCTGGACGCGGTCGCGGCCATGGCTCCCGTCAACGACTATCTCGCGAAGCTGCGAGCAACCGCGGATCTCTATCGAGAGCTTTAGAGCATGATCCGGAAAAGTGTGAAGCGGTCTTCCGAAAAGATCATGCTCAAACAAAAGTAGACGTCAACAACAACAAGAGCAGGGTGCGAGCATGAAAATCGGCATCAATTCGGACATGGGCGAAGGTTTCGGCAATTATCGCATCTGCGACGACGAGGCGCTGATGGGCATCATCTCGTCCGCCAACGTTGCGTGCGGCTTCCACGCCGGCGATCCGATCATCATGGATCGCATGGTCCGCCTGGCGAAGCAGAAGGGGGTCGAGGTCGGTGCCCATCCGGGCCTGCCCGATCTGCTCGGGTTTGGCCGCCGCGTCATCCAGATGGATGCGGCTGAGCTGGAGAAGCACATGGTCTATCAGATCGGCGCCTTGCAGGCGATCGCAGCCAATGCCGGTCACCGCGTGACCCATGTCAGCTTCCATGCGGCGATGGGCAACATGGTCAATGCCGATCCTGATATGGCCGATGTGGTTGCCCGTGCGATTGCGACCATCAATCGCGATTTCATCGTGTTCTCGCAGCCGGACGCCGAGATCGTGCGCGCTGCGCGCAAGGTGGGGCTGCGCATCCTCACTCTGTTCCTGGCTGACCGCGCCTATGACGAGAACGGCCATCTGGTGTCCCGCAAGCTTCCCAACTCCGTCATCGCCTCGACTGATGCGGTGGCCGAGCGGGTCAAGCGTTTTCTTGATAGTGGCACCGTGCAGACGATTGAGGGCAAGTCGATCAAGGTCGAGGCGCGCTCGATCCTGATCCACAGCGACACGCCCGGATCGGTCAACCTCGCCGGCACGGTGCGCCGCGTGATCGAGCAGGGCGGCGGCGAGGTCACGCCCGCAACTGTCCTGCTCAATTGATCGGGCTGCTCCCGGAGGGCGGGCGGATCCGCACAATCGGTGTGCCGTAGCCGACCGTTGCACCAGGCTCCGCGATCACGGCATCGACTGTGCCGGCGGCCGGTGCCACGATGGGCGCATACAGCAGGCCGATCTTGACGAGGCCGACGATCGCGCCGGCCTGGATGTGCTGGCCCGGTGCGACGAACGGCTTGTCCCGCCAGGGATGGGCCGCGAGGAAATGCCCTGCGACGTCGGCCTTGGCGATGACGGAATGGTCAGCAGCCGGTGCGGCAGGCGTCGGTGACGCGGCCATTCGTGGGCCCGTATCGACGACGAGCTTCAGGGACTGGCCGGGCTCCTCGATCTCGATCGTGTCGACGCCGGACCTTTCGAGGATTTGCGCCAGCCGCGCGATATCGGTCAGCTTGATCGGCATGTTCTGATCTCCTCGATAAGACGCACATTGGTTCTGAGCCGCTCGATATACGCTGACATCTCGGCCTCGGCCGCCAGCGCTTCGGCATAGGCCGTCTGCTCGAACCGCAGCTTGCTTCCGAGCCGCGCCTGCGCGACGCGCCACAAATCGGCGCGGATCACGGTCGCGATCTTCGGATAGCCGCCGGATGTCTGGGCGTCGCGCATCTGGATGATCGGCTGTCCGTTCGGCGGAATCTGGATGACGCCGGGGACGATGCCGTGCGAGCGTTTCTCGATCGGCACTCTCGGCTTCACGGCGGGGCCTTGCAGGCGGTAGCCATAGCGGTTGCTCTGGGGCGTGATCTTCCAGCTACTGGACCAGAACAGCGCCTGCGTGGCAGCGTCGAACCCGTCATATTCGCCGGCGATCACGACCCTGACGATGGTTTCGTCCGCGGCAGTGTTCGGTCGCGCGAGCGTGATCTCGGCCGGCTCGACCCCGAGCTCGCCGATGGTCGCGGCTGACGCGGTGCAGGGCAGGATATCCCCGGGCTGGAGCGGACGTCCGTGAAGGCCGCCGAACTCCCCGCGAAACTGCGTGCTTCGCGAGCCCAGCACGACAGGGACGTCGATGCCGCCGCTGACGGCCAGATAGCTGCGTGCGCCGTGGGATATCGCCTTGATGGTCAGAACGTCTCCGGCGCGTGCATGCGAGCGCCACCAGGATGGGATTGCGAGCCCTTCGATTTCGGCCTCGACACCGGCGCCCGTGAGCGCAAAGGCCATGTCCCGGTCGAAACGGAGGCGGAACGGCAGCATCGGGATTTCGATGCCGGCAGCGTTCTCGTCGTTGCCGAGCAGGATGTTGCCGGCGCGTAGCGCAACGTCGTCCATCGCGCCCGCCGTGCCGACCCCGAAGCGATACTGGTCGAAGCGGCCGAGATCCTGGACGCTGGCGGGACCTGTGACCGACAGGATCTCGATCAACGGATCACCTGCTTGATCTCGAAACGGATGGTGTCACCTGGTGCGAGCGCGGCCGGCGAAGGCCAGGACGGATCGAAGAACGTCCAGCTTGTGTGCCCGATGGCGTGCCAGCCGCTCGGCCCGGGCGATGCGGAGACGCCGGTCTGCGATCCGCCAATGGAGACCGAACCGCCCGCGGAACGCTGTAGCGGTATCTGCCGCCGCGGCATGGTGATGCGCGGGTCCATGCCGCCGAGGTAACAATAGCCGGGATGGCTCCCGAGTGCGAACACCGTGTAGAGCGGTGCGGCATGGATCGACACCACGTCGTCCACGGACAGGCCGCAATGATCGGCGACGGACTGAAGCGATGATCCGACCTCGCCGCCATAGGTGACCGGCAACCGGATCTCGCGGCCGCCAATCGCGAGGCCTTCCGCTGCGTCCCAGCCGTCGTTGAGCGCGGCGATCAGCCCGCCCAGCTCGCGGGGCGGCGTTTCGAAGGTCAGCATCAAATTGGTGATGCCGGGGATGGCCTCGCGGATTCCTGGCCATGTCGAAGCGGCGGCGGCCAGCGCCCAGATGCGCCGCTGATGCGGCAGGTCGAACACGCCAGGCGCCTCGAACAGGAGGGCTGATGTCCCGAGCAGGCTGATCCGCGGCCGGCCCGGCGTCGTCATCGCGAGGCCACCCGCGCATTCATCCAGTACTCGAGATGATGGATGTCATAGCCGCCACGGCAGAACGTCGGGTCGGCGAGGATCGCCTGATGCAGCGGCACATTGGTTCGGATGCCTTCGGCGCGTAGTTCGGACAGGGCGACGCGCGCACGCGCCAGAGCTTCTTCGCGGGTGCCGCCATGGGCGATCAGCTTGCCGATCAGTGAATCATAGTGACGGGGAACGGTGGCGCCGGCTGTGATATGCGAATCGACGCGGATGCCGACGCCGCCCGGCATATCCCAGCGCGTCACCGTGCCGGGCGAGGGCGCGAAGGTGGTGGGGTCTTCGGCATTGATGCGGAACTCGACCGCATGGCCGACGCGCGCGATCTCGCCTTGCGCGATGCCCAGCGGCTCGCCTTGCGCGATGAGGATCTGCTCCCTCACGATGTCGATTCCCGTCGTCATCTCGGTGACGGGATGCTCGACCTGGACGCGCGTGTTCATCTCGATGAAGAAGAACTGCCCGTCCTCGTAGAGGAATTCGAACGTGCCGGCGCCGCGATAGCCGATCCGCCGGCAGGCTTCGACGCAGCTTGCGCCCACCTGCTCGATCAGTGCGCGATCGATGCCGGGTGCGGGAGCCTCCTCGACGACCTTCTGGTTCCTGCGCTGAAGCGAGCAGTCGCGATCGCCGAGCCAGAGATGGTTGTCATGCTGGTCGCATAGCACCTGAATCTCGATATGGCGGGGCTTTTCGAGGAATTTCTCGATGTAGACCGCAGCGTTCGCAAAGGCCTTGCTGGCTTCCGCGCGGGTCAGCGCCAGCGCCTCGTCCAGCGCGCTCGCGTTGCGCACGATCCGCATGCCGCGCCCGCCGCCGCCACCGGCAGCCTTGATGATGACGGGATATCCGATGTCCCGCGCGATCGCGCGCACTTCGGCAGGATCATCCGGCAGGGCAGTGTCCGGCCCCGGCACGCAAGGCACGCCCGCCAGTCGCATCGCGCGCTTGGCCGCGACCTTATCGCCCATGGTCCGGATACAATCCGCGGGCGGGCCGATGAAGTTGAGACCGGCGCGCACGACCCGATCGGCGAACTCCGCGCTCTCCGAGAGAAACCCGTAACCCGGATGAATGGCCTGAGCGCCGCTGACCTCGGCCGCGAGCAGGATCGCCGCCACGTTGAGATAGGTGCTGCCCGCCGGTGCCGGCCCGATGCAGAGCGCCTGGTCGGCGAGCGCGACATAGCGCGCCTCGCTATCCGCCTCCGAGTGAATGACGACCGTCTTGAGACCCATCGCCCGACAGGCGCGCTGGATACGAAACGCGATCTCGCCGCGATTGGCGATCAGGACCTTGTTGAACATCAGGACGAACTCGCGGGACCGATCCGGAACAGGGCTTGCCCCGCTTCGATCTCGTCACCGTCCTCCGCGAGGATCGCAAGCACGACACCTGGTGCCTCGGCGGCGATGTCGATGAAGGTCTTCATCGCTTCGATGATGCAGATCTTCTGCCCAGCCTCGATCCGCGCGCCGACATCGACCAGCGGCGGCTCGTCCGGAGCCGCAGCCCGGTAGAACACGCCGTGCATCGGCGCAGGCACGACAATGTCGGCGGTGGCCGAGGTAGGCACTTCGGGAGCAGGACTCCCCTGGCGATCGAGGAGGGGAGCCTCAACGCTGCCTCCGCTTGCTGGCTGCCTCGGAACCGGGGCCGCTCCGGCAGACGCGCGCTTGAGGATGCGGATACGGGTGCCGTCCTGCGTAAGGTCCAGCTCCGCGATGGAGGAGCGCGCAACCAGATCCACGAGTTGTTCGATTTTGGGAAGGTCCACGGTCACGCTCCGCGTTGACGGCAAGTCGAGTTCGGGGCGTTCATGCGTCACTCGGCCGGCGGCCGGCCCTTCTGTGCAAAATTGAGGCCGCCGACGACTTGCTGGGTCGGCAGCACTTCCATGAAGGCGACATTCATGCGCGCCGGCGACCCGACCGCGAATGCGATCGAATTGGCGATGTCCTCGGGCTGAAGTGCATCATAGTCGTCGAAGAAGCGACGCTTGGCTTCGGCCAGATCGCCCAATAGTCGTCCGAACACTTCCGTCTCGACCCGGGCCGGCGATATCTCGGTGACGCGTACCCTGGTTCCGTAGAGATCGACACGCAACTGCTGCGACAGTGAGTGAATGCCCGCTTTGGTGGCGTGATACACGGTGTTTCCGCCGCCAAACGCGTAGTGGCCGGCGATGGAGGAGATATTGACGACGTGGCCTCGATCACGGTGCGCCATGCCCGGCACGATCAGTCGTGTCAGATGCAGGACCGCGCGCAGATTGACGTCGATGAGCGCGTCGACGTCTTCAGGTGTCGTGTCCAGGATATTGCCGCGCCGGGATTGGCCGGCGTTGTTGACCAGGACGTCGAACTCGGCCGACTTCGCCAGTGCCGCGAGCGCGTCGAGGTCGCCGACGTCGACGGCGCAGGGGCGGCATCCGGTCTCCGCGGACAGGGCGCTCAGGCGGGTGGCATCGCGGGCCACGGCGTGAACTTCGAGCCCTTCCGCACGCAGGCGGCGAACCGTCGCAGCTCCTATTCCGGAGGATGCGCCCGTCACCAGGGCCGTTCGATAGTCCGAAAATCCCATCCGCGAGGGCTCCTCTGCTACCGTCCGACCCGCTGGTGGCGTCGGCTGCAACGCGAGCGGCGGACGAGATCAGCACTAGCTATAGGCCCCTCAAGTTCCCAGTGGTAAGAACAATTCCTTCTGATCCCATAGCTTCAGCCTATTGCTGCTGCATTGCTCCCTGATTGGATATCCGGAGACGCCGTATTGGATACGAAACGCTTGGAGGCCTTCATCAAGGTCGTGGATCTCGGCAGCATGACGAGCGCGGCGAAGGTGCTGAATGTCGCGCAGCCGGCCCTGAGCCAGCACATCGCGAGCCTGGAGGCGGACTTCAAGTGCAAGCTGCTCGACCGCAGCGCCCGCGGGGTCAAGCCCACCGAGGCCGGACGAATCCTCTATCGCTATGCCAAATCGATCCAGCGGCAGATCGAAGAAGCCAGGCGCACCATTCTGGACAACAAGCCGGAGCTGACCGGCAACGTCACGATCGGTCTGGCCCCGCTCAGCTCGGCGGCATTGCTGGCGACCCCGCTGCTGATGCAGGTACGCCAACGATATCCCGGCGTGGTGCCGCACATTTACGACAGCTCCGGGGTCATGCTCAGCGAGATGATGCTGAAGGGGAGCATGGATATGGCGGTCCTCTACGGCGATCGCCCGGTGACCGGTCTCGATTACAAGCCGCTGATGCGCGAGCATTTTTATCTTGTCGCGCCCCGCAGCATGTATCCGGAGCAGATGCCTCCGGAGGAGGTTTCGGCGGCGGAGGTCGCGCAATTCGACCTGCTTCTTCCATATCGGGAATCCTTCTTGCGACAGACGGTCGAGCGGGTCTGCGCCGAGGTGGGACTCCGCCCGCGCATCGTCGCCGAGATCCATTCCCAATCGACCCTGTCTTCGGCGATTGCAGCCGGGGTGGGGGCCGCCGTGCTGCCCATTTCCATTGCAAAGGCATTGCCGAACCTGGATGAACTCTGCATTCGGCGGATCAATGCGCCGTCGGCCTCGCAGCAGATGTCGCTGTGCATTTCCGATAACGCTGCCTTGTCCGACGCCGCATTCGCTGTCTACAAGATATTGCTCGAGATCATCGTCAAGACCTGGGGGCAGTTCGATATCCCTCCCGGCGCGGTTACCATCGCAGAGGGTGCTCCAACGCCTCTGGAGGGCCAGAAGAGCGAGCCATAACGAAACACGATGTGGCAATCCTAAAAACTGAAATTCTCCGATCTGAGACGGTCGACTATCTCAGGTGAAGCTTAGATTGCGACCCTCGGAGGGACCATGGTTCACGTTGTCAGAACTTTCGATCGGCCTGCTGCAGACCTCGTCGAGCGCATCAAGCAATTTCCTCCGTCCACCCTGCACGAGGCGCAGGGGCGCTCGGGTGCATTGACGTCGCGGATCAAGCCGATCTATCCGGGAATGCGCGCCTGCGGGCCGGCGCTGACGGTCAGTTGCCATCCAGGCGACAACATGATGCTCATCACTGCCATCTCATTGGCCAAGCAGGGTGACGTGCTCGTAGTGAGTGCAGGCGATCATCCCGAGCAAGGCGGGTTCGGCGAAGTGCTGTCGACGGCCTGCGTCGCCAAGGGCATCGTCGGCCTGGTCACGGATGCCGGCGTTCGCGATGGCCCGGCGGTGCGCGACACCGGATTCAAGGTCTTCTCCTACGGACTCTGCATGAAGGGCACCGTCAAGGAGACGCTCGGCACCATCAATCAGCCGATCGTCATCGGCGGGATTGCAGTTCGTCCCGGCGATATCGTGAGTGCCGACGACGACGGTGTCGTGATCGTGCCGAAGGAGAACATTGTCGACGTCTGCGTCAAGTCGGCGGCGCGCGAGGACAAGGAAGCCGGCGTGATGAAGGCGCTCAAGGCCGGCGGGGACATTCTCGAGCTGTCCGGCATCGGCAAGGTGCTGGAGTCCAAGGGCTGCACTTTCGCCTGAGCGGTCCCGCGCATCTCCGGCGCTACCTTCGAACCCGGACGTGAATCAGACGCGGCACGGCCACTTCTCCCATGACCGCATACGTCGACAACGACGCTCTGCTCAGGCAGCCGGCAAGCAGTGCAGGGAGTTCCCCGCTGTTTCAGGAAATGGTCAAGCGCTCAGCGGTCGACCCGATCAGCCCAGCGTCACATCAGTTTCGTGCGCGAGCCGATCAGCGCAAGCGGGCCGTGCTTCTTGTAGAGCCATTCCACGGTCGAGTTGTTAAGATGCGCAAGCTGGAGCTCGACGACATCGCCATCCCGTGCCTTGGCGTCCTTGAATAGCGAAAGTCACCGCGAACGCTTGTTCTCCCGATACCAACAAGAATACCAACAAATCGGGCGGCTGGGATCAGATGAGAACAAACGATGACGAGCACCGATGTACGCGGAAGCGCCTATGTTTCAAGAGTTTCCGAGCGCTGTGCGGACGGTTGCGGACGCTTTGGAAGGGCTTGAACAGCCTGATTGGTGCCCCTGGCCGGAATCGAACCAGCACTCCTTGCGGAACTCGATTTTGAGTCGAGCGCGTCTACCAATTCCGCCACAGGGGCCCTCGGTCGGTCCCGGGAGGGAGCCTCGCGAAGCCGGCGGACTATAGCCATGGACAAACCGGGGTCAACCCGCGCCAAAGCGATCCCGGGCGTTCTCGACAGCCGCACGGGCGGGAGTTAGAGGCTTAAGGCCACGACCCGAGTGGGGATGCTGGAAGAGCAAGCCACCGACCGGTTGATTGAGGTCCGTCCCGGGCGCGAAGTCCTCATCCGGGTTTTCGTTCAGCCTATGGGTCCCGACAACACCCGCCGCTCCGCGCCGGATTTCCAGCAATTGTTGGGATCGTTCCAGGCAGCGCGAACATCGATGATCGATTTGGCGAGTTCGGTGATGAAGACGGCGACCTCCAGCGGTGCGAACGGGCTGAACAGCAGACCGATCCGAACGGCAATACTGCCGATGGTCCACCACGAGACCGAGGCACTCGTTGCCTGCCATAAGAACTTCATCGTTCCGGTCAGGAGCCCGTAGTCCCACAGCAGCTCGAGCGCGTTATAGACGGTGGTAGGCGTTATGCCTTTATTGAACACGACGCGCAGCTGCGGCACCAGGCCAATCGTGTTGATCCGTTGGGCCAGATAATTGGTCAGGCCGGCGGCGACCTTGGAAATATTCATGCTGAAGCTGAACACGGAGTACAGGGTCAGCCCGAGGCTGATGATGAACTGAATGGCCCACGTGGTGCAGGCGTCGAACTCGCCTTCATAGATGATGGTGGATTCACCATCGGCATGCAGCCACAAGCGGCTACGGTCCCCCGCCAGCGGCTCGACGCTGAATTGAAACGGTACGCGGTAGGTCCCGCTTGCGAGCTGTTCCGCCCGCAGCGCAAGATTCGCCTGAAATCGCGCCGCAAATTCTTCCTGCTGCTCCGGAGCAAGCCCGAGGCGCTCGGTCATGAAGGCGCGGAACTCGGCAACCATGGCGCGACGGGTGTCGAGCGACAGATCATCGGACCGCACATTGCGTGGCGTCATGTGGGTCGCGACAGGTAGCAGCGGTGGTCGTGGCCGTTGCGCCATCGTATTCACGCTGACCGTGCCGGCACTTCTGATCGCCACAACCGACGCATTGCCGACGATGCCGACCGGATTGAGCGACCAACTGTTCTGCGCCCGCGGCGGCACGAAATCATAGTCGGCGATGCAATTGGCATCGTTGATCGGGTCGTCGGTCATGTAGTTCTGGATTTGGGCCGCTGTTAAGACGTAACTCCACAGGCTCACGGCCTGGATGTAACCGACGAAATTAAAGGACGGCAGCGCGGCGCTGCTGGTTGCCGCTGCGCCGACCAATGGCGCGCCGCCGGACCGCGCGGTTGCGAACGCCATCGTGCCGGTCGCGTCTTGCACGCCATCCAGGAAGATCGCGGCGTTGCCGCCGGCAGCGCTCCAGGTTGCCGTCACATTGCGCCAGCGATTGACCTGAAGCGCCGTGGTTGAAACCACGGCCGTCGCGCCGCCGATCTGAAACTCGATCTTGCCGGCCGCATTTATCGCCAGCGACATTCCCGCGGCGCCATACAAGCCGTTGGAAAAGATCGCCTGCTTGCCCGGCTGCGCCTGCGGCGAAATCCACGCCATGACCGTGAAGTCCGCGGCGGAGCCGCCGGGATTGACGGCATTGTCGTTGTAGGGATCGCAAAAGGCGCCTTCGACCAGGTTCGCCGCCGGCGTATACAGCAGGTAGGCGACGCCGGTCGCCGAAACCGTCACCGGCGCGCCCTGCCCCGAGGTGTCGATGGGGGGCGTTTGCGTGAAGTCGATTTGCGCCATCAAATTGGCGGTGTTCGCCGCGTACCTGCTCCACTGCCGTTCAAAAATAATGTCTGGCGGCAGCGCAATATTCCAGAAACGGGCGCCGGTCGTCTGGCCATAAAATCCGCCGCCGATCGTCATCGGCTGGCCCTGGTTAGCGACGCCAGAATCCGTCATCGTGATGAAATTGCGCCGCAATCCATTGAGGAACAGCGACATGGTGGCGCCATCGAACGTGACGCAGACGTGATACCAGGTGTGCGGCGCGAGCAAAGGAGTGCTGACGAGCGGAAAGATCTGGCTCTGGCGGGCGGCCGAAATGCATCCGCCTTGCGTGACGAGCGCGAACTCTCCTTGCCGGCTGACCAGGTTCATCTGGTCGACCAGCGCGTCGAGGTAGACCCAAACCTCGATCGACCAGGTATTGCTGCCCTGAAAGCTGATGCTCGGCATGTTGCCGAGGGTTACGGCGCCGGCACCGGACGAGAACTCCGTGAGGCCGGACTGAGAGCGCGGTTGAACTGGCATGGTGCTAAGCCGGTACGACGAAGTTCACTTGGCCAAGCTTGATCAGCATCTTTCCGCCGCCGTCTTTGGCGAGGCCCTTCACCAGATGATCTTCGGTAACCTCATAGTGGCGAACCACGTCGCGTTCGATCTCGTCCAACTCGTCAAATAGCTGCGAGGCGGGCACCTGATAGGCCATCAGGTCAAGCGTCATGCCGCGCGGGAACGTCTGTCCGGATGGCGCGGTAGCGGACATCGCCAGGGACCCGGAGAGAAAGCCGGCCGGGACGCTGTTCTGGAAACCAATGATCTGATTGCCGTTGGGATCAGGCGCCGGGATCGTCCCGTTCCAGTTGATCGGACAGGATTGGTGGGTGCACTGCATGGTGACGGCGGTATTGAGCGGGCAATTGCGCGCGGTGAGCGAGAAGTAGAAGTAGTGCGGGACCGAATCCTGGTTGGAGAATTCTACATTCTTGATGACGTTGGCCTGGCCGTTCGGAACGATGATGATGTTGCGCCATGCGACGGCGGGATTGTTCTGCACCCATTGGACGTAAGCGGCATTGCTGGCGAAACGGGCCGGGATCGTAACAACGGTATTGGGGGTATTGACGATCGCGACCAGACAATGGCTCCAGGTGGGGTCCGGCACGCTGCTCCAGAAAAAGGCCGGGCTGCTGAGCGCGATGTCATTTGGATTGAGATTGGTGCTGCCCGATGCGTTCACGAACGATACGCTTGACTGGCCCGCCGACGTAAGCAGCTGATTGTTCCGCCATGTGTCCGGCAACATCACGAGCGAGGTCTTGGCGAAGTAGAGAGAGGCCGTTCCGGTCTCGGTTCCGCCTGGCTGCAAATTCTTGGCGCGGATGTAGATGTTGTTCAGGCCGGGATTGAGGATGTGCTTGCCCTGATCGGGACCGCCATACGTCGAAATGGCCTGCTCCACCGACAACGTGCCACTCTGGAGCGGGATGATGTCGGGCGACATGTATGGAACGCCCGTCGACGGGAAGACGCCGGTGTCGCCAAAATTGTCCCGCACGTAGATGTCTTGATAGCTCGGCATCGCCTGCTCCCTACGCTTACCCGTTCTGAGATATATCGTCTATCGACACAATCAAACATTGCATCGCGGGGCGTGCAAATCAACTAAAAGTTTTATTTCTGATTTTATCGCCCAGCTGGCCGGCGACGTCGCCTTCCGAATGAGGGCGTTGCGAAGCCGGCGGACTACAGCCATGGACAAAGCGAGGTCAACCCGCGCCAAAGTGATCCCGGCCGTTCTCGACAGCCGCACCGGCCAGGGTTAGAGGCTTAGGGCCACGTCCCATCTGGAGAGGCCGCCGTGACGACCCAGAGTGCCGTAATACCCGCGTTTCGACCGGCCAGTACGCCGGCGCTGACCGCCTCGCTGGCGGTCACGCTGATCGCGGCGGCGACAATCGCGGGCGCCTGGTTCTTTCAGCTCGTGCTGGAGATTCTGCCCTGTCCGCTCTGCCTCGAGCAGCGCTACGCCTATTATCTCGCGATCGCGCTCGGTGCGCTCACGGCGCTCGCAGCGCGGAGCGGCGCGCCGCGGCCGCTGCTGCTGGCCGGGCTCGCGCTCCTCGCGCTGGCGGCGCTCGCCAATGCCGGCCTCGGCACCTATCACTCGGGCGTCGAATGGGGGTTGTGGAAGGGGCCGACCGACTGCACGGGTCCGGTCGGAAATCTCGGCAGCGCCGGCGATCTGCTGTTGCGGCTCGACACCGTCAAGGTGGTGCGTTGCGACGAGGTGCAGTGGCGCTTCCTCGGCCTGTCGCTCGCCGGCTACAACGTGCTGATCTCGCTGCTGATGGCCGCGATCGCCGCCTGGGGTTTTGTGCGGACGGCGAGCCGCACGTAGTTATAGCACGCTTGCGCCTTCGTGCTGGAAGCCGAGATAGCTCGCCGCCACCGCCTCGTTCGCCGCGATGTCGCTGGCCTTGCCGCTGAGCACGAACTCGCCGAGCTCCATCACATAGGCCTGGTCGGCGATCTTCAGCGCGGCCTGCGCGTTCTGCTCGACCAGCAGCACGGACACGCCGCTGGCGCGCAGCTCGGTGATGATGCGGAAAATATCGGCGACGATGATCGGCGCGAGGCCGAGGCTCGGCTCGTCCAACATCAGGAGCTTCGGCGCGCCCATCAGCGCACGGCCCATGGCGAGCATCTGCTGCTCACCGCCGGAGAGCGTGCCGGCAAGCTGCTTGCGCCGCTCCTTGAGCCGCGGAAACAGCGCATAGACCTGCTCGATCGAGGCCTTTGCCTTGCTTCTCTCGATGCGGAAGGCGCCTAGCTCGAGATTGTCCTCGACATTCATGGTCACGAACAATTCGCGGTGCTCCGGCACGAGGCCGAGCCCCATCGCGACGCGGTCCTCGATGTCGAGCCGGGCCAGGTCCTGGCCGGCAAAGGCGACACGGCCCTTCAACGGCAGGATGCCCATGATGGCCGAGAGCAGCGTGGTCTTGCCGGCGCCATTGGCGCCGACGATGGTGACGATCTGGTTCTCGCCGACCTCGAGTGCGACCGAGCGGACGGCCTCGACCTTGCCGTAGGCGACATGCGCATCGGTGACGGACAACAGCGCGCTCATGCCGCCACTCCGAGATAGGCCTTGATCACTTCGGGATTGGTCTTGATCGTGGCAGGCGTGCCTTCCGCGATCTTGGTGCCGAAATCCAGCACCACGATGCGGTCGGCGAGATTCATCACAAAGCCCATGTCGTGCTCGACCAGCAGCACGCTCATGCCGCCGTCGCGCAAATCGCGCAGCAATTTCGCAAGCTGCTGCTTTTCCATGTGACGCAGGCCGGCCGCGGGCTCGTCGAGCAGCAGCAGCATCGGATCGACGCACAGCGCGCGGGCGATCTCGACGATGCGCTGTTGGCCGAGCGACAGAGATCCTGCGAGTTGATGCATCTGGTCGGCGAGGCCGACGCGCTCGATCTGGCGGGCGGCCTCCGCAAGCAATTTTGCCTCGTCGGCGCGGTCGAGACGCAGCATCGAGGCGAGCGGCCCGGAATGGCCGCGCAGATGCGCGCCGATCGCGACATTCTCCAGCACGGTCATATCGGGCACGAGCTTGACGTGCTGGAAGGTGCGGGAGATGCCGAGCTTGACGATCTCCTGCGGCGGCGCGCGATCCACTTTCCTGCCGAGCACCGAGATCGAGCCCGAGGTCGCCGACAGCACGCCGGTGATCAGGTTGAAGGTGGTGCTCTTGCCGGCGCCGTTGGGGCCGATCAGCGCGACGATCTCGCCGGCCTGGACCTCGAAGGAGACATTGTTGACGGCGACCACGCCGCCGAACTGCTTGCGCGCCTTCTCGACCTGGAGCAGCACGCTGGATTGGCCGGGCGGGCGGGGTCGCGCCTCCAGCTTCAGCGAGGTGTCCGGCTTCCTGCCAGCCGTGCGCTCGGGCAGGAATGACATCAGCCAGGGCCAGACGCCGCCGGGTGCGAGCTGCAGCAGCGCCACCAGCAGGATGCCGAACACGATGGTCTCGACCTGGCCGGAGCCGGGCAGGATCAGCGGCAGGTAGCTCTGCAGCACCTCTTTCAGGATCACGACGATCGCAGCACCCAGCACGCCGCCCCAGACATAACCGGCGCCGCCGACCACCGCGATGAAGAGATATTCGATGCCGGCCTGCGCGCCGAACGGCGTCGGGTTCACCGCGCGCTGGAGATGGGCGTAAAGCCAGCCGGAGAGGCCCGCAAGCACGGCGGCGTGGATGAACACCAGCAGCTTCGCGCGCGGCGTGTGCACGCCGAACGCTTCGGCCGCCACATGGCCGCGCCGCAGCGCGCGGATGGCACGGCCGGTGCGGGAGTCCAGCAGGTTCATCGTGAGCAGGGCCGAGAGGATGACCGCGACCCAGATCGCAAAGTAGATCGAGCCGGGTGAGAGCATCCTGAACGTGCCGATCGACAGCGGCGGGATCGCCGAGATGCCGTCGTTACGCCCGAGGAATTCCAGCTTGCTGAAGAGGTAGAACAGGCCGAGCCCCCAGGCCAGCGTGCCGAGCGGCAGATAATGGCCGGAGAGGCGGACCGTAACCAGGCCGAGCAGCACCGCAAGCAATCCACTGACCACGAGCGAGAGCGGCAAGGTCAGCCACGGCGACAGTCCGTAAGCCGTCGTCAGCAGCGCCGTGGTGTAGGCGCCGAAGCCGACGAAGGCGGCCTGGCCGAACGAGGTCAGGCCACCGACACCGGTGAGCAGCACGAGGCCCATCGCGACCAGCGCGGTGAGGCCGATATTGTCGAGCAGCACGATCCAGAACGGCGGCATGCCCGGGACGAACGGGATCGCTGCCATCAAAGCTGCGAAGATGAGGATGGGAATCCGGCTCTGCATCTTAGGCGTCAGTCCTTCTCTTCCTCGACGGCAGGTGCGGCTAGCGACCGCAGCAGCAGCACGGGGATCAGGAGCATGAACACGATCACCTCCTTGTAGTTGGAGGCATAGAAGGACGAGAACGCCTCGACGATGCCAACGAAGAGGGCTGCGACCGCCGTGAGGGGATAGCTGACGAGGCCGCCGATGATCGCGGCGACGAAGCCCTTCAGGCCGATCAGGAAGCCCGAGTCATAGTAAAGCGTCGTGATCGGCACGATCATGATGCCCGACAGCGCACCGATGACGGAGGCCAGCAGGAAGGCGATCTGGCCCGACAGCGTGGTGCGGATGCCGGCGAGCCGCGCGCCGAGCCGGTTGACGGCGGTGGCGCGCAGCGCCTTGCCGTAAAGCGTCAGCCCGAAGAACAGCCAGAGCCCGACGATGAAGGCGATGGTGATGCCGTAGACCGTGATGCTCTGGCCGGTGAAGCGCAGCGAGCCCGCGGTGAACGCGCCGGAGAGCACGGCAGGGCCGCGCTGGCCCTCGGCGCCGAAGAACAAGAGGCCCAGCCCCTGCAGCGCCAGATGGACGCCGACCGAGGCGATCAGCAGCACCAGCACCGAGGTGTGCGCCAGCGGCTGGAACGCGATGCGATACAGAAACAGGCCGATCATCGCGACGATCAGCAGCGACAGCGCGATGCAGACCGCAACCGGCGGCTTCTGGCCGGCGAAGTACAGCGTCACCGCCAGCACGATGGCCGGCAACACGATGTTGGCGAGGACGCTGCGGACGATCAGCCGGCCATGCAGCGCCTTGCGGGCAACGAACAGGTCGAAAGCGAAGGCGACGGTGCCCATGGCGAGCGCCAGCTTGGCCGTGCCCGGCATCTGGCCCGAGGCCAGCGAGGCATAGGTCAGCGCGCCATAGGTGACGAACTCGCCCTGGGGGATCAGAATGACGCGGGTGACGGCAAATACCAGCACCAGCGCCAGGCCGAGCAGCGCATAGATCGCGCCATTGGTGATGCCATCCTGCAGCAGGAACAGCATGATGGTGGTGTTCAAGACCGGACGCTCCCCCTCAAAGATTAAGGACCGGTCTCCGCGATCGCGGTGGATGGTCCGTTCACAGCCATTGAAATACGCTGACGATATTTGATATGGTCCATAACAATTATCAAATATAATCTCAAGGGCCGCGAACCATCCCTCCCGAATTTAGCGGGATTACGAGCACGAGGCGATGACCGTTTCCAAAACCGCTGAAAAGTCCTCTGAAAAGCCTGGCGACGGGGCCAAGGGCCGCAAGGATGCCGCCGAGGGCCTGCCCGAAGCCCTCCAGCTCGGCGAGCTCTCGGAACAGCTCGGCTACGTGCTCAAGCGCGCCCAGCTCAAGGTGTTCGAGAACTTCTTGCGCTGCGTGGCCTCGCTCCAGCTGACGCCGGCGCAGTTTTCGGTGCTGCTGCTGGTGGAGAAGAACCCGGGCCGTAACCAGACCGAGATCGCCTCGACCCTCGGCATCCTCCGGCCGAATTTCGTCGCCCTGCTCGATAATCTCGAGAGCCGCGACCTCTGCGCCCGGATCCGCTCCACCAACGACCGCCGCTCGCATATTCTCGTTTTGACCGACAAGGGCAAGGCCGTGCTGACGCGCGCCAAGAAGCTCGTCGCCACCAAGCACGAGTCACGGCTGAACGAGCTGCTGGGCCAAGCCAACCGCGAAGCGCTGCTCGGTATGCTGTCGAAGATCGCAAACGAGTTTTAAGCCTCCGCCGTCATCGCCCGGTCAAGCCGGGCGATGACACCGAACAAGCGGAATCAGCGGAGCAACAACGGCCGCTACCGGTCGCGCTCGGCCAGGGCACCTTCGATCGCGCGCACGACGAGCAGGGCCGATCGCTCGTCCAGGTGCACGCCGTCGGCCCAGCGCAGTTCGCCCGACGGCGGATCGATCGGCAGCCAACGCCCGCGATCCGGGAAGGCCGCGTGGACGATCGCCTTGCTCATCCTGACCATGCGCGAATCCTCGATCTCCGCCGCGAAGGGGATCTCGAGCAGGAAGGCGCGTGATCCCCGCCGCTCGATGTCGTCGATCAGCTGTCTGATGCGCGCCACGTTCGCTTGCGCCGGAGCGGTGGGGTCGTCGTCATTCATCTGTTGCACGGCACGGTCGAGATAGACCCTGTTGTCGAATGTGCTCGGCGGCTCCTTGAGCAGGCGATCCCGTTCGGCGCGCGCGTCTGCAGGATTCGGCGGCGTGTGATTCCACGTTTCATAGGCCGCAACCGCCGTTCGCACCGGGCGCAGGAATAGCGTCTCGGTGCGCGCGCCGCCGGAAAATTTGGCGATCAGCGCGTCGTCGGGCAGGCGCGTGAGAACGTTGGTCTCGATCAGGACGATCTTCGGCAGGCTTTTCCGCTTCGCGACGATGTCCAGGCTGGTCACCGGCGAGCCGCCGGCGAGCGCGAGATTGCGGACGCGGGGGCGTGTGAAATATTCCTCCTTCAGACGCCAGGCGACCGAGCTGCCGACCAGCACGAGGTCAGGTACGGGCTCCCCGACATAGCGGTTGAGCGTGATGATGGTGCCGTCGCGGGTGGTGACGGTCGGCTGCCGCAGCCCGAAGCCGAAACGCGCGGTGGCAAGGCTGCAGGCGAGCAGCAGCGCCACCGCGACGCCCGCGCATTTGATCAGCCATGAAAGTCTCGGTGACTGCGGCATGGTCAGAACTGGAAATAGATGAAGGCGGCGTCCGGCCCGGCCTCGAGCCAGGCCATCGCCGCCAGCGCGCCATAGAGGTACGGCTCCCATCGCCGCAGCTTGCCCTCCAGGAGCGCACCGATGCCAAGGTGCTGGATCAGGACGGGGAGGGCGTAGAGCAGCGCCATGTTGCGGAACAGCTTTGTCGGATTGGGATTGTCAGTCGGCGCGAACATCCCTGCGAGATAGCCGAGCGCGTGATCGAAGTTCGGCAGCTTGAAGAAGATCCAGAGCATCGTCACGGAGAAAAACACCACGCCCATGCGGGCGACCCGCACCACAGGCCCGGCTTCGCCGAGAAATCTCAGGAACGGCCGCTCGACGACCAGCAGCAGGCCGTGCAGCATGCCCCACAGCGCGTAGCTCAGGCTCGCGCCATGCCAGAGCCCGCCGAGCGTCATCACGATCATCAGATTGAGGCAGGTCCGGGCCGGCCCCTTCCTGTTGCCGCCGAGCGGGATGTAGAGATAGGTCCTGAGCCAGGTCGACAGCGAGATGTGCCAGCGAGTCCAGAACTCGGAGAACGAGACCGCGATGTAGGGCAGGTCAAAGTTGACGGGCAGGCGATAGCCGAACAGCAGCGCCAGGCCAAGCGCAATCGCCGAATAGCCGAAGAAATCGGCATAGATCTGGTAGCTGTACAGGAACACGAGCAGCCAGCGGTCCGGCGTCGACACGGTCTCGTAGAGCGGATAGTCCATGTAGGACGTCATCTCGTTGAGATTGTTCGCGACGTAGAGCTTGAAGAAGAAGCCGGTCAGGACCCATTTTGCGGCCGCGACGACATCGACCTCAGCGAGCCGTTTGGGCGCGATCTGCGGCATGAACTGCCCCGCGCGGGTGATCGGCCCGGACACGAGCTGCGGGAAAAAGATGATGTAGAGGAACACGTCGCGCAGTGGCGGCGGCTGCTTCTCGCGCGTCAGGTCGACCAGCAGGCTGATATTGTGGAACACGAAGAACGAGATGCCGATCGGCAGCGGCAATCGCAGCAGCACATCCAGCGGTGCGACGCCGGTCGGGTGAACCGCGGCTAAGTCGATGAACAGCAGCTTGTATTTGAAGAACGCCAGCAGCGCGAGATTGAACACGATGCCGGCCGGCATCCAGAGCGCGCGGTTGTCGAACGCCAGCACCAGGCAGAGATAGGTTCCGAGCACGGCAAGCAGCAATAGCGGCAGCAGTTCCGGCTGGCCGGAGCCATAGAACACCAGGCTTGCGAGCACCAGCAGCTGGACCTGGAAGCGGCGCAACGGCGGCAAATAATAGGCGCCGAACACCACCGCAACGAAGATGCCGAACTGAAACGAAGTGAATGTCATGCCGCCCCGGATTGCCGGTCCGGGGATGTAGCATCTTCGCTCCCGCCATCCTAGTCTCCGGGCCAGCGGCTTGCTCGCGGCCCATCCTTCGAGACGCCCGCTTTGGCGGGCTCCTCAGGATGAGGTCTCGTTTCAAAACCTTGATCCAAACCCTACGCTCTAAGACCCTCATGGTGAGGAGCGCCGCCTTACGGCGCGTCTCGAACCACGAGGCCAAGCAGGTTCACAGTCCTCAAGCGCCACATGCGGCGGCCTTGACCTTCCTGCCCTAATCCGCTCCTTTTGGCGCGACACAATGATCCCCCTCAGGGGAACGCCAAGACTACGCCAAGAGAACGCCAGGGTAAGCTTCCATGTCTTTCGTCCTCGCCATCGACCAGGGCACAACCTCCTCGCGTGCGATCGTGTTTCGCAGCGACATCTCGATTGCTGCGCGTGCGCAAGCCGAGTTTCCGCAGCATTTTCCGGCTTCGGGCTGGGTCGAGCACGAGCCGGAGGACATCTGGACCTCGACCGTGACGGTCTGCCGCGACGCAATCGAGAAGGCGGGCATCACGGCGAAGGACATCGCCGCGATCGGCATCACCAACCAGCGCGAGACCACCGTGGTGTGGGATCGCGCCACGGGACAAGCCGTGCACCGCGCCATCGTCTGGCAGGACCGCCGCACCGCCGACATCTGCGCGAAGCTCAAGCACGAAGGCCGCGAGCCGCTGATCTCGCAAAAGACCGGCCTGATCATCGATCCCTATTTCTCCGGCACCAAGGTCGCCTGGATCCTGGACCACGTCCCCGGCGCACGGGCGCGCGCCGCCCGCGGCGAGCTGATGTTCGGCACCGTCGATTGCTACCTGCTGTGGCGCCTCACCGGCGGCAAGGTCCACGCCACCGATGCCACCAATGCCTCGCGCACGCTGCTGTTCAACATCCACACCGGACAGTGGGACGACGAGCTGCTCGAGATCATCGGCGTGCCACGCTCGATGCTGCCCGAGGTGAAGGATTCCTCCGCCCATTTCGGCGAGAGCACGCCGGATTTGTTCGGCGGCGCGATCGCGATCTCCGGCATCGCCGGCGACCAGCAGGCCGCGACCATCGGGCAAGCCTGCTTTCGTCCGGGAATGATGAAGTCGACCTACGGCACCGGTTGTTTTGCCCTGCTCAACACCGGCACCACGCCTGTCGTCTCGAAGAACAAGCTGCTCACCACCATCGCCTACCAGCTCGGCGGCAAACGCACCTACGCGCTCGAAGGCTCGATCTTCGTCGCAGGCTCGGCCGTGCAATGGCTGCGCGACGGTCTCGGCATCATCAAGCACGCCGCCGAAACCGGACCTCTTGCCGATCAGTCAGACTCCATGCAGAGCGTCTATCTCGTGCCGGCCTTCGTCGGCATGGGCGCGCCCTACTGGAATCCGCGCGTGCGCGGCGCGCTGTTCGGCCTCACCCGCAACACCGGCCCGGCCGAGCTTGCACATGCCGCGCTCGAAAGCGTCTGCTACCAGACGTTCGATCTCTGGGCCGCGATGCGCGCGGACTGGCCGAGCTCGGAAATCGCGAGCGTCGTGCTCCGCGTCGATGGCGGCATGACCGCGTCGGACTGGACCATGCAACGTCTCGCCGATCTCCTGGACGCCCCGGTCGATCGCCCCGTGATCCAGGAGACCACCGCGCTCGGTGCAGCCTATCTCGCCGGTCTCCAGGCCGGCGTCTATCCCGAGCCGACGAAATTCGCCGACAATTGGCGCCTCGAGCACCGCTTCAAGCCGAACATGAGCCAGGCCACGCGCGATCGAAAGCTCGCCGGCTGGGCCCGCGCGGTGAAGGGCGTGCTGGCGAGCGACGAGGGGGAATAGCGGGCGCGTTGCGCCCCAATCAACAACAACGGGAGAAGACAATGAACACGGATTTCAACCGGGTCATCCAAAAGCTCTGCGCTGCGGCGATCTCCGCTGCGCTGCTCACTTCGACCGCCATCGCGCGCGAAAAACCGAACCCGCTCGGCAGCGCGCGCCAGGTCAAGGCTGATGTCGCCGGTCTCAACGCCCCCGCCCGGATCCTGGTCGACGTCTGGGGCATTCCGCACATCTACGCCGGCAACGAGCACGATTTGTTCTTCCTGCAAGGTTTCAACGCCGCGCGCGACCGGCTCTGGCAGATCGATCTTTGGCGCAAGCGCGGGCTCGGCCTGCTCGCCAGGGATTTCGGCCAGGTCTATACCGAGCAGGACAAGGCGCTGCGGCTGTTTCTCTATCGCGGCGACATGAATGCGGAGTGGGCGGCCTACGGCCCCAAGGCAAAGACCTATGCGGACGCCTTCGTTGCCGGCGTCAACGCCTATGTCGCCGACGTGCGCGCGGGAAAACGACCGCTGCCGATCGAGTTCAGGATCGCCGGCACCATGCCGGATTTTTGGGTCGCCGATGACGTCGTCCGCATCCGCAGCCACGGCCTGACCCGCAACGTCGCCTCCGAAGTGAAGCGCTCGCTGGTCGCGTGCGCCGCCGGCCTCGATGCCGATCGGTTTCGCGTCAAGCTCGAACCGGCCTGGACCACGAAAATCCCCGATGGGCTCGACCCCTGCAGCGTGCCGAAGGCCGTGCTCGCGGCCTACGATCTCGCGACCCGCCCGGTGGCCTTTGCCGCGCCAAAGGACCAGAAGGCCGCGCTCGCGCACGATCCCGACAAATACCTCACTCAAGCCGATCAGCAGCGCGACACCATCGGCTCCAACAACTGGGTGATCGCGGCTTCGCGCACCGCGACGGGCCGTCCGATCCTCGCCAACGATCCGCATCGCGAGCACAGCGTGCCCTCGCTCCGCTACATCGTCGGGCTCAATGCGCCCGGCATCTCCGTGATCGGCGCCGGCGAGCCGGCGCTGCCCGGCATCTCGATCGGCCACAATGGCACCATCGCCTTCGGCCTCACCATCTTCAACGTCGACCAGGAAGACCTCTACGTCTACGAGCTCAATCCGCAAAATCCCAACCAGTATCGCTACGGCAATGGCTGGGAGGACATGCGCATCGTCCACGAGAAGCAGCAGGTCAAGGGCGAGGCCGATCGCGATCTCGAGCTGAAGTTCACCCGCCACGGCCCCGTGATCTTCGTCGACGACGCCAACAAGCGCGCCTTCGCCGTGCGCTCGATCTGGTTCGAGCCCGGCACCTCGGCTTACTTCGGCTCGTCGGACTACATGACCGCGAAAGACTGGAATGGTTTTCTCGGCGCCATGCGGCGCTGGGGCGCGCCGTCGGAGAACCAGGTCTATGCCGACACCAAGGGCAATATCGGCTGGGTCGCCGCCGGCAAGACGCCGCGCCGCCTCAACTTCGACGGCCTCATGCCGGTGCCCGGCGATGGCCGTTATGAATGGCAGGGATTCTTGTCGCTCGACGAGCTGCCGAAATCGTATCAGCCCAAGCAGGGCTTTTTCGCCACGGCGAACCACATGAACCTGCCGCCCGATTATCCCGTCAACGAGCGCAGGGTCGGCTTCGAATGGTCCGACAGCGCGCGCTGGCAGCGCATCACCGACGTGCTCGCGGCCAACAGCAAGGTGACGCTCGCCGACGCCATGGATCTGCAGAACGACGACACCGCCATGCTGGGACGCCGGCTGGTCAAGCTGCTGCAGCCGTTGTCGTCTGATGATGTCAACGTGAAGCAGGGTCTCGATCTGCTCAAGCCGTGGGACGCGCGCGATTCCGCCGACAGCGCCGCGGCGGCCGTGTTCGAGGTTTGGATCGCCAATCATCTCGGCCCCAGGCTGCTGAAAACCACGGCGCCCAAGGCGGCGGACCTGATCGCGCCTGAGGCCTCCAGCATTCCGGCGCTCGTCGCCGCGCTGGAATCGCCGGATGCGTCGTTCGGCGTCGATCCCGCAGCTGCGCGCGACCAGATCTTGCGCGACAGCCTGGGTGCGGCGGTGGCCGATGTCGCCGGCAAGCTCGGTCCTGATCCCTCCACCTGGCGCTGGGGCCGGCTCCATGTCGCAAAGTTCGATCACGCGCTGATGCCGCTCGCCGACAAGGCGACCGCGGCGCAATTGTCGGTCGGCCCGCTCGCCTATGGCGGCGCCGCCAACGTGCCGCGCGCCGCCACCTATCGCCGCTCCGACTATCAGCTCTTGGCAGGCGCCTCGTTCCGCATGGTGCTCGACGTCGGCAATTGGGATGCGAGCCGCACCATCAACACGCCCGGCCAGTCCGGCGATCCCTTCAGCGGCCACTACCGCGACCTCGCCCCGCTCTGGGCCAACGGCCAGTATGTCCCGCTGCTCTACAGCCTCTCCGCAGTCGAAGCCGCGACCGCGGAAGCGATCACGCTGACGCCAAGGTGAGCGAGGCTCAGAAGGACGCGGCTGCAAACACCTCTGTCGTCCCGGCGAAGGCCGGGACCTATACTCCGCAGCAGATGTTGTGCATGGGACTCGTTGTTACAGCGTCGCAAGACAATCTACATTCGTGGTTATGGGTCCCGGCCTCCGCCGGGACGACGTAGAATATGTGGCTCGCGCTCGGCTTCACAGGAAACCGCCATGCCCCTCCCCGACGGCTATTCCGACATCCCCGCCGGCAAGATCGCCGCCGTCGTCACCCATCTGGAGATGACCGCACGCCCCGCTGCCCGCGACGATCCGCCCGGCGCATGGACCTTGCGCAAGGCCGATGCGCCTCCGCTTCATTGGTACCGCGATCTCCACCGTCGCGTCGGCGAGGAATGGCTGTGGCTCTCGCGGCTGCGCATGAACGACGCACAGCTCGCCGCGATCATCCAAGCGCCGGGCATCGAAATCTACGCGCTCGTCGTGGACGGTCGCGACGAGGGCCTGCTCGAGCTGGATTTCCGCGACCCCGGCCAGTGCGAGCTGGTCTATTTCGGCGTCACAGCAGGCCTGATCGGCACCGGCGCCGCCCGCTTCCTGATGAACCGCGCACTGGAGCGCGTGGTCTGGCGATGTGCGTCGCGTCTGGGTGCACACCTGCACCTTCGATCATCCGTCGGCAGTCGCGTTCTATCAGCGCTCAGGCTTCATCCCGTTCCGCCGCCAGATCGAGGTGGCGGATGATCCGCGGCTCGACTGCACGGTGCCGCGCGATGCGGCGAAGCACGTTCCGATCATCGAGTAGCGAGTGTGGGGCGCGGCTCCTTCCGTCATTGCGAGCGCAGCGAAGCAATCCAGTTTTGTCTCCGCGGAACGATTCTGGATTGCTTCGCTGCGCTCGCAATGACGAGGCGTGAGCGTCGCCGTTCCTCCGCTAATTGTCGAAGTTCACCGCCGTCGTGTTGGCGCCGCAGACAAGTACCGCGATACGTTCGCCTACCGACGGCCGATAACGGCCGGAGAGCAATGCGGCAAACGCCGCCGCGCCGCCCGGCTCGGCGACCAGACGCAGGCGCGACCACAGCGCGGCCTGGGCCTGCCGGATCGAATCGTCGCTGACCAGGACGACCTGCTCGACATGGGCGCGTGCGATCGGGAACATCAATTCGCCGACGCGCCGTGGCGCGAGGCTGTCGGCGGCGAGGCCGCTGGCCGGCGCGTCGACCGGGGCTCCTGCCGCGAAAGCGGCGTGAAGGGTCGGTGAGAGCTCCGGCTCGACGGCAACGATGCGGGTCCGGCCGGCGGTCCACGCCGCGATGCCGCCGATCAGCCCGCCGCCGCCGACCGCCACCAGCAGCGTGTCGATGCCGGGCGCGTCCTGCTCCAGCTCCAGTCCGACACTGCCCTGGCCGAGCAGGGTTTCGATCTGATCGTAGGCATGGACGGCCATGGCGCCGGTCCGTTCGACATTCGCTTCGCTGGCCGCAAGCGCATCGGCGTAGCGGTTGCCCGCGATCACGAGCTCGGCGCCATAACCCCTGATCCGCTCAGCCTTGGCGGGCGAGGTGATGTCGGGAACGAAAATCGTGGCAGGAATTTTGAGCCGCTGCGCCGCATAGGCGACGGCCGCGCCGTGATTGCCGCCGGATGCGGCGACGACACCGGCTTGCGGCACCTGCCGCAGCAGCAGATTGGCAAACGCACCCCGCGCCTTGAACGATCCGGAATGCTGCAGCAGCTCGAGCTTGAAAATGACGGGCGCGGCCGGCAGTCCGAAATCGGCGAGGTCGGCGGCGAGCAGCGGCGTGCGCCGGATGTGCGGGCGAATGACGGCCTCGGTTGCCGCGATCCGCTCCCGGGTGATGTCTGATGTCACTGTCATGATGGCGTCCTTCATAGCGCATCCGGGAGGCGCTGTCGCGAGCGCCGTTGCGTCAGGCGCAATGCTCCATGTCCAGGATTGTCCTTGCGCTGCTGCGATCTCATCGTGGAAACTGATCGGCCCCGCCTCATCTACCGCCAGAGAAGAGCGAGAACCATGTTCCTGATCGGCCAATATGATTCCCCCTTCGTCCGCCGCGTCGCGATTGCGCTGCGGCTCTACGGCCTTAGCTTCGAGCACAAGCCATGGTCGACCTTCGGCGATGCCGACAGAATAGCGCCGTACAATCCGTTGCGCCGCGTGCCGACCCTGGTGCTCGATGACGGCGAAGCGCTGATCGAGAGCACGATCATTCTGGACTATCTCGACGAGCTCGTCGGGCCCGAGAAGGCGATGCTGCCGCGAAGCGGCGTCGAGCGGCGCCGGCATCTGCGGATTTGCGCGCTCGCGACCGGCCTCGGCGACAAGGCGGTCAGCCTGCTCTACGAACGCGTGCTGCGGAAGGAGCAGCTCGCGCTATGGGTCGAGCGCTGCCAGGCGCAGATCGGCGACGTGCTCGGCGTGCTGGAAGCCGAGCGCGCCAAGGTGACGACGCCGTACTGGCTGGGTGGCCGCATCGGCCATGCCGACATCGCAGTCGCCTGCGTCACACGCTTCACCCGCGAGGCGCATCCGCAACTGTTCGACACGGCGCGCTATCCGGCGTTGAGCGCACATGCCGATCGCTGCGAGGCGCTGGCGCCGTTCCAGGAGATATTGCAGCCGCTGGCGCCGCCGAAGGGGTGAGGGGCCCCGTCATTCCGGGGCGCGCCGCTTGGCGCGAGCCCGGAATCCATTCATCGGCGACACTTGCTGCACAATGGATTCTCAGATGCGCAATTGCGCATCATAGCTCGCGCTCCGCGCGCCCCGGAATGACACCAAGGCCCGTTACGCGAATCCCACCTTGATCAAAATGGTCAGAAAGGAGCCGCCGACGATCGCACAGACCGCGGCGCCGATCAGCGGCCCCAGCGCGCCTTCCCGGCTCGCAGGCTCCAGCACGGCCTGTCCCGGCTGGTCCGGATCGTAATAAACTTTGACATTCTGCCCGGGATGATATCGCGCCGCGGCCTTTTCCGCGACCTCGCGAAACCCGGAGATCATGGTGCCGCCCCAATCGACTTCGGTGCCGATGAAGTCGCGCTTGCCGACCCTGTAGGCGTAGCGCAGGGCGACCTGATAGCGATGTCGGAGCTCGGTGGTCGTCGGCTTATCGTCGTGATCGGTCTTCTCCTCGATGATCTCCTCGATCACGTCGCAACGGGTGATCCTGCCAGCTGTGGTCGGCCAGCGCAGGCTGGCGCTTGCGAGCCGGCGGGTCCTGACATATTCGGCGACGAGGAACACGCCGCCCACGAGCACGATGATCGGCAGCGCGAACGCGAACAGCGGAACGCCCTTGTCGGCGTAGAGCACGCGACCTGCCAGTGAATGCGCGGTCAGGGTCGCGGCAATGAAGCCGAGCACGATCGCGAACGCCACCAGCGCCGCGACGTTCTGCGCTTCGGCGGGCTCCAGCAGGGTCTCGGTCGGTTGCTTCGGATCGACGTAGACATCGACATGCGCGCCGACCGGATATCGTCCGGCCAGTTTTGCGGCGAGCACCCTTGTGGTGATGGTGGGCCCGCCGACAAAGATCTTGTCGCTTTCCAGCTCCTGGCCGCCGGCCTGATAGCGATAGCGGATGATGGGCCTGGCATCGTTCCGATCGTCCGAGGCGTGCGTCGCCGGCTGATCGACCCGGGAGACCGTGATGATGCCCTCGACCTTGTCCCAGCCCCGCGCGGCCTGCAACAGCCGCCACGTGCGGACCAGGCTGAACAGCATCAGTCCAAACAGCAGCACTGAGACGGCGGCGGCAATCTGCGTCCACATCAAGTGTTGGGCATCCAGCATTTGATTTCCTTGGCTCCCCGACGGCGACCGCCATTGGTCGCGGCGAGCGCGTGTTGCGTTCACCGCGCTGTGGGGGAAACGCCGTGAAAGTGCGCAGCTGTGTGAAATGTGAGTTGGAAGGGCGGCGCTCCTCGCCCGCACTCCGTCATTGCGAGCGCAGCGAAGCAATCCAGTCTGTCCCCGCGGCAAGATTCTGGATTGCTTCGCCGCGCTCGCAATGACGAGATCGGGGGGGAGAGCTTCTGCCGTTCAGCAAGCGAGATTGGCGATCCTGCCTTGATACAGGTGTTTTGCCCGACGGAGCAAGCGATTTCGGCAAGACCGAAAATCTCTCAAGCCCTTTCAACCCCATCCCTACTGTGCATGGGGTTGTTTTCGCCTTCTGAGTGCCGGGGCCTATCCAGCGCCCGCGCGCTTCTTCTGCCAGACCAGATGCATGGCACAGGTGCAGCCGGGCGGATGCGAGGCGAGGTCCTTTGACATCTCATCATTCGCGGGCGTCGCGGCAAAGGCCTTGTCGGCGTCCTCGCGCGGCGGGATGTAGTTGAGCACCGGCGCCAGCCAGCGCTCGGTCTCCGCGACGCTCATGCCCTTGCGTGCGGCATAGTCCTCGACTTGGTCGCGCTCGATCTTGCCGACGCCGAAATAATAGCTCTCGGGGTTCGCGAAATAGAGCCCGGACACGGACGAGCCCGGCCACATCGCAAAGCTCTCGGTCAGCTTCACGCCGGCGGTGGCTTCCGCATCGAGCAGCTCGAACAGCGTCGCCTTCTCGGTGTGATCGGGCTGCGCCGGATAGCCGGGCGCGGGGCGGATGCCCTGATATTTTTCCAGGATCAGATCGTCGGTCGAGAGCGCCTCGTCCGGCGCATAGGCCCAGAACTCGCGGCGCACGCGGGCATGCATGCGCTCGGCAAAAGCCTCGGCCAGGCGGTCCGCCAACGCCTTGCACAGGATCGAGGAGTAGTCGTCATTGGCCATCTTGAAGCGGTCGGCGACCGCATCCTCGCCGATGCCGGCGGTGACCACGAAGCCGCCGACATAGTCGGGCACGCCCGCGGGCGCGATGAAGTCGGACAGCGCCGCGTTGAAGCGGCCCTCGCGCTTCTCGAGCTGCTGGCGCAGCGTGTGCAGCGTCGCGATGCTCCTGGTGCGGCTGTCATCGGCATAGAGCACGATGTCGTCGCCTTGCGCGTTCGCCGGCCAGAAGCCAACGGTCGCGCGGGCGCGGAACCATTTTTCCTTGACGATGAGGTCGAGCATCTTGCGCGCATCGTCATAGAGCGAGCGCGCGACTTCGCCGACCTTGGCGTCGTCGAGAATCGCGGGGAAGCGGCCGGCGAGCTCCCAGGTCTGGAAGAACGGCGTCCAGTCGATATAGGGCACGAGCTCGGCCAGGTCGTAGTCGTCGAAGCTCCTGGTGCCGAGGAAGGTCGGCTTCACCGGCTTGTTCGCGGCGAAGTCGACCGGCACGCGGTTCTTGCGGGCCACGTCCAGCTTCAGCCGCTTCTTGTCGGCCTGCGCGCGGAAATGCGCGTCCGAGATCTTTGCGTATTCGGCGCGCACCTCGGCGGCATAGGCCTCGCGCCTCTCAGGCGAGAGCAGCGAGGACGCAACGCCAACCGCGCGGCTGGCGTCGTTGACATGGACGACCGGACCGGCGCGATAGCTCGGGTCGATCTTCACTGCGGTGTGCACGCGGCTCGTGGTCGCGCCGCCGATCAGCAGCGGCAGCTTCAATCCTTCGCGCTGCAATTCGCCGGCGAAGAACGCCATCTCGTCGAGCGAAGGCGTGATCAGGCCGGACAGGCCGACGATGTCGGCCTTCTCCGCCTTCACCGTCTCGACGATCTTGGCCGCCGGCACCATCACGCCGAGGTCGATGACCTCGTAATTGTTGCACTGGAGCACGATGCCGACGATGTTCTTGCCGATGTCGTGCACGTCGCCCTTCACGGTCGCGAGCACGATCTTGCCGGCCGAGCTCGAGCCTTCGGTGCCGATGCCGTTGGCGAGGTTGCGCGCCTTCTCCTCCTCCATGAACGGCATCAGCCAGGCGACCGCCTGCTTCATCACGCGCGCCGACTTCACGACTTGCGGCAGGAACATCTTGCCGTCGCCGAAGAGGTCGCCGACCACGTTCATGCCGGCCATCAGCGGGCCCTCGATCACGTCGAGCGGCCGCTTGGAGGCCTTGCGGGCTTCCTCGGTGTCCTGCTCGATGAACTCGGTGATGCCGTGCACCAGCGAATGCGACAGCCGCTTCTCCACCGGCCATTCGCGCCAGGCGAGATCGGCTTCCTTGCTCTCCGTCTTCTTGCCGCGGAATTTTTCCGCGAGCGCCAGCAGGCGCTCGGATGCGCCCGCGTCGCGATTGAGGACGACGTCCTCGCAGGTCTGGCGCAGCTCGGGATCGATGTCGTCATAGACGATCATCTGTCCGGCATTGACGATGCCCATGTCCATGCCGGCCTTGATGGCGTGATACAGGAACACCGAGTGCATCGCCTCGCGCACCGGCTCGTTGCCGCGGAACGAGAACGACAAATTGGAGACGCCGCCCGAGATGTGCGCGCCCGGCAGGTTCTTGCGGATCCAGCGCGTCGCCTCGATGAAGTCGACGCCGTAATTGTTGTGCTCCTCGATGCCGGTCGCGATCGCAAAAATATTCGGATCGAAGATGATGTCTTCCGGCGCGAAGCCGACGCGGTTGACCAGGATGTCGTAGGCACGCTTGCAGATCTCGGTCTTGCGCGCGAACGTGTCGGCCTGGCCGACCTCGTCGAACGCCATCACCACGACGGCCGCGCCGTGGCGGCGGGCGATCCTGGCTTCGTGGATGAACTTGTCCTCGCCTTCCTTCATCGAGATCGAATTGACGACCGGCTTGCCCTGCACGCATTTCAGGCCGGCCTCGATCACCGAGAATTTCGAGGAGTCGACCATCACGGGAACGCGGGCGATGTCGGGCTCGGCGGCGACGAGGTTGAGGAACGTCACCATCGCGGCTTCCGAATCCAGCAGCCCTTCGTCCATGTTGACGTCGATGATCTGCGCGCCGTTCTCGACCTGGTCGCGCGCGACCTGAAGTGCCGCGGTGTAGTCGCCGGCGGTGACGAGCTTGCGGAAGCGCGCCGAGCCGGTGACGTTGGTGCGCTCGCCGATGTTCACGAAGGGAATCGCATCCGTCAGCACGAACGGCTCGAGGCCGGAGAGCCGCAAGCGCGGTTCGATCTCCGGCACGATGCGCGGCTTGTGCGGGGCGACCGCCGCGGCGATCGCCGCGATATGGTCCGGCGTGGTGCCGCAGCAGCCGCCGACGATGTTGACGAGGCCGGACGCAGCGAACTCGCCGACCAGGCGGGCCATATACTCCGGCGTCTCGTCATACTGGCCGAACTCGTTGGGCAGGCCGGCATTGGGATAAGCGCAGACCAGCGTATCGGCGACGCGGCCGATATCGGCGATATGCGCGCGGAGGTCTTCGGCGCCGAGCGCGCAGTTGAAACCGATGGTGACGGGCTTGGCGTGCCGCACCGAATTCCAGAATGCTTCCGGCAACTGGCCCGAGAGCAGGCGGCCGGATTTGTCGGTGATGGTGCCCGACACCATCACCGGCATGTCGATCCCGAGCTGTTCGGTGATCTCGGCGATCGCATAGAGCGCGGCCTTGGCGTTCAGCGTATCAAAAATGGTCTCGACCAGCAGCAGATCGACGCCGCCATCGATCAGGCCGCTGATCTGCTCGCCATAGGATTTGCGCAGATCATCGAAGGTGACGGCGCGGTAGCCGGGATTGGCGACGTCAGGCGAGATCGAGGCGGTGCGGTTGGTCGGGCCGATGGCACCCGCGACGAAGCGCGGCTTGCCGTCTTCGGCGGCGACACGCTTGGCGGCGTTGCCGGCGAGGCGGGCGCCTTCGCGCGCCATCTCGTAGACGATGTCGGTGAGGTCGTAATCGGCCTGCGCGATCGAGGTGGTCGAGAAGGTGTTGGTCGCAACAATGTCGGCGCCGGCGCGCAAGTAGGCGGCGTGGATGTCCTCGATTGCCTGCGGCTGGGTCAGGATCAGGAGATCGTTGTTGCCGCGCAGGTCGCGATGGAAGGCCTTGAAGCGCTCGCCGCGAAACGCGGCCTCGTCGAACTGGAGGTTCTGGATCATCGTGCCCATGGCGCCGTCGAGCACGAGGATACGCTCGCGCGCGGCATTGATGAGGGCGGTTCGCTTGGGCGAGGTGGATACGGTCATGGTGTCTTAGGCCGCCTTCTGCGCGCTCTTGGCGCGAATGCCGAGCAAATGGCTGATCGCGAACACGAGATCGGCGCGGTTCATGGTGTAGAAATGGAAGGTGTCGACGCCGTGCTTGGCGAGCTTCTGCACCTGGCCGGCCGCGACGGTTGCGGCCACCAGCTTGCGGGTCTCGGCGTCGTCGTCGAGGCCCTCGAATTTCGCGGCGAACCAGTCCGGCACGGTGGTGCCGGCGCGGGTGACGAAATTGCGGGCCTGCTTGAAATTGTGCATGGGCATGATGCCCGGCACGATCGGGATGTTGATGCCGCGGGCGCGGACGCGGTCGAGATAGCGGAAGTAGAGGTCGTTATCGAAGAACACCTGCGTGATCGCGCGCGTCGCACCGGCGTCGACCTTGGCCTTCAGCGTATCGATATCGGCATCGAGGTCGCGCGCCTCGGGATGCTTCTCGGGGTAGGCCGAGACCGACACTTCGATGTCGGCGTGCCGCTTCTTGATCCCGGCAACGAGCGCGTCCGAACTCTGATAGCCGTCGGGATGGGCGGAGTAGGGCGTGCCGATGCCGCCGGCGGGATCGCCGCGCAGGCCGACGATGTGGCGGACGCCGACCTCGTGATAGCGGTCGACGATCTCGTCGATCTCGCCGCGCGAGGCGCCAACGCAAGTCAGATGCGCAGCCGGCAGCAGCGCAGTCTCTTTCAGGATGCGGGAGATGGTCGCGTGGGTGCGTTCGCGGGTCGAGCCGCCGGCGCCGTAGGTCACCGAGACGAATTTCGGGTCGAGCGGGGCCAGCCGGTTGATGGTCTCCCAGAGATTCCGCTCCATATCTTCGGTCTTGGGCGGAAAGAACTCGAAGGAGATCGCAGGCCGCCTTGTGGCGAGGTGCCCGTCTTGCCCGGCAGGCGTCGTCAAATCGGTCATGGCACCACTTACTCCAGGCCACTCGCCAGCGATCTGGCGGCGGCGGTCGGGTCTCACTTTGGAGGGGCTAAGATAGGGCAAAGGCAGGTTTCTCGACAGCCCATCGGAGATGGGAAATGGCCCACTTTTGGTAAGATCATGTCGAATATCGCGATAGGGAGGATCGGAGTGGGAAATGGCCTTAAGAGATATATTATACAATAATATCAGTAATGTAGCTCTATCTTAGTCACAGATAAAGTCGATCCGTGAGAGGTGGGCAGAATGAATTCCGTATTACGTCGGCTGCATCTGTCCCAACGTCCCGCTCTTGCCGCCCGTGCGGCCTCTCCGTCCGCACACGCCAGACCTGCGCTGTTCGCCCGTTGCCGCCGAGCGGCCCTCCACTACGTTAGCGCGCCATGATCCCGCTCTCAGTCCTCGACCTCTCCGTCGTCACATCAGGCACAAAGCCCGCTGCGGCGCTGCGCAACAGCATCGACCTGGCGCGCCATGTCGACGGACTCGGTTATGTCCGCTACTGGCTCGCCGAGCACCATAACCTCGCCTCGGTTGCGAGCCCGGCGCCCGACGTGATGATCGGGCAGATCGCGGCGGTGACGAAACACATCCGAGTCGGCTCCGGCGGCGTGATGCTGCCCAACCATGCGCCGCTGGTGGTGGCCGAGCGCTTCAAGATGCTGGAGGCATTGTTTCCCGGCCGCATCGACCTCGGCCTCGGCCGCGCTCCCGGCACTGATGGCGCTACGGCCTATGCCCTGCGAAGCCGGCTCGACCGTCGCGAGGGCGACGATTTCCTGGAGCGGCTTCACGAATTGATCCTGTGGGAGACCCGCGAATTCCCCTCGGGCCATCCCTACCACAACGTCGTCGCCATGCCTGATGACAGTCCGCTGCCGCCGATCTGGTTGCTCGGCTCCAGCGATTATTCGTCGGAGCTTGCCGCGCAAGTCGGTATGGGCTTCGCCTTCGCGCATCATTTCGCGTCTCACGATGCGATCGATGCGATGGTGCACTATCGCAACCGCTTCCAGCCCTCGGCCTGGCGAGCGACCCCGCATGCGATCCTTGCGGTCGCCGTCATCACGGCGGATACCGACGAAGAGGCCGAAAAGCTCGCCACGTCTTTTGACCTCAACCGCCTGCGCCGCGACCGCGGTCAATATCTGCCGCTGCCAAGCGTCGAGGAAGCGCTGGCCTACTCCTATACGGATTCCGAGCGCGTTTCGATCACGCGCAACCGCTCGCGCCTGTTTGTCGGCAATCCGGCGACGGTGCAGAAGAAGCTTCAGCCGCTGATGGATTCGAGCAAGCCGGACGAGTTGATGGTGATCACGGCCGTGTACGACCACGAAGCGCGCAAGAGGTCGTATTCGCTGCTCGCGGTGGCGTTCGGGCTGGCGAAGCAGGCAGCGTAAGTCCCGGCTCGCGCTTCACGCGTCCGGGACTAATCCTGCTGCGTCTCGCTGAACGTCGCCCGAAACGGGTGGCCGGGATACACGCCGACGATGCGGAATTCGCGCGAGAAGAATTTTAGCTCCTCGATCGCAAACGCAAGGCTTTTGTCTTCAGGGTGGCCGTCGACATCAGCATAAAACTGCGTAGCGAAGAAATTGCCGTCGACCATGTAGCTCTCGAGCTTGGTCATGTTGACGCCGTTGGTGGCAAAGCCGCCGAGCGCCTTGTAGAGCGCGGCGGGGAGGTTGCGCACGCGAAATACAAAAGTGGTGACCAGCGGGCCAGAGCCTTGTACCGCCCATTTCGGCTCGCGCGCCAGCACCACGAAGCGCGTGGTGTTGTGGGCCTCGTCCTCGATGTCCTCGGCGAGGATGTCGAGGCCGTAGATCTGCGCGGCCAGGCGCGAGGCGATCGCGGCGACGGTCTTGTCCTTGCGCTCGGAAATGTCGCGGGCGCTGCCGGCGGTGTCGGCGTGCACGATGCCCTTGATGCCGAGCTTGCGGATGATGCGGCGGCACTGGCCGAGCGCGTGCACATGGCTCTCGACGGATTTGATATCGGACAGCTTCGTGCCCTTCACCGCCATCAATTGATGCCGGACCGGCAGGAACCATTCGCCGATGATGAAGAGGCCTGAGGCCGGAAGCAGATGATGGATATCGGCGACGCGGCCGGCGACCGAATTCTCGATCGGGATCATGCCGAGATCGGCTTCGCCCGAGGAGATCGCCGACAGCGCGTCCTCGAAGGTGGCGCAGGGCATCGGCTCGGCGTCGGGATAGGCCTCGACAATGGCGATATGGGAATTGGCGCCAGGTTCGCCCTGGAATGCGATTTTCAGCTTGCTCATGACGGGCCTTGTAGCAGCGGCTCAGGATTTGGAAAGGATGCCGCGGGCGGTCTCGAGGTCCGCCGGCGTGTCGACCCCTCGGGGCACGGTGTCGACGATGGTGAAGTCGATGCGCATCCCGGCCTCCAGCGCCCGCAGCTGCTCGAGCTTCTCCTGCAGCTCCAGCGGCGACGGCGGCAGCGAAACGTAGCGCTCCAGCGCGGCGCGGCGATAGGCGTAGAGGCCGATATGGTGGTAGCGCGGTCCGTCGCCGGTCGGCGCGGTGGCGCGGGTGAAATAAAGTGCGCGCATCCGCTTACCCCCGAGCGGGGTTCCGATCGCCTTCACGACGCTCGGCGCGAGATCCTCCTCGTCGGTGTGGATCTGCGAAGCCAGCGTGGCGATGTCCACGGCCGGGTCTTCCAGCGGCGGCAGCACCTCGCGGATATTATCGATCGTGATCGTCGGGAAATCGCCCTGGAGATTGACTACGATCTCGGCCTTGCCGTCCGGATCGAGCCTCTGCATGGCCTCGTGGATACGGTCGGAGCCGGACGGATGCTCCGCGCGGGTCATCACCGCCTCGCCGCCATGGGCGGTCACGACCGCGGCGATCTCCGCCGTATCGGTTGCCACCGCGACACGGCCGATGCCGGCGGCCTCGGCGCGCCGCATCACATGCACGATCATCGGCAAGCCTGCGATATCGGCGAGCGGCTTGCCGGGCAGGCGGGTGGCGGCCATGCGGGCCGGGATCAGCACCAGGATGCGGGGATCGGTCATTGGTTCAAGGGCCTGGAAGCGGGACGTTTTCCGCATCGGGAAATGGGGTGGGGATGGGCTGGAAGCCGGGTCGCTTATACGGGTTGCCAGACCCCGGGCAAACCGATATCTGAATGGCAAAACTCGGGGAAACAATAAGGAACGTTTGATTCTCCGAGGCTCGTCCTGGCGGCCGCCCGGCTGCTATTTCCTTCTTGCGGTGTGGGGCCTAGCCGGAAATGGACTCTTTCGAACTGAACAAGATCCTCGGTGCCGTGCTCGGCACCTGTCTCGTTTTGCTGGTGACGAGCTTCACCGCGCAGGCGCTGTTCTCGCCAAAAATGCCGGAAAAGCCGGGCTTCGAGATCGCTGTGAAGGAAGAAGCCGGCGACAAGGATGGCGCCGCCGCGGCCGCAGCCCCGTCCGAGCCGATCGAAAAGCTGCTCCAGACCGCCTCCGTCGAGAAGGGCGCCTCCGCCGCCAAGAAGTGTGCCGCCTGCCACACTTTCGAGAAGGGCGGCCCGAACCGGGTCGGTCCGAACCTTTACGGCATCGTTGACGACCATCGCGGCGAAGGCCGCAACGGCTTCAACTTCTCGGCTGCGATGAAGGCCAAGGGCGGCACCTGGACCATCGACGAACTCAACAAGTTCATCGCCAATCCGAAGGGCGACATCCCCGGCACCGCGATGGGTTTTGCCGGCATTCCGAAGGACAGCGAGCGCGCCGACGTCATCGCCTATCTGAACAGCCTCTCCGACAGCCCGAAGCCGCTCCCGACCGCGGCGAAATAAGGCTCTTCGGTCTCGATCTCAGATGTGCGGCCAGGCTGAAAAGCCTGGCCGTTTCCATATCTGGGCCTCGCGGCGTTGTTATCGGGGCGTTTGGCCGCAGCGAACCGCCCGGCGGGGCTTCCAAGATGAGGAAAAAGCAACATATTCGGTCGAAACCTCGCCTATATTGAGCACTTAAAGGGGTAACCTCCTTCAAGACAGGGATGTTGATTTGGCCATTACCCGACGCGATCTTCTGCTCACTGGCGCCGCAGTCGCCGCGCTTCCCGCCCTCGGTTCCGCAGCCGGCGTTTCCGTCATTGGCGCGGCCGAGGCGCAATCGGCGGGTGAGCTATCTTCGAATGGCCTGCCCTGGCGCCATGCGCTGTCACTGTTCGGGAAGGTCAAGTATCCGGCCGACTTCAAGCGGTTCGACTACGTCAATCCGGACGCGCCCAATGGCGGCGTCGCGCGCCAGATCGCCGTCGGTACCTTCGACAATTTCAATATCGTCGTATCAGGCGTGAAAGGGCAGGTCTCTGCTGCCGTCGCCTTCATCTACGAATCCCTCACGACCCCCGCGCTCGACGAGGTCTCGACCGAATACGGCGCGCTGGCCGAAGCCGTGAGCCATCCGGACGATTTCTCCTTCGTCACCTATCGTTTGCGGCCACAGGCGAAATGGCATGATGGCAAGCCTGTCACCGTCGAAGACGTGATCTTCTCCCTCGATTCCTTCAAGAAGCACCATCCGATGTACTCGGCCTATTACAGCCATGTGGCGAAGGCTGAGAAGGTCGGTGAGCGCGACGTGAAATTCGTATTCGATGCACCGGGCAACCGCGAACTGCCGCAGATCGTCGGGCAACTCACGGTCCTGCCCAAGCATTGGTGGGAGGGAACGGACGCGCAAGGCCGCAAGCGCGATGTCTCAGCGACCACGCTTGAAGTGCCCCTGGGCTCCGGCCCTTACAAGGTCAAGGAATTCGTTGCCGGACGGTCGATCGCGCTGGAGCGCGTCAAGGACTATTGGGGCCGCGACCTCGCCGCCAATGTGGGCCGTAACAATTTCGACGAGCTGCGCTACGAGTATTTCCGCGATGCCACTGTCGCGATCGAGGCTTTCAAGGCCGATCAGGTCGATTGGCGCACCGAGAACAGCGCCAAGAACTGGGCGACCGCCTACGAATTCCCGGCCGTGAGCGAAAAGCGCGTGATCCTTGAGGAGTTCGCCAATCGCAGCTCGGGCGTGATGCAGGCCTTCGTGCCGAACCTGCGCCGCGCCAAGTTCAGCGATCCCCGCGTTCGCCGTGCGCTCAACTTCGCCTTCGACTTCGAGGAGATGAACAAGCAGCTCTTCTACGGTCAGTACAAGCGCATCAGCAGCTATTTTGACGGCCTCGACGAGCTCATGGCGACGGGATTGCCAGAGGGGAAAGAGCTCGAAATCCTCGAGACGGTTCGCGCCCACGTTCCGCCCGAAGTCTTCACGACGCCCTACACCAATCCGGTCGGCGGCAGTCCGGAAGCAGTGCGCGACAATCTCCGCGAAGCGCTGCGCTTGTTCAAGGAGGCCGGCTACGAGGTGCGCGACCGCAAGCTGATCGACGTCAAGAGCGGCACCCAGTTCTCTCTTGAATTGATGAACTCAGATCCGAGCTTCGAGCGGGTTACCCTGTTCTACAAGCCGTCGCTGGAACGGCTCGGCATTGCCGTCAGCGTGCGGACGGTCGACCCGACCCAATACGAGAACAGGACGCGCGAGTGGGATTTCGACATCGTCACCAACTCCTGGGGCGAGTCGCAGTCGCCGGGCAACGAGCAGCGCGAGTTCTGGTCGTCGAAGACGGCCGACATCGCCGGCTCGCGCAATATCGCCGGCATCAAGAATCCGGCGATCGACAAGCTGATCGAGCGGCTGATCTACTCCAGGGATCGCGATGATCTCGTCGCCGCCACGAAGGCGCTGGACCGTGTGCTGCTGTGGAACCACTACGTCGTGCCGCAGTGGACCTATACGAAGGTGCGCACGGCGCGCTGGGATCGCTTCGGTCGGCCGGCGGAATTGCCCAAATACGGCCAGTCCGGCTTCCCATTCGTCTGGTGGTACGACGCAGACAAGGCGGCGCGGATCGCAAAGAAGTCGTGAAGGACATTTCCCGCATGGCGCAGCTTTCACGCCGGCATGTGCTGGTCCTCGGTGTCGGCGGCGCATTCAGCGCTGCCGCACCCCGCAACGCGGCGGCGTCCGAGGGGCCCGTCGAAGCCCACGGCATCTCGGCGTTTGGCGACCTCAAATATCCCGCCGACTTTCACCATTTCGACTACGTCAATCTCGACGCGCCGAAGGGCGGCGCGTTCTCGCTCATCCCTTCGGTGCGGGCCTACAACCAGTCCTATTTCACGTTCTCTTCGCTCAACGCCTACATCCTGAAGGGCGAGGGTGCGCAAGGCATGGACATGACGTTCGCGCCGTTGATGGCGCGCGCCAATGATGAGCCCGACGCGATGTACGGGCTTGCGGCAAAATCGGTGCGGATCTCGCCGGACAAGCTGACCTACACCTTCACGATGCGCCCCGAGGCCCGCTTCCATGACGGCTCCAGGCTTACGGCGCATGACGTCGCGTTCTCACTCAATACGCTGAAGGAGAAGGGCCATCCGCTGATCGTGGTGCAGCTCCGCGATTTCGTGAAGGCCGAGGCGCTCGACGACGCCACCGTGGCCGTCACCTTTGCGCCGAACCGCGCGCGCGACGTGCCGCTCTACGTGGCGAGCCTTCCGATCTTCTCGAAGGCGTATTACGCCACGCGCGCCTTCGATGAGTCGACGCTCGATACGCCGGTGGGGTCCGGGCCGTACAAGGTCGGCAGGTTCGAGGTCAACCGCTACATCGAATACGAGCGCGTCAAGGACTGGTGGGGCGCCGACCTGCCGGTCTGCCGCGGCAGCTACAATTTGGACACGGTGCGCTACGAATTCTACCGCGACCGCGACGTCGCCTTCGAAGGGTTCACCGGCAAGAACTATCTGTTTCGCGAGGAGCTCACGGCGCGCATCTGGGCCACGCGTTATGATTTCCCGGCCGTGAAGGACGGTCGCGTCAAGCGCGAGCAGCTGCCGGACGAGACCCCGTCGGGCGCACAGGGCTGGTTCATCAATCTCCGCCGCGACAAGTTCAGCGATCCGCGGGTGCGGGAGGCGCTGATCTACGCCTTCGATTTCGAATGGACCAACAAGTCGATCATGTACGGCGCCTATGCGCGCACCCACTCGCCGTTCCAGAACTCCGATATGATGGTATCCGGCCCGCCTTCGCCGGAAGAGCTCGCACTGCTGGAGCCCTTCCGTGGCAAGGTGCCCGACGAGGTATTTGGGCAGCCCTTCGTGCCGCCGGTGTCGGACGGCTCCGGCCAGGATCGCGCTCTGCTGCGCAAGGCGGGCGAGCTGCTAAACGACGCCGGCTACCTCATCAAAGACCGCAAGCGGGTGCTGCCCAATGGCGAGCCCTTCACGATCGAGTTCCTGAACGACGAGCAGTCGATCCAGCCGCATCACGGGCCTTACTTGAAGAACCTCGCGACGCTCGGCATCGACGCCACGTTCCGCCTGGTCGATGCCGTGCAGTACCGCGCGCGGCTCGAGGATTTCGATTTCGACATGACGATCGAACGCTTTTCGATGTCGGCGACGCCCGGAGACGCCATGCGGGCGTTCTTCTCCTCGCAAGCTGCCAAGACCAAGGGCTCGTACAATCTCGCCGGCATCTCCGATCCGATCATCGACGCGCTGATCGAGAAGATCATTGCCGCCCAGACCCGGGCGGAACTGACGACGGCCTGCCGGGCGTTCGACCGCGTGTTCCGGGCCGGGCGCTATTGGGTGCCGCAATGGTATGCGAACTTCCATCGCGTGGCCTATTGGGACCAGTTCAGCCATCCCGACAAATCGCCGAAATATGCGCAAGGCGTCGGTGCACCTGAGAATTGGTGGTCCGACCGCGCCAAGGCAGCCAAGCTCGAGCAGGCGAAATAATCATGAGCGCCTATATCGCCCGCCGCATCCTGCTGATGATCCCGACTTTGCTCGGGATTCTCTTCGTGTCTTTCATTGTCGTGCAGTTCGCGCCGGGCGGCCCGGTCGAGCGCGTGATCGCGCAGCTTTCGGGCGCCGACACCGGCGGCACTTCGCGCATCTCGGGCGGTGGCGACTTTGCGCAACGCGCGCCCGGACAGCTGGGCGCCGGAGGCGATGCCATCAACTCGAAGTATCGCGGCGCGCAGGGCCTCGACCCCGACTTCATCAAGAAGCTGGAGAAGCAATTCGGCTTCGACAAGCCGGCACCGGAACGCTTCGCGCTGATGGTTTGGAATTTCGCCCGCTTCGATTTCGGCAACAGCTATTTCCGCGATGTCAGCGTGCTCCAGCTGGTCAAGGAAAAGCTGCCGGTCTCGATCTCGCTCGGCATCTGGCTGACGTTCCTGACCTATTTGATCTCGATTCCGCTCGGCATCCGCAAAGCGGTCAAGGACGGAACGCGCTTCGACACCTGGACGTCGACCGTGCTGGTGCTCGGCTACGCGATCCCCGGCTTCCTGTTCGCGATCCTCCTGATCATCCTGTTTGCCGGTGGCTCGTTCTTCAACTGGTTCCCGCTGCGCGGGCTGACGTCGGACGGCTGGTCGCAATTTCCCTGGTACTGGAAGATCATCGACTATTTCTGGCATTTGACGCTGCCGCTGATCGCGATGGGGCTCGGCGCGTTCACCACCATGACGTTCCTGACCAAGAACTCGTTTCTGGACGAAATTCGCAAGCAATACGTGATGACCGCGCGCGCGAAGGGCTGCAGCGAGAACCGGGTGCTCTATGGCCACGTCTTCCGCAACGCGATGCTCATTGTCATCGCAGGCTTTCCCAGCACCTTCATCCACGCCTTCTTCTCGGGCTCGCTTCTGATCGAGACCATCTTCTCGCTGGACGGGCTGGGACTGCTCAGTTTCGAAAGCGTTCTTAACCGCGACTACCCTGTGGTGTTCGGCACGCTCTTCATCTTTTCGCTCGTCGGCCTCGTGGTCAACCTCATCTCGGACATAACCTACATGTGGATCGACCCGCGGATCGATTTCGAGGCGCGGGAAGTCTGATGACGCTGGCCGCCCCCACCCCGATCGAGACCACCGCGAAGTCGCCGCTCGGCATCGCAGTGCCGATCACGCGCAAGCCGTTCGCGCCATCGCCGCTCAACAGACGGCGCTGGGATAATTTCAAGGCGAACCGGCGCGGCTACTGGTCGTTCTGGATCTTCATGATCCTTTTCGTGGTGTCCCTGTTCGCCGAGCTGATCGCCAATGATCGGCCGTTCCTCGTCAAATATGACAGCCATCTCTACTGGCCGGCCTTCGTCACCTATTCCGAGACGACCTTCGGCGGCGACTTCGAAACGGCGGCCGATTACCGCGATCCCTATTTGCAGAAGCTGATCAAGGACAAGGGTGGCAGCATCGTCTGGCCGCTGATCCGCTACTCCTACGACACCCACAATCTCGATCTGCCGACGCCGGCGCCGTCGCCGCCAACCTGGATGCTGACGGAGGCGCAATGCAAGCCTGTCGTCGAGAAGAAGGGCCTCAAAAGCTGCCGTGACCTCGAATACAACTGGCTCGGCACCGACGATCAGGGCCGCGACGTGGTGGCGCGCCTGATCTACGGCTTCCGCATCTCGGTGCTGTTCGGCCTCTGCCTGACCATTATCTCCTCCATCATCGGCGTCGCCGCCGGTGCCGTGCAGGGATATTTCGGCGGCTGGATCGACCTGTTGTTCCAGCGTTTTATTGAAATCTGGACTGCGATCCCGTCGCTCTATCTGCTGCTGATCCTGTCGTCGGTGCTGGTGCCCGGCTTCTTCGTGCTTCTTGGCATCCTGCTGCTGTTTTCCTGGGTGTCGCTGGTCGGACTTGTGCGCGCGGAATTTCTGCGCGGGCGCAATTTCGAATACATCCAGGCGGCGCGAGCGCTCGGTATTTCGAACTCCGTGATCATGTTCAAGCATTTGCTGCCGAACGCGATGGTCGCGACCATGACGTTCCTGCCGTTCATCGTGTCGAGCTCGGTGATGACGCTGACGGCCCTCGACTTCCTCGGCTTCGGGCTACCGCCCGGCTCGCCGTCGCTCGGCGAGCTGCTGTCGCAGGGCAAGTCGAACGTGCAGGCGCCCTGGCTCGGTTTCTCCGGGTTCTTCTCGGTCGCGATCATGCTGTCGCTGCTGATCTTCATCGGCGAAGCCGTGCGCGACGCCTTCGATCCGCGCAAGACGTTCAGGTGAAGGCGTGATATGATTTCCGGACGAGGTGGGTCATGAACAGAATCGTCAAGGAGCACTATCCGGCGTCACGTCTCCCCGAGGACTTGCGGGCAGGCGTCGATCCCGCGGCAACGGTTACCATTACGATCGAGCAGGAAGCTGCTTTGCAGGGCAGCGTCATGACCTTGGAAGAGATTTGGGCTTCCAGGACGCCCCCGTTCAAGACGGCCGGAGAAATCGACAACGAGCTTCGACGCCAACGAGATGAATGGGATGACTGAACGCCTCATCTACCTCGATGCAAACGTCTTTATCTACGCGGTTGAGGGAGGTGGCGAGATAGCCGATCCTCTGCGCAGCCTGTTCGATTTGTTTCGTACACGGCGCGCTATCGGCGTCACGAGTGAGCTGACGTTAGCTGCAGTGTTGGCAGGAGCGATCGATGTGCGTCGGCGGACGTATCTCAATCTGATTGTTTGGAGCCGCATCTTCGATCTTCAGCCGGTAACACGAGATGTCCTGGTCGAAACTGCCGAATATGGGAAACATTCGGGCATGCCAAGATTGCCAGACGCCATTCATGTCGTAACCGCGATCCGTGCCGGGTGCCGCTCCATCCTATCGGCTGATGCAAGACTCCGGCTGCCAAACGGCTTCTCCCTGATCCTACCCAATCGCGATAATTTGTTGCGCCTGGTCGGAGAAATAACTTAGTGGACGCAATCAACCAGCCCCTGCTTGCCGTGCGCGACCTCTCGGTGGCCTTCCACCAGGGCGGCAACACGACGCTTGCGGTCGACAAGGTCTCGTTCCAGATCAAGCGCGGCGAATGCGTGGCACTGGTCGGCGAATCCGGATCCGGCAAGTCGGTCAGCGCGCTCTCGATCCTGAAACTGCTGCCCTACCCCAGCGCTTCGCATCCCTCTGGCAGCATCCGCTTCAAGGGCCAGGAGTTGATCGATCGGTCCGAACGGGAGATGCGGGAAATTCGCGGCAGCGACATTTCCATCATCTTCCAGGAGCCGATGACCTCGCTCAATCCGCTGCACACGATCGAAGCGCAGATCGGCGAGATCATTCAGCTGCACAATCCGACCAGCAATACGCGGGCGCGCGAGCGGACGCTGGAGCTGCTGACGCAGGTCGGCATCCCCGAGCCGGAGACGCGGCTGAACAGCTATCCGCACCAGCTCTCCGGCGGTCAGCGTCAGCGCATCATGATCGCGATGGCGCTTGCCAACGAGCCTGACCTGCTGATCGCGGACGAGCCGACCACGGCCCTCGACGTCACCGTGCAGGCGCAGATCCTGACGCTGCTCGCCGAGATTCGTGCGCGGCTTGGCATGAGCCTGCTCTTCATCACCCACGATCTCGGCATCGTGCGCCGCATCGCCGACACCGTCTGTGTCATGAAAGGCGGCGAGATCGTCGAGCAGGGGCCGGTCGAGCAGGTCTTCAGGACTCCCAAACATCCCTATACGCGCGATTTGCTGGCGGCCGAGCCGAAGCCGGATCCGGCGCCACCACAGCCGGATGCGCCGGTGGTGATGTCGGCCGATGATCTCAAGGTGTGGTTTCCGATCAAGCGCGGCCTGATGCGCAAGACGATCGGTCACATCAAGGCGGTTGATGGTGTCAGTGTTGCCGTGCGCAAGGGCGAGACGCTCGGGGTTGTGGGCGAATCCGGCTCGGGCAAGACCACGCTGGGACTCGCGCTGCTGCGATTGATCTCATCGAACGGACGCATCGTGTTCCTGGGCAAGGACATCCAGGGCCTGCGTTTCAAGGAGATGCGGCCGTTCCGGCGCGACATGCAGATCGTGTTCCAGGATCCGTTCGGCTCGCTCAGCCCGCGCATGTCGATCGCCGACATCATCGCCGAAGGCCTCTCTGTGCATCAACCGAAGCTGTCACGCGACGAGCGCGAGGCGCGCGTCGTCAAGGCGCTGGAGGACGTCGGGTTGAAGCCGGACACCCGCTACCGCTATCCGCATGAATTCTCCGGCGGCCAGCGCCAGCGCATCTCGATCGCGCGCGCGGTGGTGCTGGAGCCGGATTTCGTCGTGCTGGACGAGCCGACCAGCGCCCTCGACATGCTGATTCAGGCGCAGATGGTCGATCTGCTGCGTGAATTGCAGCGCCGGCGCGATCTCACCTACATGTTCATCTCGCACGATCTGCGCGTCGTCGCCTCGCTCGCAAGCCATCTCATCGTGATGCGCGGCGGCAAGGTAGTCGAGGAAGGCCAGGCGGCCGAGCTGTTCAAGAGCCCGAAAACCGACTACACGCGGGCGCTGTTCGCGGCGGCGTTCCGGCTTGAAACGGCGGGCAACGGATCGGTGGCGACGTAGGTCTCGTCAGAGCCGCTTGATCGCGATGATCTCGCTACCCGCCTGCTTGATCCGTGCGAGAGCCGGCTCGATAGCTTCGAGCACCGTCGCCATATGGTGCGCATTGGCGTGAACCATCGTGCTGCCATCGCGCACGATGGCGACGTGGCCCTTCCAGAAGATCAGATCGCCGCGTTGCAGCTTGCTCCGCTCGTGCGGCTCCAGCGCGCGGCCGAGTCCGGCCAGCTGCATGTCGCTGTCGCGCGGGCAACCGATGCCGGCTGTCGTCAGCGACACCTGCACCAGGCCCGAACAGTCGATGCCAAGGCTGCTCTTGCCGCCCCAGAGATAGGGCGTGCCGACGAAGCGCTCGGCGACGGCGACGAAATCCGGCTCGCGATGATCGAGCGGGGCGAGATGGGTCTTCGGCAGGAATGTACCCTCGCGCGCGACGGCGAAACTGCCGTCCTCGCGCACGATCGTGAGCTTCGATCCCAGGACCAGCGCGTCGGCCGGTGGCAGCTTGATCGAGGGACCGGGGAAGGCAAGTGTCCGCAGCGCACTCACCTTGTGTGTCGGCGCGGCGGTCGGCTTCATCAGCGCCGCATCGGGGAGCCAGCCGACATAGCCGTCGCCATTGAGCTGGCCCCAGGCCCAGCCTTCGCCGTTGCGATCATAGACCGTGACGCGCTCGCCGCGCAGCGCCTCCGTCATCAGCATCGCGTTCGATGACGGCTGCTCGCGCACGGCTGCGATCGGCCCGATCACCTCGAATTCCTCGCCGGTGACGAAACGATCTGCCTGCACCTTGCCTTCGAGATATTTGGCGGCGAGGTCGCCCCGCGCCGGTGTCAACCGCGGATCATGCATAGCGCTCGCTCAGCACCTTGTAGATGGCGCGGGCGGCCTGGCATTCGCCGCCCTCGGGACGCGCCGGCTTGGCCGACGGCGTCCAGCCATAGATGTCGACATGCAACCAGCTCCTGGCGTGCTCGACGAAGCGCTGCAAAAACAGCGCGCAGGTGATCGAGCCGGCAAAGCCGCCGGAAGGCGCGTTGGTGATGGTGGCGGTCTTGGAATCCAGCCACGCATCGTAGGGCGGCCACAGCGGCATGCGCCACAAGGGATCGTTCTCCTTCACCGCGCAGCGCGCAACGTCGGCGGCCAGCGTCTCATCATTGGTGTAAAAGGGCGGTAAATCCGGCCCCAGCGCGACGCGCGCGGCGCCGGTCAGCGTGCCCAGATCGATCAGCAGCTCAGGCTTCTCCTCGTCGGCCAGCGCCAGCGCGTCGGCGAGCACCAGCCGGCCTTCCGCATCGGTATTGCCGATCTCGACGGTGATGCCCTTGCGGGAGGTGAAAATGTCGAGCGGACGGAAGGCGTTGCCGGAGACCGCGTTCTCGACCGCCGGAATCAGCACGCGCAGGCGCACCTTCAGCCTCGCATCCATCACCATGCGCGCCAGTGCCAGCACGTTGGCGGCGCCGCCCATGTCCTTCTTCATGATCAGCATGCCGCTCGACGGCTTCAGATCGAGCCCGCCGGTGTCGAAGCAGACGCCCTTGCCGACCAGCGTCACCTTGGGATGGCTGGGATCGCCCCACGTGACGTCGATCAGCCGCGGCGCACGGTCCGAGGCCATGCCGACGGCGTGGATCAGCGGAAAGTTCGTTCTGAGATCCTCGCCGATGGTGCATGCGTAGCTTGCGCCGAACTCAGCGGCGAGCTCTTGCGCGGCCGCGGCCAGCTCCTCCGGCCCCATGTCGTTGGACGGCGTGTTGATGAGGTCGCGCGCCAGCATCGCGGCATCCGCCATGCGGTTGATTTCGGCGGGGTCGATGCCGTTAGGCGGCACCAGCCGGACGTCGGGCCTGTCGGCCTTGCGGTAGCGGGCGAAGCGGTAGCTGCCGAGCGCGAAGGCGAGTGCCGCCAGTCGTGCATCGTGCGGTGCATTGGCAAAGCGATAGGTGCCCGGCGGCAGCAGGCCGGGCAATGCGCCCGGCCGGAACGGATCGCGCGATCTGGCATCGTCGTCCTCGAGCCCGAACAGCACTTGCGCGATGGTGCCGTCGGGCGCGGGCAGTGCGAGATAGCCACCCGGCTTGGCGGCAAAGGCGCTCGCCGTGGCGAACTGGCGTTGCGCCGGCGGCAGCGTCTCGCGCACGGCATCCCAGCTCGACTTGGTGACGAAGGTGATCGGGGTGGCAGTCGTGGACGTCTCGAAGACGGAAGGCATTGGCGGGTCCGCAAGGTCATTCGGTTGGAGGAGACTTCGCAGAGTTTTGCGGTGGCTGCAATCGGCATTGCGGTCACCGCCCGGTGAGCCGCTACTCGCAGCGAGGGAGCCGTGCTAGGTTCCGGCAGCGGTTGCCAGATTGCGCAGAGAACGCCGGTGACCGAGGACGAAGCGTGCCGGGAGGAATTGCAATGGAATTTGTGTGGGGCGTGATCACATTCATCGGCCAGGCCATCGAGGCTGTCTTTGGCTATGTCGAGCATCACCACTGGGTCTTCGCGTTCCTCGCCGGCGGCTACGTCTTCTATCTCCATGACCGGTCGATCCATGCGCGGTTCAATGCGCTCGACAAACGTATTGACGAGATCCGCAAGCGTCTCGCCATCGAATATTGATCGCATCAGCGAAACCATCCGCTGATTGCGCGCGTATGTCGTTTGAGAACTGCCGTTCACGAGCGGGTTGCCGCAGGGCTTTACTAGCGCTGCGGTTGTGGCATTATTGGTGAATATTTTTAGGTTGTGCCGTCCGCCGTTCCCGGTTGATATCTGACTGAACTCTTCGTCGAAGGCATTTCTCTCAATCGTTTGAGCGACGCAACATTCGCAATGAGCGGCGCAACATGGATAGATCGTTTGTTATTGCGCAGATATCCGACCTTCATCTGGACGGGTCAGGCCGGCTGCTTGCGACGATCGAGGCCCTTGCCGAGGCGCTGCGCGAGCGGATGGCGGACTTTTCGGATGTGCCCGACCGCATCCTGCTGATCACAGGCGATCTCGTGAACGACCCGACACCGCGTGCGCTCGACGAAGCGCTCGCGGTCATCGCGTCGTTCCGGCGGACCGGCCTGTTCACTGACATCCAGGCGGTTGCCGGCAATCACGACGCCAAGCCTCCCAGTCAGCGCGGCGGCCGGCACGACGCCTACGACTATCTGCACCTGCCGCGCACCTCGAAGAGCGTCTATTATCGCCAGGCCGGTCTCGATTTGGTGCTGCTCGACTCCAACAGGGCAAGCCTGACGACGCTTGTCGGCGGCAACATCGATGAGCAGGCTTATCATGCGATAGTCGCGCAATCGGCCCGGCTGAGCGTCGAGCTCGCCGGCAGCATCGGCTCGGCCGGACGCGCCGATTATTCCGAGCCCGCGGAAAATCTGGTGCGTGTGCTGGCGTTGCATCACCATCCGCTGCCGCAGGCAACCGGCGAGGGCAAGCGGTTTCTCGGCGTTCCGGACGAGCCGCTGATGTATCTCGCCGCGCCCGCGACCTTTCTCGAAGCGGCGACCTCGCTCAACGTCAGTCTGGTCCTGCACGGGCACCGGCATGTCGAGGGGCTCACCCGCTATTCGATTCCCGACCCGCGTGCGCCCCGGAGCGGCGGCGAGGATTTCTGGCGCACGATCTATGTGCTCTCCTGCCCGTCCTCCACGGGGCAGGGCGGCGACGACGCCGGCTTCAACATCGTCCATTTTGGCGCGGCGTCCGACGCCGAGCGGCCCGAGCACCGCTTCGCAATCGCCCGATATTCGCGGCCGCGCGATGACGGCGCCTTTAGGCCGCTCGATTCGAATTTGCCGGATGGTGTCGTCAGGCTTGCTGTGGGACGAGATCTGTCCCGGGATCCTGCGGTCCAATCGGTGATCGAGATCGCCTCATGCGCATCGTTGAAGCGGAATCAGGTCCTGGCACTTGCGCGTCGACTGCTGTCGCGCCGCGCCTTCTACGATGATGGCAGGCAGAACTGGGTTGACATTCTCTACACCTATCTCGTCACCTCCCATGCGTGGGCGGATCTCTCCGGCAGGTTCGCGAAGTCGGTACAGAGGACCGACCTCGCGGCGCTGGCCGAAGTGAAGGGGCTGCTCCGTCAGTTGATCGGACAATCTGCCGACACGCTCGGCATCGATCGCGCCGCGCTCGACGAGCTCCGCGCCGACCGCCTGGTCAATCGTGACGACCTCTCGCGCCGGTGGCCGACGTTGCCGCGCGAGGCTGCCGACATCGAGGGGAGGACGCGCCAGCGGCTGCAATTGCTGCGGGACCTGAACGACCAGATGAAGCTGCTCGACCTCGATATGGGCCTTGGCAGTGAGATGCCGCCACAAGGCGGTGGTCTTCCGCGTTAACCGGCCATTAGGGTTAACACTCTATTGCTGGCGCGTTCGGCTCGATCAATCGGCTCGAGAGTCAAAGCGTCATGCGTCAACGGTTCCGTCCCGCCCGGCTTCTTGCCTCCGCCTCGCTGATCGCGCTGGCGGCAGCGAGCCTCGGCGGCTGCACGGCAATGTCAAAACTCTCCGATGTGACCGGCTCGATCGGCCCGAAGGCGGAAGCCGCCCCGGCCGATCCGGCGCGCGCCATCGAGACCTATAGCGAGCGCTACCGCGCCAACCCCAAGGATCCCGATGTGGCGCTGGCCTATGGCCAGGCCCTGCGTGCCAACGGCCAACGCGCCCAAGCCGCCGCGGTGCTCGAACAGGCGACCATCGCCAATCCCGGCAACAAGCAGCTGCTTGCCCAATACGGCCGCGCGCTCGCCGACAACGGCAATTTCCAGCAGGCCTTCGACGTGCTGTCCAAGGCGCATTCGCCCGACAATCCGGATTGGCGCCTGCTGTCGGTGCAGGGCACCGCGCTCGATCAGATGGGCCGTCACGACGAGGCGCGTGCTTATTATGCGAGCGCGCTGAAGATTGCGCCGGGCGATCCCGGCGTGCTCTCCAATCTCGGCCTGTCCTACATGTTGTCGAGAGACCTGCCCAAGGCGGAAGAGGCGCTGCGGCAGGCCTACGCTTCACCGCGTGCGAGCTCCAGGGTGCGGCAGAATCTCGGCCTGGTGGTCGGCCTCCAGGGCCGTTTCGCTGAGGCCGAGACCATCGTGAAGGCGGACCTGCCGCCGGACCAGGCCGCGGCCAACGTCGCGTATCTCAAGGAAATGCTGAACCGCAACGATGGCCCGCGCGGTGCGTCGAAGCGGACGCCGGTTGCTTCGCTCAGCCAGCCCGACTGATCAGACCCGATCTTCCGATCCTGAAATTGACTGCGGACCGCGTTCGGTCCGCAATCTTCTGCGTCAGTGCAGCTCGGAGATCTTGATGCCGGTCGGTCCGAGAATGACGACGAACAGCACCGGCAGGAAGAACAGGATCATCGGCACCGTCAGCTTTGGCGGCAGCGCGGCGGCCTTCTTCTCGGCTTCGTTCATGCGCATGTCGCGGTTTTCCTGCGCCATAACGCGCAGGGATTGGCCAAGCGGGGTGCCGTAGCGTTCCGCCTGCTGAAGTGCCAGACACACCGATTTGACGCCTTCGAGCCCGGTGCGCTTCGCCAGGTTTTCGTACGCCACCTTGCGGTCCTGCAAATAGGACAACTCGGCCGTGGTCAGCGTGAACTCCTCCGACAGCGCGATCGACTGGCCGACGATTTCGGTCGCGACCTTGCGGAACGCCATTTCCACCGACATGCCGGATTCGATGCAGATCAGCAGCAGGTCGAGCGCATCGGGAAAGGCGCGCTTGATCGAGAGCTGGCGTTTAGAGATCGCGTTCTTGAGGAACAGCATCGGCGCCTGGAGGCCGGCATAGGCCGCGCCGACGCACATGCCGATCTTGATCGGGACCGACTTCTCCATATGCGCGATCAGGAACACGTAGACGACCGAGCCGACGAACAGCACGAGCGGAGCCACCATGCGGGCGAACAGGAATGTGATGTAAGGCGCCTGGCCGCGATAGCCCGCCATGATGAGCTTGTCGCGCGCCGCTTCCTGCGCCAGCCATTTGGTGAGGTTGAAGTCCTCGACGACCCTGGAGACGAGTTGCTTTGGCGTCTGGCGCAGCGAGACCTTCTCGCTCTTGTTGAGGCGTTCGCGCTCGCGCTGCCGGATCCGCTCGCGCTCGCTTGCCACCGCCTTCATGCGCTTGGAGAGGCCTTCACCGGCGAAGAGCGGCATCACCAGCGTATACACGGTGGCGCTGGCGGCGATGGCCGCCAGCAGCATGGTCATGAAGTGAACGTCGTGCAGCTTTGTGACGAGTAAATCGACCATACGGCACCATCAGAAATCGAAGTTGATCATCTTCTTCATCACCATGATGCCAATCGACATCCAGACGACGCAGCCGACCAGCATGAGCTGGCCGGTGGGATGGGTCCACAGCAGCGAGATGTAGCCGGGCGTGGAGAGATAGACGAGGAGCATCACGATCGGCGGCAACGAGCCGATGATTCCGGCCGAGGCCTTGGCCTCCATCGACATCGCCTGGATCTTTTCCTTCATCTTCTTGCGGTCGCGCAGCACCTTGGAGAGGTTGCCCAGCGCTTCGGAGAGATTGCCGCCCGACTTCTGCTGGATCGAGATGACGATGCCGAAGAAATTGGCTTCCGGCAGCGGCATGCGGTCGTAAAGGCGCGAGCAGGCTTCGCCGAGCGGCATGCCGATCGCCTGCGTCTCGATGATGGCCAGGAACTCGCTGCGCAGCGGCTCCGGCGCGTCGGCCGCCACGACCTTGATGGATTCGAACAGCGGCAGACCCGCCTTGATGCCGCGGACGATGACGTCGACGGCATCGGGCAGCGCCTTCAGGAACTGGTTTTCGCGGCGCTTCTTCAGGAAGCCCAGCGCCCAGCGCGGCAGGCCGAAGCCGCCGGCAAAGGCAAGACCGACTGCGCCGATCAGGCCGCCGCCACCGAACAGCGCGCCGAAGAAAAACACGCCCGCCACGACGGCGGATGCGATCCAGAATTTCTTCGGCGTCCAGTCGAGCCCCGCCTGCGACAGGCGGATGTGGAGCGGGACGCTCTTCTCCTGTGCCCGCCTCGCCTCGAGATCCTTGAGCGAAGTCTCGACTTGCTCGCGGCGCGAGCGCTGGCTCTTTTCAGCCTGCTTGGCCGCGGGCACGTCGGCGCGCCCGATCGAGGCCCGGCGGCTCTCGGCCTTCCGTTCGCCTGACAGCAGCGGATAGAGGAAGACCCAGGCGATGCCGCCGACCGCGGCGGTGGCGAGAAAGGCGAGGGCGAGGACTTGCATGTTCATGGCTGCGTTGACCCGCTCACGTCGTTGGCGCCGATTCCGCGGCGTCTAGGGCAGCGGCAAGGCGTTTCTCTTCGCCGTAATAGCGGGCGCGTTCCCAGAATTTCGGGCGGCCGATGCCGGTCGAGCGGTGCTTGCCGATGATCTTGCCGTTGGCGTCCTCGCCGACCAGGTCGTAGAGGAAGATGTCCTGCGTAATGATGGTATCGCCTTCCATGCCCATCACCTCGGTGATGTGGGTGATGCGGCGCGAACCGTCGCGCAGGCGCGCGGCCTGGACGATGACGTCGATCGAGGCGCAGATCATCTCGCGAATGGTGCGCGAGGGCAGAGAGAAGCCGCCCATCGTGATCATGGATTCGCAGCGTGACAGCGCTTCGCGCGGATTGTTGGCGTGCAGCGTTCCCATCGAGCCGTCATGGCCGGTGTTCATGGCCTGGAGAAGGTCGAAGGCCTCCGGGCCGCGGACTTCGCCGACGATGATGCGTTCAGGACGCATACGCAGACAGTTGCGCACCAGCTCGCGCATGGTGACCTGGCCTTCGCCCTCGATGTTGGGCGGCCGGGTTTCGAGCCGCACCACGTGGGGCTGCTGGAGCTGAAGTTCGGCGGCGTCTTCGCAAGTGATGACGCGCTCGTCGTGCTCGATGTAGTTGGTCAGACAGTTGAGCAGCGTGGTCTTGCCCGAGCCGGTACCGCCGGAGATCAGCACGTTGCAGCGGACACGTCCGATGATCTGGAGGATTTCCGCGCCTTCCGGCGAGATCGCGCCGAACTTGACCAGCTGATCCAGCGTCAGCTTGTCCTTTTTGAACTTACGAATGGTGAGCGCGGGGCCGTCGATCGCGAGTGGCGGCACGATGGCGTTGACGCGGGAGCCGTCGGCGAGGCGCGCGTCGCAGATCGGCGAGGATTCATCGACGCGCCGTCCGACCTGGCTGACGATGCGTTGGCAGATATTGAGGAGTTGCTGGTTGTCGCGGAAGCGGATGCCGGTTTTCTGGATCTTGCCGCTGACTTCGATGAAGACCGTGCCGGCCCCGTTCACCATGATGTCGGCGATGTCGTCGCGCGCCAGAAGCGGCTCGAGCGGACCATAGCCGAGCACGTCGTTGCAGATATCATCGAGCAGCTCTTCCTGCTCGGCGATCGACATCACGATGTTCTTGATCGCGATAATCTCGTTGACGATGTCGCGGATTTCCTCGCGCGCGGACTCGGAATCGAGCTTGGCGAGCTGAGCGAGGTCGATGGCCTCGATCAACGCGCCGAAGATGGTCGCCTTGACCTCGTAATAATTGTCCGAGCGGCGGCTCTCCATGGCCGGCGCAGGCCGGGAAGGGGCGAGCGGCGGGGAGGCGACGGCCGGCGGGGGCGGCGCGCGCGACACCGTCGGCGCCGGAGCCGAGGCAGGCTCTGGCGACACGGCGCCGGGCTTGGGAGCCCGAAGGTCGGTGTCTGTTCCGCTACGCTTACCGAACACTTAACAACTCCATGGGGCGCCTATTTTCGCCGCAACTTCTCAATCAGCGGTGAAAGCAAGGACGACTTTTGTTTCTTCGTCTCGCTGCGGCCGGTCAGGCGCTGGGCGATCTGGAGGAACATCTCGATCGACTTGTGGTTGGCGGAGATCTCCGCGATCATCTGGCCGTTGTTGGCGGCCGCCCCGAAGATCTGAGGCTCGAACGGGATCGAGACGACCGGCTGGCTCTCGATCGCCTTGGCGAATTCGCCCGCCGCGATCTCCGGCCGCTTGGGAATGCCGACCTGGTTCAGGCAGTATAGCGGCGGGCGGTCGTTGGGGCGCGCGGCCTTCAGCAGATCGAACAGGTTTTTGGCGTTGCGCAGGTTGGCGAGGTCCGGCGCCGCCACGATCAGGATGTCGTCGGCGCCGATCAAAGCGCGCTTGGTCCAGCCCGACCATTGATGCGGGATGTCGAGCACGATGCAGGGCATGGTCGCGCGCAGCGTGTCGAACACCGCGTCGAAGGCGTCGGTGCCGAAATCATAGACCCGGTCGAGCGTCGCCGGCGCCGCCAGCAGGCTGAGGTGGTCGGTGCATTTCGACAGCAGGCGGTCGATGAAGGCCGTGTCGACGCGATCGGGCGAGAACACGGCATCCGCGATGCCCTGCGGCGGGTCCTGGTTGTAGTCGAGCCCGGCGGTGCCGAAGGCGAGGTCGAGATCGGCGACCACGGCGTCCATCGCGAGATCCCGCGCGATTGCCCAGGCGACGTTGTGGGAGATGGTGGAGGCGCCGACGCCGCCCTTGGCGCCGACCACGGCAATGATGCGGCCGACCGCCTTGGCTTCCGGCGCCGAGAACAAGTTGCAGATCGAGCGGACGACGTCGATCGCACTAACCGGCGCGAGCACGTAGTCGCTGACTCCGCGGCGCACCAGCTCGCGATAGAGCATGACGTCGTTGATGCGGCCGATCACGACCACCCGGGTACCGGCGTCGCAGACGGTGGCCAGCTGGTCGAGCCCGGCCAGCAAATCGTTGCGGGCGTCGCTCTCGAGCACGATCACGTTCGGCGTTGGTGCGGAGCGATAGGCTTCGATCGCAGCCGCCATGCCGCCCATCTGGATCTTCAGATGGGCCTTGCCGAGACGGCGATCCTCGCCCGCCGATTGCACGGCTGCAGCAGTCTCCACGGTTTCGCAGAAGGCCTGGACCGAGACGCGCGGCGCGGGCGCAATATGCTCCTCGAACGGCGCAGGGGTCTCCGGCTGCTCTTCTTGAGTCTGGCGCGCGTAGTTGATCATTTGCCGGTGTCGCTGAGTTTGGCCTTATCAGCCTCGGGATAGGCAACCGCCGTCGGAGTTCCCTTGCGATACTTCTCGAAGGCGGCAGTGCGGCGCGCCGTGTAGGCCGGAGTTTCGGACCGCGGCTGCTCGAGGTCCGATGGATTGTCGACCATGGCCGCAATGTTGCGCTGATAGGCGCAGCCGTAATTGTAGTAGTCCTTGTTCTCGAACCAGCTCTTGTTCTTCATCGAGGGGCCGAGATCCTCCGGCCACAGGCCGCAGGGGCCCGCGACCGCGGCGATCTTGGAATAGGTCAGCCGGATGGGCGGCAGGAAGCGCTTGTCTTCCGGCTGGTAGGGACGGGCGATGATGCCGCGCGGGGGAACGCCCGCCGCTGCCAGCATCGCCTGAATCTCGCGCATCGATTCCGCCACCGGGCGCGCATTCGGCGTTCCGGACGGCACATCGATGTGGATGGCGCCGGTGCCCTCGTGCATCCAGGTCGAGGCCAGGCCCATCACGTCGGCGCGCTGGGCTGCGGTCAGGCCGCCGCGGGCGTGACCGACGAACACGACGATCGAACGGTTCTGTTCCTCGATCGCGATCGGATGACGCTGCTTGTAATCGTCGGGAATGGAAGCAGTGGCCGCCTCGTCATGTTGGCAGCCGCCGAGCGCGAGCGCGATAGCGACAAGCGCGCCACCGAGGCCGGCGGCGCGGTAGCGGGTCTGGGGTCGTGTTGTGATCATACTATATCCCCGTTCCGCCATCAGTCCGTGATGAAGCCGTAGGTGCCGCGGTAGTTCTTTGCCGGCTCGGTCCGGCCCGGCACGCCATAGATGCGGTTGATGTTGCCGATCAGTTCAGCCTGCGGATCCGCGGGCGCCGCGAAGCCGTCATCCGGCCGCGACAGGTCCTTTGGCGCCGCCGCGCGGACGACATAGGGCGTCACGATCACGACCAGCTCGGTCGTGTTGTTGACGAAGTCGCGGCTGCGGAACAGGGTGCCGAGGATCGGGAGCTGCATCAGCCCCGGCAATCCGCTGATCGCCTGCTTGGTCTGCTGCTGGATCAGGCCGGCCATCGCCATCGCGCCGCCGGAGGGAATTTCCAGCGAGGTCTCGGCACGGCGGGTCTTGATCGACGGCACCGTCAGCGAGTTGACCGAAGTCGAGGTCACGGCCTGCGACAGCGTGATCGCATTTTCATTCGACAGTTCCGAGACCTCGGTCATCACGTGCAGGCTGATCTTGCCCTCGGTCAGCACAATGGGGGTGAAGTTGAGCGAGATGCCGAACTTCTTGAAGCTGATCTGGGTGGTGCAGACATGCGTGGTGGGGTCGCAGGCATAACCAGCCGGCACCGGGAATTCGCCGCCGGCGATGAAGGTCGCCGATTCACCCGAGATAGCGGTCAGGTTCGGCTCGGCCAGCGTCCGGATCACGCCTGCGGTTTCCATCGCGCGCAGGGTTGCCTGCACCGACGGTGTCGCGCCGAACTTGGTGGTCAGAGCGTTGCCGTCTACGAGATTCTTGCCAAGCGCCGTGAACGGGTTGGAGTTGCTGAAGCTCACCACCGAGGTGCCGTAGTTCAGGTTCGCCGTGAGGTCGATGCCGAGTTGCTTGATGACGGTGCGCGCGACTTCCGCGACGGTCACCTTCAGCATCACCTGGTCGCGGCCGCGGACCACGATCGAATTCACCACCTTCTCGGGGCCGCCGGCAAGGCGTGCGGCGAGATCGTTGGCCTGCTGCGCTTCGAGTGGGTTGGCCGCAGTCCCGGTCAGGACGACGCCGTCGCCGAGACCGTCGATCTGGATGTCGGAATTGGGCAGGATCTGCTTCAGCGCCGCGCGCACGCCGTTGAGGTCGCGCTTGACCGCGATGTCATAGGCGGCGATCTGCTGGCCGGCGGAATCGAAGAACACGATGTTGGTCTGGCCGACCGAGGCGCCGATGATATAGGCGCGCTGGGACGAGCGGACCACCGCGTTGGCGATCTTGGGATCGGCAACCAGCACATCCTTGATGTCTCGCGGCAGGTCGATCACGATCGACTTGCCGATGCCGAGCGAGAGGAAGCGCGCATTCATCTGGCCGTCGGCTGCAACCGGCGCCGCGGGACGGTAATCTGCGGCGATTACGGGCGTCAACGCGGGGTTGAGCGTCAGCGCGAGAGCGGCCGAGAACGACAGGGCGCGAACCATCGAGGTCCGCATCGTCGCCAGATCTGCCCTGCATCTCATATCGACTGTCCTCATCGTGCCTTCGCCGCCTGGCTTGGAATGCCGTAGCGGATGATCGAAACGCCATCGCGCTTCTGCGCGGATTCATCGAGCGTGATCTCGCTCATCTTGACGTCGGCAATGCTGCGCAGCGCCAGCGACAGCGTTCCAGCCTGGCGGGACGAGGAAAGCTGCTGGGTTTGTGCGGAATTGAGTTCCAGCGTCACGGTCTTGCCGACCACCGCGTTCTGGCCGTCCTTCTCCTTCGGCGCCTGGTCGATGGCGAGCACGCGGACATTGACCAGAATGACCTCGGACGTGACGACATCCTGGGCGCCGGAGCTCTGGTCCGGGTTCTTGAGGCGGCGCGTCAGCAGCACATCGACGCGATCGTTCGGCAGGATGAAGCCGCCCGCGCCGGTCTCCGGCGAGATTTCGGTGGAGATGGCGCGCATGCCGCTCGGCAGGATCGCAGCCATGAAGCCGGACCCATCGGCCTTGACCAGCTTCTGGTCGCGGATCGGCTCACCCTGGATGAAGGGGGCGCGCGCAATCGAGCCGGTGACCTGGGTCGCGCCGTCGGGGCGCTCGCTGCGGCGGATGAAGGCGGCGCTGGCTGTCGCGGTCGGCCAGGTCTGCCACTGCACGTCGTCTGGCTTCACGGTCTGCCCGAGGCCGATGTCGTTCTTGGCGACCAGGACGTCGGTGGTGGGAAGCTGCGCGACCGGAGCCGCTGGAGGCGGCGCAGAGTCCGAGCCGCTCGCCAGATACGCGGCGATGCCGCCGGCGCAGATGGCGACCGTCAGGACGACTATGCGTGCCCTATTCATACGCTTCACTTTCCACAGTACGCCGCGACGCTGCCGCCGCCGTAATCGGCAGTTGACCAGCTATTCGTCAAAGCATGGTTAATGAGGCGTATCTAAATCGCCTTAACGCCGGCTGTATCCTGGGCGTTCAGCGCAGTGCGAGGTGAGCGAGGTCGATCGCTTTCACCCATTCGGTCTCGGGGTAGACCATCAGTGCGCCAAGTGCGAGCGCGATGCCGTAGGGAATGCCGGTCTGCTTGTCGTGGAGCCGCGCCAGCCAGGCCTGGCCGGCAAGCCCGTAAGGCAACGGCCATTGCCGGAGCTGCAGCAGGAGCAGGGTCAGCGCGCCGCCGAACAGCGAGGCGTAGAGCAGGAAGTCCATCAATTGGGCGAAGCCGAACCAGAGCGCCACGGTAGCTGCGACCTTGGCGTCGCCGCCGCCCATCCAGCCCATCGCAAAGCAAGTGAACGCCGCGACGAGGAGCAGCGCGCCGGCGCCGACATGGCTCAGCATCTCGTAAGGTGCCATGCCACCGGCAAAGGCGAGCACGAAGAATCCTGCCACCAGCGCCAGCGAGACGCGGTTCGAGATCGTCATGGTGAAGAGATCGCTGGCGGCTGCGAACGCCATCAAGGCCGGGAAGAGCATAAGGCGCGCGAGGTCGAGGATCATGGGCTGCGTCTTGAGGCCTGGGTCCGTCGCCCGGATCGGGGCGTCGGCGCATGCTAGGGGGCAGTGCTAAACAAACCGACAACGATCGCAGCAGCTTCGGGGCCGGTCATCCGGCGCCAAAAGGCTCACCACATGCTGGCGATGCGCATCGCGAGCGTGACCATGGCGAGCAGCAGCGCAAGGCAGACCCAATATGCCGAGGCGTCGCCTCGCGCCGTGTCCGCCTCGTTCGCCGCAACCGCGGCATCGGTTCTGTGCTTACGCAACGCCACTGGAACTCGCACTGTCCGAAAAACAAAGGCCCCGGAGGTCCGGGGCTTTTGCCATCGTCTGCCGGTCGGCTTACTTCAGCGAGGAGCTGATCGAGCCGAACTTGGCGTTCAGCGTGGTGCCGAGGTTGTTGACGACGGTGATGATGGCCAGCGCGATGCCGGCGGCGATCAGACCGTATTCGATGGCGGTGGCGCCGGATTCATCCTTCGCGAAACGCGCAATCAGGTTCTTCATGAACTAAACTCCATCTGGTGAGGTCGCCTCGATCGGCGCTGTCTTGACGCGACGAGAATGTGAGCCGAGCTCTTTCGGTAGAGTTAATTCGATCGGTCAAACCCGTGCCTCACGCGGTGCTTTTGGCCAGAGTGAATTTCGCCTTAAGGCGGCGGTTGCAATTCGTTCCGGTTCCGAACGCGCCATCAACTTCATTCTCCCTTAAATTTCGCGGAGTAGGCCTAAGAGAGGTCAGCGGACTGGAGCAGAAGCGATGATGTCGAGCCTACCCATGCAAGTCGCCCTGATGCTCGGCGAGACCATCGAGAAGGTGATCCCGGTCACTCTCATGCTCGCGGTGGTTTTCACCGTGCTTGAATATTTCTGGGCCTGCAATGCGGGTCCGTCGTGGTGGCGCAAGCGCGAGATCGTGACGGACATCTGCTACTGGTTCTTCGTTCCGGTGTTCGCCCGCACCATGCGGATCGGACTCCTGATCGTCACCGCCGGCGTCGTCTTCAACATCCACGACGCCGACGAGCTGATCGCCTTCTACGACAACGGCCACGGCCCGCTGTCGCAGTTGCCGCTCTGGGTGCAGGGCGTGCTGTTCCTGGTCCTGGCCGACTTCATGCTGTACTGGCTGCACCGGCTGTTTCACGGCGGCGGGTTCTGGAAATATCATGCGATCCATCACTCCTCCGAGGAGATCAGCTGGATCTCGGCGGCCCGCTTCCACCCGGTCAATCTGATGCTCGGCACCATCGGCGTCGACGTCGTGCTGCTGATGGCCGGCATTTCGCCAAACGTGATGATCTGGGTCGGCCCGTTCACGACCTTCCATTCGGCCTTCGTGCACGCCAATCTGAACTGGAGCTTCGGACCATTCAGATATGTGCTGGCGACGCCGGTATTCCACCGCTGGCACCACACCTCGCTCGAGGAGGGCGGCGACACCAATTTTGCGGGCACCTTCCCGATCTGGGACGTGCTGTTCGGGACCTTCCGCATGCCGAAGGGCGAGCTGCCGCAGGATTACGGCAAGGATGAAGCGACGATGCCGAAGGAAATCGGCGGCCAGCTTGCTTATCCGTTCCGCCAATAGGATTGCGTCCGGCGCCGGGGCGACAGAAACGCCAGTCCATTCAAACAATACCTGCCGAGTTTGCGGAACGTTCACGAATTACAGGCAGGTTAACCGGGTCGGGCGCCGGCTCCGCTTTTTGATCGATTCTGCCGGTTTGTGACGTCCCAGGGTAAGAGTATGCGTAAAGAGTTCCTGCGCCGTCATGCGCGCATCTGTCTTCTGGCTGCGGTTGCCGTGCTGGCTTCGCCGGCCGTTGGCCTTGCCGAGCCCACCGCCGATACTATCGCGGTCAATGTCGACCAGGCCAAGCTCGTTCGGCTGCCCGGCAGGGTGGCAACGATCGTGGTCGGGAATCCCCTGATCGCCGACGTGACGCTGCAGCCCGGCGGGATGATCGTCGTGACCGGCAAGGGTTACGGCGCCACCAACTTTATCGCGCTCGACCGCGGCGGCGAGATTCTGGTCGATCGGCAGATCCAGGTCGAAGGCCCGAGCGACCGGCTCGTGACTGTCTATCGAGGGATCGAGCGGGAGTCCTATAGCTGCCTGCCGATCTGCCAGCGCCGCGTCACGCTCGGCGACAGCGACAATTACTTCAGCACCACGATGAATCAGGCCGGGACGCTGAGCAGCAGTGCCAGCGGCAACGGCGCCGCGGCTGCCAAGACCAACTAGCGAGATCAGCCGAGGGGCCGACGGGCGGGACCATCCGGTCCCGCGCAACGCTGTTGCGTGCGGCAGGCTTTCTGTTCTCCCCGCGTCCGCGGGGCCGCCCGATCTTAACGACTCGGTCCGGCCGGTGCGGATTGTCTGAAACACTTAAACAATCAGTTTCCGGTACCGATCGGGGCAGAGATCGCTGCCGCTGGGGAATTTCACGCGATGTCATCGCCTGCGGTGGCGGTCGACCGCAAGGTGACGTTGATTGCGCGGACTCTGTCCGATTTGACGTCGCAGTCCTCCGGGACGGTGACCGACTCCAACCTCCAGAACACGTTCACGGCGAGCATGTCGATCATCACGCCGTACGACAATACGCTCGTGAACGGCACGATTGCTCAGATCTATATCGACGCAAACAGCATCGCCAAGACTCAATGGAGCAAGTCCGCCGTCATTGCGAGCGGTGCGACGCAGGCCAGTCTGACAGCTCCGCCGCCGACACTGGCGGCCAATACCACGGTCACATCGATGATTCCGTCGACGCTCCTGATTCCGTCGACCTATCTCATCTTCAGCCAGGTGAGCTACATCTACACGGCTCCCGTCAAATACGTCCTGAAGTCGGGCGTCACGCTGAGCGATGTCTCCTATACGCGGCCGCGGCAAGTCACCTGCGTTGCCTATGGTGGCGTTCCGACGTCGTGCTGAGCCGGATGGCCGGCGAGATCGTCGATAGCGCATAAAAAAGGCCGTGCATCCCGCACGGCCTTTTTCGCTATTCGGTGCGCTTGCGCTGGAGGTCAGCCTGCGTCGCGAAGGTTGTCGGCAGCCGACTTGCCGGACCGGCGATCGGCGACGATCTCGTAGGAGATCTTCTGGCCTTCGCGCAACGAGCCGAGGCCGGCGCGCTCGACGGCGCTGATGTGGACAAACACGTCCTGTCCGCCTTCGTCGGGCTGAATGAAGCCGAAGCCCTTGGTTGCGTTAAACCACTTCACGGTTCCCATGCTCACGGGGTAGTTCCTTCTCAGATACACAATGTAAGAGCCCGCTTGCGCAGGCAGGTTAGATCGAATTTCTGGAAGGGTCGTCAGCGTGTCTGAACCGGCTGTACCGGTGGATGCCAATGTCGTCCGGCCGAAAATCGATTAACGGATTTTATTGGAAATAAGGCGCCAAAACAATCCTGACGCGCACGATTTTTTGATCCGCCGCAATGTGAGCGGCGGATCAGCATACAGGTCAGAATTTTACTTCCGCACTGGCGTGCCTGAAGCGGATCAGCGGCGGCGGAACTGGCCGCCGCGCTGTCCGGGACGCGGAGGTCCACCCGCCCCACTGGGACGTTCGTCCTTGTGACGGAAAATCAGCCGGCCCTTTTCGAGGTCATAGGGCGACATCTCCACCGTCACGCGGTCTCCCGCCAGCGTCTTGATGCGGTTCTTCTTCATCTTGCCGGCGGTGTAGGCAACGATCTCGTGCCCGGCGTCGAGCTGCACGCGATAGCGCGCGTCGGGGAGGATTTCGGTGACCAGTCCTTCGAACTGGATCAGCTCTTCCTTAGCCATGAATTTCTCCAGGTCGTGGACGGCTAGTGCGAATAGGGTTTGCGGGTCGGTTGGCCCATCGGCCGACTGTCGCGGCGCAAAAAGGCCACGCCTTGTATCCCATCAGGCTTGCCGGCGCTATGCGAAGAACGCTGCTCCGGTCGGTCGTTTGACGAAGAATGCGGCTTGCCACCGGCCGGGCGACGGCGAGCACCCTTCGAGACCTTCTGGCCGCCACCAGGCCGTCCGTCAACATGCCTGCTATCACCATGCCGACCTTCGCCGGGCCTTCCGTCGCCCTGCTTGCCGGCGTTATGCCGTCCTTCAGTACGCCTCTCATCAGCGCGGCGTCCGTCACCTTGCCTTGCGCCTTGCGGGCGCTGGCCCGGGCGGCCCGGCCGGCCCTGCCGTTGCTGTGACGGAGGCGGGCCTGCATCGTTGCGGCCGGCGTCCGTGCGGTTATCTTCCCGCGGCAGCGCCACCTTGATCAGCCGCTCGATGTCGCGGAGATAGCCGAGCTCCTCGCCGCCGGCGACCAGCGAGATCGCGGTGCCCTCGGCGCCCGCGCGCGCGGTGCGGCCGATGCGGTGGACATAGGTCTCCGGTACATTCGGGATGTCGAAATTGATGACGTGAGTGATGCCGTCGACATCGATGCCGCGGGCGGCAATGTCGGTGGCGACCAGGGTGCGGATTTCGCCCGAGCGGAACTGCGCCAGCGTCCGCTCGCGATGGTTCTGCGACTTGTTGCCGTGGATGGCGCTGGCGGCAATGCCGGCCCTCTCGAGCGTCTTCACAACCTTGTCGGCGCCGTGCTTGGTACGGGTGAAAACCAGCGCGCGGTTGACCGGCTCATTCTTCAGGAGCTTGGTCAGGACGGCGGGCTTGGCCGAAAAGTCGACCTGGATGATGCGCTGGTTGATCCGCTCCGCCGTCGAAGACACCGGGGTGACGGCAACGCGGGCGGGGTCCCGCAGCATCGCGTCGGCGAGCTCGGCGATGTCCTTCGGCATGGTGGCCGAGAAGAACAGCGTCTGCCGCTTGATCGGCAGCTTCGCGACGATCTTGCGGATGTCGTTGATGAAGCCCATGTCGAGCATGCGGTCGGCCTCGTCGAGCACGAGGAATTCGACGCTGCCAAGCTTCAGCCCGTTGCTCTGCACGAGGTCGAGCAGGCGGCCGGGGGTGGCGACCAGAACCTCGACGCCCTGCATCAAGGAGCGGACCTGACGGCCCATCGGCACGCCGCCGATGGCGAGCGTCGAGGACAGGCGGATGTGGCGGCCATAGGCGTTGAAGCTATCGAGGATCTGTCCCGAAAGCTCGCGGGTGGGCGACAGCACCAGCACGCGCGCCGTCTTGGGCTGCGGCTTGATGCGGTTCTCGAGCAGGCGGTGCAGGATCGGCAGCGCAAAAGCGGCGGTCTTGCCGGTGCCGGTCTGGGCGATGCCGACGACGTCGCGGCCGGTCAGCGCCGTGGGGATGGTCTGGGCCTGGATGGGGGTGGGGGTGACGTAATTCTCTTCGGCGAGCGCACGTGCGATGGGTTCGGCGAGGCCGAAGTCCTGAAAGGAAGTCAAAAGAGGGGCTCTTTTCATGTCAAAAGCGGGCGCCCGGCCTAATCAGCGGGGCACGCGCAAAGGGGTGTCGAGAAGACACCTGCGTGTTTGGGGTGTCGGATGGCTTGGGAGATATGGGGCAAGCCAGACGCCCGTAGAGGGCTTAAGAACACGCGGCTCGCAACGACCGCTCGATTCGCAAGCGATCTCCACCTCATATGGAACATCGACGGGGCGGTTTCAAGGCAGACGTTCACCTGACGTCGATTGCAGTGCAAAAATAGTTATGCCGGAATTTTAGCCATCTGCGGAATTTTGCTTAAAAAATAAACCGACTGCCGCATAAGCATACATTTACGTCGCCAAAACTTTAGGCAGATGCACTACGGCGAAAGTTTGATTGCGACGAAATTGTCTAGACTGACCAAACACTTGGCAAGTGCCCACCCCATGGCATGGTTCTTGCGATTCCGTTAATCGCAGGCGGCCGTGGGGCCGTTTCGCAGCGTTTTTCACGTCTGCGTCAGGGAGATGATACATCCATGCCTACCAAACCCATTCACGATATAGCGGCGTCATTTAGCCGCCGCGGCGTTCTCGCCGCGACCGCCGGACTGATGCTCGGTCTGGCGTCCATTTCCGGTGCCAAGGCCGCGGACGACACCATCAAGGTCGGCGTCCTGCACTCCCTCTCCGGCACCATGGCCATCAGCGAAACCACGCTGAAGGACACCATCCTTTTCCTGATCGACGAGCAGAACAAGAAGGGCGGCGTGCTCGGCAAGAAGCTCGAGGCCGTCGTCGTCGACCCCGCCTCGAACTGGCCGCTGTTCGCCGAAAAGGCGCGCGAGCTGATCACCAAGGATAAGGTCTCGGTCGTGTTCGGCTGCTGGACCTCGGTGTCGCGCAAGTCGGTGCTGCCGGTGTTCAAGGAGCTCAACAACATCCTGTTCTACCCCGTGCAGTACGAGGGCGAAGAGTCCGAGCGTAACGTGTTCTACACCGGTGCGGCGCCGAACCAGCAGGCGATCCCGGCCGTCGACTATCTGATGAAGGACGAGAAGGTGAAGCGCTGGGTGCTCGCGGGCACCGACTACGTCTATCCGCGCACCACCAACAAGATCCTGGAAGCCTACCTGAAGTCCAAGGGTGTCGCCCAGGAAGACATCATGATCAACTACACGCCGTTCGGTCACTCCGACTGGCAGACGATCGTGGCCGACATCAAGAAGTTCGGTTCGGCCGGCAAGAAGACGGCGGTGGTCTCGACCATCAACGGCGACGCCAACGTCCCCTTCTACAAGGAGCTCGGCAACCAGGGCGTCAAGGCGAAGGACATCCCGGTGGTCGCGTTCTCGGTGGGTGAGGAAGAGCTCGCCGGCATCGATACCAAGCCGCTGGTCGGCCATCTCGCCGCCTGGAACTACTTCGAGTCGATCAAGACTCCGGCGAACGAGAAGTTCATCAAGGACTGGCAGGCTTACACCAAGAACCCGAAGCGCACGACCAACGATCCGATGGAAGCCCACGTGATCGGCTTCAACATGTGGATCAAGGCGGTCGAGAAGGTGAAGTCGACCGATCCGGACAAGGTGATCGATGCGCTTCCAGGCATCGAGGCGGCGAACCTGACCGGCGGCACCTCGAAGATGCTGCCGAACCACCACATCACCAAGCCGGTGTTCATCGGCGAGATCAAGGGCAACGGCCAGTTCGACGTGGTCTGGAAGACCCCGGGTCTCGTCGCGGGCGACGCCTGGTCGAAGGAGCTCGACGGCTCCAAGGACCTGATCGGCGACTGGGTCGGCAAGAAGTGCGGCAACTTCAACACCAAGACCAACAAGTGCCTCGGTTCCGGCTCCTGATCCGGATCTGACGTTCGACTGCACAATGGGAGAAGACGGCTATTCTGCCGCCTTCTCCCCACTTCTGCCGGGGTGATCCACAGTGCCAACCGATTTATCCGCTCGTCTCTGCACCTTTCTCCTCTCGCTGTTCCTGATCGCGTTCGCACTGCCGGCCTTTGCCGGTCCGTTCGAGGATGCGGTCGCAAAATTCGCCAACGACGATTATTCCGATACGGACGAAGCGATCGGTGTGGTCGCAAGCAGCGGCAACAAGCTTGCCTTTCCCATCATCAGCGCGCTCCAGGACGGCCGTCTCATGGCTGACCCGGACAGCAAGAAGGTTTACGTCACCGGCACCGACGGCAAGTCGATTGACGCCGCGACCGGCGAGCCCGTGGCCAGCGTGCCCGATAGCGCAAGCGCCGTCCGCCTCAATAACCGCCTGCGCCGCAGCGTCGATGCTGCGCTCGGCAGCCTGACGCTGCAGTCGCCCGATCTCGGCGCGCGGCTCCAGGCCGCGCAATCCGTCTACAAATCGCATGAGGAGACGGCGCTCGATCCTGTCGAAGGCGCGCTCGCCAAGGAAACCAACAGATCGGTCAAGACCGCGCTCGGTGAAGCACGCGCGGCGATCCTGCTGTTCAAGTCCGACGCCACCGAAGTGCAGAAGCTCGAGGCCGTCGCCACTATCAAGGCGCGCGGTGATCAGGAAGCGCTGGCGCTGCTGTCCGACATCGGCACCGACCAGCCGGCCTCCGTCGCGAAGGCTGCGGCGAGCGCCATCGGCTCGATCCAGAGCTCGCTCGCGGTCTGGTCCACGGTGCAGAATGCCTGGTACGGGCTGTCGCTCGGTTCGGTGCTGCTGCTCGCCGCGATCGGGCTCGCCATCACCTTCGGCGTGATGGGCGTCATCAACATGGCCCATGGCGAGATGGTGATGATCGGGGCCTACACCACTTTCGTGGTGCAGGAGGTGATCCGCACCCGCTATCCCGCGCTGTTTGACTATTCGCTGCTGATCGCCGTGCCGCTCGCCTTCCTCGTTGCCGGCGCCATCGGCGTGGTGATCGAGCGCAGCATCATCCGCTTCCTCTATGGCCGGCCGCTAGAAACGTTGCTTGCGACCTGGGGCCTGTCGCTGGTTCTGCAGCAGGCAGTGCGCACCATGTTCGGCCCTACCAACCGCGAGGTCGGCAACCCCTCCTGGATGAGCGGCGCGTTCGATCTCGGCCAGATCACCATCACCTATAACCGGCTCTGGATCCTCGTCTTCACGCTGGCCGTGTTCATGATCCTGCTCGCGATGCTGCGTTACACCGCACTTGGCCTCGAGATGCGCGCGGTGACGCAGAACCGCCGCATGGCGGCTTCGATGGGCATCGCCACCTCGCGTGTCGACGCGCTGACCTTCGGGCTCGGCTCGGGCATTGCCGGCATCGCCGGCGTGGCACTGTCGCAGATCGATAATGTCAGCCCCAATCTTGGCCAGAGCTACATCATCGACAGCTTTATGGTCGTGGTGTTCGGCGGGGTCGGCAATCTCTGGGGCACGCTGGTCGGCGCCTTCACGCTCGGCATCGCCAACAAGTTCCTGGAGCCGGTCGCGGGCGCCGTGCTTGGCAAGATCGCGATCCTGGTTCTGATCATCCTGTTCATTCAAAAGCGGCCGCGCGGCCTGTTCGCGCTCAAGGGCCGTGCGGTGGAAGCATGACCTCTCACATGCTGACGCGATCACTGGACCGCGGCGCGGCGATCTTTCTCGCCGTCGTCGCCGCTTGCGGCATCCTCATCCCGCTCTCCAACCTGCTGCTGCCGGCGGGCTCGTTCCTGCAGGTGCCGACCTATCTGGTCGCGCTCTGGGGCAAATATGTCTGCTACGCTATCCTCGCGCTGTCGATCGACCTGATCTGGGGCTATTGCGGCATCCTCTCGCTCGGCCACGGCGCCTTCTTCGCGCTCGGCGGCTACGCCATGGGCATGTACCTGATGCGGCAGATCGGCACCCGCGGCGTCTACGGCAATCCGATCCTGCCTGATTTCATGGTGTTCCTGAACTATTCGAAACTGCCGTGGTACTGGCACGGCTTCGACATGTTCTGGTTCGCGGCGCTGATGGTGCTGTTCGTGCCGGGCCTGCTCGCCTTCTGCTTCGGCTGGCTCGCCTTCCGCTCCCGCGTCACCGGCGTGTATCTGTCGATCATCACGCAGGCCATGACCTATGCGCTGCTGCTCGCCTTCTTCCGCAACGATTTCGGCTTCGGCGGCAACAACGGCATGACCGATTTCAAGGATATCCTCGGCTTCAACGTGCAGGCCGAAGGCACCCGCGGCGCCCTCTTCATGCTGAGCTGCCTCGGCCTGATCGTCAGCTTCCTGATCTGCCGCGCGGTCGTGTCCTCCAAGCTCGGTAAGGTCCTGATTGCGATCCGCGATGCGGAATCGCGCAGCCGCTTCCTTGGCTACCGGGTCGAATCCTACAAGCTGTTCGTGTTCACGCTGTCGGCCTGCATGGCCGGCGTCGCCGGCGCGCTTTATGTGCCGCAGGTCGGCATCATCAACCCAAGCGAATTCGCACCGGGCAATTCGATCGAGGCGGTGATCTGGGTCGCGGTCGGCGGCCGCGGCACGCTGGTCGGCGCCGCGCTCGGCGCCATCGTTGTCAACTATGCCAAGACCTTCTTCACCTCCGGCGTGCTGGCACCCTACTGGCTGTTCATGCTGGGTGCGCTGTTCATCCTGGTGACGCTGCTGCTGCCGAAGGGCATCGTCGGCACCTTCAATGCATGGCGGGAAGCGTCGAAAGAGAGGCGCCCGGCTGCGGCCACCGCAAGTGCTGCGGCCGAGGACGGCGTCACCGAACCGACGATGGCGGAGAAGCGGTCATGAACGTCATGGATACCCGCGCGACCTCCGCGATGCTCTATCTCGACGGCGTGCACGTCTCGTTCGACGGCTTCCACGCCATCAACAACCTGTCGCTGACGCTCGCGCCCGGCGAGATGCGCGCCATCATCGGTCCGAACGGCGCCGGCAAGACCACCATGATGGACATCATCACCGGCAAGACCAAGCCTGACGAGGGTACCGTGCTGTTCGACGGCGTCACCGACCTGACGCGGCTGGACGAAACCCGCATCGCCGAGCTCGGCATCGGCCGCAAGTTCCAGAAGCCAACGGTGTTCGAAAGCCAGACCGTGCAGGACAATCTCCTGGTGGCGCTCAATGTCGATCACAGTGTCAAAGGCACGCTGTTCTGGCGCGGCAGCAGGGCGGAGTCGGAGCGTATCGACAAGGTGCTGGAGACGATCCGTCTCACCGACGCCCGCAACCGCCTCGCCGGCAGCCTCAGCCACGGCCAGAAGCAATGGCTCGAGATCGGCATGCTGCTGGCGCAGGACCCTAAGCTGCTCCTCGTCGACGAGCCCGTCGCTGGGATGACCGACGTCGAGACGCATCTCACCGCCGAGCTGCTGAAAGAGATCAACAAGACCCACACCGTTATGGTGGTCGAGCACGACATGACGTTCGTGCGCGAGCTCGGGGTCAAGGTCACCTGCCTGCATGAAGGTACGGTGCTCGCTGAAGGAACCATCGACCAGGTCTCGTCGAACGAGCGGGTCATCGAAGTCTATCTGGGACGCTGAGCCATGCTTGAGGTCAAGGACATCAACCTGTTCTACGGTGCGGCGCAGGCGCTGCGTGGTGTGTCGATCGCGGCCGAGCCCGGCAAGGTGACGTGCGTGCTCGGCCGTAACGGCGTCGGCAAGACCTCGCTGTTGCGCGCCATGGTCGGGCAATATCCGATCTCCTCGGGCGCGATCGTGTTCGACGGCAACGACATCACGGCCCTCAAGCCCTATGAGCGGGCGCGCAAGGGCATCGGCTTCGTGCCTCAGGGCCGTGAGATCTTTCCGCTTCTGACGGTCGAGGAAAACCTCAAGACCGGCTTCGGCCCGCTCAAGCGCGAGGACAAGCACATCCCGGACGACGTGTTCTCGTTGTTTCCGGTGCTGGAGTCCATGCTCGGCCGGCGCGGCGGCGATCTCTCCGGCGGCCAGCAGCAACAGCTGGCGATCGGGCGTGCGCTGGTGATGCGGCCGAAACTACTGCTGCTCGACGAGCCGACGGAAGGCATCCAGCCCTCGATCATCAAGGACATCGGCCGGGCCATCTCCTACTTGCGCAACCTCGGCAACATCGCCATCGTGCTGGTCGAACAATATCTCGACTTTGCCTGCGAGCTTGGCGACAGTTTCGCGGTGATGGATCGCGGCGCCGTGAAGTTCACCTGCGACCGCTCCACTCTCGACGCCAGCGAGATCAGCCGCCAGATGGCGCTGTAAGCGGGGAAATTGTAAGCCAAAAAAGCCTGCCGCGGCCGGCTGGGGGAGACGGATGCGCAGCGACGCCTCTTTGGCGACATCTTCGGTGTTCGAAGCCAATCGTGCCCGCGGCGCGGTGCGCTTCGACGTGCACGCCCGCGACGGCGTGACGCGGCGCGGCGTTTTGCATGAGTCCGGCTCCCTCCGCGTGCGCTTTCCTTCGCCGGAAGGTGAAGGGCTCTCCGGCGTGTTCGTCAACACCGCCGGCGGTGTCGCCGGCGGCGATCGCTTCGACATCGAGATCTCGGCCGCCAATGCTACGCGTTTGACGTTGACAACGGCGGCCGCCGAGAAGGTTTATCGGGCGCCGGGCGCGGCGGCGCAGCTCAATATCGCCTTGAAGGTTGCCGCAGGCGCGCATCTCGGCTGGCTGCCGCAGGAGACGATCCTGTTCGATCGCGCCCGGGTCCACCGCCGCTTCGACATCGAGCTCGATGATGCCGCCTCGCTCCTGCTTTGTGAAATTGTCGTATTCGGCCGCACCGCCATGGGCGAACGGATGGAGCAGGGCGAATTCGTCGACCGCTGGCGGTTGCGCCGTGGCAGCAGGCTGGTCTTTGCCGAGACCATCAGGCTCGACGGCAATATCGGCGCAAAGCTCGCGCGATCGGCGGTCGCCAAGGCGGGTGCCGCGATCGGTACGGCCCTGATCGTGCCCGGCGACGAGGCCCTGGTCGAGCGCATTCGTGAGGCATCGGACTCGTTTGCCGGCGAGGTCGGAATCTCGGCCTGGAATGGGTTTGCAATGGCGCGGTTCTGTGCCCAAGATGCGGCGCACTTGCGCACCGACATGATGGCCGTGCTGGCGCGCACCGGCATGGCGCAGCCGCGACTCTGGCTGAATTGACGGCTGGCCGAATTGAAGAGCTGAACGGAAGAGATTTCGCATGAACCTGTCTCCCCGCGAAAAGGACAAGCTTCTGATCTCGATGGCGGCGATCGTGGCGCGCCGCAGGCTCGACCGCGGCGTCAAGCTCAATCATCCCGAAGCGATCGCGATCATCTCCGATTTCATCCTCGAGGGCGCTCGCGACGGCCGTACCGTCGCCGAGCTGATGCAATCCGGCGCGCAGGTGCTGACCCGCGACCAAGTGATGCCCGGCATCCCCGAGATGATCCACGACATCCAGGTCGAGGCGACGTTCCCTGATGGCACCAAGCTCGTCACCGTTCACGAACCGATCCGATAGGAGCGCATGATGATCCCCGGCGAACTCTTCATCCAGGACGGCGAGATCGAGCTCAATGCCGGCCGCAAGACCGTGACGCTGACGGTGGCCAACACCGGCGACCGCCCGATCCAGGTCGGCTCGCACTACCATTTCTTCGAGACCAACCCTGCGCTGAAGTTCGACCGCAAGAAGTCCCGCGGCATGCGCCTCGACATCGCCGCCGGCACCGCCGTCCGCTTCGAACCCGGCCAGACCCGCAACGTCCAGCTCGTCGCGCTTGCCGGCAAGAAAACCATCTACGGTTTCCGCGGCGACGTCATGGGAAAGCTGTGAGCACAGGAACGAGCGCAGCGCGGCGCGGTTGAGGCGGAAATGGAGGTCTTTGCCATGCTGTCGCCAGTCCGCCTCATCTCCGAAGCCGCCGAACTCGCCGCGCACCGCCACAACGGCATGGCGCGCAAGGGGCGCGCACATGATCCCTACATCAACCATCTCGCCGAGGTCGCGAACCTGCTTGCGACCGCGACCGATGGGTCCGATGCCGAGCTGGTCGCGGCCGGCTGGCTGCACGATGCGATCGAGGACACCGACACCACGCGCGAGGAACTCGCGGAGAAATTCTCCGAGCGTGTCGCTTCTCTCGTCGCCGAATGCACGGACGATATGAACCTGCCGAAGCCGGAGCGCCGGCGCCGGCAGGTGATCGACGCACCCAACAAGTCGCCCGGCGCCAGGCTGATCAAGATCGCCGACAAGATCAGCAACATTGGCGCACGCATCCATTCCGATCAGACCGCCGAGGAGCGTGACGACCTCGCCGAATATACAGGCTGGGCCGAGCAGGTCGTCGCCGGTTGCCGCGGCGGCAGCGCCTGGCTCGACACGGAATTCGATAACATCGTGCTCACAGCGAGGGCCTCGCTGTGAGCACCAACCCAATATTCAAATACAAACGGGGCTTGTGATGTCCGTCAAGATAAAGCGTTCCGTCTATGCCGACATGTTCGGCCCGACGACCGGCGACAAGGTGCGGCTCGCCGACACTGATCTCATCATCGAGGTCGAGAAGGATTTCACCACCTACGGCGAGGAGGTGAAGTTCGGCGGCGGCAAGGTGATCCGTGACGGCATGGGGCAGTCGCAGGTCACCAACAAGCAGGGCGCGGCCGACACCGTCATCACCAATGCGCTGATCGTCGACCACTGGGGCATCGTCAAGGCCGACGTCGCGATCAAGGAGGGCATGATCGCAGGCATCGGCAAGGCCGGCAATCCCGACATCCAGCCGGGCGTGACCATCATCATCGGCCCCGGCACCGACGTGATCGCAGGTGAGGGGAAAATCCTCACCGCCGGCGGCTTCGACAGCCATATCCATTTCATTTGCCCGCAGCAGATCGAGCACGCGCTGATGTCCGGCGTCACCTCGATGCTCGGTGGCGGCACCGGTCCCTCGCACGGTACCTTCGCCACAACATGTACGCCCGGCCCCTGGCACATGGGGCGGATGATCCAGTCGTTCGATGCTTTCCCGGTCAATCTCGGCATTTCCGGCAAGGGCAATGCCTCGCGGCCCGCGGCGCTGGTCGAGATGATCAAGGGCGGTGCCTGCGCGCTGAAGCTGCACGAGGATTGGGGCACCACGCCGGCCGCGATCGACAATTGCCTGTCGGTTGCCGATGATTACGACGTCCAGGTCATGCTGCATTCCGACACGCTGAACGAATCCGGCTTCGTCGAGGACACGATCAAGGCGTTCAAGGGCCGCACCATCCACGCTTTCCACACCGAGGGCGCGGGCGGTGGTCACGCCCCTGATATCATCAAGGTCGCCGGCTTGAAGAACGTGCTGCCGTCCTCGACCAATCCGACGCGGCCGTTCACCCGCAACACCATCGACGAGCATCTCGACATGCTGATGGTGTGTCACCACCTTGATCCCTCGATCGCGGAGGATCTGGCGTTCGCGGAAAGCCGCATCCGCAAGGAGACCATTGCGGCCGAAGACATCCTGCACGATCTCGGCGCGCTCTCGATGATGTCCTCGGACTCACAGGCCATGGGCCGTCTCGGCGAGGTCATCATCCGGACTTGGCAGACTGCCGACAAGATGAAGAAGCAGCGCGGATCGCTGCCGCAGGACAAGGGCAACGACAATTTTCGGGTCAAGCGCTACATCGCCAAATACACCATCAATCCCGCGATTGCGCACGGCGTGTCGAAGCTGATCGGCTCGGTCGAGAAGGGTAAGATGGCCGATCTCGTGCTGTGGTCGCCGGCCTTCTTCGGCGTCAAGCCGGACTGCATCGTCAAGGGCGGCACGATCGTGGCAGCACCCATGGGCGATCCGAACGCCTCGATCCCGACGCCGCAGCCGGTACACTACCAGCCGATGTTCGGCGCCTTCGGCAAGGCGCGCACGGCGTCCTCGGTGGTGTTTACTTCAAAGGCAGCCATCACCGGCGGCCTCGCGCGAAAACTCGGCATCGAGAAGAAGCTCTATGCGGTCCAGAACACCCGCAGCAAGATCTCGAAGAAGAGCATGATCCACAACGACACCACGCCCAATATCGAGGTCGATCCGGAGACCTACGAGGTGCGCGCCGATGGCGAGCTGCTCACCTGCGCGCCCGCCGAGGTGCTGCCGATGGCGCAGCGATATTTCATGTACTGAAATAGCGCCTCAACACATGTCCCCCGGCGCATGTCCCGATTGCATGTCCCGGGGGCGGCTTTTTCCGGTTTTGCGTTCGATCCCGGCTGGTCTAATGTCCCGCCCGGTATCGTAACCTTCAGAAGAAAAGCCGGGAGGATTTCTCGTGATCTATGTCGTTGCCACCCTGACCATCAAGCCTGAAACCCGCGCCGAATTCATTGCAGCCGCCACCGCCTGCATCAAGGAGACGCGGAAAGAACCCGGCAATATCGCCTACGATCTGCATGAGAGCGTCACCGATCCCTCCAAGATGGTGTTCGTCGAGCAGTGGGAGAATGCCGAGGCGCTGGTGCCGCATCGCGGCCAGGATCACATGAAGACGTTTGGCCGTGTCGCGGTGAAATGCTTCACGGCGCCGCCGAAGATCGAAGTCATCACGCCCGAGAAGGTCGAGACGAGGTAACAGCGCATGATCCGGGCGACGCAGGTTAAGGGACAGCACCGCTTCACGGAAACGCCGGCGGATACGGTCGTGCTCGATTTCGACGATCGGCACCGCCGCCGCGTGGCGATGACGGGGACGCGGGGGCTGAATTTCCTGCTCGACCTGGAGAATGCCGTTGCGTTGCGCGGCGGCGATGCGCTGGTGCTGGAGGACGGACGACTGGTCGAAGTGGTCGCGGCACCCGAGCCGCTGCTCGAGATCCGCGGCCGCGACCCGCACCACCTCATCCGCGTTGCCTGGCATCTCGGCAACCGCCATCTGCCAACGCAGCTCATGGCCAAAGCCTTGCGCATTCGCCGCGACCACGTCATCGAAACCATGGTGAAGGGGCTTGGCGCGCGGGCGGTCGAGATCGAGGCGCCGTTCGATCCCGAAGGCGGGGCCTATGCCGAGGCCGGCCATGCGCACGCGCATGACGACCACGGACACCAGGATCACCATGATCATCACGGCCACGACCACCATCATGCCGCGCATGACCATGGGCATGATCATCACCACGACGAGCATTGCGATCATCCGGACCATCACCACGGCCACAAGCATGCTCATGACCACAAATGAGCCGGTCAAGGTCGGTGATCTCGCCGGGAGCGAGGCGGCGGCGCTGTACCGGCTGATGACGTGGCTGTCGCCGGCGTTTCCCGTCGGCGGGTTCTCTTATTCCAGCGGCATCGAGTGGGCGGTCGAAGCGGGGGACGTCGCCGACATCGTGACGCTGGCCGACTGGCTGGATGCCATGCTTGGCGACGGCTCCGGCTTTTGCGATGCGACGTTTCTTGTCCACGCCTATCGCGCCGCCGAGGCCGGTGAAGACGCCGGCTTGAATGATATCGCCGAGCTCGCTGCCGCCTTCGTGCCGTCGCGCGAACGGCAGCTCGAGACGACCTCGCAAGGCCGCGCCTTCATCGAGATCTCCCGCGCCGCGTGGAATGCCGACGGCCTGGATGCCATGGTCGCGGCGTGCCGCACACCACTGGTCTATCCCGTCGCCGTTGGCGTCGTCGCCGCGCTGCACGGCGTGCCACTGGCGCCGACGCTGCACGCCTTCCTGCACGCGCTGGTCTCGAACTGGATCTCGGCGGCCAGCCGGCTCATTCCGCTCGGCCAGACCGACAGCCAGCGCGTGCTGGTGAAATTGGAAGCCGCCGTCGCCGTAACCGCCAATCGGGCGCTGAACGCGACACAGGACGACCTCGGCAGTGCGACGTTCCGCGCCGATCTCGCCAGCCTGCGGCACGAGACACAATATACGCGGCTGTTTCGCTCGTGAGCGGTACAGCCTTCAACCGATCAAGAGAGAGCGAGTGACATGGCAACTTCTCACGGCCCCTTGCGTGTCGGCGTCGGCGGCCCCGTTGGATCGGGCAAGACCGCGCTGATGGATCTGCTCTGCAAGACCATGCGCGAGCGCTACGACATCGCCGCGATCACCAACGACATCTACACCAAGTGGGATGCCGAATTCCTCGTGCGCTCGGGCTCGCTGACGCCGGACCGCATCGCCGGCGTCGAGACCGGCGGCTGCCCGCACACCGCGATCCGCGAGGACGCTTCGATGAATCTCGCCGCGGTGGCCGACATGCGCGCTAAATTCCCCGGGCTGGATCTCGTGCTGATCGAATCCGGCGGCGACAATCTGGCGGCGACCTTCTCGCCGGAGCTTGCCGACCTCACCATCTATGTCATCGACGTTGCGGCCGGCGACAAGATTCCGTCCAAGGGCGGCCCCGGCATCACCCGCTCCGACCTTCTGGTCATCAACAAGATCGACCTTGCGCCCCATGTCGGTGCGTCGCTGGAGAAGATGGACACGGATGCCAGACGCATGCGCGGTGAGCGCCCCTTCGTCATGACCAACCTAAAGAAGAGCGAGGGGCTCGACCGTATCGTGGGGTTCATCGAGACCAAAGGCGGGTTGAAACGTGCGGACTGAAACGGGTGGGGTGAAAGGGCGCGGCGACATGGCACAGGCATTTTGCGCCGTTAACGTCTGAGGCAAAGCCGCGTTTACGGAACAAATTTCGGACACGGCGATTATCTCCCCTGGTGCCCGGAGCAGAGCAGCTGTTGGCCAGACGATCGGCCGGGCGGATTAAGCTTTTTCGGCGACCGAAGTTGCGTACAGATGCCTCCTCCGTCATTATCCCTGCCACTGGGGTCCACCCTGTTTCGGCACATGGCCGTTCGAGCGGCGTTGATATGCTCCGTGTTTATTGCCGACCTCCTGCCCTCGCCTGAGTAGTCGCGTGGTCCGGCTGGGTTTCATCATCGGCTTCATCGCTCTGCTCGGAGCCTTGCTCTCCGGGCTTGCGGCCTATCGTGTCCACGACCAGGAGCTGGCGCTGGACCGGATTGCGCTGGCCCGCGCGATCGACGTTCATGCGAGCCTCGTCCAGGACAGGTCGACCGAACGTGAGCTGCTGGCGCGCGTCGCCTCAGGCCTGTTCCGCGCGCCGTCGGTGCTGAAGCCCAACATGCTGGAGCCGTTGCGCTCGGCGATCTACGCCTTCAAGACCGATTTCGTGGTGGCCGGCTGGGTCGCCCGGCTGCAGCCGAACGAGCTCGCCGCGGCGCAAACCGCGATTGCGGCCGCCGGCTTTCCGAAACCGCAGATCCGCGACTACAGCGACAAGCCGATCGCCGCGGCAAGCCTGACCCAGCCGATCGACGTGCTGATGGACCTCGAGCCGCGCAGCGACGAGACCAAGGCGCTGCCGGGCCGCAGCTACGATAGCGACCCGGTTCGCAACGCCATGTTGGCGCGCGCCAGGGTCGAGAAGCGGTCGGTTGCTTCCGACCCCGTACCGCTCTCGAGCGACAACGGGCCGATCGGCGTCATCGTGGCCGCCCCCGTCATTCCCGAGGGCGCCACCGAGCCGGTCGGCTTCGTCACCTTTTCCTACGAGCTGGCTTCGCTGATGCTGACCAATGACGATCTGTCGTTGTTCTCGGTCGCGCTCAAGGACCCGCGCAAGGACGGCGGCGAGCTCGTTGCCAACGACCAGGGCGTCGTCTCCACCCGCATGACGACGCCGGACGGGCCGGCTCCGTCGGCGACGCGCACCATCAGCTTCGGCGGCCGCGACTGGCAGCTCGGTTATTACGCCAAGTCCAATTCGGCACGGCGCGCCGAGCAGACCGCAATCATCGTCGCGGCGATCGGCTTCGCCATCACCGCGATGGTCTGCGGCCTGTTCGGCTACGTCGCCTACAATAACTTGAGGCTGAGCCGCGAAATCCAGGTGCGGATCGGCTTCGAGCGGCGGTTGACGGCTGTCATCGACGAGCTCAACCACCGGGTCAAGAACATCCTTGCGGTGATCCAGTCGATTGTGACGCGCACGCTGCGCCACGGCTCGGACATCGATGTCGCGCGCGAGCTCCTGATCGGCCGCATCCACGCCATGTCCAACGTGGTCTCGCTGCTCAGCGAGAGCCAGTGGCAGGGTGTCAAGCTGAAGGGCCTGTTCGAAGCGCGCGCCATTCCGCATGCCGATCGTATCGCCGTCAGCGGCCCGGATATCGCGGTCAGCGCGCGTGCCGCCCAGAGCCTGTCGCTGCTGTTCTTCGAGCTTGCCTCGCATTCCGACGAGGGCCTGTCGCTGGTCGGCAAGCATCCGCACATCACCGCGAACTGGACGGTGACGGGCGAGGAGAACGAGACGGTGTTTCATTTCCGCTGGGAGGAGTTCAACACGAGCGAGGCGACGCGCCGGGCGGATTCGGATTTCGGCCTGATCCTGCTCGACCGCGTCGCGCCCGAAGCGCTCGGCGGCATCGCCAAGCGCTACTTCACGGATGTCTCCTATGTCTATGAATTGACCGCGCCGATGGAGACGGTCGTGGACATGACCGAGCGCGACCGCACGGAAAAGCTGTCGCAGCCGGTGAAGCCGGCGCGCTAGCTCTTCGGCCGCAACACCAGATCGACCAGGTTGCGTGCATAGGCCGGCGTGATCGGCGGCGATGCCGAAGACGTAGCGGTAAAACAGGCTGCCATAGATGGCGTCGTAGAGATCCTCCGCATTTGTAGATCGTCATCCTGGAGACGTTGGAGTGGCGTGCGACGGCATCGATCTCTCCGGCCTAGCGAAATCGCGCGAGAGCCTTGGCTAGGCTCGCTGCCGCACAGCCGCCGGCTCGTCCTGACGCTTCGACCAGGAGATATAATAGGCCACCGCCGTCATCGCCGCGAAACCGGCAAGGCTCACCCCGATCTGCATCACGACCAGATTGGCGCCGGTGATCAGGATGAGATGGCCGGCGAAGGACAGGAATACGCCGACGCAGAACACGGCGAGCCATTCCTCGCCGCTTTTGATCACCATCTGGAGCGGCTTCCATTGCAACCCCGGATGGTCCGGCGGGATGAGGTGGGTCGCGATGAAAGCGAGCGCGAGGAAATGGAGCACGCGATAGGGCGCGAGGTTTTCCTTGTCGGTCGGCGAGATGCCGTTGAGCACGACATCCGGCAAATAGGCGGACAATGTCGGCGAATGGCGCATCAGGGTGATAGCCATCGCCGACACCAGATAGGCGCCCGCCAGCACGCGGAGCCAGGGCAGGTTGCGCAAGGCGCGGCCCGACGCGCCGGTGACGGCGAACCAGCCGCCCAGCACCATCAGCATCTGCCAGCAGAACGGATTGAACGTCCATTCCTGGTCCGGATAGGTCCGGAAACCCCACTCGAACCAGCGCGCGGCGAAATAGAACGCGACAGAGAGCGCCAGCGTCACGTTCGGCCGCCGCAATAGCCCCCACAAGGCAAACGGAAAGAAGGCCATCAGCGGGATCATCAATTTCAGCAGGTCGAGGTTCAGCGGCTCCTCCTGCAGCACGAGGCCGCGGACCAGGATGCGAAGCGGATGTTCAAGAATGCCTGAGATGTTGTAGTCGCTGATGATCTCCGGCGCCATCGATTGCGAGGCGACATAGGCGATGGTGTCGATGTAGATCACGAACAGCACGACATAGGCGGCATAGAGTCGCCAGACGCGGCGGAAGATGCGCGTCGCGGCGACGACATAGCCGCGCTCCAGCGCTATCTTGCCGTGGATGATGGCGACGCCATAGCCCACCACGAACACGAACAGGTCGGCAGCGCCGCTGAAGCCGAAGTTGCGTAGCGTCAGCAGATTGACGACATTGTTCGGGATGTGATCGACAAAGACCGACCAGGTCGCAATGCCGAGTGTCAAATACAGCCTTGCGTCGTGGTCGAATGCGGAGAGGTTGGCCCTAACAGACGGCTTCATTGCTAATTATTTCACTTGGAATCAGGGCGATGCTTTTAGCGGCAACCGCCTGCCTGTCCGAGTAGCGTTTGCGTGAAGGAGGGCCGATTGTAGCGCGGCTGATGAAAAATTGCGCAGAGAAGGGCCGTCGAATTCCCGCGAACCCGCCCGTCGGCTCGGCAGCGCAACTTTCTTGATTGCGGTTTCGACCTTACTCGGCCGGCTCGACTGATCCCTCATCGGCCGCGCCGGCGCGGCTTGCCATGATACCGAGCGCGACGCCGCCGATGGCCAGGATCGGTAACAGCCGCTTGACCCCGATGGCACGGACGATCTGCAGGCCCGTCGCGATCAGCATAGGATCGGCGAGCATGCTCGGGGCCGCCTTCGCGGCTTGCTCGGCGGCGATGCGGGCACGTGTCCGCATCTCGCGCTTGTAGCCCCAATAGCTCCCTGCGGCGGCAAGCGTCAGCAGGAAGAAGATCCCGGCACCGGCAAGGCAAGCCTGCACGGGGCCGTACTTTTCCAGCACGGCGATGAAGACCGCCGCGCAGAGGAAGCATGTGGTGATGAAGAGCGCGAACGCTGCGCCCGCCGCCAGCGAGGTCAGCCGCACAGTCGTTCCCGTCGATGCGCTGATGCCGTCGATGATGCGCTGAAACACGTTCTTGCTCCCTCCTCAGGTCTCCACAAGCCAATTCGTCACGTGCCGGTCACAGCGGCGGGCGTCGTGACCTCAAATTTCACCGCGCGCCTAGCGACGCCAGGCCGCGCCGATCAGGAAGCCGATGCCGAGCGCGATGCCGACGGTCGCGAGCGGCCGATGCGTGATCGCGTCCTCCAGCGTCTCCTCGATCGAGCCGTAGGCATCCTGCGCCGCGTCCATCATCGCGCCACCGCGCTCCGAGAAGTCGTCGAGCGTCGAATCCACGTTGTCGCGCGCCTGCTTGTAGCCGCGTCGGGCCTGCTTGCCCGTGGCGTTGGCGAACGTGTTGAGGGCGTCGGTGATCTGGTCGGTGAGGGCGGCGATATCGCTTTTCACGGCTGCTACATCCTTCTCGATGCGTTCTGCGGTGGCTTTGTCGGCCCAGTCTCTCATCCTGGCTTCGCCATCGGTTATTGACATCACAAGCTCCGAACTATTGGCGGCGAGATGGGCAGAAAACGTTTCGTTGCAGTGGAAGTTCCGTTTGCGGAGCCCGTCATCCCTGCGGCAATTGCGGCGAATTCTCCGGCAACAGATGCTCCTTCAGGATCAGCCCCACGATGAGGAGCGGAGACGACAGAAAAGCGCCCATCGGTCCCCACAGCCAGGTCCAGAACGCCAGCGCGATAAAAACGGCGAGCGCGTTCAACGATAGCCTGCGGCCGATGATGATCGGCGTGACGAAGTGCCCCTCCATGAAGGTGATACCGCCGAAGGCGAGTGCAGCCATCAGGCCGCCGCCGATAGTCGGGAATGCGACCAGGCCGACCACGGCCAGCATGACGAACATGGCGACCGGTCCGATAATCGGAATGAAGTTGAGCGCAGCGGCAAGCGCGCCGAGCCCGGCCGGGTTGGGCATGCCGGTGACCGCGCAGACGATGCCGGTGGCGATGCCGACGCCAATATTGATGGCCGTGACCGTCAGCAGATAATTGCCGAGATGCACCTCGATCTCGTTGAGGATCCGGAGCGTGCGCAGCCGCGCGTCGTGGTCGCCGAAATTCATGATCATGGCGCGTCGCAGATCGCGCCAGCTTGCGATGAACAGGATCAGAGTGGCGAAGAACAGCAGGAATTCAGCGAAAGTTGGCGACACGAATTCCAGCGTCGGCTGCACCCATTCCGCTTTCGGCAGGGCGACGGTCGGCAGGCCATCGGAGCCGCCGACAATGGTTTGCAGCTCCTTCCACAGCGCGAGCGGTCGGTCGAACACATGCGCCTTCTCCCTCAACTGCGCTCCTAGCTCCGGGAGGCGTGAGCTCCATTCCATTGCGGGCGCCGCGATCAGTGCGACAACGAAGGCGACCACCGTCGTCACCGCGATCACGATCAGCACGGCGCCGAGGGCTCGCGGCACCCGCCGCTCTTCGAGAAAGGTGGCGGCCGGCGACAGCATGGTACCGGCGACGACGGCCATCACGACCGGGAGAAAGAACGCCTTGGCGACGTAAAGCACGGCGACGACGGCGATCAGAAGCAGACCGGCAAGCGCAAAGGCAACAAACTCGGTGCGCCGGATCACCGGAGGCAGTTCGGTATGGCTGTCGGGAAGCGGAGTACCTTCGTCGTTGCCGGCAATCAGACGTTCACTGGGAAGGACGCGCACAATTTCCCTCCCGCACGGAGGTGTCCGGGGGCCCGTTGGTCATCAGAAAACGCCTAAGGGCCGTTACGGTTCCGTCGCGACTTCGTGAAGTTGTGCTCGCTTGACTGTGACGTCGCTGTCGCACGCGCCATCGGAACTTGAGTCGGTTCTGCTGCGTTCTTGGGAAGCCGCATCACCCAAGATGCAGACATCACACGGGGCAGCACATGACAAAATTCGTCGTAGTCGGTCGCAGCTTCTCGCCGCGCGTCGTCACTGCTTTTGCCTTTGCGACAGCTTTACTGACGGTGCCGTTCGCAGCACAAGCTCAAACGCTCGGGTATGCGCCGATGCAGCCGCAGGCCTATCCGCATGACCAGACCTATTCGCGGGGCTACACAAGCGAGGCGCCGCCGGTCGCCGACGAGGATGCGGCATTACCGGATCGGCTGCGCCGGCAGATCGTGAGCTTCGACCGCAACGAACCGGCTGGCACCATCGTCATCGATACCGCCAACACCTATCTCTACTATGTGCTGGGTAACGGGCGCGCCATGCGCTACGGCGTCGGCGTCGGCCGCGAAGGTTTCACCTGGTCGGGTGTGCAGAGCATCACCCGCAAGGCGGAGTGGCCGGATTGGCATCCGCCGGCAGAGATGATCGCACGCCAGCCCTATCTGCCGCGCTTCGTCGCCGGCGGCCCTGGCAATCCGCTGGGTGCGCGCGCGATGTATCTTGGCTCCAGCCAATACCGCATCCACGGCACAAACGACCCGACCACGATCGGCAAGTTCGTCTCCTCCGGCTGCGTCCGCCTGACCAATGAGGACGTCAGCGACCTGTTCAGCCGCGTCAATGTCGGCGCCAAGGTCGTGGTGCTGCCGAAGAATGCGCCGTTGATGGCGCGCGGCGGTGATCCCGTACGCAAGCGGCCCGCCATGACGACGCTGCCCTCGGGACGCCAAGCGCTGAACATCCCGGCGTCGTCGGTGGATTGAGGAGCTGAGTGAGGTCACATGATGAGACGTTCGATCAGCACGTTGGCTTGCGGAAGGGCCGCGTTCGTCACGATCGCTTCCCTCGGCCTCGCGCTGGCGCCTTCCGCGCATGCGGAGGATTTCTTCTCGGCGCTGTTCGGTGCGTTCGGAGCGCGGCCGCCACAGATCCGGATGCCGTTCCCCAATGACGAAATGCCGCGCTACGACGCGCCGCGCCAGCGCGCGTTCTATGGCGGCGGCACGGCCTATTGCGTCCGCGGCTGTGACGGGCGCTATTTCCCGGCGCAAGGCAGCGATGCCGAGAGCAAGGCGCAATCCTGCAAGAGCTTCTGCCCGGCGTCAGAAACCTCGCTGGTTTATGGCAGCAATATCGACGACGCCACGACCGACAGCGGCAAGTCTTATTCCGACCTGCCGAACGCCTTCCGCTATCGCAACGAGATCGTGTCCGGGTGTACCTGCAACGGCAAGGACCCGGCCGGTCTCGCTTCGCTCAAGCCCGAGGACGATCCGACCTTGCGCAAGGGCGATATCGTTGCAGGGAGCGACGGCCTCGTCGTCGCCAACCGCAACGCCAACGATCGCCGCGGCGTCGCGATGAACTTCTCGCCATTGCCGGACTCGATCCGCGCAAAATTCCGCCAGGTGCCGGTGGTGGCGAAGGAGTAGGGCGGCGAAGTCCCCTACGCCGCCCGGATCTTGCCGAGGAAATCGCTGACCTGATCGCCGAGCTGGCGGCTCTGGGTCTCCAGCATCTGTGAGGCCTGCTTGACATTGTCGGCGGCACCGGCTGCGGTGTCGGCGTCGGCCTTCACGCCGGTGATGTTGTCGGACACGTTCTTGGTGCCCTCCGCGGCATATTGCGTGCTGCGGGTGATCTCCTGCGTCGCCGCGCCCTGCTCCTGCACGGCGGCGGCAATCGCAGTGGCGACCTCGTTGACCTCGCCGATGATGCCGCCAATCGCCTGGATTGCGTTGATGGCATCGCCCGCGACCTTCTGGATGTCGGCGATCTGCTCCGAAATCTCCTCGGTCGCCTTCGCTGTCTGGCTCGCCAGCGATTTCACCTCGGAGGCGACAACCGCAAAACCACGCCCGGCTTCGCCGGCACGCGCAGCCTCGATCGTGGCGTTGAGGGCGAGCAGATTGGTCTGCGCCGCGATGGTGTTGATCAGGCCGACGACCTCGCCGATGCGGCCTGCGGATTGAGCCAGCCCCTGCACGGTGCCGTCGGTCTCGCGCGCTTGATTGACGGCGCGGCTGGCAATGCCCGCGGCGTGCGCGGCCTGCTGGCTGATATCGTTGATCGAGGCCGAGAGCTCCTCGGCGGCGGCCGCGACGCTGTCGACGCTCATGGACGCGTCGTTGGAGGCCTTGCCGGCGACCTCGACGCGCTCGTTGGTCTGGCGCGACACCGCGGAGAGATCGCCCGAGGTCTTGCGCATCTCGGCCGAGGCGTCGCTCAATTCGCCGAGCGACTTGCGCACCACGCCCTCGAACTCGCCGACATAGGTCTCCATGGCGCGCTGGCGCGCGGCCGCGCCGGCATTGCGCTCGCGCTCCTGCTCCTCGATCTTGAGCTTGTCGATCGCCTGCTGCTTGAAGGTTTCCAGCGCGCCGGCAAGGGCGCCAATCTCGTCCTGGCGATCGAGATAGCCGCTGTCGACGGTGAGATCGCCGCCGGCGACCTTGAGCATGGCGTCGCGGATCCGATGCAGGGGCGTGATCACGCGGCGGCTGACGGCGAGCATCGCGGCGCCGGTCAGGATGATGGCCGCGATCAGAAGCGCCAGCTGGACGAGCAGCGATTGCAGCGCGCCGGCGCATTGGACGGCGGCATGATCCTTGGCGGCTTGCAGGGCGGTGTCGGCGAGCTTGACCACGATCGCCATACGGCCAACCGAGAACGGGCTCCACTGATTGGCCGTCATCGCCGGCTTCTCGCCCTTGGCGATCACCGCGATGATGCCGTCACGCGTACCGGTATAGTGCGGATCGAAATAGACCGACTTGGTCTCGGTCATGGCGGCGGACAGCGCCTGGGGCATTTGCATGCCGGTGGCGGTAAGCTCGATCGCGCTCCAGGCGGCATCGGTGGCGCCGACGAACCTGGTGAAGGCGGACTGGGTTTCGGGCGTGACCTTGCCGCTGTTCAGTGCGTTGCCGACGATGAGCGAGGATTCGCCGGCGTTCTGACGCAGCAGCCAGGCCATCTGCTTGATGGCCAGGAGCTGGTCGATGGTGGCATCCTGATGGTTGACGCTGGCCGTCAGCACGGGGGAGAGCTTATCGAGTATCGCCATCAGCCCGTCCTCGCTCTCGAGATACTCGGTGGCGAGCGCCGTGCGGCGCGAGGCTTTGGGCTTGGCGACCTCAGTCCAGAACTCGGCCTGTTGCGCCAGCAGCGCCCTGTTGAGTCGGGTGAGATCGGCGACGATCGCGTCACGCTGCGGAATATCGATCGAGGGCAGGATGTCGATCGCGCGAGCAAGCGCCGGCATCAATTCGTCACGAATGCCGCGGATGTACTTTTCGATATCCGCATCGATCCTGATGTCGCTGGTCAATTGCCGGTTGGTGGTCGAGCGATCGGCCCGGATGTTGGCCATGGCCTTGAACACGTCGGCCGAGGCTGCCGCGACCGCAACGATGCGGTTGGCCTGCTGCAGCCGGGTCCACGAGCTCCATGCGCTGATCGAGAAGCCGATGACGACGACGAGTGCGGTGGAGAGAATCACCGCCTTCAGCAGCGTGGATACGGTCAAGCGGTTGAGCATCGGACACCCCGGTACGCGTTTCGAAGTTCGTGCCCCAGAACGGCAACCCCCACGAACTTCGAAACCAGAGGGATGCGCGCAACAGACGCGCCTGCCCAAGGCCGGCGCTTGGAGCGCATTTGGCCTGAAAAGGGTAAAAACTTAGACAGTGTGCCTGCCGTAAAATTACGTAGGCATCTCGGGTGTCGTCCTGGCGAAGCCAGGACGACGGTGAGAGTGCGCTATGCCGCGCGGATCTTGCCGAGGAAGTCGCTGACCTCGTGGCCGAGCTGGTTGCTCTGGGTTTCGAGCATCTCGGAGGCGCTCTTCACGTTGTCCGCGGCCGCGGCTGCAGCATCGGCATCGGCTTTCACGCCGGTGATGTTGTCCGAGACGTTCTTGGTGCCCTGCGCCGCATATTGGGTGCTGCGCGTGATCTCCTGGGTCGCCGCGCCCTGCTCCTGCACGGCGGCCGCAATCGCGGTCGCGACCTCGTTGACCTCGCCGATGATGCCGCCAATGGTCTGGATCGCGTTGATGGCATCGCCCGCGACCTTCTGGATGTCGGCGATCTGCTCGGAGATTTCTTCCGTCGCCTTCGCCGTCTGGCTCGCGAGCGATTTCACCTCGGAGGCGACGACGGCAAAGCCGCGGCCGGCTTCGCCGGCGCGGGCGGCCTCGATGGTGGCGTTGAGCGCGAGCAGGTTTGTCTGCTGCGCGATGGTGTTGATCAGGCCGACGACCTCGCCGATGCGGCTTGCGGACTTCTGCAGGCCCTGCACGGTGCCGTCGGTCTCGCGCGCCTGGGTGACGGCGCGGCTGGCGATGCCCGCAGCGTGCGCCGCCTGCTGGCTGATGTCGTTGATCGAGGCCGAGAGCTCTTCCGCAGCCGCCGCGACGCTGTCGACGCTCATGGAGGCATCGTTGGAGGCCTTGCCGGCGACCTGGACGCGGTCGTTGGTCTGGCGCGAGACTGCGGAGAGATCGCCCGAGGTCTTGCGCATCTGCCCCGAGGCATCGTTCAGCTCACCCAGCGTCTTGCGCACCGCGCCCTCGAACTCTCCGACATAGGCTTCCAGTGCGCGCTGGCGCACGGCGGCTCCGACGTTGCGCTCGCGCTCGTGCTCCTCGATCTTGAGCTTTTCGGTGGCCTGCTGCTTGAAGGTTTCCAGCGCGCCGGCAAGGGCACCGATCTCGTCCTGGCGATCGAGATAGCCGCTGTCGACGGCGAGATCGCCGCCGGCTAGCTTGAGCATGGCGTCACGGATGGTGTTGAGCGGATTGATGACGCGGCGGCTGACCAGCATGATCGCGCCGACGGCAAGGCCGATCGCAAGCGCGAGCAGCACGAGCTGCACGATCAGCGCGCGCTGCGCAGCGCCGCGCTGGTCGAGTGTGTGCGCCCTGGCGGCGTCGAGGGCGGCTTCGGCCACCGCGACCGCGCTCGCCATGCGGCCGACGGTGAGCGGGCTCCACTGGTTGGCGGTCAGCTCGGCCTTCTCGCCCTTGACCAGCGTGTCCGCGAGGCGGTCACGCAGGGTCAGATATTGCGGCTCGAAATAGGCGGTCTTGGCGCCGGCCATGGCGGAGGCGAGCGCCTGCGGCAATTGCATGCCCGAGGTCGACAATTCCAGCGCCTTCCACATCGCGCTCGTGCCGCCGACATATTGGGTATAGGCATAGCGGCTCTCGGGCGAGATTTTGCCGGCGTTAAGGCCGATCGAGACGATCAGCGAAGCTTCGCCCGCGGTGTTGCGTAGCAACCAGGCGTTCTGCTTGATCGACAGCAGCTGGTCGATCTCGGCATCCTGGTGGTTGACGGTGGCGGCCAGTGTGTTCCCGAGATTATCGAGCACGTCGAGCAGGCCCTGCGTCGTCTCCATGTATTCCTTTGGCAAGCCCGCGCGGCGCTGATCCTTGGACTTGGTGACGTCCTCCCAGAATTGCTTCTGCTCCTCGATCAGCAATTTGTTGAGGCGCGCGAGCTCCGGCACCAGCGTGCCGGACCGCGGGAAGTCCATGCTCGGCAGCAGCTCGAGCGCGCGTGCCATCGCCGGCATCTGCGCGTCGCGCAGCGCACGCAGGTATTTCTCGATCTCGGAATCCATCGGCTCGGTCGCGTTGAGGAGGCGCGTCGTGGTCGAGCGGTCGGTGCGCAGGTTGTGCATCGCCTTGAACAGGTCGGCGGAGGCGTCGGCGATCGCCGAGATGCGGTTGGCGGTCTTGAGGCGGTCCCAGGACTCGTAGGCGGTGAGCGAAAGTGCGATCACCACGCAGATCGACGTGATCGCGATCACCGTTTTCAACAGTGCGGACACGGTCAGGCGATTGAGCATCGAAGTCCCCCAAATTCCCATTTCAAAGTTCGGCAAAGACGCCCCGGCAAAATCGAGAGAACGGGGGCGGCAGCATCGGCAATTACATACCGTTCGCGGCACGCGGGCCCGTACGGTTTCTGCATCTGAAACGAAAAGGGTAAAGTTTTAGGCGCTCAGCCTGCAGGTAGAATTACGCATTTACCAGAAGTTGCAGTGGGTTGCGTGCATGGAACCGGCGCGCGAGACAGGCGTTAGGATCTCGTTAGCAATTTGTCTTGAAGGGGGCCTTGCGATGCTTGTCGGCGTACTCGTCACCTTTCTCGTCGTCATACTCGTGCTTTATCTCATTAACATGCTGCCGATGGACGGCCGCGCCAAGCAGATCGCACGCGTCGTCGTCATCATCATCGGCATCGTGTCGCTGCTGAAATATCTGACGGTGTTTTAGCGGGGCTTCCGATCTCCAACAAAAAAGCCCCGGCGTCAGCCGGGGCTTTTGATGTTCGAGCGGCCTTGTCAGCCCGTCGCCTTCCTAGCCAAGCGCCTTGGCCTCGCGGCGGCGCGCGGTGAGGATGTATTCGGTGTAGCCGTTCGGCTGCTCGCGGCCCTTAAAGATGAGGTCGCTAGCCGCCTTGAAGGCGACGCCGTCGAAGGCGGGCGCCATCGGCTTGTAGATCGCATCGCCGGCGTTCTGCTTGTCGACGACGACGGCCATGCGCTTGAGCGACTCCATCACCTGGGCCTCGGTGATGACACCCTGGTGCAGCCAGTTGGCGAGATGCTGGCTGGAGATGCGCAAGGTCGCGCGGTCTTCCATCAGGCCGACATCGTGGATATCAGGCACCTTGGAGCAGCCGACGCCCTGGTCGATCCAGCGCACGACGTAGCCGAGAATGCCCTGGCAATTGTTGTCGATCTCCTGCTTGACGTCGTCGGGCGCCCAGTTCGACTTCGACACCGGAATGGTGAGGATGTCCGAGAGTTTTGCGCGCGGACCGCCCTTGGTCAGCTCCTGCTGGCGCGCCGTGACGTCGACCTGGTGATAGTGCAGCGCGTGCAGCGTTGCCGCGGTCGGGGAGGGCACCCACGCAGTGGTGGCGCCGGCCTGGGGATGCGCCAGCTTCTGCACAAGCATGTCCGCCATCTTGTCGGGCGCGGCCCACATGCCCTTGCCGATCTGGGCATGGCCGGGCAGGCCACAGGTCAGGCCCATGTCGACGTTCCAGTCCTCATAGGCCTTGATCCAGGCCTGCGCCTTCATCTCGTTCTTGCGGATCATCGGACCCGCTTCCATCGAGGTATGGATCTCGTCGCCGGTGCGGTCGAGGAAGCCGGTGTTGATGAACATGATGCGCTTGGAGGCGCGCTGGATGCAGGCCTTGAGGTTGACCGTGGTGCGTCGTTCCTCGTCCATGATGCCGACCTTGAGCGTGTTCTCAGGCAGGCCCAGCATCGTCTCGACGCGGTCGAAGATCTCGCAGGTGAACGAGACCTCGTCCGGCCCATGCATCTTCGGCTTGACGATATAGGCAGATCCCGTGCGGCTGTTCTTGACCTTGGAGTTGCCTTTCAAGTCATGAATGGCAAGAAGTCCGGAGACCGCGGCATCGAGCAGGCCTTCCGGGACTTCCTCGCCGGTCTCGTCCAGCACCGCATCAGTGAACATGTGGTGACCGCAATTGCGCATCAGCAGCAGGCTGCGGCCGTGCAGCTTGACCTCGCTCTTGCCGTCCGGCGTCTTGTAGGAGCGGTCGGCGTTGAGTGAGCGCGTCAGCGTCTTGCCGCCTTTTTCGAAGTCCGCCGACAGCGTGCCGTTCATCAGGCCGAGCGTGTTGCGATAGACCAGTACCTTGTCCTCGGCATCGACCGCCGCGACCGAGTCCTCCATGTCGAGAATGGTCGACACGGCCGATTCCATGATCATGTCGGAAACGCCGGCCGGATCGTCCTTGCCGATCGCGCTGTTGCGATCGATCTTGACCTCGACGTGCAAGCCGTTGTTGGCGAGCAGCACCGCGCTCGGCGCGGTCGCATCGCCCTGGAAGCCGGCGAATTGCGCGGCGTTCTTCAGCGCGGTGGCGTTGCCGCTCTTCAGCTTCACCGCGAGCTGGCCTGCGACGACGCTGTAGGCGGTCACGTCGGTATGGCTGCCGGTCGCGAGCGGCACGGCGGCATCGAGGAAGGCTTTTGCTTTCGCGATCACCTTGTCGCCGCGTGCCTTGTTGTAACCCTTGCCGCTTTCCGACGGATCGTACGGGATCGCGTCGGTGCCGTAGAAGGCGTCATAGAGCGAGCCCCAGCGCGCATTCGCCGCGTTCAGCGCGTAGCGCGCGTTGGTCAGCGGCACGACCAGCTGCGGGCCGCAGATCTTGCCGATCTCCTCGTCGACATCAGCGGTCTCGACTTTCTGCGTCGCGGGCTCGGGGACGAGATAGCCGATCTCTTTCAGGAAGGCGGTGTAGGCGCCGAGGTCGAACGCCTTGCCCTTGTTGGCGCGGTGCCAGTCGTCGATCTTGGCCTGCAGCGCGTCACGGAAGGCGAGCAGCGACCGGTTCTTCGGCCCCAGCTCCTTGATGATGGCGGCCACCCCGGCCCAGAACGCATCCGGCGCGATCCCCGTTTTCGGGGCGGCTTCCTTGGCAATGAAGTCGAAAAGGACGGGGGCGATCTTCAATCCGTGGGCGTCAACGCGTTTCATGATGGTCTTTCTTGTTGGAAATGGCTGTTTTTGGCTGCTTTGACCCGACAGCAGCAAAATGCGCCCGCGTGGGGCGGCTTTCGGGACCTATTAGCCCCAAAATCGGGGCGGTGAGAAGACCCCCGACGTCTGTCAAAATGTCAATGAGAGGTGGCGGCTGCCGCGCGCCGCCGTCATTCCCCGCGAAGGCGGGGAATCCAGTACGCCGCAGCTTTTCCGTATCCCAACGCTGTCTCTGGAATACTGGGCGCCCGGTCAAGCCGGGCGACGACAGGTGCGGAAATGCGATCAGCTCAAATATTCGCGGCGAGGTCCACGACTTCGTCGAACAGCACGCCGGTGGTCTTCAGCATCTGCTCGATCTCGTCGGCCGCGTCAGCAACCGTCCGCGTCGACGTGTCGATCACGAGCTCGGCGGCCTCGGGCCGCTCGTAGTCGTTGCCGATGCCCGTGAAAGAGGCAAGGGCGCCGGCGCGGGCCTTCTTGTAATGGCCCTTGGGATCGCGCTCCTCGCAGATTTCGGCCGGTGTCGCGACATGGATCTCGCGAAACGCGGCGTCAGCGATGCGACGTGCAGTGGCGCGGTCCTCGCGGGCCGGTGAGACGGCGGCGACGATGGCGATGTGGCCGTTGCGGGCGAGATGGGTTGCGACCTCGGCGAGCCTGCGGATATTCTCGCTGCGATCGGCTGCGGAGAAGCCGAGATCGCCATTGAGCCCGGCCCGCAGCGTGTCGCCGTCGAGCAGGATCGGCGAGCCGCCATTGGTGAAGAGACGCCGCTCCAGCGCCTTCGCCAGCGTCGACTTGCCGGAGGCCGGCAGACCCGTGAGCCAGACCACGGCACCGTTGTGCTGATAGCGCGCCGAGCGCTCGTCGGGCCGCAGCGCCGATTCCACCGGCACGATATCGACCGGCACGGCGCGCTGGCCGGCATCGACCGACAGCACCAGGCCGCCGCCGGCGATGCGCCCGGAGACCTCGATCACGAGACGGCCGGTGCGCGGATTCTCGGTGTAGGGATCGGTTGCGATCGGATTGGACAGGGAGATGTCGATCTCGCCGACATGGTTGCGGCCGATCGCCTTGTTCTCGATGCTCGAGAGCTCGCCAGGATCGACCGCCTTCTCTATGGCGACGACGGTGGCGCGGCTCTCCTTCGGCCCGCAGCGGACCAGGAGCTGATCGCCCTTGGCGAGTGGCTTGTCGTGCAGCCAGAAAATGCGCGCGCGCAGCCGCCGCGTCTCGCGCGGGGCGGTGTCCGTATGCGCGATGATGTCGCCGCGCTCGATGAACAATTCGCGGTCGAGCGTGATGCCGACCGAGCGGCCGGCGCCTTGCCGTCCCGCGATCGGGGTCACCGGCCAGCTCTCGACCGTCTTGATCCTGGCAATCTTGCCGGCCGGCATGATCACGATCTCGTCGCCGGCAATCAGGCTGCCGGATTCGATGCGGCCCGCGACGATGCGGCGGTCGTCGAACTTGTAGATCGCCTGTACCGGCAGGCGCAGTGCCAGCGCTTCCAGCGGCCGCGCCGGCTCGAGCCGATCCAGCGCCTCGACCACGGTCGGGCCCTTGTACCAGCCGGTGCGGTCGGTGCGCTCCGCGACACCGTCGCCGTCGCGCGCGGAAATCGGGATCACCGCGGTTGGAGTCACGCCGAGGCCCTTGAGATGCACCGAGATCTCGTCGCTGATCTCCTTGAAGCGGTCGGCGGAGAAATCGACGCGGTCCATCTTGTTGACGACGACCGCGACCTGCTTCACGCCGAGCAGATGCAGCAGATAGCCGTGACGGCGGGTCTGGTCGCGCACGCCTTCGAGCGCGTCGATGATCAGCACCGCGCCGTCGGCCTGCGAGGCGCCGGTGATCATGTTGCGCAGGAATTCGGCATGGCCGGGCGCGTCGATCAGCACGATGTCGCGCGAATTGGTGCGGAAGCGGATCTGCGTGGTGTCGATGGTGATGCCCTGGTCGCGCTCGGTCTGCAGCGCGTCGAGCAGGAACGACCATTCGAACGGCATGCCGCGCCGGGCGCTGACGGCTTTGAGCATCTCGAGCTTGCCGTCGGGCAGGCTGCCGGTTTCGTGCAGGAGGCGGCCGACCAGCGTCGACTTGCCGTGGTCGACATGGCCGACGATGACGATGCGGACCTGCGGTCGCGTCGTGCCATTCGGCATCGAACTGGTGTCGTTCGGCGTGGCGGGCGAAGCGGGAGTGACGATCATGTTCATACGACTGCGCGTCCTTGATCAGAGATAGCCGGCGACGCGCAGGCGCTCGAAAGCGTCCTCGGTCTCGTGGTCGAGCGCACGGCCCGCGCGCTCCGGCACCTTGGTCTGCTCGAGCTCGGCCAGGATCTCGTCGATATTCGACGCGCTCGATGCGACCGGATTGGTGATGTCCTGATCACCCAGCGAGCGATAGCGCTTGCCATTGTGCGAAAGATAGAGCGGGATGATCGGGATGTTCTCGCGCTTGGTATAGGCCCAGATGTCGGCCTCGGTCCAATGCAGGATCGGGTGGATGCGCAAATGCGCGCCTTGCGGCGGCGATGCGTTGAAATGATCCCAGAACTCCGGCGGCTGGTCGCGCACGTCCCAATTGCCTTCGAGGCCGCGCGGCGAGAACACGCGCTCCTTGGCGCGCGTCGCTTCCTCGTCACGGCGGATGCCGGCGATCAGGCCGTCGAAGCCGTATTTCGCCAGCGCCATCTTGAGGCCTTCGGTCTTGCGCGCGGCGGAACGGGCGGCCGGCGGCAGCGTTGGGTCGACGGCATCGATGGGCGGGCAGGGCTCGACGCGCAGGTCGAGCTCCCACTGCTTCCCGTAGTGATCGCGGAAGCGATACATCTCCGGAAACTTCTTGCCGGTGTCGACGTGAAGGGCCGGGAACGGCAGGCGGCCGAAGAAGGCTTTCCGCGCCAGCCAGATCATGACGTTGGAGTCCTTGCCGAGCGACCACAGCAGGGCGATCTTCTTCAGGCGGGCAAAGGCCTCGCGGAAGATGTAGATGCTCTGGGCTTCCAGCTGGTCGAGATGGTCCATGCTGGGGGCGGTCAGCGCGACGGGAATTTGCTCGGAAGCCGGGGCGCGGAGGTCCCGTCCATCTGCACCCGAATCGGTCCTGAGAAGATGCATCTCTGCCACTTTGCGTTTGGAGGCGAATTTTCTATAGTTGCGCTGCAGAAGAGAAGAAAAAATTTTCTCTTTGCGCGTCAGAAACGACACATATATAGAAAATAATTCCAGTCAACCCCGGATGTGGGGGAAGCGAGTATCGCATGCGGTTCTTGCCGGTGTTCCTCGATCTCAAGGCCGGTCCGGTGGTCCTCATCGGCGCGGGCGAGCTTTTGCGCGCAAAACTGCGCGTGCTCGCCGCTGCCGGTGCGCGCATCCGCGTGCATGCGATCGACGGCAATCAGGACCTGGGTCTGAGCTCCGATGACGCGGCGCGTATCGAGATCGCGACGGGCGATCCGCTCACCGCCGATCTCGCCGGTGTCATTGCCATCGTCTGCGCAGGCGCGGGCGATGTCGGCGTGGCGATGTCGGCGCGGGCGAAGTCGCTTGGCCTGCCCGTCAACGTCATGGACGATCTCGAACATTCCAGCTTCATCTTCCCGGCAATCGTCGATCGCGGCGATGTCGTGGTCGCGGTCGGCACCGGCGGCACCTCGCCGGTGGTGGCGCGGCGCGTGCGGGAGAAGATCGAGGCGCTGCTGCCCGCGCGCATCGGCGAGCTCGCCGAGTTCATCGGCGGCTTCCGCAAGTCCATCAACGAACGTATCGCCGAGTTTCCGCTGCGCCGCCGCTTCTGGGAACGCGTCATCGACGGTCCGATCGGCGCCGCCGTGTTGGCCGGCCGCAAGGACGAGGCTGACGCAGCACTCAAGCAGATTTCCGATCCGTCCGCGTTCGCGCGCGCCGACAAGCCGGACGGCTCGGTGGCGCTGGTTGGCGCCGGCCCCGGCGATCCCGATCTCCTCACCATCAAGGCGCTGCGCGCGCTGCAGGATGCTGACATCGTCTTCCATGACGAGTTGGTCTCGCCCGAAATTCTTGACCGCATCCGTCGCGACACCGCGCGCATTGCCGTTGGCCGTCGTGTCGGCAAGCCCGGCATCGGCCAGGACGCCATCAACAGGCGCATGATCGAGGCCGCGCAAGCTGGCCAGCGCGTGGTGCGGCTGAAGGGTGGCGATCCCTTCGTGTTCGGCCGCGGCGGCGAAGAGGTGGAAGCGCTGCGCGCCGCCGGCATTGCTTATTCGATCATTCCCGGCATCACCGCAGGCCTCGGCGGCGCCGCTGATTTCGAGGTGCCGCTCACTTACCGTCACGAAGCGACCCGCATCACCTTCCTCACCGCGCATAAGGCGCGCGACGCAGAGACGGTGGACTGGTCGACGCTGACGGACACCAAAATGACTGTTGTGGTCTACATGGGCATGACCGCTGCGCCGGCCGTTCGCGCTGGTTTGTTCGCCGCCGGCCGCTCGCCGGAGACGCCGGTCGGCGTGTTCGCCCGCGTCACGCGGCCGGATGCGCAAAGCGCGATCGGCACATTGCGCGACCTGCCCGAGCTCGTGCGGCAGACCAATGGCGGTCCCGCCATTCTCATCATCGGCGACGTGGTCCGGCATGCCGGTTCGCTTCGCCGTCAAACACCCAACCAAATCATCTCTGACCTACTGGATGCAGCCGAATGACCTCCCCGCTTGAACAGAAGAAGATCAAAATCGCCGGCCCCTCGGTCGTAACCGCCAACCGCACCTGGGATGGCATCGTGGTGTATCGCACCGCCGCCAAGAGCTGGTCCGCGGACCTGTCGGAAGCCGCGATCGTGCGCAACTCGGACGAGGCGAAAGCGTTGCTTGCGGAGTCGGTCGCCGATGACGTCGGCGCGATCGGTCCCTATATCGCCCCGGTGCAGGTCGGAGCGGATGGCAAGATCGAACCCGGCAATCTGCGCGAACAGATCCGCCGCACCGGTGTGACCGTCGGACAGCCGGCCCAGGTTTAAGGCATTCTCTTATGTACGCTTACGACGAAATCGATCGCACGCTCGTCAACGAGCGCGTCTCGGAGTTCCGCGACCAGGTGAAGCGCCGCCTCTCGGGCGAGCTGACGGAGGATGAGTTCAAGATCCTGCGGCTCCAGAACGGCGTCTATCTGCAACTGCACGCCTATATGTTCCGCGTCGCCATTCCTTACGGCACGCTGGCGACGAACCAGCTGCGGGCGCTTGCCCATGTCGCGCGCAAGTACGACCGTGGCTACGGCCACTTCACCACGCGGCAGAACATCCAGTTCAACTGGATCAAGCTCGCCGAGCTGCCGGATGCGCTCGCCGATCTCGCCGAGGTCGGCATCCATGCGATGCAGACCTCCGGCAACAACATGCGCAACGTCACCTCGGACCAGTGGGCCGGCGTCGCGCCCGGCGAGATCGAGGACCCGCGCATCTGGTCGGAGCTGATCCGCCAGCACACCACGCTGCATCCGGAATTCTCGTTCCTGCCACGCAAGTTCAAGATCGCGATCACCGCGTCGGACCATGATCGTGCCGCGATCAAGATTCACGACATCGGATTGAAGCTGATCAAGAACGAGAAGGGCGAGACCGGCTTCGAGGTGCTCGTCGGCGGCGGTCTCGGCCGTACCCCGTTCATCGGCAAGACCATCAAGCACTTCGTCCATGGCCGCGATATCCTCAGCTATATCGAGGCGATCCTGCGCGTCTACAACCAGTACGGCCGCCGCGACAACATCTACAAGGCGCGCATCAAGATCCTGGTGCACGAGCTCGGCATCGAAAAATTCTCACGCGAGGTCGAGGAGGAGTGGCAGCACATCCGTAACTCCTCGCTCCAGATCGACGACGAGGTGATCGAGGACATCCGCTCGCGCTTCACCTATCCGAACTACGAGAAGCTGCCGCACATGCCGGACGAGCTGCGCCAGGCCGCGGCCGATGGCGACTTTGAGGCGTGGCGCAAGAACTCGGTCTCGCCGCACAAGGTGCAGGGCTACTCGATCGTCACGATCTCGCTGAAGCCGATCGGCGCGCCTCCGGGCGATGCCACGGCCGAACAGATGGATGCGCTGGCCGATCTCGCCGACAAATATTCCTTCGGGGAGATCCGCGTCGGCCACGAGCAGAACCTGGCGCTGCCCCATGTCGCCAAGCGCGACCTGCCGGCGTTGTGGAAGGCGCTCGACAAGCTTGGGCTGGCGACGCCGAACGTCAATCTGATCACCGACATCATCGCCTGTCCGGGTCTCGACTATTGCTCGCTGGCCAATGCACGCTCGATTCCGATCGCGCAGGAGCTGACACGGCGCTTTGCCAATCATGAGCTCGCCAATCTGATCGGCCGGCTGCACATCAACATCTCGGGCTGCATCAATGCCTGCGGTCACCACCACGTCGGCCATATCGGCATTCTCGGCGTCGAGAAGAACGGCGAGGAGGTTTACCAGATCACCATCGGCGGTCGTGCCGACGAGGGTGCTGCGCTGGGCAATCTGATCGGGCCCGGCGTCAAGTTCGACGAGGTCGCCGACGTGATCGAAGACGTCGTGGAAGCCTATCTTGCGCTGCGCGAGCGGCCCGAAGAGCTGTTCATCGACACGGTGAAGCGCCTCGGCGTCGAACCTTTCAAGGAGCGCGTCTATGCCACTCGTTAACGGCGGAAAAATCGCCGACGACAGTTTCGTCAAGCTGGCCGTCGACACGCCGCTGCCAGAGAGCGGCGACATCCTGGTGCCCGCCGAGCGGTTCCTGGGCGATGCGGACGCGCTGCTCAAGCGCGGCGGCAAGATCGGTGTGATCTGGCCGAACAATCGCGACATCGCCGAGCTCGTGCCTTATCTCGGCAAGGTCGCCGTCGTCGCGCTGGTGTTCCCGACCTTCCGCGACGGACGCGCCTACAGCCAGGCGCGGCTGCTGCGCGAGCGTTACAATTATCGCAGCGAATTGCGCGCGACGGGCCAGATCCTGCGCGACCAGTTCGTGTTCATGCTGCGCGCCGGCTTCGATTCCTTCGAGGTCAAGAAGCAGGCGGACGCGGAAGCCTTCATGCAGACCGCGAAGCGCTACTCGGTGTTCTACCAGCCGACCGGCGACGGCCGGATCACGGCGCTGCACCGGCGCATGCAGCTGCGTCACTCCGAAGGAGTCGGTACGTGAACGCCATGGCTGGTCAATTTGCATCCCAATCCACCTCGGTGCTGCCGACCGCGGCTGAGCTCGACCGCGCGCTGCGCGATGCCGCTCCGGCCGAAATCATTGCTGCCGCGCTGAAGACCGTCGGCCGCGATCAGCTCGCCGTGGTGTCGTCGTTCGGAACGGAGTCGGCCGCGCTGTTGAAGGTGATGGCTGATGTCGATCCGGCGATTCCGGTGATCTTCCTCGATACCGGCTGGCTGTTCGAGGAGACGCTTGCCTATCGCGACATGCTGATCGCCAAGCTTGGCTTGAGAGATGTTCGTTCGATCAAGCCGCTGGAGGAGGCGCTGAAGCGGGACGATCCCGATCAGGAGCTCTGGTTCTCCAATCCCGATGCCTGCTGCCGTATCCGCAAGGTCGAGCCGCTGGCGCGGGCGCTGAAGCCGTTTTCAGCGTGGGTCAATGGCCGCAAGCGGTTTCAGGGCGGCGTGCGCGCCGACATTCCGGTCGTCGAGGTGGATGGCGGGCGGCTGAAGTTCAATCCTTTTGCCAATGTCTCGCGCGAGGAGATCAAGGACATCTACGCGCGTGCCAAATTGCCGCAGCATCCGCTTCAAGCGTCGGGTTTCATGTCGGTTGGGTGTATGCCTTGCACCAGCAGAACGACCGAGGGCGAGGACGAGCGCGCGGGTCGCTGGCGCGGCCGCACCAAGACAGAATGCGGCATCCACACGATGAAGACTTCGTAGCACAGGCAAGCTGCCCGGCTGCGAACAAGAAAATCCGGTTCCGTTGACTTGAGCGCGTTTCGCCACGAGTTTCGCCTGCATGCCTTCGCCGACAGTGACGTCGTCGAGGTGAATGGAGATGGACATGATGCGTCGTATCGTTCCGCTCGCGGCAGGACTGCTCGTGACAGGATTCTTGGCAAGCTCGGCTCTCGCCGCTGACATCAACCTCTTGAACGTGTCGTATGATCCGACGCGTGAACTCTATGTCGATTTCAACAAGGCGTTCGCGAACGCCTATCAGAAGGAAACCGGCAAGAGCGTCGAGATCAAGCAGTCGCATGGCGGCAGCGGCTCGCAGGCGCGCGCCGTGATTGACGGGTTGCAGGCCGACGTGGTGACGCTCGCGCTCGCCTATGACATCGACGCCATCGCCGGCAAGGGCCTCACTGCAGCTGATTGGCAGAAGCGGCTGCCGCAGAATTCATCGCCCTACACGTCGACCATCGTGTTCCTGGTGCGCAAGGGCAATCCGAAAGGCATCAGGGACTGGGACGATCTGCTCAAGCCGGGCGTCGCCGTGATCACGCCGAACCCGAAGACCTCCGGCGGCGCGCGCTGGAATTATCTGGCGGCTTGGGGCTTCGCGCAGAAGAAATACGGATCAGTCGACAAGGCCAAGGATTTCATCGGAAAGCTCTATCAGCAGGTGCCGGTGCTCGACACCGGCGCGCGCGGCGCCACCGTGACCTTCGTCGAGCGCGGCGTCGGCGACGTGCTGCTGGCCTGGGAGAACGAGGCCTATCTCGCACTGAAGGAATTCGGCCCGGAGAAATTCGAGATCGTGGCGCCGCCGCAATCGATCCTGGCAGAGCCGCCGGTCGCGATCGTCGACAAGGTGGCCGACAAGAAGGGCACCCGCAACGTCGCCGATGCCTATCTCCAGTACTGGTACACCAAGGAAGGGCAGGAGATCGCCGCGCGCAACTTCTACCGTCCGCGCGATCCCGAGACTGCTAAAAAGTATGAAAACTCCTTCGCAAAGGTCGAGCTGTTCACGATCGACGATGTGTTCGGCGGCTGGACCAGGGCGCAGAAGGAACATTTTGCCGACGGCGGCGTCTTCGATCAGATCTACAAGAACTGATCGGGCGCTGTCGGAGGGGTTTGAACAGGGGGCCTGGTGAGCGCAATCGCAGCACGACGCCGGACATTGCCGGGCTTCGGTCTCACGATGGGACTGACGCTGACCTGGCTGTCCGTCATCATCCTGATTCCGCTCGCGGGGCTGTTCCTGAAGTCGCTCGAGCTCAGCCCCGAGCAATTCTGGAACATCCTCTCGAGCCGCCGCACCCTGAACGCGCTCCGCGTCTCCTTCGGGCTTGCGTTTGCGGCGGCCTGCGTCAATCTTGTGATGGGCAGCATCATCGTCTGGGCGTTGGTGCGGTACCGCTTCCCGGGCCGGCGGCTGTTCGACGCCATCGTCGATGTGCCGTTCGCCTTGCCGACCGCCGTCGCCGGTGTCGCGCTGACCTCCCTGTTTGCCGAGAAGGGCTGGCTGGGCGCGCCGCTTGCCGCGCTCGGCATCAAGGTCGCGTTCACGCCGCTCGGCATCTTCGTCGCCATGATCTTCATCGGCATTCCCTTCGTGGTCCGCACCGTGCAGCCGGTGCTGCAGGATCTCGACCCCGAGATCGAGGAGGCAGCCGGTAGCCTCGGCGCCAGCCGCTGGCAGACCATCATCCGCGTGATCCTGCCTTCGCTTGCGCCGGCGCTGCTCACGGGGCTCGCACTCGCCTTTGCGCGCGCGGTCGGCGAATACGGTTCGGTGATCTTCATCGCCGGCAATCTGCCCAACGTCTCCGAGATCGCGCCGCTCTTGATCGTGATCCGGCTGTCCGAGTTCCGCTATGCCGACGCGACCGCGATCGCCGTCGTCATGCTCATCGTCTCCTTCGTCGTCATCTTCGCGGTCAACCGGTTGCAGCGCTGGGCGCAGAACCGGGTCCCGGTGCATTGAGGCGGGATGCGATGACGATGCAGATCGCCGATTCCGTTTCGCTGTCTTCACCCGAGGCAAAGGCGCGCGCGCACGCCGCAGCCGCGCGCAACAATCTCCGCACCGAGCCCAAGGCGGTGCGCATCGCCATCATCACGCTGGCGATATTATTTCTCTCCGTTTTCGTCGTGCTGCCGCTGGTGCTGGTGTTCGCGCAGGCCTTCTCGAAGGGTATTCTGGCCTATTTCGACGCGCTCGCCGAGCCGGAGGCACTGGCTGCGATCAAGCTGACGCTGCTGGTCGCGGCGATCTCGGTCGTCCTCAACCTCGTGTTCGGCCTCGTCGCCGCCTGGGCGATCGCCAAGTTCGAGTTTAGAGGAAAAACCTTCCTGATCACGCTGATCGACCTGCCGTTCTCGGTGAGCCCGGTCATCTCCGGCCTCGTCTTCGTGCTGCTGTTCGGCGCGCAAGGCTATTTCGGCGGCTGGTTGAGGGATCACGACATCCAGATCCTGTTCGCGGTGCCCGGCATCGCGCTCGCTACCACCTTCGTGACCTTCCCGTTCGTGGCGCGCGCACTGATCCCGTTGATGCAGGAGCAGGGCACGCAAGAGGAAGAGGCTGCGATCTCGCTCGGCGCCTCCGGTTTGCAAACCTTCTTCCGCGTCACGCTGCCCAACATCAAATGGGGCGTGCTGTATGGCGTCCTGCTCTGCAACGCGCGCGCGATGGGCGAGTTCGGTGCGGTCTCCGTCGTCTCCGGCCACATCCGCGGCGAGACCAACACCATGCCGCTGCTGGTCGAGATTCTCTACAACGAGTACCAGTTCGTCGCCGCGTTCGCGATCGCCTCGCTGCTGGCGATGCTGGCGCTGATCACGCTGATCGCCAAGACCATTCTCGAACGTCATCTCGACGAAGGACACGACGTCAATGACCATTGAAGTCAAAAATCTCGTCAAGAAGTTCGGCAGCTTTGCGGCGCTCGACGGCGTCGACCTCAAGGTCAATGACGGCGAGCTGCTCGCTCTGCTCGGCCCCTCCGGCTCGGGCAAGACCACGCTGCTGCGGATCATCGCCGGCCTCGACTGGCCGGACTCAGGCGAAGTCGCCTTCAACGGCGAGGATGCGCTGGCGCAGGGCGCGCGCGAGCGCCATGTCGGCTTCGTATTCCAGCACTACGCGCTGTTCCGCCACATGAGCGTGTTTGAGAACGTCGCCTTCGGCCTGCGCGTGCAGCCGCGCGCGGTTCGCAAGGACGAGGCGACGATCCGCGCCCGGGTCAAGGAGCTGCTCGATCTCGTGCAGCTCGACTGGCTCGCCGACCGCTATCCGAGCCAGCTCTCCGGCGGCCAGCGCCAGCGCATCGCGCTCGCTCGCGCGCTTGCGATCGAGCCGCGCATCCTGCTGCTCGACGAGCCCTTCGGCGCGCTCGATGCGAAGGTGCGGAAAGAGCTGCGCAAATGGCTGCGCTCGCTGCATCATGAGATCAACGTCACCTCGATCTTCGTCACCCACGACCAGGAAGAGGCGCTCGAAGTCGCCAACCGCGTCGTGGTGATGGACAAGGGCAGGATCGAGCAGATCGGCTCGCCCGACGACGTCTACGAGACGCCGGCGACCGCCTTCGTGCACGGCTTCATCGGCGAATCCATCGAGCTGCCGATCCAGGTCGAGGGCGGCGTCATCAGGCTCGGCGACCGGCCGCTGCGGCTTGTCGCAGACGGGCTTGCGCCTGGCGCGTCAAAACTGTTCGTACGGCGACACGACATGCTGGTCGGTCCGCCCGGTTCGGGCGCCTTCGAGGGGGCGGTTCAGCATGTCCGGAATTTCGGCCCCGTGCAGCGAGCCGAGGTCGCATTGTCAGGCGGCGAGACCATCGAGATCGACGCTCCCCGCGACCGGGAACTGCGCGCCGGCGACACGATCGGCCTCGAGCCCCGCCGCTATCGCATATTTGCGGGCACCTGAGCGGGTCCCGACAGGTCGAATTTTCCTCAAAATTCACCTTTCAGCCACGGTTGGTATGCAACAACGGCCCCTCATTTGGGGGCCCCGATTCATGCGTGCTGCGGCCGCAATTCTCATCACTTTGCTTCTCGCCGGCTGCGCCGGCAATGAAGCGCCGGTCCAGCAGCCGTCGATGTATGCCGACATGTCGGTCCCGGGCGCCAAGCTCGATGCGCCGGCGGCCGCGATCATGATCTCGCAGTACCGCCAGAACAACGCTCTCGGCACCGTCATCGTCGACCCCGATCTGATGCGGCTCGCCGAATCCCAGTCCAACGCCATGGCTGCAGCCAACAAGATGGACCACGACGTCCGCGCGCCGCTCGCCAAGCGCCTTGTCGCCGGCGGCTATCCCGCGACCGTGGCGGTCGAGAACATCTCGGCCGGCTATCATACACTGGCAGAAGCGTTTTCCGGCTGGCGCGACTCGCCTCCGCACCGCGCCAACATGCTCAAGGGCGGTGTCACAAAATTGGGCATAGCGGCGAGCTATGCTCCGGGCACCAAATACAAGGTGTTCTGGACCATGATCCTGGCATCGACCGATCCCCGATAAGCCAGACTTGATCCCGGGATGCATTGAAGTCGCGGCAGACTGTCGCCACGGTGGCTCGCCTTCTGCTAATGTTCCCGAATGACCGATCATAGCCCGGAAGTCGCAACAGTCCCCGCGAAGGCGCAACGTGTCCTGGTTCTCCAGGGCGGTGGCGCGCTCGGCCCCTATCAGGCCGGCGCCTATCAGGCGCTGTGCCATTTCGATTTTGAGCCCGAATGGGTTGCCGGCATCTCGATCGGCGCGGTCAATGCCGCCATCATCGCCGGCAATGAGGGCCACACCCGCGTCAAGCGGCTCAAGGAATTCTGGGAGATGGTTTCCGCGCCGGTGCCGTGGAAGCCGATCGGCAAGAGCGACCACAGCCGCGAACTGTTCAATTCGACCAGCGCCGCGCTGATCGCCACCTTCGGCGTGCCCGGCTTCTTTACACCGCGCATCCCTCCAGCGCCGCTCTGGCCGCCGGGCAGCCCGCAGGCCGAAAGCTATTACGACACCGCGCCGCTGAAGAAGACGCTGGAGCGGCTGGTCGATTTCGACCGCATCAACGACCTGAAGACCCGCCTGTCGGTCGGGGCCGTCGGAGTCAGCTCCGGCAACTTCAAATATTTCGACAATTACGAGTTCAAGAAGCTCGGCAAGAAAATCGGCCCCGAGCACATCATGGCCTCCGGCGCGCTGCCGCCGGGCTTTCCGTCGGTCGTGATCGAGGGCGAGCATTATTGGGACGGCGGCATCGCCTCCAACACGCCGCTCGACTTCGTGCTCGATGCCGAGGTCGATCGCGACATGCTGATCTTCCAGGTCGACCTGTTCAGCGCGCGCGGCGATCTGCCGAATTCGCTGATCGAGGCCACCGAGCGCGAGAAGGACATCCGTTTCTCCAGCCGAACGCGGATGAACACCGACAAGAACAAGCAGATCCACAACGCCCGCCGGGCCGTGCGCGACCTGATCGGCAAATTGCCGGACTATCTGAAGAACGACCCGTCCGTCGAGTTCCTCGCGAAGGTCTCGCGCGAAAGCACCGTCACCGTGGTGCACCTGATCTATCGCAGCAAGAATTACGAATCCTCGTCCAAGGACTATGACTTCTCGCATGTCGCGATGGTCGAGCATTGGGAAAGCGGCGTGCGCGACGTGCATCTGTCGATGCGCCACAAGGACTGGCTCGAGAAGCCGCAGTCCGGCGAGACCATGGTGACCTACGATCTCACGGGGGACGTCACCGCGCCCCCGCCAAAAAGGAGCGAATAATATGGGTACTCTGTCAGGCAAGAACGCCGTCGTGACCGGTTCGACCAGCGGCATCGGGCTCGCCTATGCGCGCGCCTTTGCGGCTGCCGGCGCCAATGTCGTTATCAACGGGTTCGGCTCGCCGGAGGACATCGAGAAGGAGCGCTCCAAGATCGAGTCCGATTTCGGCGTGAAGGCGGTCTATTCGCCCGCCGACATGACCAAGCCGGCCGAGATCGCCGGGATGATCGCGCTCGGCGAGAAGTCTTTCGGCTCGGTCGACATCCTCGTCAACAATGCCGGCATCCAGTTCGTCTCGCCGATCGAGGAATTCCCGCCGGAGAAGTGGGACCAGATCATCGCGATCAACCTGTCCTCGGCCTTCCACGCCATTCGCGCCGCCGTCCCCGGCATGAAGAAGAAGGGCTGGGGCCGCATCATCAACACCGCGTCGGCGCACTCGCTGGTCGCCTCGCCCTTCAAGTCGGCCTATGTGTCGGCCAAGCACGGCATCGCCGGCCTGACCAAGACCGTGGCGCTGGAAGTCGCGACCAACAAGATCACCTGCAACTGCATCAGCCCCGGCTATGTCTGGACGCCGCTGGTGGAGAAGCAGATCCCGGATACGATGAAGGCCCGCAACCTCACCCGCGAGCAGGTCATCAACGACGTGCTGCTCGATGCCCAGCCGACCAAGGAGTTCGTGACGTCGGAACAGGTTGCGGCCCTTGCGCTGTTCCTGTGCAGCGACGATGCCGCGCAGATCACCGGCACCAATCTCTCGATCGATGGCGGCTGGACCGCGGAGTAACGGCGCACTCCTTGTCCCGGACGACACACCTGTAGGGTGGGCAAAGGCGCGCCAGCGCCGTGCCCACCATCTTTCTCCGATCGAAAAAAGTGGTGGGCACGCTTCGCTTTGCCCACCCTACGATTCCGTCCCTTGGTCGGGCCTCAATGGCTCCAGGCCAAAGCCGTCACGATCGCCGATTGCAGGTTCAGCTCCGCGAACATGATCTTGCCGGCGACCACGACGAGGACGCTGGCGAGCGCCACACGCAACACCGTCTCCGGCACGCGCGTCGCGCTGTAGCTGCCGAGGATGATGCCGGGCAGCGAGCCCAGCAGCAGCACGCCCATCAAGGCCCAGTCGACCGAACCGAGCATCCAGTGTCCGATGCCGGCCACCAGCGTCAGCGGCACCGCGTGCGCGATGTCGGAGCCGATGATGGTTGCCATCGGCAGGCGCGGGTAGAGCAGCAGCAGCACGGTCACGCCGACCGCACCGGCACCGACGGACGAAATCGAGACCAGTACGCCGAGCACGACCCCGGTCACGACGGTCGCAATCAGGGTGGTGCGCTCGCTGACCTGCTCCGTGCGCCGGCGATACCGCTCCATGATCGACTTGCGGAAGATCAGCGATGTCGCGGTCAGGATCAGCGCAAAGCACAGCACCAGATTGACGAGATTGCGCTCGGCATCGCCCCTGAGATCGAGCTTCCACAGCACCAGCAGCGTTAATGCGCTCGCCGGGATGCTGCCACAGGCAAGCCGCAGCACGGCCGGCCAGTGCACGCTGCGCGACCAGCCATGCACCACGCTGCCGCCGGTCTTGGTGGCGGCGGCATAGAGCAGGTCGGTGCCGACGGCGGTGGTCGGGTGGATGCCGAACAGCAGGATCAGCAGCGGCGTCATCAACGAGCCGCCTCCCACGCCGGTCAGCCCGACAAGCAGGCCGACGCCGAATCCCGAGGCGACGTAAAGCGGGTCAATCATGGTCTGGGGGAATCTAGATTTATCTCGTCAGTTGGGCAATACGACGTAGAATAAATTTCCCCCAGGGCGCAACTGCTTGGGTGGAATAAGAAAAATTGTGCTCCGAGCTGGAAATCGGCAGGTGTTTCGCGCTGTCCTTGGGGTCGTTGCGAAACAGCCATTCCCCGAGGGGGCGGCCCAGGACGAGCGCGTCGTACCTATTTACCAAACGCCAGCACGTGCAGCCCCAGGCGCTGCCGCACGATCCAGAACAGCAGCACTGTCTCGAAGGTGAGCGAGATCGAGGTCGCGGCCGCGGCGCCGTGGCCGCCGAAGCGCGGCACCAGCGCGATGCAGAGCACGACATTCATTGCGAAGGCCAGCGCGTAGGCCAGCGCGCAGATCTTCTGTTGCCCGAGCATGTTGAGCAGGCGCTCAACCGGGCCGATCGCGGCGCGCACCACGAGGCCGATCGCGGCGACGAACATGATGTCGTAGCCGACCACGAATTGTGGCCCGAACAGCCAGAGCAGCGGCTTGCCCAGCGCCAGCAGCACGGCGGTCGCCGCCAGCGACGGCCAGAACGTCCAGTTGATGGCGTGCGCGACATAGGCCGACAGCCGCGCCTTGTCTCCGAGCGCATTGTATTCGGCGAAGCGATGCGCCGTCGTTGCCGACATCGCGTAGTGGATAAAGGACACCAGCGCCAGCGTCTTCACCACGGCAAAGTAGACGCCGACCTCGTCGGACGGGCGGAACTGCTGCAGCACCAGCACGTCGGTGTAGGACAAGAGCAGGTAGAAGCTTTCGACCAGCAGGATCGGCAGCGAGACCGCGAGCCAGCCGCTGATGTCATAGGCCTTGGGGCCGGGCGCGACGTGATCGGCGAGCGCGCGGTTCAGCACCACCATCTGCCCGGTCATCGCGATCCACACGGCGCCGGCGCTCGCCACCATCGCGGCGATCGCGCCGAGATGATAGCCGAGCAGGAAGGCGCAGGCCGTGATGCCGATGATCAGCGCCTGGCGGATGATGAATTGCGGCATCAACCCAAGCTGCATCCAGTCGTGCGAGCGCGCGATGCCGTCCTGGGTGTTGGCGACGACGAAAGCGGGCAGCGTCATGCAACCGATATAGAGCGGCAGCTCCTCGGCCGGATCGATCCAGGGCGACAGCAGTTTGACAATTCCGGCAAGGCCGAGCGAGACCAGCGTGGAGACGGCGAAGGTGAGCCAGCGACTGCCGGAGAGAAAGCCGCGCAATAGCGCATGGTCACCGCTGGCGCGATATTCGGGAATGATCTTTTGCGCGGAAGCCGAGATGCCGAAATCCATCATGCTGCCGAGCAGCAGCACCCAGGTCCAGACATAGACATAGATGCCGTAGTCGGAGGTCCCCATCCAGCGTGCGAGCAGGATCTGCGAGAAATAGGCGAGGCCCGCGCTGATGACGCGTATGATGAAGATGGTGCCGGCCAGCCGCCGCGTCAGCGACGCTTCGCTCGAGCCGCCCGTCAGCCTGGCGCGCAGCCGCGCGATCAGCCCGGCCGGTCTGGTCGTTGCGGGTTCTGCATCCATCACGGCCACGTCGAGATCCCCGGGCGTCCCGCATGCTCCGGCAGGCTTGATGCGGTGGTCCCGGGGATTAGCAAGGATTCGTTAAGATTCGGTTGGGTGTGCGTCCCATCCTCGATGTCCTCGACAAGTGTAGCTCCTGGCAACGCGTAGCGTTGTCCGGCGCGGAGCGCAGATCCGGGACGACAGCTCAGACTCACTCCAACTTCGTATTGAACTCGTAGGATTTCTCCGCCCCCACCAGCGTGAACTTCAACGCTGCACCGTCGGGCTTGGCGCCCGGTGGCAAGTCGTCGAGCTCGAAGGAAAATCGCTTCACGCCGGGCGGGCTGTGCGCGACCGGATCAGGAATGGGCAACGACCACTCGGGCGTCGGCCCTTCCACGAACAGATTGACGTTGCTGTTCTCAGGCGCAACGACGTCGACCACCACGTTCTTGGGACCGTCGCGCTTGACGTCGCGGATGGTCAGCGGATTGGCATCGCCGATCGTGGCGGGCTTCGGCACGGTGTCGAGCGCCGCGCGCAGATTGGCATCCTCGGTCGAGGCGACGTTGTTGAAGCCGAGCTCGACATTGGCCTCGACGGGAATGCAGAGCTTTTCGCAGACCGCGTAGTTGATCTCGGCGCGCAGCGTCACCGGCTTGTCGGCGGCCTTGGCGACGATGCGCAAGGGCAGCACGATCTGGTCGTGATAGCCGATCGAATGGCCGCCCGCGCCGTCGTCGAACTTCAGCGGCGCCGGCCACATCACGGTCACCGTTTCGACATTGTCCGACTTGGAGAAGTCGAACCGCGGCGGTACGCCGGAATCGCCCGGCATGCGCCAATAGGTCTTCCAGCCGGGCTGGAGCTGGAAAGCGATACCGCCGAGCAGGACCGCGCCGCTGCGCGATCCCGCGAGCAACCGCACCGCGGAATGGCCGTCGCGCTGCCACGGTGAAGCATCGCCGGCATGGGCACCCATCGCCAGCGACGACGCAAGCAAGGTTGTCGCGACGCCAATCGCCGCATGCAGGGGAACTCTTGTCAGCATGGCACGTCTTTACAGGGTCGTTCCGGGGCAAACCATTGAATTGCTTGTGATGGATGCACTTGATTCAGGTCTCTGCAAGCCTTGATTTGACAGCAGGTCGGCCCGACATCAGGATAGGAATTGAACCCGGAGTGCTTTATCCATGGCTCCCACAGGCAAGAGGACGGGCGAAAGCACCCGCGGGGCGGGCCCTGCGCCCCCCAATTCGGCCGGCTATCTCGACGGCCGGCTCCTGATCGCGATGCCTGTCATGGGCGACTCCCGCTTCGAGCGCTCGGTGATTTACCTTTGTGCGCATTCGGCCGAGGGTGCGATGGGCATCATCGTCAATCATCCGGCCGGCAGCATCGATTTCCCGGAGCTGCTGGAGCAGCTCGGCATCGTCAAGAAGGGCGAGCACATCAAGCTGCCGCAAAATGCCGAAAGCATGAAGGTGCTGGCCGGCGGCCCGGTCGACACCGGCCGCGGCTTCGTGCTGCATTCCAGCGATTTCTACATCGAGCACGCGACGCTGCGGATCGATGACGGCGTCTGCCTCACCGCGACCGTCGACATCCTGCGCGCGATCGCCAATGGCTCCGGCCCCAAGCACGCCATCCTCGCGCTCGGCTACGCCGGCTGGGCGCCGGGCCAGCTCGAGACCGAGATCCAGAGCAATGGCTGGCTGCACTGCGACGCGGATGCGGATCTGATCTTCGGCGACGACGTCGACGAGAAATACGGCCGCGCCTTGCGCAAGATCGGCATCGATCCCGGCATGCTGTCGAACGAGGCCGGGCACGCGTAGCCTCATTCTCCGCTGTCATGCCCCGCGAAGGCGGGGCATCCAGCACGCCGCGGCCTATCGATTCTCGCAACCGTCTCGGAGTACTGGATCGCCCGGTCAAGCCGGGCGATGACAGCAGTTGTTGACGCGCGCCTACTCCGCCGCCTGCTGCTGCACCGTCGGCTCGGTCCCCGCCACCGTCGCGCGGCGCATGTCGCGCGGCTGCGACTGGTCGTAACGGCGGACGCGGTGCATAGTCTGGCGGTTGTCCCACATCACGAGATCATGCAGCTTCCATTTGTGGACGTGGACGAATTCTGCTTGCGTCGCGTGCTCGTTGAGATCGCGCAGCAAGAGCCGTCCCTCCGGCACGCTCATGCTGACGATCTTGCCGGCATGCGATGAGAGATACAGCGACTTGCGGCGATGCACGGGATGGGTCCGCACCAGCCGCTGCAGCACCGGCTTGAACATCGCTTTCTCGTCGTCGGTATATTCGGTGAAGCCGAGCGATCCGCGCGAGTACATCAGCGAGTGCTCGCAGACGAGGTCGTCGATCTCGGTCTTGGTTTCGTCGTCGAGCGCGTCGTAGGCCGCGCGCATGTCGGCGAATTCGGTGTTGCCGCCCTTCGGGTTCACCACGCGCGCCGACAGCAGCGAGAATTTGGCCGGGATCGGGCGGAACGAGCTGTCGGAATGCCACAGGCAGTTGCCGAGATTGAACAGGTGCGCGCGGCTGTCTTTTGCCAGCGGCTTGCCGTCCTTGCCGAGATTGGAGACGTCGTTGAGGCCGGATTGCAGCCGGTAGTCTTTTTCCTTCGTCACCGTGCCGCCGCGTGCATCCTCGCGTTGACCGAAGTTGAGCGCGAAGGCCATCTGCTGCTCATCGTTGATGTCCTGGTCGTGGAAGACCAGCACCGCGTATTTGTCCATGGCGGCCTCGACCTCGCGGGCCTCATCCGGTGTGAGAGGCTGTCGCAGGTCGAGGCCGGAAACCTCGCCGACAAAATGCTTCTGAAGCTGCCGGATGGCGATCGTCATGGCGTCTCTCCCGCGAACCGCGAGCGGTTGGCCCCGCTCTGTCGGTGAAAAAGCTACTCGGAGGCCGGTTGATGTCAACGCCGGCCGTGCATGGCTCTTACGCGTTCCGCGCCATCAACCCGCCGTCGACCAGGGATCACGTTGCCGGCCTTGGGCTCTTGTTTCTTGTTCCGAGATCGACAAGGCTTGCATCGATCCGCAGGCAGTTCAAACGAGCAAAACAAAAGGGGAGGCCGCGATGGCGAACGAGCTCGATTTCTCAGGCAAGCGGGTTCTTGTCGTCGGCGGTTCCAGCGGAATCGGCAACGGCATCGCGCAAGCCTTTCGCACGAGGGGCGCGGATGTTGCGGTGTGCGGCACGCGTGCTCGGCCCACGGAATATTCGGCGGAGGAGGGCTCCGATCTCACCGGCCTCGCGTATGCGCAGCTCGACGTCAGCAATGCGAGCGCGATCGAAGCGTTCAAGCCGTCGTTCGACCGGCTCGATATTCTGGTGCTCGCGCAAGGTGCGGTGATCTATCGCCGCGGCGAGTTCGAGATGGCGGGCTTTCGCACGGTCGTCGAGGTCAACCTGATGAGCCTGATGGCGTGCGCGACGCGATTTCATTCCATGTTGCGGGATGCGAAGGGCGCGCTGATCATGGTGTCGTCGACAGCGGCCTATCATTCCACCATGGGCAATCCCGCCTACAACGCCTCGAAGACCGGCGCGGTCGGATTGACGCGGACGCTGGGCGAGGCCTGGGCCGAGGACGGCATCCGCGTCAACGGCATCGCGCCCGGTCTCGTCGACACCAAGATGACGAAGGTGACGACCGACAATCCCAAGCGGCTCGAAGGCGCGCTGGCGCGCATTCCGCTGCGGCGATTGGGCACGCCGGCCGACATGGCAGGGGCGGCGCTGTTCCTGGCGTCGCCATTGTCGTCGTACATTATCGGCCAGACACTGGTCGTCGATGGCGGGCTCATTCTCTAGGCATGCAACGGAACCGCGTTGCTTCTGATCGGTTACTCCGGCTGATCACCGAGGAGGATTATCATGGACGCGGATCGGATTATCGGATCAGCCAAGGAAATGGCGGGCGGCGTGGAAGGCACTGTGGGCGAGATGGCCGGAGACGCGAAGACCCAGGCTTCAGGGAAGGCGCGCGAGGCCGCCGGCACCGTGCAGAACCTGTACGGTCAGGCGAAAGATGCGGCGCGCGATGCTACGGACACCGCCGCGAACTACGCCAAGGAGGCCTATGAAGCAGGCCAGGACACGTTCCGCGATGGCTCGCAGGCGATCGCGCAGAAGGTGCACGACAACCCGCTCGGCGCGCTGCTCGTCGCCGGCGGCATCGGCTTCGCGCTCGCGCTGCTGATGTCGCGTCCCGCCCGTCGCCCGCCGCCACGCTGGCGCTATTACGGCTGAGCCGGCATTCCGGGGCGCGCCTTTGGGCGCGAGCCCGGAATCCATGTATCGACATTGATTGTGGCACGATGGATTCCGGGTTCGCGCCAAGCAGCGTGCCGGAATGACAGCGACTAGCGAAACACTTCCGCCGAACGCCCGACGTTACCGGGCGGACGCGGGATCGCGGGATTGGGATTCGGATTGCGCGGGGCCGGCGCGAATTGCCGCGGCGGTGGCTGCGGCGCGCCGAAGCCGAAGAAATCGCGAATTGACGGCGTCGCCTGAGCCGGCTGCTGCTGCGGCGCCGGCTTCTTCGGTGCGAGCTTGGGCGGTGCGATTGCAGCGGCAGCGCCCGGCGTGCCGGGAGCCGAAGCACCACCCTCAGGCGTCGTCGCCGCCATCGGCGTATCGCCCTTGGCCTGCTCGCGACCAACTTCGCGGCGCGGCCAAGCATAATCGTCGGCGCGGCCTGCGGGCGCTGCCAGCGGCTCGCCCTTCACCAACGTCTTCGCAGCGAGTGCATCGACGGCGGCGGGGCGCGTCCCCGGTCCACCCAGCAATTGATCGGTCGAGATCGAGGCCGCGACCAGTGGCACGATCGGGCCTGCGAGCGGCCGCGGCGCGGGCTTGCCGGGTTCGGCGCTGGTGTCCGGCGTCCCCGGCTCGCTCGGCAGCGCGATCGGGCCGGAGCGTCCCGCCAGCAGGCGCGTGATCTCGCGTTCGACATAATGGGCGAGCTTTCGCGCACCCGGCTTGGTGAAGTAGACGCCGTCACCGCTGCGCAGCTGGCGGATTTGGCCTTCGAAATCCGGGCCCTTCTGCAGGAAGCGGCCGGCTTCGTCGACAAAGCCGTCCCAGACATCGACATAGGTGATGCCGGCCTTGGCCGCGCCCTCGCGATAGAGCGAATCCAGGAACAGCATGTCCGCGGTGCCCTTCGGTCCGCGGATCGCGGGCAGGCCGACCCAGAGCACCGGCACGCCCTTGGCCTTGAGGACGTTGGCGAGCTCCTCGATCTTCTTGCCGTAGAGCTCGACCCAGTGGTCGTCGCGGAATTCGTAGAGGCCGTTCGGATTGCGCGCGGTCTTTTCGGGCGCGGCGGCCGGCGCATCGGCGTTATCGGCATCGTCCTGCGGCAGGTCGGTGTCCACTGGCTTGTCGTCAGGCTTGGCGGCGGTGTCGGGCTTGGCGTCGCCGGGCTTGGCCGGCGGCTTGGCCTTTGCGCCCTTGTCGTTCTTCTTGTCCTTGTCGGTCGCCTTGTCGGATTTGTCTGCGACAGGCTCGCGGATCGAGATGCGGTCGTTGAGGCCGAGCATGACGACGATGATTTCGGGCTTTTCGGTCTCGAGGATTCCCTTCGCAGCAGCCGTCCAATCCGAGGGCTCACCCTTCGGCTGGTATTTGATCAGGCCGGACGTCGTCTTGTGCTTGCGGATCACGCCCATGTCGGGCTGCTCGGTGTAGGCGTCTTCCAGGCCGTAGGCGAGCCAGTCGGCCATGGCGTCGCCGATCACCAGCACGTTCTTGTCGGGGATCGTGTCGCGCTTGGCGGGCGAAGGCGCCCGCGAAAAATCCTGGCGCGGGGCCTGCTGTTGCTGCTGCTGGAACGGTTGGAAGAAATCGCCGCCGAACCAACCGCCCCCACTGCGCGGCGGGGCCTGGCGCTGCGGCGGGCCACCGAAGCCGGGGAAGTTGAAGAACTGCGCCGAAGCCGGTGCCGCGACCCCGACCATGATCGCAAGCGCCGTCCCCAGCGCGATCAACGGGCCGGTCTCGGTCAGCGCCTTGAAGAAAGATTTTGGCTTCGACATGCGATCTCGGGCGCGCGCAACAGGGTCTGGATGTGTCTCGATATAATAACGGAATCGGGCGCCAAACGGGCAAATTCTCTTGCAGATTCTTTGGGGCAATAACGGAGATCGGCCAAAATCCCGCTTCAGGGTTACTTTCGGCGCGATTTTACCGCCCGCGCAGTCGGTCCAGCACGTCGGAGGAGGCAAACCCGTCGGCGGGCGCCCCGATCGAGGCCTGGAAGTTGCGCAGCGCGTCCCGGGTCTGGCCGCCGAACTGGCCGTCCGGGGTGCCCTTGTAGAAGCCGCGTTGGACCAGCAATTGCTGGAGTTCCAGCCGCTCGGTCCGGGACAATTCCCGCTCCTGCCGCGGCCACGGCTGCACGAAGGGCTGGCCGCCGCGCAGCCGGTCGGCGAAATGGCCGATCGCCATCGCATAGGCCTCGGCCGGATTGTACTTCATGATGACCCGGAAATTCTGCAGCATCAGGAAGCCGGGCCCCTGCGCGCCGGCCGGCGCCAGCAGGTAGGCCTTTTCCGCCGGATGCGGGAAGGGCTGGTTGGTCGCGCGCTTGAGCCCGAGCTTTTCCCATTGCGCGATCGTCATCGCCTTGGCGCGATCGGCCAGCATGTAGTTGAAGCCCTCGGACACCAAGACCTCAAAGCCCCAGGTCTGGCCGCTCTGCCAGCCGTCCTTCTTCAGATTGTTGGCGGTGGAGGCGATCAGGTCGCTTGCGTTGTCGACGACGTCGCGCCGTCCGTCACCGTCGCCGTCCACGGCAAAGCGCTTGAACGCGGTCGGCATGAACTGGGTCGGGCCGAAGGCGCCGGCCCAGGAGCCGCGCATCTGCTCCGGGCGCAGATCGCCGCGGTTGAGGATCTCCAGCGCGGAGAGGAATTCGTCCTTGAAGTAGGCCTGGCGGCGGCCGACGCAGGCGAGCGTAGCGGTCGATTGCAGCACGCTGCGGTCGCCCATCTGGGTCGAATAATTGGACTCGATGCCCCAGATCGCGGCGATGACATAGCGGTCGACGCCGTAGGCCTTCTCGGTCGCGTCGAACTGCGCCTTGTACTTGGCGAGGACTTCCTTGCCCTTGGCGAGGCGGTTATCGTTCACGAGGATGTCGAGATAGTCCCAGATCGATTTGCTGAATTCGGGCTGCGAGTCCATCAGGTCCATGATGCGCAGATCGGGCGAAAGCCCTGCGGTGAAGCGCTGGAAATTCTCCTGCGTGATGTTGCGGCGTGCGGCATCAGGCCACATCCCGGCAACGCAATTGTCGAAATTGCCGGCCGCCTCGCGGATCGCGGCCGCCGTCATCAGCGGATGGCCGGAGGCGCCGTCCTCGCCGCTCCAAGGCTGAGCTCCCGTTTGGGCACCGCCGGGGCCGGGCGCGGCTTGCGAGGGCGCCGGATTCGGGCCGGAGAAAATACCGCTGAACAGGTTCGACAGGCCGTTTTGCCCTTGTTGTGCTTGTTGCCCTTGCGCCTGCGCGGACATGGGGAACAGGAGCGCGGCCGCGAGCATTGTCGCGCCGGTCAAAGATAGAGTTACCGCTGTCACCAATTGCCTCATGTCTCACCCGTCCGGCCAAAAATCAGCCATCAGGAGGCCTCGTTACGGTTGCCAATATCTTAACAAAGGTGAAATTTTGCCGGTCACCTTTTTCTCGAATTCATTGAGCGGGAGCCCTACATCCGCCTTTGTTACCGGCTGCAAAACGGCTAGCAAGATACCATTGCTTCTTTCACGTGTGCCTCAAGGTATTCGATCAATCACATGAAAATCCGCAAAGCTGTGTTCCCCGTCGCCGGCCTCGGCACCCGCGTTTTGCCCGCCACCAAGGCGATGCCGAAGGAAATGCTCACCATCGTCGACAAGCCGCTGATCCAGTACGTCTATGACGAGGCGAGGGAAGCCGGCATCGAGCACTTCATCTTCGTCACCGGCCGCAACAAAAATGTCATCGAAGATCATTTCGACAAGATGTTCGAGCTCGATGCGACGCTCGCTGCGCGCGGCAAGAAGGCCGAGCAGGAGATCCTGGCGCAGAACCAGCCAGAAGCCGGCGCCGTCAGCTTCACCCGCCAGCAGGCGCCGCTCGGTCTCGGTCACGCGGTCTGGTGCGCGCGCGACATCGTCGGCAACGAGCCGTTCGCGGTGGTGCTGCCCGACGAGCTGGTGCTCAACACGCCCGGCTGCCTGAAGCAGATGATCGAGACGGCAAGCAAGCTCGGCGAAAAATCCAACGTCATAGCGGTCGAGGCGGTGCCCGACCATCTCACCCATCAATACGGCATCTGCGGCGTCGGGAAACGCACCGGCAAGATGTTCGAGGTCGACGGCATGGTCGAGAAGCCGGCCAAGGGCACCGCGCCCTCCAACCTCTCGATCACCGGCCGCTACATTCTCCAGCCCGAGATCTTCAAGATCCTCGAGACCCAGGAGCGCGGTGCCGGCGGCGAGATCCAGCTCACCGACGCCATGATCGGCCTCGCCAAGTCGCAAAAATTCTACGGCGTCGAGTTCGAGGGCGAACGCCATGATTGCGGCTCCAAGCCCGGCTTCCTCCGCGCCAACATCGCCTACGCGCTGAAGCGGCCGGAATTGCGCGAGGGGCTGATCGCGGAGATGAAGAAGTATCTGGGGCAGTAGGCCCTCAAGCCACCAGCGACAGCTTCGGCAGGCTCGCCACCACCGACTGATTCCGCCCGCCGGCCTTTGCCGCATAGAGCGCCTTGTCGGCGGCGGCGACCAGGATGGCCGAGTCCATGCCGCTTGTCGGCGCGAGGCTGGCGATGCCGCAGGAGACGGTCGATCCCGCCCCGCCGTCGGACCAGCCCAGCACCTTGGCCCGGATGGTTTCGGCGACCTTGAAGGCGTCGGTGGCCGAGGTGTTCGGCAGCAGCACGGCGAATTCCTCGCCGCCATAGCGCGCGGCGCAGTCGCCGGGGCGGCGCACCGAATCGGAGATGCAGATGGCGATGCCGACCAGCACCTGGTCGCCGGCCTGGTGGCCGAAGGTGTCGTTGTAGGCCTTGAAGTGATCGGCATCGATCATCAGCAGCGCCACCTGCGTCTTCTGGCGCATGGCGCGGCGCCATTCGATGTCGATGACATGGTCGAACTTGCGGCGGTTGCGCAGGCCCGTGAGCGCGTCGGTCGTCGCCATCTCCTCGAGCTTGCTTTCGGCATCCGCCCGCCGGCCGATCTCGCGGGCGAGCACGATCGCCGAGCCCAGCACGAACAGTGCCAGCACCAGAACCACGCCGCCGATCCGAAGCGCTTCCTTCTGCCACAGCGCGAACACCGCGCTCAGCGGCTTGCCCGCCACCACGAACAGCGGGCCGGTGTCGCTGCTGCGCACATAGAGCCGCGCGGTCGGATCGACCGGGCCCTGTCCGGCAAACGAGCCGCCGACGCGGAGATTGTCGGCCTTCCAGCGCTGGCTGTCGTTCAGGTTCCTGCCGATGATGTCGAGATCGAACGGTCGCCGCATCATGATGGTGCGGTCGCGCTTGAGCACGGTGATGGTGTCCTCGGGGTCGAGGCTCAGCCGCTCGAACAATTCGTGGAAATAGGTGAAGCGGATCGAGCCCGCGACGACACCCATGAAGCCGCCGTCGGTATCGCTGAGACGCCGGCTCAGCACGATCGAATAGGCGCTACGAAACAGCATCGGGCGGCTGATGAACAGGCCGACGTTGGGATTGTCGCGATGGACCGAGAAATAGTCCTCAGTGCCGCGGTTGTCGGGCACCGGGTCGAGCGTCGAGGCATCGATGGTCAGATTGCCGTCCGCATCGAACACCTGGATGGCGCCGAAATGCTTTGCGGTGGTGGCGTGGTCGAACAGGATGAGCTGGCGGATCGGCTTGGAGACCGTGTTGATCTCGGGCAGCAGCATGTTGCTGGCGACCGCCTTGAGGGACAGGTCGTAGATATCGATGTTGCGGCTGATGTCGGCGTCGATCGACGTGGCCAGGTTTTTTAGCGTCTGGCGGGCCAGCGCCTCCTCGCCGCGGCGCATGTCGAGCATGACGTTGACGCAAATGGCGGAAAAGCCGATCACCGTCACGACGGACGAGATGATCAGCAGCTTCGCCGAAATGCGCCAGGGCCGGCGGGCCGTGGCGTCGCGCCATGCAGACAGCATCCTTTGCTCCCGAACCTAGTGGATGCGCCCGAAATCTTGCGTAGTGTTTAAGCCGCGACGGCGCTGCTGCAATCAGTTAAGGATTGGTTTCCGCCGGTATCGCTTTTGAGCAGGTCAGACCGCGGACAAGGGGATAGAGGACGGCGGTGAACGATTACGACGCGCTACGCGATTACCTGCTGCGGCAGAAGCAGACGGAGTTCGTGCTGAGCTTTGAGGAGATCGAGGAGATCATCGGCGCGGCCCTGCCGCGTGCGGCGAATCGCGCCTCCTGGTGGGACACCTCGCGCAGCCCGGATATCAAGATGCCGCAGCGCGAAGCCTGTATCGCCGCGGGCTTCAAGGCCACCCGGATGCCGGACGGCCAGACCGTGCGGTTCACGAAGCAGAAGAGTGACCTGCGGCGGCCAACGGCCAAGAGCGACTAGCTCGCCGCTTCGAGCCGCACTTCGGTCAACAGCCGCATCGCCGCGTCGGCGTCCATCGGCTCGCCGAAGGCGAAGCCCTGCGCGTATTCGCAGCCCAATTGATACAGCTCGACCGCGTCGGAATCGGTCTCGGCGCCTTCCGCCACCACGTCCATGCCGAGATCATGCGCGAGCGCGATGATCGACTTCAGGATCACCGGCCGCGTGCCGCGATTGGTGGTGCGGACGAACGACTGGTCGATCTTGATGGTGTCGAACGGGAAGCGCTGGAGATAGGCCAGCGACGAATGGCCGGTGCCGAAATCGTCGAGCGATAATCCAGTTCCGAGCTCGCGGATCCGCGTCAGCATTTGGGCGGCGTGCTCCGGATTCTCCATCACCAGCGATTCCGTCAGCTCCAGCTTCAGCGTGCCGCGCGCCACCGACGAGCGCGACAGCACGGTGCGGATGTCGTGGATGAGGTCATGGCGCAAAAGCTGCCGCGAGGAGACGTTGACGCTGGCGAAGATCGGCTCGCGCGAGCGCATCGCGCGCTGCCAGATCGAGAGCTGCTTTGCGGTCTGGTCGAGCACGAACATGCCGAGATCGACGATCAGGCCGGTCTCTTCCGCGATGGTGATGAATTCCGACGGCGCCATGCGCCCGAGTTTCGGGTGATCCCAGCGCACCAGCGCCTCGAAGCCCGCGACCGAACGGTCCTCCAGCCGGACGATCGGCTGGTACAGGATCGTCAGCTCCTGCCGCTCGATGGCGCGGCGCAGCTCGCTCTCCAGCGTCAGGCGATCGGTCTTTCGCGCCCGCATCGCGGGCTTGTAGACGTCGATGCGGTCGCCGCCGATGCGCTTGGAATGGTACATCGCAAGCTCGGCGTCCTTGATGATCTCGTCCGTCAGCTGAACTTGCGGATCGGAAAGGGCCAGCCCGATCGAGGCGGTCAGGAAGATCTCGCGCTCGTTGAACGCGATCGGCGCGCGGATGGTCTTGCGGATGGTTTCGGCAAAAGCGGTGATGCGGGCGGGATCCTGCTCCGACAGCAGGATCAGCCCGAACTGGTCGCCGGCGAGCCGCGCCAGCGTGTCCTGCGGCTTCAGGATGCGGGTGAGGCGCCGGGCCAGCGTCAGCAGGATGGAATCGCCGACCGCGATGCCGACGGAATCGTTGACCTGCTTGAAGCGGTCGAGGTCGATCACCATCAGGGTCGGCCGCAGCGTCGGCATGGTCTTGGCGAAATGCGCGACTGCGCCGAGCCGGTCCATGAACAGCTTGCGGTTGGGCAGGCCGGTCAAATTGTCATGCACGGAATCGTGGAGCAGGCGTTCCTCGGCGTTGCGCAGCTCAGTGACGTCGGTGAGCGTGCCGACCACGCGTGAGACTTCGCCGTCCGAGCCGACCACCGGGCGCGCCTTCAGCGCGAACCACATGAAGTGGCCGTCTGGCGTGCGCAGGCGGAAATCCTGCACGAGGCGGCCGCGGCGCTGGTCGAGCACGCTGTCCAGCGCGGCGCGGAAACGGTCCTGGTCGAGCGGATGCAGCACCTCGAGCCAGGAGGCCGCCGGGCCTTCCAGCGTGCCGCGCTTAAGGCCGAGCAGGGCTTCGGTCTCGGGGCTGGTGAACACCTTGTCGGCGGAAACGTCCCAGTCCCAGATCAGATCGCCGGAACCGGCCAGCGCCAGGGCTCTCCGCTCGATATCGGACACCACGCCGGTGGTGGCGCCGCCGCCGGCGAAGGCGTGCTGCATGACCGTGAAGCCGATCAGCATCACGATCAGCACGAGGCCGCCGAGCAGTGCCGGGCCGACGATGTCGTTGGTGACGGAACCGGCAACGGTCATACCGGCCGCGACCACCCAGACCACGAGGAGGAACCAGGTCGGGATCAGCAGCACCGCGCGGTCGAAGCCGTGGGTCGAGAGATAGACGATCAGCGCGAAGCCGGCGAAGGCGATCAGCACCAGCGAGATGCGCGCGATGCCGGAGGCCACGGCCGGGTCGAACAGCGCGAGCGCGACCAGCGAACCGAGGAAGGCGAGCCAGCCCACCGTGATGTGGGAATAGCGCACATGCCATCGACTGAGATTGAGATAGGCGAACAGGAACACCAGCAGCGTCGCCGCCAGGATCGCTTCGCCCGCCGCGCGCCAGATGCGCTCGGCGTTGTTCGACATGTCGAGCACCTTGCCCCAGAAGCCGAAGTCGACGCCGATATAGACGAGCACCGCCCAGGCCAGCGCCGCGGCCGCCGGGAACATGATGCTGCCCTTCACCACGAACAGAATCGTGAGCACGAGCGCCAGGAGCCCGGAGATGCCGATCACGATGCCCTGGTACAGCGTGAACGAGTTGACCTTGTCCTTGTAGGCTTCCGGTTCCCACAGATAGAGCTGCGGCAGCTTGTCGGTGCGCAGTTCCGCGACAAAGGTGATGACGGCGCCGGGATCGAGCGTGATGCGGAAGACGTCGGCGGTCGGGCTTTCCTGGCGCTCCGGCCGGTCGCCGGTCGAGGGCGTGATGGTCGCGATGCGTGACAGCCCGAGGTCGGGCCACAACAGCCCCGAGGACACGATGCGGTAATGCGGGGCGACGATCAGACGGTCGAGCTGGTCGTCGGTATTGTTGGCGAGCGCGAACACCACCCAGTTCTGGCCGCCCTCGCGGGCGCGCACCTCGATGCGGCGGACGATGCCGTCGGTGGCAGGTGCGGTTGAGACCTGGATGCGGTCGGCGTCGCTGCGCTGATGCTCGAGCACGCCGGTGAGGTCGATGGCGGGCGCGTCGCCGCGGACGCTGACAGCGTCAAGCGCGCGTGCAGGGGACGCGGCGACAAGAATCATGAGGCCCAGCGCGATGGGCGCGAGGCACCTGATTAGACGCAAGGTGAGTTCTCCGCGTTCGACGCAAACTCTTCAGTGCAAGGCGATTTCCGAACAGAACGAGATGGTTCGGCGCGTCGCGATAGATGCCACGAAAGCGAGGAAAATCAAAGGGTTTCCGCCCTGCCCGGTGGGCCAGCGGCCTAGAGCTCCAACACAATTTTGCCAATATGTGCCGAGGTCTCCATGCGCCGATGTGCGTCGGATGCCTTTTCCAGCGGGAAAGAGCTGTCCATCAGCGGTTTGACCCGGCCTTCGCGCAGCAGCGGCATCACTTTCGCTTCAATCGCAGCCACCATCGCCGCCTTGTCCGCATTACTACGGGGACGCAAGGTCGAGCCGGTATGGGTCAACCGCTTCACCATCACCTTGGCGATGTTGACGCTGACCTTGGGCCCGTTGAGGGTTGCGATCTGCACGATGCGGCCATCGACGGCGGCGGCATCGTAGTTGCGGTCGACGTAGTCGCCGGCGACCATGTCGAGGATCAGGTTGACGCCGGCCTTGTCGGTCGCTTCCTTGACCACGGCGACGAAGTCCTCGTTCTTGTAGTTGATGGCGCGGTCGGCACCCAGCTTGAGGCAGGCATCGATCTTGTCCTGTGATCCCACGGTGACGAACACCTTTGCGCCGAACGCTTTCGCAAGCTGGATTGCCATGGTGCCGATGCCGGAGGAGCCGCCATGGATCAGCAGCGTCTCGCCGGCCTTGAGCCCGCCGCGCTCGAACACATTGTGCCAGACCGTCATCAGGGTTTCCGGCAACGCGCCGGCTTCCTTGATCGACAGCGCCGGCGGCACGCTCATCGCCTGGGCGTCCTGCGCGATGCAGTACTGCGCATAGCCGCCGCCGGCGACTAGCGACATCACCTTGTCGCCGATCTTGTGCCGCTTGGCATTGCTGCCGACGGCGACCACTTCGCCGGCAATCTCAAGGCCGGGCAGGTCGCTGGCGCCGGGCGGCGGCGGATAGGCGCCGGACCGCTGGGCGATGTCGGGCCGGTTCACGCCGGCGGCCTGCACCTTGACCAGGATCTCGTCGGGACCGGGCTGCGGAACGGTGCGTTGTTCCGGCACCAGGACCTCCGGTCCGCCGGGCTTGGAGATGGCGACCACGGTCATTTGCGCGGGCAGCTTGTCCATGATGTGTCCTTGAGCAAAGGTGCGAGAGGGGACGAGGCCTTTGATTAGCCAGCGCAGTCCGGGCTGGCAACCGCCCCAGCCGCAGGTGGCGCGAACGCAGGAGGAACGACGATGCCGACGGAAGACGACGACCGCCCGCGCAAGAAGGTCACCCACGAGATCGGGCAGGATCTCTCACTGTTGTCGGTCGAGGAACTGACCGAGCGCGTCACCCTGCTGAAGACCGAAATCGCAAGACTGGAAGAAGCCGCCACGAAAAAGCGCGCCTCGCGCGATGCGGCGAACAGCGTCTTCAAGTCGTAAGAATTCGAAGGAGGAGCGCAAGCGTTTCTACGGCGTCATGGCCGGGCTTGTCCCGGCCATCCACGTACTTGATCTTTCGCCGACAGAAAGAACGTGGATGCCCGGGCCTTCGCCTCGCCGAAGCGGCTTCGGCCGCGCAGGCGGGACAAGCCCGGCCATGACGGGCAGATTGTTCGGCAAACTCCCTCGGCCACTGACCGACATGGCTAACGAACCCTCAAAAAATTCGCTCGTTTACTCCACATTAAGCTTTTCGCTTTATGACTGGAACTGTCCTCGTTTGGACACCGAGTGGCTCCTGTCCACTCTGTTTGACGCCTCCCTGTTATCAACTTTCAAAGCCGCCGGTTTTCCGGCGGCTCTTTTTTGCGTCTCGTTCCGGTTGAATTCGGGGGAATGACCCGCGGAAACCATATCCGCGCTTGTCGCTGGACTCAGCGATCCCTACGCGCAATGATTTGTTCATCATAAGCCGGCGCCAAAGCCGGACGGGTAAACAGTTGCGTAAGGGGCGTTAACCATGGAACGTTTGCAAGCCGACGGCGCTCTCGTTCAACTCAGCGAGCGGTTCACCAATTCTGCGGCGTTCGGCGCCCTGTTCCGCGAAGGCATGGATCTCGTCGAAGAGACCGCCGCCTATCTCGACGGCGCCGGCCGCAACGAGGCCAAGGCGCTCGATCGCGCCGTCAGCCTCACCTACGCGACCGAGAGCATGCGCCTCACCACCCGCCTGATGCAGCTCGCCTCGTGGCTGTTGCTGCATCGCGCGGTGAAGGAAGGCGAGATGACGCTGGGCCAGGCCAACCGCGAGAAGACCAAGGTCAAGCTCTCCGCCGCCGATCCCGGCCCCGCCGACACGATCGAGAAGCTGCCGTCGCAGCTCCAGGAGCTGATCCATCGCTCGATGAGCCTGCAGACCCGCGTGCGCCGCCTCGACACCACCATCCACACCCCGCCCGTCGATTACCCTTCGATCGGCAATCCGCTGGTGCCGCAGCTCAACGCCCTGAAGGCCGCGTTCGAGCGGTAAAGCTCCAACAGCCCGTCATTGCGAGCGAAGCGAAGCAATCCAGGAAGCCTCCGCAGAGGCAGCCTGGATTGCTTCGTCGCAAGAGCTCCTCGCAATGACGATCTCCCCCAAAACAAAAACGCCCCCGGCTGTCCGGGGGCGTTTTCGGTCTCCAGCCTTGCGGCCAGGATCAATCCTTTTTGAGGAAGCCCGAAAACTTCTTCTGGAAGCGCGAGACGCGGCCGCCGCGGTCCATCAGCTGGGCGTTGCCGCCGGTCCAGGCCGGGTGCGACTTCGGGTCGATGTCGAGGTTCAGCGTGTCGCCTTCCTTGCCCCAGGTGGAGCGGGTCAGGTACTCGGTTCCGTCGGTCATCACGACCTTAATCGTATGATAATTCGGATGAATCTCGGCTTTCATGGCAATTCCTGGGGCGCCCGGCGCCTTGCTTGAGTGGCTATCGAATGACGGATTTGCCGGGTCTATACCCCAGAGACCCCCTCAAAACAAGCCATTGTGGGCACAGCAGAACCGGGCGGTCCCCTAAGGGACATCCCGGATTTGCCACGGCCGGTCCCCCGGCCTATCTGGAGCAGACTTATCTCTTTTGGTCGGATCTCATGAGCGCAGTAGAACGGCTTGAAACCGGGCCGGCAGAAGCCCCGTCGATCGAAGTCGAGCTGATCGAGCAGCCCGAGAAGGGCCGCGCCAGGCTGCGGCCGCTGGTGGCGCTCGCGCCTTACGTGGCCCGCTATCGCGGCCGGGCGGCGCTCGCCTTTGTCGCGCTGACGGTCGCAGCCCTGACCACGCTGCTGGTGCCGGTCGCGGTGCGCCGGATGATCGATTTCGGCCTGACGCCGGAAGGCATCGCGCTGATCAACAGCTACTTCTCGGTGATGATCGCGGTGGTCGCCGTGCTCGCGCTCGCGAGCGCGGCCCGCTACTACCTCGTGATGACGATCGGCGAGCGCATCGTCGCCGATCTCAGGCGCGATGTGTTTGCGCATCTGCTCTCGCTGTCGCCGGCGTTCTTCGATTCGGCGCGCAGCGGCGAGCTGGTGTCGCGACTTACAGCCGACACCACGCAAATCAAATCCGCCGTCGGCGCCTCCGTGTCGATCGCGCTGCGCAATCTGATGATGTTCTTTGGCGCGGCGGCGATGATGGTGATCACTAGCCCACGTCTGTCCGGCTTCGTGCTGCTGGCCATTCCCCTGATCGTGCTGCCGCTGGTCGCCTTCGGGCGCTGGGTGCGGCGGCTGTCGCGCAACGCGCAGGATACGCTGGCCGATGCGTCCGCCTATGCGGGCGAGCTGATTGGCGCGATCCGCACCGTGCAAGCCTATACCAGCGAAGGCCTGGCGGCGAAGCGTTTCGGCGGCGAGGTCGAGCAGGCCTATGAGGCGGCGCGCACGTCCACGCAGGCCCGCGCGGTTCTCACCGCCATCGTCATCTTCATCGTGTTCGCAAGCGTGGTCGGGATCCTCTGGATTGGCTCGCATGACGTGCTCACAGGGGCAATCACGCCGGGCCGGCTCGGCCAGTTCGTGCTCTATGCGGCCTTCGCGGCCGCGGGCCTCGGCCAGCTCAGCGAGGTCTGGGGCGAGGTCTCGGCCGCATCCGGCGCTGCCGAACGCCTGTTCGAGATTTTGCACGTGCAGCCCGACATCAGGGCGCCGGCGTCGCCGCGCGCGCTGCCGGTGCCCGGGCGCGGCGAGGTCGGCTTCGATCGCGTCAGCTTCTCCTATCCCGCGCGACCCGATGTCAACGTGCTCGACGCGGTGTCGTTTGCGGTGCGGCCCGGCGAGAAGGTTGCGATCGTCGGCCCGTCCGGCGCCGGCAAGAGCACCATCTTCCATCTGCTGCTGCGCTTCTACGACCCGCGGGGTGGTGCAATCTCGCTCGACGGCGTGCCGGTGAAGGCTGCCGATCCGCGTGACTTCCGTTCACACATCGCATTGGTCCCGCAGGAATCCAACGTGTTTGCCGCGAGCGCGCGCGAGAACATCCGTTTCGGCCGGCCCGATGCGACCGATGCCGAGGTCGAGCGCGCCGCCGAGCTCGCGCATGCCACCGAGTTCATCCGCCGCCTGCCCGAAGGTTTCGACACCCCGCTCGGCGAGCGCGGCGTGACGCTGTCCGGCGGCCAGCGCCAGCGCATCGCGATCGCGCGCGCCATCCTGCGCGATGCACCGCTCTTGCTGCTCGATGAAGCCACCTCCGCACTCGACGCCGAAAGCGAAACGCTGGTGCAGACCGCGCTCGAAGAGCTGATGAGCCACCGCACCACCCTGGTGATCGCGCATCGCCTCGCCACCGTGCTGTCCTGCGATCGCATCCTGGTGATGGACCAGGGCAAGATCGTCGAGCAGGGCACGCATGCCGAGCTGGTTGCGGTGAACGGGCTTTATGCCAGGCTGGCAAGGTTGCAGTTCGAGGGGGCGTGAGGCGGGGCCTCATTCTCTCGTCATTGCGAGCGCAGCGAAGCAAGCCAGAATCTTTCCGCGGAGGGACTCTGGATTGCTTCGTCGCATCAGCGCAAAGTCCCGATTTTCAGGACGCCAAGGTTCGCACCTTGAACGCTCTCCGGGACATCGGCCCCATGACAACTTTCGAATTTGACATCACTGTTCCTCCATTGGTTGCGGCCTGATGGCTGCTTGGAGGAGGCAATCAGTGAAATATCTCGCCCGTTCTTCAATTGCGATTTGTCTTATCGCGGCTGTTTGTACGACTGCGGCCGCGGTCAGCGGGTTGGCTGCGGCCGAGGACTTTCCCCATCGCACGATCAAGATCGTCGTACCCGTGCCGCCGGGACCGTTGTTGGATGTCGTACCCCGGATTGTCGCCGAGAAGCTGTCAGCGAAATGGGGCGTCGCCGTCATCATCGAGAACCGACCCGGGGCGGCTCAGAACCTCGGTGCTGAAGCCGTGGCCAGATCGGATCCCGACGGATACACGCTCTTGGCCTCGCCCCCGGGGCCGCTCGTTGTCAGCGGTCATCTTCGGAGCAAGTTGAACTTTGATCCGGACGCGTTCGTGCCGGTGAGCCTGCTGGTCAGACTTCCGACGGTGCTCGTCATCAATCCGAAGGTGCCGGCCTCAAATCTCCAAGAGTTGCTTGCCTATGCCAAGGCCAATCCCGGCAAACTCACATTCGGATCGCCAGGAACGGGTAGCACGCCGCATCTCGCCACCGAGCAATTGATGAAGGCCGCCGACATTCGCCTGGTCCATGTGCCTTATCAAGGCATGGCGCCGGCGATGAATGACCTGATCGGTGGTCATATCGACATGATGATCGACCTCTACGGCAACGTCGCAGGCAACATCAAGGAGGGCAAGCTCAGGCTTCTCGCTGTTACAACGCCAGCACGACTGCAACAGGAGCCTGCCGTTCCGAGCATTTCCGAGGCAGTGCCGGGATTTGCTCACGAGGAATGGTTTGCGATCGTCGCTCCACCAAAGACGCCGGATGCTATCGCCGCAAAGCTTTCCGCAGCGATCAGAGAAGTCCTGGCGCTTCCCGATGTTGCCGGACGCCTGGCCGATCTCGCAGCGGTTCCGGTCGGCAGCAATCCGGATGAATCCGCCGCCTTCATCAAGGCCGAAAGCGCCCGCTGGAGGGAGCTGATCGACACGACCGGCCTCAAGATCAACTGACACCGCGTCAGGCCAGAGCCCCTGAGATGAGCAAACCCCGCGCCCTGGTCATCGGTGGCTCCCTGAGCGGACTGCTCACGGCGAACCTGCTACGATCCATCGGGTGGCATGCCGATATTTTCGAACGCGCACGTGGAGATCTCGCCGGGCGGGGGGCCGGACTTGGCGCGCAAGCCGACTTGTTCATGGTCATGCGGCAGATTGGAATCCGTATCGACAGGTCGATGTGGACGGAGGTGCGCTCGCACGTCTGCCTCGCCCGGAGCGGCGAGTCGATTTGCGAACTGCCGGTGCGAGAAGTGACTACGGCATGGGATCGGGTCTACCAGTCTCTCAGGGAAACGTTCTCGACCGGACCCTACCATGGGGGAATGACGCTCATCCGCTGCGAAGAGAAGGAGCGCAGTGTTGTTGCCTTGTTCGAAAATGGGGCGCGGGTCGAAGCTGATCTACTGATTGGGGCGGATGGTATTCGTTCAACGGTGCGTCGGCAGTACATGCCTGAAATCGCCCCGCGCTATGCCGGCTATGTGGCATGGCGAGGCATCGTCGAGGAAAACAGCATCTCGCCGCAATGGCGCGCCAGCACACTCCAGGACATGGTATTCTGCCTGCCGAACGGTGAACTCGCGTTTTCCATCCCGATCGCAGATCGTGATGCGGCTGGCGGCCGCAGATGCATGTTTGTCTGGTTTCGTCCGGCCGACTTCGATTCCACGCTGCGGGAATGGTGCACCGATGCGACGGGGTATTGTCACGGAGATTCGATACCGCCGCCTCTCATTCGAAAAGAGGTCATCGCCGAACTCAAGCTGAGCGCTCGCGGATTGCTGGCTCCTCAGCTCGCCGAGTTGGTCGCCGGCAATCAACAACCGATTCTTTCTGCGATCTTCGACCTCGAAACGACGTGCATGACGTTCGCTCGTGTCGTCCTCGTTGGCGACGCGGCTTTCGTCGCTCGACCGCATGTCGGCACCAGCGTCACCAAGGCTGCGCAGGACGCCTGGGCGCTTGCCGATGAGCTTGCCAAAGGTGACATTGGCGGCGCATTGCTCGCCTACGAGCGCCGCCGAAAGCATGCGGGCAGAGAACTTGTCGCGCGCGGCCGTCGCTTGGGCCAATATCTCGAACCCACAGGCGGGGGCACACGGCCTCCGATTGATACACTTCTAAGGGAATACGGACCCGGCAGCATTGGCGCGTGGCCCTCGACGGTCTAGTCATGGACATGGTAACTTGATGCCATAGATCGTGCTAGAGCCGCACACCCCCGTGGGTCCCCGTGTTGCCTCCAACGCAGCAGATTCGTTTTTGCGCCAGCCGCGATGGCACACGCATCGCTTATGGAATATGTGGCAGCGGACCTCCGCTGGTGTGGGTCGCGCATTTTGTCCACCACCTCAATTTTGATTGGGACAGCCCGGTCTGGCGGCCTTGGATCTCGGCGCTGGCAAAGCGGCACACCCTGATCCGCTACGATTTTCGCGGGACCGGCCTGTCCGATCGTTCGGGTGTCGAGTTCACCTTCGAAAAGCTCGTTGAGGATTTTGAAGCCGTCGTCAACGCGTCTGGAGTCCGCAATTTCGCACTCCTGGCCATGTCCGGTGGCGCGCGGATCGTTCTCCCCTTTGCCGTGCAGAATCCTGATCGCGTCAGCCGGCTCGTGCTGTATGGCACATCGCCGGCGGGGCCATTGACGGCAAAGGCCCCGCCTGAGCGGGTCGAAAATATGCAGGTACAGCTCAAGGCGTTCGAGTTGGGTTGGCCGCAGGACATTCCCGGATTTGGGACCTTCCTGACATCTCTGCACATTCCAGACGCGACTGCGGAGCAGGCTCGCTCTTTCAATGAGCTGCTACGCTTGACAACTTCTGCCGCAAACGCGGTCGCGCTGCTGCGCACCCTCGTGGAGAGTGATATGCAGGACCTGCTGCCGAACCTGCGCTGTCCAACGCTTGTCTTTCATTCCCGTCAGAGCGCGGTGTTGCCCTTTGATGATGGTCGCAGGGTCGCCGCGCTAATTCCAGACGCGCGATTTGTGCCCCTCGAGAGCCGCAATCACATTCTGTTGGGCACCGAGCCGGCCTGGAAGCAGTTCGTGTACGAGCTCGACGAATTCCTTCCCTGTACCTCTCATGACGGCGCGACCGAGCCATTCGACGAATTGACAGCGCGGGAGCGCGATGTCGTCGAACTTCTTGCTCACGGTATGAGCAATGCCGATATCTCTGTCCGGCTGAAGATCTCGGCAAAGACTGTCCGCAATCATGTCTCGGCTGTCTTGGGGAAACTCGGAGCAAACAGCCGCGCCCAAGCGGTCGCTGTTGCTCGCGACGCCGGCTACGGCCGAAGAATGATGGCGCGTACCGGAAGTGGACAGCGCTCTGATTAGCCCCAAGTGTGAACTGGCGTTAGGCGCCCGTGAGGGCCCGCTATCTTATCATCGGCTACTGTGCATGGGGTTGTTTTCGTCATTTTGGTTGAGGCGGCCGCGTTCACGGGCACTTCGGCGAGCCCATTGGCACGTTCGGCCACGGCCAGTTCTTCCAGCTGCCGCCCTCGCCGATGCAGGCCGACCCGCCATTGGCCGGAGCCGGGCTGTCTGTCGGAGCGGGAGTGCTCGTCGACGCCGGCTCACTCGCCGTCTCATTCGCCGTCTTGGGCGGCGGCGCGAGGCGCTGGTCGACATAGATCGTCGACACATAGCCGGCGACGATGACGGCCAGAAACACCGAAGACCCCTTGGCCAGATCGCTCAGCCGCATCGATCCTCTCCATCTGCTTGCCGTCACGGCCGCCACGCCATCTTCAGCACCGGCCGTCCCGACGTCGGGTTCACATCCTCGCCGGCATGGGCAAAGCCGTTGCGCTCGTAGAAGCGGATGGCGCGGCTGTTGTCCTTGTTGACCAGCAGCGTGACGCCCGATGGTGACAGGCGCTTGGCCTCGTCAACCAGCAGCCGTGCCGCGTCCGAGCCCCAATGATCAGGATCGACCACGAGCTGGTCGAGATAGCCTTCACCATCGATGGTGACGAAGCCGGTCAGCACGCCGTCCTGTTCGGCAACCACGATCGCGGCGTTCGGCACCAGCTCGCTGCGCCAGCGCTCGCGCCACCAGTCCACCCGCGCGGCAAAATCGATCTGCGGATAGGCCTGCTGCCAGGTGCGACGCCACAGCTCGATCGTCGCCGCTTCGTCGGCGGCCAGGTAGGGGCGGAGGTGGAGCGTGCTCACTACCGCTCCGTCAGCTTCAGCTCGATTCGGCGGTTGCGCTTGTAGGCGTCCTCGGTGTTGGCGCTGTCGAGCGGCTGGAATTCACCGAAGCCGGCGGCGACGAGGCGCTGGGCCGGCACGCCCAGCGAGATCAGGTACTGCACGACCGAGATCGAACGGGCGGCCGACAGGTCCCAGTTGGATTTGAAGTTCGGACCGCTCACCGGCCGCACGTCGGTGTGGCCGTCGACGCGCAGCACCCAGGCGATCTCGTTCGGGATCTTCTTGTCGAGCTCGATCAGCGCGGCCGCCACGGTGTCGAGCTCGGCGCGGCCCTCGGGCAGCAGCGTTGCCTGTCCGGTGTCAAAGAACACTTCCGACTGGAACACGAAGCGGTCACCGACCACGCGAATATCAGGACGGTTGCCGAGAATGGCGCGCAAGCGGCCGAAGAATTCCGAGCGGTAGCGCGACAATTCCTGCACGCGCTGCGCCAAGGCAACATTCAGACGAGACCCCAGATCGGCGATGCGGTTCTGCGATTCCTTGTCGCGCTTCTCGCTGGCGTCGAGCGCCTCTTCGAGTGCCGCCAATTGCCGCCGCAGCGCGCTGATCTGCTGGTTCAGCACCTCGATCTGCGCCAGCGCCCGCGCCGAGACCGCTTTCTCGGAGTCGAGCGCCTTGCCGAGCTCGGAGGTCTTGCCCTGCGCGTCGTTGCCGGCGGCGGCGAGCCCCTCATAGAGGCCCTTGATGCGGTCGCGCTCGCTCTCGGCCGAGGCGAGGCCCGCCTTCAGCTGCGAGACCTGGTCGTCGAGCGAGAGCTTGCCGAGCTTCTCCAGCGATAGCAGCTCGTTGAGCTGGGCGATCTTGGCGTTGAGCTGCTCCAGCGCCTTGTCCTTGCCGGTCACCTCCTGCGACAGGAAGAACTGCACGACCAGGAACACCGACAGCAGGAACACGATCGATAGCACCAGCGTCGACAGCGCGTCGACGAATCCGGGCCAGTAGTTGAAGGCGCCATCGCTGCGGCGGCCGCGGGCTAGAGCCATTGTCGTCGGTCTCCCGTTCCGTGTCCCGGACGCGGTGCAGCGTGCAACGCTGCTCCGCAGAGCCGGGACCCATTCCTCGTTTTTTCTGGGCCCCGGCTCAGCGACGCATCACTTCGTGCTGCGTCGCGTCCGGGGCACGCGAGCGTCTAACTCTTCTCGGGCTGGCGCGCGATGCGCTCCAGCAGGCGACGGATCTCGCGGTTCTGCTCGCCCTGGCCGTCGGCCCATTCGCGAATCATCTGCTGCTCGGTGCGCATATGCGAGACCAGCGCCTGGATCGCTTCGGCAAGGCTCGCCATCGACGCGGTGGTGCTGCGGCTGGCGGTGCCTTCCTCGAGCACGGAGCGCAGCCGCTCGACGGCCGCCTGGAGTTCGCCGCTGGCAACCCCGCCGCCGCTCGATGCGACGGCCACCTCGCCGCTGCCATATTCGCGCACGGTGGTGGCGAGCCAGTCCTCGAGGTCGGTGTAGAAGCGGTTCTGCGCCTGGCTCGATTGCAGGTCGAGGAAGCCGAGGATCAGCGAGCCGGCGAGGCCGAACAGGGAGCTCGAGAACGAGATGCCCATGCCGCCGAGCGGGGCGGCCAGGCCCTCCTTCAGCGTGTCGAACAGTGCGCCGGCATCGCCGCCGACCTTGAGGCCGTCGATCACCTTGCCGACCGAGCCGACCGTCTCGATCAGGCCCCAGAAGGTGCCGAGCAGGCCGAGGAAGACCAGCAGGCCGGTCATGTAGCGGGAGATGTCGCGGGCCTCGTCCAGGCGGGTCGCGATCGAATCGAGCAGATGTCGCATGGTGGTCTGGGTGATCGACATCCGCCCGGTGCGCTCGCCGCCCAGGATCATCGCCATCGGTGCCAGCAGTTTGGGGTGCCGGGCCGGCGCCAGGCCGGGATCGGCGATGCGGAAATTGTTGACCCAGGACACCTCGGGATAGAGCCGGATCACCTGGCGGAAGGCCAGCACGATGCCGATGAACAGCACGGCCCCGATCAGGGCGTTCAGCCCGGGATTGGCGAAGAAGGCCTGGATGATCTGCTTGTAGAGCACCACCCCCACCAGGGTGCAGAGCACCAGGAAGACCAGCATCCGCACCAGGAAGACGCTGGGCGAGGAGAGCTTGGTGTACTCGATGTCGAGGGAGGAGCGGGGCGAGGCGCCTGACGGCATGGCCGGTATCATCCGTTACGAAAGCTTGCTTGCATCCGCACTATGGCACAGCGCTCGCCCAAAAAAAGCGCCGGATGTGCGGATTTCGGGAGGGGATCGGGGAACCCAAAGCTGAAACCCGGCTTTGATACACGTATTTTGTAAAACTTCGGTATTCCACACACTTAGGTCGGATTCTTGGCATGGCGACGTTTCCTAGGGGACTGACGGCCATCGCACTCTCGGCGGTCTATCCGTGGGCCTGGGCCCGTCTGCTTGCGCCTGCCCATCAATCCCGAACCAGCATGTTCTTTCCCCTGCCACCCAGAGAGGGAATGGCCGCATGAGCGTCGTCTCCGCGATCATCGGGACTGCCGAACGCGTGCCGCTGCCGGACCTCGTGGTCCGCGCCGCGATCCAGCGGCTGTGCTCGCGCACCGCAACGCGCCTCGCCGCGCACACCGCAGCCGACGATGCCGCTTTCGCCGGCCGCATGATGATAAGGCCGATCGCCGAGCACACCGAGACGGCCAACAGCCAGCATTACGAAGTGCCGCAAAGCTTCTTCGCGCAGGTGCTGGGCCCGAACCGCAAATACTCCTCCTGCTTCTACAAGACCGATGCGACCACCTTGCGGGAGGCTGAGGAGGAAGCGCTGCGCCAGGCCGTCGAGCATGCGGGGATCGCCGACGGGCAGACCGTCCTCGAGCTCGGCTGCGGCTGGGGTTCGCTGTCGCTGTGGATCGCTCGGCAATTTCCGCATGCGAAGGTGACCGCGGTGTCGAACTCGCAGTCGCAGCGCGCCTATATCGAGGAGATGGCGCAGAGCCGCGGCCTGTGCAATTTGCGCGTCGTCACCGCCGACATGAACGTGTTCGCGCCGGAGGGCCAGTTCGATCGCATCGTCTCGGTCGAGATGTTCGAGCATATGATGAACTGGCGCAAGCTGATGACCCGGGTGCTCGCGTGGCTTGCGCCGGAGGGGCGCTTCTTCATGCACATCTTCACCCATCGCGCCGGCTCCTACGCGTTCGACCGCGCCAATCGCGAGGACTGGATCGCGCAGCATTTCTTCACCGGCGGCGTGATGCCGAGCCATCAACTCGTCAGGCAGTATGACGATATCTTCGCCATCGAGAAGGAATGGCGCTGGAGCGGCACGCATTATCAGCGCACCGCAATTGACTGGCTCGCCAATTTCGATGCACGTCGCGACACGATCGAAGTTTCATTGCGGAACGTCTATGGCGGGGACACCGCGTTGTGGATGCGGCGCTGGCGCTGGTTCTTCCTCGCCACCGCCGGCCTGTTCGGCTACGCCGACGGAACCGAATGGGGCGTCAGCCACTATCGCATGAGAGCCGCAGATTAGGGCGCCTACGGATCAATCGTGCGCCGGGGACGAAGCAGCGGTCCCTGCTTGCAAACAATTCCGGCGGTGATCGGAAACGTCGAGCTCCTCGGCGGTTATCGGCGTAAGACCCTGAGGAGGAAACACCATGCGACATCTCGCACTCGCGGCAATTGCTCTGGTGGCCGGCTTCACGGCACCGGCGATGGCGCAGCAGGCCTCGCCATCGCACAATCTCCAGAATGAAGCCGACAAAGGCATCAAGACTCAGAACTCCGGTGCATCGGGTTACGTCTCGGAACAGGAGAAGCCCGGGTCGGCGGCTCAAATCCCGGGTAGCCCTCCTCGCGCCGAGTCCGGCAGCGCGGCAACCGCGCCGAGTGCGCAGAACTCAGGCGCAGGAATTGCGGGCGCTCCCGGCAACAAGAACGGGCCGCCGGCTGGTACCGGCACGGTTGGCTCGGCGTCTCAAAATCAATCGGTGCAGGAGCAGGATCCGGCGAACGTCAAGGGATTGCCGGGCAACAAGAGCGGTCCGCCAGCCAAGCGATAAGGTCGCTACCGTTCTGCAGGCCCCGCGACGGCATCATCGCCAGCGCGGGGTCGCGCGGCGGTCACGTAATGGATGATGCTGTTTTTGGAGGGCAGGTGATGTTGCGGCCAATCGCCGAATATCCGGACGCCCCAAACGTCCAGCACTACGAAATGCCCGCGGCTTTCTTCGAGCAGCTTTCTTCACCGGCGGGCGCCGTAGTCCAAAGCCTACCTAAGAAAGCCTACCTAAGTATGGTCACTTCATACCTGCGCGCGATGGCAGCGACCAAGTGTTGGTGGTACCGATACATCCAGAGTGAGAAAAGCAACGGAACCGGCCCTCCGAGCCGGCAGTTGCGGGACAAGGCCGGCGGCGTAGCGCCCACCGGCCTTTCTCCCGATCTAGCGGCGCTTTGCCGCTCAACCGATGCTTACTGTCACAGGTGGTGCAGCGAGTACGCCATGAGAAACATCGCCGGAAACATCGCCGATCTCCTCATGCGGCTCTGGCAGGGAAGCCAGCCCGCGTCCAATACTCAGGTTGCGGCCATGGCTGACAATCGAGATCGATCCAGCATGGCTGATTTTGTTCGGATCCTGCAGGCCTGCGATCAAGCCCAGTAGTTCGTAGGTAGAGCGACTTGTCCGCCGTAGCTCGAAGAGCGAAGGCGGAAGCGAACCCCATCAAACTCCGTCCGCGCAGTGACATCGAGCTGAAAACCACGAGCAGACGCTGCGTCTGCCCGTCAGGGCGATGGGTTTCGCAAGAGCTCAACCCATCTTATGAAGCTGACAGAATTCATCGTGGCCCCAGTCCCTTGCGATGTTCTGTCGCAGCGCGCGACGACGGAACCCGACTCACAATCCGGTGAGTCCCAAAAATAAGCCTGAAGTCAGCGCGATAGCTCATGTGACATTGAGCCGCCCGCCACATGCGTTGCGCCGCAGCAAGTCCATTCTATCTTGATCGCATCAGGCGCGCAGAAATTGCCCGGGACGGGCGCTGCGCGAGAAGCGTGATCAGTTTCAACAATTTTGGGGCACCCCACTTCATGTCAGGACTTCGAGCGCGATCGGCATGCGTTGCAATGATGCTCGCGGCCTTTGCGCCGCTGCTAGGCGCTTGCGACGAATCCTCTTCCGCCGTCTCCGCCGCCCAACCCATCGACCCCGATGTCAGCGTCGTCGTCGTCAAGCAGCAGGCCCGCGCCGTGGTGCGCGAGCTGCCCGGCCGCATTTCGCCGACGCGCGTCTCCGAGGTGCGGCCGCGCGTGTCCGGCATCGTGGTCGAGCGCCTGTTCCGCCAGGGCAGCGAAGTGAAGGCGGGCGATGCGCTGTACCGCATCGATCCGCGCCCGTTCGAGGTCGAGGTGATGGCCAACGACGCGGCGGTCGCCAAGGCCGAGGCCGCGTTGATGCAGGCGCAGCAGCAGGCGCGCCGCATCGCGACGCTCACCAGCCAGCGCGCCGCGCCGGAAGCCGAGAACGAGAAGACCATCGCCGCCGAGCGCCAGGCCCAGGCCGAGGTCGAGGGCCGCAAGGCCGATCTCGCGCGGGCAAAACTCAATCTCGACTACGCCACCGTGCGCGCGCCGATCGACGGTGTGGTCGGTGCGGCGCTGGTCAGCGAAGGCGCGCTCGTCGTGCAGAACGAGACCAATCTTGCCACCGTGCAGCAGCTCGATCCGATCTATGCCGACTTCACCCAGTCGGTGACCGAGCTCAACCAGCTGCGTCGCGCTTTCGAGAGCGGCGATCTCGATCGCATCGAGGCCGATGCCGTCAAGGTGCGCCTCGTGCTCGACGACAACACCATCTATGCGCTCGACGGCAAGCTTCTGTTCTCGGACGCCAAGGTCGATGCCCATACCGGCCAGGTGACGCTGCGTGGCGAGTTCCGCAATCCCAGGCGCGAGCTGCTGCCGGGCATGTATGTCCGCGTCCGCCTCGACCAGGGCCTGGACTCCGACGCGATCGCGGTGCCGCAGCAGGCGGTCCAGCGTAATGGCGGCGGTGGCAGCGAGGTGTTCGTCGTCAAGGACGACAACCGCATCGCCGTGCAGCAGATCCGCACCGGCTCGGTGCAGGACGGAATCTGGTTCGTCACCGAGGGCCTCAAGGCCGGCGACAAGGTGGTGGTCGAAGGCTTCCAAAAGTTTGCGGCCGGCGACAAGGTCAATCCACAATCCTGGTCCGAGGCCGAGGCGAGCGCGGACAACCGGCACGCCCTCAAGGTCACGCGGTAACGCACCATGGCCAGCTTCTTCATCGACAGGCCGATCTTCGCCTGGGTCGTCGCGCTGTTCATCTGTCTGATCGGCGCGATCTCGGTCCCGCTGCTGCCGATCGCGCAATATCCGATCATCGCGCCGCCCTCGATCTCGGTCTCGACCAGCTATCCCGGTGCGTCGCCCGAAAACCTCTACAACAGCGTCACCCGGCTGATCGAGGAGGAGCTCAACGGCGCCTCCGGCATTCTTAATTTCGAATCGACCAGCGATTCGCTCGGTCAGGTCGAGATCATCGCCAATTTCCAGCCGGGCACCGATACCAGCGCTGCGTCCGTCGAGGTGCAGAACCGCATCAAGCGCATCGAGGCACGGCTGCCGCGCGCGGTCATGCAGCAGGGCATCTTGATCGAGGAAGCATCCAGCGCGGTGCTTCAGATCATCACGCTCAATTCGACCGACGGCAGCCTCGACGAGGTTGGCCTCGGCGACTTCATGATCCGCAACGTGCTCGGTGAAATCCGCCGCATTCCCGGCGTCGGCCGCGCCACGCTCTATTCGACCGAGCGCAGCCTTCGCGTCTGGGTCGATCCGGCAAAGCTGGTCGGCTATGGGCTGACCGCCGATGACGTCAACAAGGCGATATCGGCGCAGAACGCGCAGGTCGCCTCGGGCAGCATCGGCGCAGAGCCGTCGACCGACAGCCAGCGCACCTCTGCGCTGGTGCTGGTCAAGGGCCAGTTGTCGTCGCCGGACGAGTTCGGCGCCATCATCCTGCGTGCCAATGCCGACGGCTCGACCGTGCGGCTGCGCGACGTCGCGCGGGTCGAGGTCGGCGGCCTCAGCTACCAGTTCAACACCCGCCTGAACGGCAAGCCGACGGCCGGTCTCTCCGTGCTGATGTCGCCGACCGGAAATGCGCTGGCGACCGCAAGCGCGGTCGAGGAGAAGATGAAGGAGCTGTCGCGCTTCTTCCCGGCCAACATCTCCTATGAGATCCCCTACAATATCACGCCCGTGGTCGAGGCCTCGATCAAGAAGGTGCTGACGACGCTGGTCGAAGCCGTGGTGCTGGTGTTCGTGGTGATGTTCCTGTTCCTGCAGAACATCCGCTACACCATCATTCCGACCATCGTGGTGCCGGTGGCGCTGCTCGGCGCCTGTACCACGCTGCTGCTCGCCGGCTACTCCATCAACATGCTCTCGATGTTCGGCATGGTGCTCGCGGTCGGCATCCTCGTCGACGACGCCATCGTCGTGGTCGAGAATGTCGAGCGCATCATGAGCGAGGAGGGCCTGCCGCCGAAGGAAGCGACGCGGAAAGCGATGTCGCAGATATCAGGCGCCATCATCGGCATCACGCTGGTGCTGATGGCCGTGTTCGTGCCGATGGCGTTCTTCCCGGGCTCGGTCGGCATCATCTACCGTCAGTTCTCGGTGACCATGGTCGCGGCGATCGGCTTCTCCGCCTTCCTTGCGCTGTCGCTGACGCCGGCGCTGTGCGCGACGCTGCTCAAGCCCGTCGCGGCCGGTCACGGCCATGCGAAGAAGGGCGTGTTCGGCTGGTTCAATCGCATGCTCGAAGGCGGCAAGGAGGGCTATTCCCGCACCGTCGTCTTCTCGCTGAAGCGCACCGGCCGCTTGATGCTGGTTTATGTCGCGCTGCTCGCCGGCCTGTCCTGGGCCTTCGTCAATCTGCCGGGCGGCTTCCTGCCCGTCGACGACCAGGGTTTTGTGACTACGGACGTGCAGACGCCGTCGGATTCGTCCTACGGCCGTACCGAGGCTGTGATCGAGAAGGTCGAGAAATATCTCGCCGAGCGACCGGGCGTGAAAGACGTCACCTTCCTCACCGGCTTCAGCTTCTCCGGCCAGGGCATGAACACCGCGCAGGCCTTCATCACGCTGAAGGACTGGTCGGAGCGTGGACCGACGGAGTCCGCTGCCGCGATCGTCAACGACACCAACCGCGATCTGTCGTCGTCGATCCGCGACGCCAAGATCTCGGCGCTGCAGCCGCCGCCGATCGACAATCTCGGCAACTCGTCCGGCTTCTCGTTCCGTCTCCAGGATCGCGGCCAGAAGGGCTATCCGGCCCTGATGCGCGCCGCCGACCAGTTGATCGCGGAGGCCAATGCGAGCCTGGTGCTGCAGAAGGTCTATGTCGAGGGTCTGCCCGAGGCCGGCGTCGTCAATCTCGTGATCGACCGCGAGAAGGCGGGCGCCTTCGGCGTCACCTTCGAGGATATCAACAACACCATCTCGACCAACCTCGGCTCGAACTACATCAACGACTTCCCGAACCGCGGCCGCATGCAGCGCGTCGTGGTGCAGGCCGACAGCCGCGACCGCATGAGGACCGAGGACATCCTCAACTACAACGTCAAGAACTCCCACGGCCAGCTTGTGCCGTTCTCCTCCTTTGCGACGGTAGAATGGTCGCGCGGTCCGACCCAGATCGCCGGCTTCAACTACTATCCCGCCGTGCGCATCTCGGGCGAGGCGAAACCCGGCTTCACCTCGGGCGACGCGATCGCCGAGATGGAGCGGCTCGCCGGAAAACTGCCGCGTGGCTTCGGCTATGAATGGACCGGACAGTCGCTTCAGGAAAAGCTGTCGGGCTCGCAGGCGCCGTTCCTGCTCGCGCTCTCCGTGTTCGTGGTGTTCCTGTGTCTGGCCGCACTCTACGAGAGCTGGACCATCCCGCTCGCGGTGCTGCTCACCGTGCCGCTCGGCATCGTCGGTGCCGTGGTTGCGGCCATGCTGCGCGGTCTGCCCAACGACGTCTATTTCACCGTCGGCCTCATCACCATCATCGGGCTCGCGGCCAAGGACGCGATCCTCATCATCGAGTTCGCCAAGGACCTGCGGAAGGAAGGCAAGCCGCTGGTGGAGGCCACCATCGAGGCCTGCCGTCTCCGTTTTCGCCCGATCCTGATGACCGGTCTCGCCTTTATCTGCGGCGTGCTGCCGATGGCGATCGCTCACGGCGCCGGCGGCGCCAGCCAGCAATCCCTCGGCACCGTGGTGATGGGCGGCATGATCGCGGTGGTGATCCTGGCGCTGCTGATGGTGCCGGTGTTCTTCGTCTCGGTGCAGCGCGTGCTGGGCGGGGATCGGGAGAAGGTGACGGCAAAAGGCGGCGAAGCGTATGGTCCGCCGGCGCCCGTGAAGCCATAGAGGCGGGCGCGCTCCGGAGGTTTGGGGTTTCTGGCGCGCCCGAATCACGTTCGAGGTTGTCGGTTCATCGCCGCTATTCGCTGCTTGAGGGTGGCGGCGAGTGCATCCGCCTCGTTATCAGAGAATTCCGATTTCATCGGGAACTTCAAAAGCGTTTGTGGCCGGAGCCACAGGGCCTGCTTCACCCAAAAAGATTCCTTGGGTGGCCAAATCCGTTCAAGCTTCGAGCCCTCTACCGCGATGCTGTAACTTTGCAGCGTAGTTGTATCTGGGCCGCTAAACACATGCGCCAAAAGGTTGCCGATCCCCATGGTGGTGACTTGCGTGTTGTAGCGGGGACGTCCGTCACGCATGATTCGCACATGCGATAGGCCAGCATCATTAAAGTGGAAGTTGTGGTAGACGTACCACTGGTTCCACTTTGGTCCTTTGGATCTGCTTACGTAGATGTGGAATCCGTCTGGTGGCAGCCTAGTCTTTTGTAACGCTAGTAGCGCTTTCTGGCCTGTTGTCGGAGGGGCGTTGTCGGCGTACTCGGCAAGTATTGTGATGAGAGCTAACCATCCGGCCAGAGAGACCTGTTCTTGCTCGGTTAGGGCTTTGTCGAGTTTGTCTTCCAAGGCATCTTTCAGAAATAGCACGACTTCATCTTCGAACTGCTTCATCCAGACGCCATTGCAGTCAGAGCATGCCAAATACGGCGCAAGCAAAAACGAGTCTCGTTTGAACTTCTGAGATACCTGCCGTTGCTGGGAAGTCCGCGAGCCAGGGCCGTGCTGTGTTATAATGCGGGTGGTCCTGTGGTTCTTTTGTCGTGGAAGAACCTTCTTGAGCCAGCGCGGCCAGATATGAGTTTCCGTGAGTGGCTTTCCGCCGCATACGATGCATGTCTCGTAGGTCGGTGCTATGAAAGCTGGATCGTGCGGCATTGGGTATCCTGTTTACGGTCAGGAAGATGGCAGAGAAAAAACGCACTATTGAAGAGCAGATCGATCTACATCCCGGCGCATGGGAGCGCTTCGAGCGCGCGGCTGAGGTAGTTGGTAAAAGCCCAACGCAGCATCGTGAAGGCAAGGTAAAAGATATCGGCGTCTCAAAAAGTATGCCGAACAAGACGAAGGATTTGGAAAAACCCGGCAAGTAAGCCGGGTTTATGTTTGAGGTATCCGCCACGAAACGACAGATCAGGTTTGTGAGGAGCCGTGTAGTTCGTTTGGTAGCCCGACTATTGCGGGTGCCGATCGATGTGCATCAGGAATACTTCTGCAAGTAAGGCATCAGCTTGAAGATGTCTTGATCCACGATCTTGCCATAGATGCCGGCCGATTTTGTATCCATCTCTCGAATTAGGAACATGTCATGAGATTCAGCCACGGCACCCGCTAGGGCATTTATTAGCGATTTGATCGTACTTGCTGACTCGAAGGCGATAAAAGATGTTGGGTCTTTCCACCATTGAGTGCAGTTTGTCCGGACTGCATCATTGAGCGCTTCATAGCGTTTTTCGTAGGTGCGGCCACCGACAGTGGCTTCATGGATTCGAAAAGTAAGCCAGTACACAGTCATATTTTCAGTTCCTTATGAGGAATCCTGAAAAACTTGACAGCGAGTCGAATCCACGTAGTGTGAATTTGTTATCGGACTGCGCCGCAAGCTTTTCAGGGCTGTTGCCGTGAAAAAAATGGAGGGCTGGACCTTGCCGGGTCTGGCCCTTTCCATTGATGCAACGAATCATTTCGCGTACTAGGACGGATGGGATCAGTCTCGCACGCGAGAGTCGATTCCGTGAATATACGGGCATGGTCACGTCCTCGCTACCGTGGCGAGCCAGCGCAGGAAGCGGCGTGCCAGGAGCTTAATTCGACGCAGCGTCTTTTTTTGCTGTTAGGCCGTCGATAGGTCAGACGCTTGCCAACGATACCTTTCGCCGCGATCTCAGCGTGGGCGTAGTCGTCAACGCCAAGTGCGACGCGGTTGCTATAGCGGAAATCGAACCCCGCAAGGTAACGATGCAAGTGCATCTCGCCGCAGTGCTGATAGACACCCTTCATGCCACGCTTGAAGATCAAGTAGTAGCCTTCGACCGTATTGGTTGAGATTACTTCATCGCTTTCATAGCGAACGTATTCGTCCTTGCTAGGCTTGACGCTGGCATGGTCCAGACTCGATATCGGAAATGATTTTGTAGGATGCAGCCTCGTCCGTCATCAGGCGCGCCTCACGGCTGAGGTTGCCGCGAATGATGGGAGGCAGATCGCCAGTGCGCACGCCATCAACGTGGAAGCTGCGGGCAGAGCCGCCGCGTTCCACAAGCGTCATGACGACGTTCTTGTGAGCCCAAGCAACTTTGCCTTTCTTCTGGATCAAGGTCACAATCGCCGCACTCCGTGCGAGGATTCCTACGAAAGCTTCATGTTTTCTGACGGAACCGCGCGCGGGCAAATGTGTTTGCCCGCGGGGTTAGGGGTTCCACGGAGAAACCGTCCAAATGTTGAAGAAGATCCTTTCCGCTGCCGCTGTCGGCAGCGGCGTGCTGATGATGTCGACCTTCACCGCATCGGCGGCGATCGTGTGCCAGGGCCACACCTGCTGGCACACGCAGGAAGCCTATGAGTTTCCCCACGAGGCGAGCGTCGTCGTCCATGAGGACAATTGGAAGTGGGGGCCGCGCGAAAAGTTTGCTTTTAGGGAGCACGAGGGACGCGGCTACTGGCACGGCCGCAAATGGGTGGCGTGGTAATACGCACGATTTGAGACCGGAGGCCGCGATTTGCGGCCTCCCTTTATCGGCGGCATGAGGGCAGGCCACTGAACGCGGGATCGGGCGGCTTGCTTTCTCGGGGTGGTCAATCCAGACTACATCCCTGAATTGAAATAGCATGTATTCGCACCGCAGCGCGAATGCACAGCCAACCCGCCGATTGAGAGCGTGTGATGCGTCCGACCGACGTTGCGATTTCCAACTATCGCTCCATTCGGCAGCTCTCGATACCCATCCACCCCTTGTCCGTGTTTGTGGGTGAGAATGGTGTCGGCAAATCCAATCTCTACAAGTCCTTGTCGCTGTTGCGCGACGCGGCGGCAGGTCGAATCACGCGCACGATCGCCGAGGAGGGCGGATTAAATTCCGTCTGTTGGTCCGGCCTTCGCAAGCGAGGAGAAGATGGTCGACTGCGTTTGTCGGCCAAATTCGATAATCTCAGATATTCCATTGAGCTCGGATTTCCCGGCCCGGTTGAGGCGGCATTTTCCGGCGAGCCGATGATCAAGGCTGAAAGCATCGAAGCGACGCAGGGCAAACGAAAGGTCCTGTTGATGGAACGGAAAAATTCGCTCGTCAGCCTCCGCGGCCAGAGCGGTGCCTGGGTTAGCCACAAGGATGCGGTGCTGCCGTCAGAGACGGCGCTTGCGGGTTTTTCCGATGGCAAGGAATGCCCTGAAATCGACCTGATCAGAAACGCGATGCTGGGCTGGCGATTCTATCATGATTTTCGCACCGATCCGGCGTCGCCGATACGAAAGCCGTGTCTGGCGATCACGACGCCCTCGCTCAGTGCCGACGGAACCGATTTGGCTGCCGCCCTGGCGACGCTCTATTCCATTCGGGAAGATGCCACCGACTTGCAGGACGCGATCCAGGATGCATTCCCGGGCGCTGAGCTCCGCGCATGGGAAGAAAATGGTTGGTGTGAATTTGATTTACAGCTGGCGGATATGCCGCGGCCGTTTAGGGCTCATGAACTGTCCGATGGGACGCTGAAATACATCTGCCTGCTCGCAGTCTTCATGGGCTATCGGCTGCCGCCCTTCATCGCGCTGAACGAACCGGAGACCAGCCTGCATCCGTCGCTGCTGGCGCCATTGGCGCGGCTGGTCGCCAAGGCGTCACGTCGCGCGGACATCTGGATTGTCACGCATTCGGAACAACTGATGGAGGCATTGCGAAGCGAGAGCTCGGTCCCGCTTCGCCGGGTGATCAAGCCGAAAGGAGCCACGACCATCGAGGGCCTGACCATCGGCGGTGAATATCGGGACGAGGAATCCGACGAAGACGACTCTTAGTCGTTGCAGGTCGTGCCGTCGTGCGACGGCTACTTCCGCAAAATCTTCACCAGTTCCCCGTGCGAATGGCCTCCCAATCGAACGACATCGCCGCGGAACGATATCGCCGATCCACCGCTGTTCTAATCTGAATATTCCCAGAAATCGTCCGGAATAGAGCTTCCCATGGCAGCCCGCATGGCATCCCGCAAAAGCCTCGCTGCGGGCATTGGACGAAAAGCTATTGTGCGATCGACGATGAATCCCTCGTCGTTTTCTTCGATAAGATCGAAGCTTTCCAGCTCGTGGCCCTGAATTTTTCCCTTCCATCTCAGTAGGGTTCTTCGGTCGTCTAGCTTCCATTCACCCGTATAGGCACCCTCCCGTAGCGTGGTCGACGTCGCGAAAATCTTCGCAACTACCGCACGACCTTCTGCAGTTCGTATCAACACGGGACTGTGAAAAACAACATTTGGAGCGAGAAGCTTTTCGTAGTCAGCAACAGTGGCGTGGCCCGACTCACGCAGTTTGCGAATTGCATGCATGGTGGACGGCTCCTTGGATGGCTGCAACCCTATGCCTGCTTCTTGGTGACATTTGGCGAGTGTAGCGGCAACGCCGCCCGCTTGAAAGCGATTGCGAACGGCGCCGTTTCGGCCCCGCACCCCGACGAAATCGCTCGAAGCCTTCCGCGTTTCGGAAGGAGACTTCTCAGTTTTCCCGTCTGTTGCACCGACAGTTTTCGCTCCACTTTCACCCAACGGCGCCGCCCGAGCGCGACAGCTTACAGATGGAGGCGAATATGGGTGAGGTTATCCGGTTTGTTCCAAAGGCCGAACGCGAACGGCTCCGCCTGATTCAAGAAGCCCGGGCGATCTATGACAGCGTTTTCCCGTCTGATGTCATCGGTGGGCGAAGCGACGGGGCATCAACCGTAGATGCTCGTCGTGGCGATACCCGCCCCTAAAACACAGCACCAAAGCGCACACCACCATCTATCCACTTCGAACGAATCCAAAGGAGGTCACCATGTCGATCCGAAGCGCTCTTTTCACGATTGCATTCCTCACAGCTACCCTTGGTACAGCCCATGCCGAAAGCCTGCGTCCGATCCAAGCCAAGAGCATTGATCTCGGCGACGTATCGGGCGTCACTTACTACACGATCGAGGGCGACGGTTTTCATGTCGTCACAACCCTGGCCCAAGGCGAGGCGGGAACGCCAATCCGTGTTGTGTCAGTTCTTGCACCTGGCCAGCACGTGGTCCTGTCGACGACAAGCCGGAAGACCGGGCTTGAAATCAGCCGGCAACGCGATCGCGTAATTGTCCGCAACGCGAGCTCCACCGTCGACTGAAGTTTGATTGGTCCGCGTATTCTGAAGATTGGGAGCTGAGCATGTCTACGATCCATATCCACCGAACGACCACGTCAACACCTGAACAGTATATTGCTGGGCTCACCGACTTCGGGCCGGGTCGTTCGGAGCTTTTTGGTAACAGCGCGGACGAGTACCTGAAGGTGCATCACAAGGGTATTTCGGAGGCCGACGTCACGGAGGGGTCAGGTGGCATCTGGGAACGCTTGCACTACGATTGGTCTCATCCCAATCGGGTAATCCTCTCGACGACAGATTCCAATGTTTGGGGAGGCGCGTCAGGTCACACCTACAGCTTCACTCGGCGTCCTGACGGCATGACCGAAATCGACGTGACTGTCGTTCGCGATGGAAAGAATTTCAAAGGCTGGGTGCTAGGTGCCGTACTAGGCACGGTTGGCAGGCATGTTTTAGAAAGCGCGTTTGACCGCTCGATCGAGGCGATCGAGGCTCGAAACAGTCTTTCGAGATCTCGCGAAACGGTCGAGCAGGGTCGTGCGGCCTAACTATTAAACTCTGCCAGAACTCGTTTTAGCCGCGGGGCTGCGAAATCGAGGAAAGCTCGCACTTTGATCGGAAGAAATTTATCGGCCGTATAGACGAAGTTGACCGGCATCGTGGGCGGACGAAACTCATCCAGTAGAGTTGTTAACGATCCGCACTTTAGTCCGGAATGGAAATGATACGAGAGAGCGATCGTAATTCCCACGCCCGCGCACGCCGCTTCACACGCGGCCTCGGCGTTGCTGACAACGAGCCGTGGACGCATAGGTATCGCAACCGTCGTCTTGCCTACCGCAAATGTCCAAACATCGGGCGCCATGATGGCCGGATAGCTTATGCAGTCATGACCGGCCAGATCTTCCGGCTTGCGGGGCGTTCCGCGCGTCGCCAGATAGGTGGGATTGGCGCAAACTACGCTTCGCGTTGTTCCCACAGGCACCGCTATCAGACTGCTATCCGGTAACGCGCCAATGCGCAGGCCGATGTCGACCTGCTCTTGAAACAGGCTCTCCACACGATCTGTAAGAATCAAGTTCGTCCTGATGTCAGGAAAGGTCTTGAGGAAGTCGGCAAGGATCGGGATGAGGTGAGTGCGCCCAAGACTCTCCGGAGCCGTAACCGTCAATTCGCCGGTTGGCGCGGTAAACTCTCCAGAGGCCATGCGCTCGGATTCCGTAACATCCGCAAGAATGCGCTTGCACGCAAGCAGATAGGAGCTGCCAGCGTCGGTGAGGACGAGTTGGCGACTTGACCGGTTGAACAGCTTGACCCGCAGATGAGATTCAAGTTCGGAGATCTTGCGGCTAACTGTTGTAAGGGGCGTCTTCATCTGACGCGCCGCAGCCGACAGGCTGCCAGCCTCGACGACCGCAAGAAAGGTTGACATGGCGTCCAGGCGATCCATCGCATCCTCTTCCAAAATTCGGAAGGATAGGTTCCGATTGTGCCACGTAACCGCGGATTTCGGAAGTCGTCGCTAAAGAACACAAGTAATAAGCCCTTGGGCTTGCGGGGCTTCTTCGCTCGAGGGCAAGAGCCCGGGGACGTCGAACCTATAGACCCTCCGTGGTTTGGTAGGGCTCCTTCCGCATCCGTCAGTTGGCAATGTCGAGTGTCGCCTCCACTTTTCGCAGTGAGAGCGAAGTGCCACCATCCGGCACAACGACCACCAAAGGAGAGAATGATGGCCGAGGTTCAGAAAATGCGAGGCGAAAAGATTTACGAGTGCGACTTCAATATCACCGGAGTGACCGACTACGGCGTGACGCTGGATGCACTCCTAAGCGGCAAAGAAAAGGTGCCCCTGCAGGGAGCACGAATTGATGTGGCTTTCGAGGGAGACATCAAAGGTCGGATCACGGGCAAAGTACGTAGTGGCGTCGAATACCTCCAGCTGCGTGCCGATGGACGCACTGATCTCGACGGCAGAGCCACAATTGAAACTGAAGACGGCCATCGCATCGCCATGCGTATTGAGGGCGTTGCGACGCCGCGAGCGAATGAACCGATGATGGACCTCGTTGCCAACGTGCGTCTTACCACCGCAGCTCCGAAGTATGATTGGGTCAACACGAGGCAGATTTGGGGGCTCGCCACTGTAAATTTGGCGACGGCGAAGATACACGTCGAATCGTTCTTGCAGTGACGAACGCAAACCGGCCGGCGGGGCAGAACGCTATGAGAGAATACTTCGCACCATAGAGGAGTTAGGCATGAGCACAATCCAGGAGCAGAGGGGAGCCGCGTCCAGGCATCCGGATGCAAAGAAGGTGAACTTCAAGCTTGAGGCCGTCGTCATACCCGTATCGGATGTCGATCGTTCAAAGTCTTTCTACGGCAGCCTTGGCTGGCGGCTCGACGCAGATTTCGCCGTCGGCGACGCGTTTCGCGTGGTGCAGTTCACGCCTCCCGGTTCACCAGCCTCGGTCCATTTCGGCAAGGGGCTAACGTCCGCAACACCCGGCGCAGCACAGAATATCTACCTGATCGTATCCGACATCGAAGCAGCCCACGCCGAACTCATCGCACGTGGCGCCCAGGTGAGCGATGTATTCCACCGCGCCGGACCGGGGCAGCCGCCTCTGAGCGGACGCGATCCGGCGGGGCGCAGTTATGTCTCGTTCGCCTCTTTGAGCGACCCCGACGGAAACACCTGGCTCCTGCAGGAGATCACCGCGCGATTGCCCGGGCGCGTGGACTCCGACGACACGGCGTTCTCCTCGCCGGCTGAGCTTGCCGCAGCACTTCGTCGCGCCGCCGCCGCGCATGGCGAGCACGAGAAGCGGACCGGCACGCATGATGAAAATTGGCCGGATTGGTATGCCGAATACGTGGTGGCCGAGCAATCCGGCCGTGAGCCGCCGAAATAAGCCAAGATCCAACCGGATCAGGCAACGTCGTCGGATCGCTACACGCTACGATAAGCTTGCCGCCAACTATCTTGCCTTCGTCCAGATCGCATCCATCCGGCTATGGCTCGCTGCCCGTAGCGAGTCCACGCCCTAGTAATGCGGATGCTACGATAGCATTGGCCGGGTCGTGGCCTTCAACCATCCCCCAGGATCGGATGACCGGCCAACATTCGTCAGCGTCGCGGACCGCATTGATGAGCTGGTTTGAGCAGTGCTACGTGGCGCGCTCAAGACGCCTCATGAGTCTAATCGCCGCGCATGCCGGTGAGTACTGGATCGTCCGCCTTCGCGGACGATGACCGCAGTGTGTAAGGTGTGGCCTCGGCCTACGCTGCCTTCCTCAAAATCTTCACCAGCTCGCCGTGCACGAACTCGTTCCCGCACACGACGTCGCCCGTGACGAGCGCATCGCCCGGCGTGTTGATATCGCTCACCGTCCCGCCGGCCTCGCGCACCATCAGCATGCCGGCGGCGATGTCCCAGGATTGCAGATTGCGTTCCCAGTAGCCGTCGAGGCGGCCGGCGGCGACGAAGGCGAGGTCGAGGGAGGCGGCGCCGAAGCGGCGCAGGCCGGCGACGCGGTCCTGGATCGCGGTCATCTCGCGGCGGAATTCCTCGTGGTCGCCGCGGCCGATATGGGGCAGGCCGCAGGCCACCACGCATTCGTTGAGCTGGCGGCGGCCGGCGACGCGCAGGCGCTGGTCGTTGAGGAAGACGCCCTTGCCGCGCTCGGCGATGTAGAGCTCGTCATTGGCGGGGTTGTAGATCACGCCGGCGATGATGGTGCCCTCGCGCACCAGACCGATCGAGATCGCGAATTGCGGGATGCCGTGCAGGAAGTTGGTGGTGCCGTCGAGCGGGTCGACGATCCAGGTGTGGCTCTTGTCGGAGCCTTCCCGCGTGCCGCCTTCCTCGCCGATGAAGCCGTAACCCGGCCGCGCCTTGGCGAGGTCCTGGTAGAGAATTTCTTCGGCACGCTTGTCGGCGAGCGAGACGAAATTGGCCGGCCCCTTCAGCGAGACTTGCAAATGCTCGATCTCGCCGAGATCGCGCTTGAGGCTGCGGCCGGCGCGGCGCGCGGCCTTGACCATGACATTGATAGTGGCGGAATACAGCATGAGCTCTGGTCTTGATCGGGGGAGGAGGCGCAGAACCGCGCCATTTGAGGGGATTGGGTGCCCCGCGAGGGGCCAAACGTCAAGTCGTTCAGGTCATTTGCAGGGCATTTGGCGTCAGGTCATTTGTTTCCGAGCCATTTTTTGGCGGCGGCCTCCGCCTTGGCGCGGTCGTCGGCAGGCAGATCGGCCAGCTGCTTGTCGAGCTCCGGGTCGCCCTTGCCGGAGGTTTTGGCCACCAGATGCCATTTGAACCCCTCGACCTTGTCTACGGATGTGCCCATGCCGTTGATCAGGACCCAGGCGAGGCGGTTCTGCGCGATCGCGCTGCCCTGGCGGGAGGCCTTGCGCAGCAACGCCACGGCTGCGGGCTGGTTCTTCGGCGTGCCGGCGCCGTTGAACATGGCGATGGCATATTCAACCTCGGCATCGACATTGTCGGCCAGCGAGGCTGCCTGCAGCAGCCGCACCGACCGATCGGGGTCCTTCGGCACGCCGGTGCCTTCCTTGTAGAAGGTCGCGAGGGCGTATTGCGCCTCGGGCAGTCCGGCATCGGCCGCCTGGCGCAACAGCTCGGCGGAGCGGTTGACGTCCTGCGGCAGGGTCTGGCCGTCCAGATAAAGCAGGGCAAGGTTATAGGCCGCCCTGGGCTCGCCGAGCTTGGCGGCGGAGGCCATCAGCTTGACCGCCTCGCCCTTGTCGACGGGGCCGCCGCGGCCGGCGATGCGCAGCATGGCGAGCGCAAACATCGCCTCGCGGTCGCCGGCGTCGGAGGCGCGCTTGTACCATTCGATCGCCTTGGCGTAGTCGCGCCTGATGCCCATGGCGTTGGAATAGAGCTCGCCCAGCATGGTCATGGCCTTGGCATCACCGGTCTTGGCGCGCGCGCTGGCGAGGTCGAAGGCGGTCTTGTACTGGCCGCGCTGATAGGCGCCGAACACCAGGTCGACGTTGGAATTGTCGGTCGGCGGCGCGGGGATCACGGTGGCCGGCAGCGTCGGGCTCGGCGAGGCCGACGGCTTTGGCGCCGGTGCGGCCTCCTTCTTCCTGGTGATCGTGTGCGGCGCGACCTTTGGCTTTTCCTTTGCCGTTTCCTTTGCCGTTTCCTTGGGCTTCTGCTTTTCGGGCGCAGGGCTCGGGATCGTCGCCGGCGGCGTGATCTGGAGCTGCGCGGCCGCAGGCGCCGCCAGCAGCAGCGTGGTGAGAAGCATGATGCGCAGGAGTGTCATGGCGGGGCGCTAGCCCTGGCCCGCGGCAACAGCCGTGAAGGCCCTCTTGATCGCGGCATCGGCCTCGATCAGCGCGGCCTTCGGCCCGCGCGAATCCGCCCAGACGAGATCGCCGACCAGCACGAAATCGGCGCCGCTGGCGGCGAAGTCGTGGGCTTCCTCGAACGACATCGCAAAGCCGACGCAGGGCGGCTCGAACAACTCGGCCCACCAGTCCAGCCGTTCGGCGATCGCCTGGGACGACGGGCGCTGGCCCTTCGCATCGGGCTCGCCGAACAGCACGTAATCAGCACCCATCTCGCCCGCATTCATGGATTCGTGCCGCGTCTCGAGCCCGCCGACACCGGCGATGCGATCGGGCTTGAGCGAGGGCATCGCCTCTTCCAGCGCGGCGATGCCTGCGAGATGCGCGCCATCGGCGCCGCCGCGTGCGACGATCTCGGGATGGCCGTCGACGAGCAGGGCCGCGCCGGCGTTCTGCACCATCGGCGCCAAAGCCTTGATCCGCGAGATCATGGTGCGCTGGTCGGTCTCCTTCAGCCGCACCAGCACGGCTGCGACATCGACGGCTGCGAGCAGAGCGGGCAACTCGGCGAGGAGCGCGGCGGGATCGTCGACAACAGGCGTCGCGAGATAAAGACGCGGCGCCGGGCGCGGCGGAGGCGATTTGTTCGACAAGATCTAGGCTGCCTTCTTTTCCAGGCTGCTTTGCCATTCGCCCTTGGAGGCGAGGCCATTCATGCGTGCACGATGACTGAATGCATTTTGTCCGGCCGCGACGTTCTCGGCCTTGCCCGACCAGGCCTTCTGCGGCGCGGCCTGCAGCGCGCGGCCGTACGAGAAGGTCAGGCCCCAGGGTAGCCTGCCAAGCTTGTGCATGGCGTTGAGGTGCGCAGTCGCCTCCTCGTCCGCCTGGCCGCCGGAGAGGAAGGCGATGCCGGGCACCGCCGCCGGCACGCACGCCTTCAGCAGCCGGATTGTCTTCTCCGCGACCTCCTCGACGGAAGCCTGCTTTGCGCATTTCTTGCCCGAGATCGCCATGTTCGGCTTCAATACCATGCCTTCGAGCGCGACGCGCTGCACGCGCAATTCCTGGAACGTCTCGTTGAGCACGCGGCTCGTGACCTCATAGCAGCGGTCGATGTCGTGATCACCATCCATCAGCACCTCCGGCTCGACGATCGGCACGATCTGCGCGGCCTGGCACAGCGCGGCATAGCGCGCCAGCGCATGGGCATTGACGCTGATCGCGGTCATCGAGGGAACGTCGCTGCCGATATCGATCACCGCGCGCCATTTGGCGAAGCGGGCGCCGCGCTCGTAATATTTCTTCAGCCGCTCGGCAAGCTTGTCCAGCCCGACGGTGACTGTTTCGCCCGGGCACATCGGCAGGGCTTGCGTGCCCTCGTCGACCTTGATGCCGGGAATGGCGCCGCTACTCTCGATCAGCTTGACCAGTGGCGTGCCGTCACCTGCCGCCTGCCAGATCGTCTCGTCATAGAGGATCACGCCCGAGATGTACTGGCTCATGGCCTCTCTCGAGCGGAACAGCATCTCGCGGTAGTCGCGGCGGTTGCCTTCGGTCGATTCCACGCCGATCGCGTCAAAGCGCTTCTTGATGGTGCCGGAGGATTCGTCGGCGGCAAGGATGCCCTTGCCGGGCGCGACCATGGCGGTCGCGATTTTGTTGAGCTCAGTCAGATTCATCGAGAGGTCCTCCCAAAACGATTCTGCCCTTGCCTGTGAAAATAGACGGTTCTCGGGCAATTGCCGAGTTAACGTTCGTCGCAGGGTAAGGGGGGCGGGGAGGGCCGCAAATGAGCGGCTGGCGACGGTTCTCCTCGCCCCGCTTGCGGGGAGAGGTCGGTCGCGAAGCGACCGGGTGAGGGGGGCCTCCGCGAGTCCGTCTGTCACCGCCTCTGCGGAAGCAGCCCCTCACCCCGCCCTCTCCCCGCGAAGGGCGGGGCGAGGGAGACGATAGAGCGTGCCGGGCTTCACGCCCTCGCGCGGTCCTTACGCCACCTTGGGGTCGAGTTCGCCCTTGGCGTAGCGCCTGGCCATGTCGGCGGGGGTCAGGATCTTCTTGAACTTGGAGGCTTGGCCGGCGGTGTTGAACTCCTGGAGCCGCTGCTTGCACAGCTTGGTCATGGCTTCCATCGCCGGCTTCAGATACTTGCGCGGATCGAACTCTTCCGGATTGTCCTTGAGCACTTTCCGGATCTGGCCGGTCATGGCCATGCGGTTGTCGGTGTCGATGTTGATCTTGCGCACGCCGTGCTTGATGCCGCGCTGGATCTCGGCAACCGGCACGCCCCAGGTCGGCTTCATCTTGCCGCCATGGGCGTTGATGATGTCCTGGAGGTCCTGCGGCACCGACGAGGAGCCGTGCATCACGAGATGCGTGTTGGGCAGCTTGCGATGGATCTCCTCGATCACGTTCATGGCGAGGATGTCGCCGTCCGGCTTGCGGGTAAATTTGTAAGCACCGTGAGACGTCCCCATTGCGATCGCGAGCGCGTCGACCTTGGTCTCCTGGACGAACTTCACGGCCTCGTCCGGATTGGTCAGGAGCTGGTCGTGGCTCAGCTTGCCTTCGGCGCCGTGGCCGTCTTCCTTGTCGCCCATGCCGGTTTCGAGCGAGCCGAGCACGCCGAGCTCGCCCTCGACCGAGATGCCGCCGAGATGGGCCATGTCGGTCACGGTCTTGGTGACGCCGACATTGTAGGTCCAGTCGCCGGGGGTCTTGCCGTCGGCCTTGAGCGAGCCGTCCATCATCACCGAGGTGAAGCCGGCCTGGATCGCGGTCATGCAGGTGGCGGCCTCGTTGCCGTGGTCGAGATGCACGCAGACCGGAATGTGCGGGTAGATCTCGGTGACCGCGTCCATCATGTGCTTGAGCATGACGTCGTTGGCGTAGGAGCGCGCGCCGCGCGAGGCCTGGATGATGACGGGCGCGTCGACCTGGTTGGCCGCGTCCATGATCGCCAGCGCCTGCTCCATGTTGTTGATGTTGAAGGCCGGGACGCCGTAATCGTGTTCCGCCGCATGGTCGAGCAATTGACGCAACGTGATCCGAGCCATCTGTCTTTTTCTCCGTTCGGGCCTCAGGGCCGCTTGTTTCTTGCCGGTTTCTTGCCGTCTGATTACTTGATGCGCAGAACTTCGACGCCGGGCAGGGGCTTGCCCTCCATCCATTCAAGAAATGCGCCACCGGCGGTCGAGACATAGGTGAAATCACCGGCCACATGGGCCTGGTTGAGGGCCGCGACCGTGTCGCCGCCGCCCGCGATCGAGATCAGCTTCTTGGCCTTGGTGCGCGCGGCGGCGTGCTTGGCGGCTGCCATCGTGCCACGGTCGAACGGCTGCATCTCGAACGCGCCGAGCGGTCCGTTCCAGACCAGCGTGGCGGCGTCGTCGATGGCGGCGTGGATGCGTGCGATCGATTGTGGGCCGACGTCGAGGATCATGCCGTCGGCCGGGATCGCATCGAGCCCATAGGCATGCGACGGCGCGTTGGCGGCGAAATGATAGGCGACGGTGGCATCGACCGGGAGGATGATGGCGCAGTTGGCGGCCGAGGCCTTCTCCACGATGCGCAACGCAGTGGCGGCGAGATCCTTCTCGGCCAGCGACTTGCCGATGCCGACGCCCTGGGCGTGCAGGAAGGTGTTGGCCATGCCGCCGCCGATCACGAGCGCGTCGACCTTGCCCACGAGGTTCTCGAGCAGGTCGATCTTGGTCGAGACCTTTGCGCCGCCGATGATCGCGATGACAGGCTTGGTCGGCGAACCCAGCGCCTTCTCCAGCGCGTCGAGCTCGGCCTGCATGGTGCGGCCGGCATAGGCCGGCAGCTTGTGGCCGAGACCTTCGGTCGAGGCGTGGGCGCGGTGCGCGGCCGAGAAGGCATCGCTGACCCAGATGTCGCCGAGCTTTGCGAGCTCCGCGACGAAGGCCGGATCGTTCTTCTCTTCCTCTTTGTGGAAGCGGGTGTTTTCCAGACAGAGGATGTCGCCATCCTCTAGGGTCGCCACAGCCTTGGCCGCGGGCTCGCCGATGCAATCGTCAGCGAACGCGACGGGCTTCTTCACGACCTTCGACAGCGCTTCGGCGACCGGCCTCAGTGAGTCCTTGGCATCGCGGCCCTTCGGCCGGCCGAAATGCGCGAGCAGGATGACCTTGCCGCCCTTGTCCGAGATTTCGGTGATGGTCGGCGCGACGCGCTCGAGCCGGGTCGCGTCACTGACGCGGCCATTGTCCATGGGCACGTTGAGATCGACGCGCAGCAGCACGCGCTTGCCCTTCACGTCGACGTCGTCGAGGGTGCGGAATTTGTTCGCCATCGGATACTCTCTCTTGTCCCGGGCGCTCTTGTCCCGGGCGCACTGCGGCGCGAAGCGCTGCTGTGCAGAACCGGGACCCACATTGCAGCGAGTCCCGCAGTTGAATGGGTCCCGGCTCTGCGGAGCAGCGCAAGCGCGCTGCACCGCGTCCGGGACACGAGAGTAAACGCTTAGATCACCTTCGCGAACGCGACGGCGGTGTCCGCCATGCGGTTCGAGAAACCCCACTCGTTGTCGTACCAGGCCATCACGCGCACCAGCGTGCCGTTCTGCACCTTGGTCTGGTCCATGTGGAAGGTGGCCGAGTGCGGATCGTGATTGAAGTCGATCGAGACGTTCGGCGCGTTGGTGTAGCCGAGGATGCCCTTGAGCTGCTGCTCGGAGGCGCGCTTCATCGCCTCGTTGATTTCCTTCGGATCGGCGGCGCGCTTGGCGACGATCTTGAGGTCGATCACCGAGACGTTCGGCGACGGCACGCGGATCGAGACGCCGTCGAGCTTGCCCTTCAGCTCGGGCAGCACGAGGCCGATCGCCTTGGCGGCACCGGTCGAGGTCGGGATCATCGACATCGCAGCCGCACGGCCGCGGTAGAGATCCTTGTGCAGCGTGTCCAGCGTCGGCTGGTCGCCGGTATAGGCGTGGATCGTGGTCATGAAGCCGGTCTCGATGCCGACGAGATCGTTCAGCACCTTGGCGACCGGCGCGAGGCAGTTGGTGGTGCACGAGCCGTTCGAGACCACCATGTGGTCCTTGGTCAGCGTGTCGTGGTTGACGCCGTAGACGATGGTGGCGTCGGCGCCGTCGGCAGGCGCGGAGACCAGCACGCGCTTGGCGCCGGCGGTCAGATGCGCGGATGCCTTGTCCTTCGCGGTGAAGATGCCGGTGCATTCCATCGCGATGTCGACGCCGAGATCTTTCCAGGGCAGCTTCGAGGGATCGCGCTCGGCGGTCACCTTGATCTTGCCGTTGCCGAGGCTGATCGAGTCGCCGTCGACGGTCACGGTGCCGGGGAAGCGGCCATGGACGCTGTCGAAGCGGAGGAGGTGGGCGTTGGTCTCGACCGGGCCGAGGTCGTTGATGCCGACGACCTCGATGTCCTTGCGGCCGGACTCGGCGATAGCCCGCAGGATGTTGCGGCCGATGCGGCCAAAACCGTTAATTCCGACGCGGACTGCCATGTTTCATCTCCTTATGACCGTTCAATGACGGGCTCGATAACGCCTAGTCTTCCCGCACAACGCGCTATACGCGCCTGCGAGGGTTTTTTAGGGGCGGACGCCCGGTTCAGCCGGGCGGTGCTTGATCATATGAGAGATTACGTAGTCCTTTTTTTTGGCAAGCTCAACTCTCAGGATACGCGCTTCAGCACGGCGTTAACCGCGGCCTCGGCGGTAATGCCGAAATGCTTGTAAAGATCCTTGGCCGGCGCGCTCGCGCCGAAGGAATGCATGCCGATAAATTCGCCATCCTGGCCGATCACGGCATCCCAGCCCCAGCGCACGGCGGCCTCGATCGCGACCTTCACCGGCGCGTTGCCGATGATGGCGGCACGCTTGGCCTCTGGTTGCGCTAACAACAGCTCGAGCGAGGGCACCGAGACCACCCGCGACGGGATGCCGCGCTCGACGAGCTGCTTCTGGGCGGCCACCGCGATCTCAACCTCGGAGCCGGATGCGAACAGCGTCGCCTTGGCTTCCCCTTGCGCGGCCACCAGCTCGTAGGCGCCCTGGGCGCAGGGATTCTCGTTCGGTGCGGTGGTGCGGAGCTGCGGCAGGTTCTGCCGCGTCAGCGCCAGCACCGTCGGGCCGTCGATACGATTCAGCGCCAGCTCCCAGCACTCGGCGACCTCGACGGAATCGCAGGGGCGGAACACGCGCATGTTCGGGATGGCGCGAAGCGCGGCGAGATGCTCGACCGGCTGATGGGTCGGGCCGTCCTCGCCAAGGCCGATGGAATCGTGCGTCATCACGTAGACCACACCGGTGCCCATCAGCGCCGCCAGGCGCATCGCCGGACGCGCATAGTCGGTGAACACGAGGAAGGTCGCACCGTTCGGTGCGAAGCCGCCGTGCAGGAAGATGCCGTTCATCGCGGCACACATGCCGTGCTCGCGGATGCCGTAATGGATGAAGCGGCCTTTCGGCGTCTTGGCGGAGAAGGCGGTTGCCGACTTCGCCTTGTTGTTGTTGGAGCCGGTGAGGTCGGCGGAGCCCGCGAGGAATTCCATCGGCATCGCACCGGCAATCACCTCGATCACGGCTTCCGACGACTTGCGGGTGGCCGCGGTCATCGGCTTCTCCAGCAGCTCCTTCTTGTACGTGCGCACGGCCTTCGCCAGCGAAGCCGGACGCTCGTGGCGCACGCGGCGCTCGAACTCGGCGCGCTTGCGGCTGCCGAGCTCGCCGAGCCGTCCCTCCCATTCCTGTCGTGCCGCAGCGCCGCGCGAGCCCGCTGCGCGCCAGGCCTTCAGCACGTCATCCGGCACCGAGAACGGCTCGAGCGAGATGCCGAGATTTTCCTTGGCGGCCTTGAGCTCGTCGGCGCCGAGCGCCTCGCCATGCGCCTTGGCGGTGCCGGCCTTGTGCGGCGCGCCGAAGCCGATGGTGGTGCGGCAGGCGATCAGTGTCGGCTTGTTGGATTTTTGCGCACGGGTGATCGCGGCAGCGATCGCGGCCTGGTCATGGCCGTCGATTTTCTCGGCGGCCCAGCCGCACGCCTTGAAGCGCTTCACCTGGTCGACCGAATCGGAGATCGAGGTCGGGCCGTCAATCGAGATGCCGTTGTCGTCGTAGAGCACGATCAGCTTGCCGAGCTTCCAGTGCCCGGCCATCGCGATCGCTTCCTGCGAGACGCCTTCCATCAGGTCGCCGTCGGAGGCGAGCACGTAGGTGTGGTGGTCGACGATCTTCTTGCCGAACTCGGCGGCGAGCATCTTCTCGGCGAGCGCCATGCCGACCGCGGTCGAGATGCCCTGGCCGAGCGGGCCGGTGGTGGTCTCGATGCCCTTGGTGTGGAAGTTCTCGGGGTGACCCGGCGTCAATCCGCCGAGCTGGCGGAATTGCTTGAGCTGGTCCAGCGTCATGTCGGCGTTGCCGGTCAGGTGCAGCAGCGAATAGAGCAGCATCGAGCCGTGACCGGCGGAGAGCACGAAGCGGTCGCGGTCCGGCCAGTCGATTGCGGTAGCATCGTATTTGAGGAACTGCGTGAACAGCACCGTGGCCATGTCGGCGGCGCCCATCGGTAGGCCCGGATGACCCGACTTTGCCTTCTCGACGGCATCCATCGAGAGGCCGCGGATCGCGTTGGCCATACGGTTGGGATCGACCTGCGTCATGTCTGAAATCCGTCTGAAATGAGGCGCTTGTGGCAGAATTCGCCGCGCCGGAAAGAGCCTTTCGGCCGCTGGGGGCGCGGCTGGGATAGCATCTCGGTTCCGGCAGGCCAAGGCAGTCAAACGCCGGTTTGGCCGTAAAAGTTGCTTAGCAGTGCATAGTTTCGCGGCGGCGTTGCGCTTGGCTAGCTTGCCACGTAAATTTCTGCTTCTAACCGCTTGCCGAACCGAGTCTTTTGCCGGACGGCAAGCTCCCAGGTAAAGGCCACGGGTCAAGCCCACAGGTTCCGCCGCTGACTGCATGAACGATCGCGTATCCAACAGCGCTGCCATGACGGAGTCCTCCGCCGTCGAGATCGAGATCGCGACCCGCAGGCTCACGGCGGCGCTCGACGCGCTTGAAAGCGCGGTCGAGCGAAGGCGCGATGCTGACCGCGACGAGAATGAGCTTGCGACGCGAATCCAGGCGCTGGGCGCCGATCGTTCGCGGCTTGCCGACGAGCTCGACGGTGCACTGGTGAAAGCGCGCAAGCTCGAGCGCACCAATCGCGAGATCTCCGATCGGCTGGAGTCCGCAATCGTCACGATACGTTCGGTACTTGATACCGGAGAGGACGGATGAGCCACATCAACGTCACCATCAACGCCCGGCAATACCGCATGGCCTGCGAGGAGGGCCAGGAGGTGCGGCTGTTGAAGCTTGCCGAAGGCCTGGAGACGCGGATTCAGTCGCTGCGCGGAAAATTCGGCGAGATCGGCGATGCCAGGCTCACCGTGATGGCGGCGCTGACCGTCTGCGACGAGTTGGTCGACGCCGGCAACCGCATCCGCACCATGGAGCAGGAGCTGACCGAACTGCGGGATTTCCGCAACGCTGCCGTCGAGCGTGCCCGGATGACCCAGACCGCCGTGGTCAACGCGCTGAACTCTGCCGCCGAGCGCATCGAGAAGTCGACCCAGGTCCTGAACCGCACCGTCGGCAACGGCATCGCGATCGGTTGATTTTGGCGTTTCCCTTGTGGCCATCCTTCGAGACGCCCGCTGCGGCGGGCTCCTCAGGATGAGGTCTTGTTTCGCGGTGAAATCTTAAACCCTCATGGTGAGGAGCCCGCCCAAAGCGGGCGTCTCGAACCATGCAGGCCAAGTTCTCTCGCCGCGTTCGGTGGCCACGTGCGATCGCTCTGGTGATTCGTCAGTATCGTTGTTACATTGCGCAGGCGAGGCTGCGACGCGCGTCCGGAGCCATATATCCCCGGGGCCTTATCGATCCTTTAGGGAACTGTCCCTGGCCGGGCCCGTGGGCCCGGACATATGGTGCCCACCTACTTTCGTAGGGAACTCCGGGATCGAGTGCTTCAACGGCGTTTGCGGCTTCGCACTTTTGTGTTTGCTTCCGGCTCGTGCCTCTCGAAAATTGCGTCCCCGACACGCTTGCGGTTCAATCCAAGTCTCGGTGTCATGCCCCGCGAAAGCGGGGCATCCAGTACGCCGCGGCGTCGAAGTTCAAGCACTGGCGTCTCTGGAATACTGGATCACCCGCCTTCGCGGGTGATGACGACAGACAGCTCTGCCTCGGGACCGAAGCACATGACCAACACCAAATCCGAGCTCCGTGCCAAAGCCCTCGCGGCGCGTGATGCTCTGAGCGAGAAGAAGCGCATCGCCGCGGCCGCCAAGCTTGCCCAGCGCGGGCTGCCGTTCGAGCTGCTGCCCGGCAGCATCGTCTCCGGCTACTCTCCGATCCGCAGCGAGATCGATCCGATGCCGCTGCTGAAGAAGCTCACTGAAGAGGGCGCCAGGCTGGCGCTGCCCTGCGTCACGGCGCGCGGCCAGTCGCTGGTCTTCCGCATCTTCCATCCGAACGACCGCCTGATGCTCGGCCCGCTCGGCATTCCCGAGCCGTCGCCGGCGGCCGCCGAAGTCATCCCCGACATCATGCTGACGCCACTCGCCGCCTTCGACCGTCTCGGCCATCGCATCGGCTATGGCGCGGGGCACTACGACCACACCTTCGCGCACCTCCGCAAGACGAAGCAGATCGTCGGCATCGGGCTCGCTTTTGCAGCGCAGGAGATCAAGGCGGTTCCGGCACTAGCCCACGACGTGGCGCTGGATTATGTGCTAACGGAATCGGACGTTTTCGATTTCCGGAGTTCTGAAGTTGCGCATTCTGTTCGTGGGTGATGTCGTCGGCCGTAGCGGCCGCAACGCCATCGCCGAATATCTGCCCGGCATGATCAAGGACTGGTCGCTCGATTTCGTCGTCGTCAACGGCGAGAATTCGGCGGGAGGCTTCGGCATCACGGAAGCGATCTATCAGGAATTTCTCGATGCCGGTGCCGATGCGGTGACGCTCGGCAATCACTCCTGGGACCAGCGCGAGGCGCTCGTCTTCATCGAGCGCGCCGAGCGACTGGTGCGGCCGGCGAACTATCCGCGCGGCACGCCCGGCCGCGGCGCCGCCCTGGTCGAGGCCAAGAACGGCAGGCATGCGCTCGTCGTCAATGCTTTGGGGCGCGTCTTCATGACCCCGTTCGACGATCCCTTTGCAGCGCTCGAGCGCGAGCTCGGCGCCTGTCCGCTCGGCATTGCTGCGGACGCCATCGTGGTCGACTTCCATTGCGAGGCGAGCAGCGAGAAGCAGGGCATCGGCTTCTTCTGCGACGGCCGCGCCAGCCTCGTCGTCGGCACCCACACCCATGTCCCGACCGCCGACCATCAGATCCTGTCAGGCGGCACCGCCTACATGACCGACGCCGGCATGACCGGCGATTACGACTCCATCATCGGCATGCAAAAGGAAGAGCCGCTGCGGAGGTTCACGTCGGGGATTCCGTCAGGCCGGTTCGAGCCGGCCGCAGGGGCCGCGACGCTCAGCGGTGTGGCGGTGGAGACCGATGATGCGACGGGCCTCGCGCTTCGGATTGCTCCGGTGCGTGCGGGCGGCCGGCTGGAGCCGGCGACGCCGAAGTTCTGGTTAAGCTGAATTTTAGCGCGGCAGACGCCGCTGCACCCTCGCCCCTTGTGGGAGAGGGTGGCTCGCCGCGTAAGCGGCGAGACGGGTGAGGGGTCTCTCTCCGCGAGTCTCACTCTGAGCCGCACTCGCGGAGACAGACCCCTCATCCGGCGCTTCGCGCCACCGGCCCATACCCTCCGCGCTGATGCACGTCACCACCAGCATTTTGAGCCGGTTGATCCGAGATGTTCCGGAGCAGACCTGTTCGATGCTTCGCGGACCGTAGCGCACGACACTGGTCGAGCGCTTGCGTCGATGGTGACCAGATGAAGCGGCGGCTCGAATCCGCAGCGATCGTCAAGTCAGAGCTCATTTTCGCGAAGCGCTGCTGATCGTGCGGCGACATCGGGCGATGGCAGCAGAGATACCATCGCAAAGCAGTCCTTCTGTGGATTCACGTTGCTTACGGCAGGCTACGGCGCAAGGCGCTCTGATTTCCATCAACGGAGCGAGGCGACGAACTCGCCCCACGACCATACCTTTACCGAAATATTGGCGCGCCGGATTTTGGCGGCAAGCCGGGTTTCGTTTGTTACAAGAACATCAGCCTCGCACGAAGCTGTTGCTGCTATCAGCGCATCCTCCGCGTGCTTTGCATTTCCCCCCGTTAGCGCCGCGATAGAGGCGTTCCCTTCGTCGCTGCCCCAACTGCATTCATCCCAACTAGAGACGTCCCAAACTGCGCCAGCCGTCGATACATTTTCGGTCAACCCATAGATCGCCATCAACGCGGCTCGCTTCGGCTCCGGAGCCCGTGACAGTTCATCGCGCTGAACGTGGGTGCTGACAAGTTTAATCGAGCCTTCAGCGATGCGCTCTCGAAGCACGCGAAGGACAGCCTGATCGGCCGCAATTAAGTCGTGTACGTTGCTGTCCAGCATGATGCGCAAGCAAAAAACCTCATAAATCCGAATGTTACTCTTTCGATTTCCGCATCCGTTCTAACGCTTGCGTCATAAGAGGCGAGTCGGCGCATTGCTTCTTGAGTGCCTCTACAGCCACCGGCAAGCCGGGATGGTTCAGGTACGATGTGAAGGTGAATGCAACACCCCAGAGCTGGACTATCTCGGCTTCGAGGCGTTCAAGATCGGCTAGTTTGTAAATGTAAGTGCAGCATTTTTGAGCGAGCTTCTCGTCTTGCTGTTTCGGTGAGTCTTCTTTTTTTGGCTTGTGGAATCTCTCGATCCAGTCTTTGGAAAGATTCTTGGTTTCGATCCACGGGATTTCATCCTCTTTGCCGTCAGGAATAGAACCAAAAATTCCGTGTGCTATGTCAGCGCGTTGGGTTTGAAGGCTCGCATAGATCAGCATGATCGCGTCAAATATTTCGCGGTCTGATTCCGCAAGTGTCATCTCTGCGGCGGCAACGAGGACATCGCGTTGAGCCCGCGCATTTCTGAGCGTGAGGAAGATCGCGACCGAAGCTTCTGAGTTTGCCTTCATCAGAGCGGCCAACAAGACCGCCATTTGCCAGTCCACATACGACCAAGCCATTATGCATCGGCCTGTTGCTTCGGCAATCTTTGGTTTTTTAGAAATATGTCCGATGCCGTAAATAAGATCGGCCTTCGAGTGGCTCGGTAAGAACGGTTGTCTTGGCATAAAAATTCCTAGTGCAAAAAACCGCTATTTCCCGGCGACCTTGGCACGGATATCGAAGACCTTGGTCACGGCATCAGATTGGAAGGTTCGCTGTGCGGCGTTCATTAGAACGACGATGGACGGCAGCGGCGCTGGGCAGGACGACGGGCCAAGCCGTTTGATGCAGTTTTCCTGCGCCTCTTTGAGTGTCGGACTTGCATCCATCTCTCGGCCAACAGGGTCAAAGGCTTCGCGCCATTTGTCGGAGCATCTCCGAAAAGCCATTTCGGCAATTTTTTCGGCGGGTTCGGCGCTGGTCAAGGCGTAGCTCGCCAACGCGGCTTCGCTGCATTGTTTGGCGTCGGCAACCGAATCTAGCGCTGACGCTGCCCTCGTCATGATCGCGAGCGTCAGCAGCCCCAGCAGTATCTTCATCGAGGGATTCGTCATGCAGCGATGGTAGCACGAGCGCATGGAACCACGTGGAAGGGACGCTAGATGAACGCAAGATTTAATTTACGTAGCTGTCTCAACGCGTTACATAGACCCGCGTTCTCCCATAAGGGGCGAAGGGGCAGCAGCGTTCGCGCGAGATTAATCCGCCGTCTGCTCCCGTAACTCCGCCACATCTTTCGCCGTCAGCTTCGAGCCCTTCGCACCAAACCGCGCCGTCACATAGTTCGCCACCGCCGCGATCTCGTCGTCGCTGTACGCATTGCCGAACGCCGGCATCGACAGCGCGCCGTCGGGCGTGTGGCGCCTGGTGCCTGACAGCACGATCTGCGCGACGTTGGTGGCGGCGGGGTCGTTGACGGCCCAGGTGCCGGTGAGCGTCGCCATCGGCGACACCGGGCTCTCGCCGCTCCAGCCGTGGCAGCTGGCGCAGGCGCTGGCGAACACCTTCTTGCCGCGGGCATCCGCGGTGACGCCGTCCTTGTGCGAGGCGGGTGCAATCGGCGCCGTGGTGGCCGGCAGGTCGGGCGAGGGCACCGGCGGCACGCTGCGCAAGTATGCAACGATGCTGCGGATGTCTTCGGGTGCGAACTGGCTAAAACTGTGGTCGACGGCTTCGCCCATCGGACCCGAGGCCGCGCCGTGGCCCGGCGTATGGCCGAGCGACAGATACGCGATCAGATCCTCGTCACGCCAATTGCCGAGGCCGGTGGCCTTGTCGGAGGAGATGTTGAAGGCGTGCCAGCCGGCGGTGATCGCGCCCGCGAACTTCTTGCGGTTGTCCAGCGCAAAGCCGAGATTGCGCGGCGTGTGGCACTCGCCGCAATGCGCCAGTGCTTCCGCCAGATACGCACCACGATTCCACTCCGGGCTCTTCGAGGTGTCGGGCGCAAACCGAGTGTCCGGGTTGAACACGGCGGACCAGAACAACATCGCCCAGCGCTGGTTGAACGGGAACGACAGCGTGTTCTCCGGCGCCTTGGCGCGCACCGCCGGCAGGCTGAACAGATAGGCCTTCACCGCCAGCACGTCCTCGTCGCTCATGTAGGTGTAGGACGTGTAGGGCATCGCAGGATAGAGCCGGGCGCCGTCGTGCCGCTTGCCGCGCTGGACCGCGTCGAGGAAGTCCTGGTCGCTGTAATTGCCGATGCCGGTCTCTTTGTCGGGCGTGATGTTGGTCGAGTAGAGCGTGCCGAACGGCAGCTTGAAGCCGAGCCCGCCGGAATAGTCCTTCCCGCCCGGACTGGTGTGGCAGACCATGCAGTCGGCCGCCTTCGCCAGATATTCGCCGCGCTCGACCAGGTTTGCTTTTTCGAGCCTGGCCGGCACGCCCGTGGGCTTGCCGGCGCGATAATCGGCCAGCGCCACCTTGGTGCCGCCAGCGAAATCCAGCGGACCGGGTCCGCGGATGATGAAGACGCCGAGCGCCACCGCGACGATGGCGATCACGACCAGGCTTGCAAGGATACGCATTGTCCGGCTCATGCCTTCCTCCCCGCAGCCAGCAGTTTCCGATCGATCGGCAGGCGCCGCAGCGCCACGCCGGTTGCGGCAAGAATCGCATTGCGTAACGCCGGCGGTCCGGCATTGACGCCGGCCTCGCCAATGCCGCCGGGCGCCTCGCCGCTCTTGACCACGATGACCTCGATCTTCGGGATCTCGTTGATGCGCATCATGCGGTAGTCGTGGAAGTTCGATTGCTGCACGCGGCCCTTGTCGATGGTGATCTCGCCATAGAGCGCGGCGGTGAGGCCGAAGATCAGCCCGCCCTCGATCTGCGCCTTCACCGTGTCAGGGTTCACAGCGATGCCGGTGTCGACCACCGAAGTGATGCGGCGGAGCACGATCTCGCCGATGTCGTCGATCTCGGCTTCCACCACGGTCGCGAGGTAGCTGGCAAACGACGGCTGCACGCAGACGCCGCGGCCGACGCGTGGCGGCAGCCTCTCACCCCAGCCGGATTTTTCCGCGACCAGATTCAGCACAGCCAGCGCGCGCGGGTTCTTTGTCAGATGGGCGCGGCGAAATTCGACCGGGTCCTTGCCGGCCTTGCGCGCCAGCTCGTCCATCGCGCATTCGAACGCGAACACGTTGTTGTTCGGGCCGACGCCGCGCCAGAAGCCGGTCGGCACCGCAGGCGGTTCGGCGCGGACATATTCGACCTGGAAGTTGGGAAAGTCGTAGGGCATGTCCGCCGCGGCATCGACCGCGTCGATATCGATGCCCTTCTGGAACGCCGGCGGCAGCCAGCGTGCAATCACCGCCGAGCCGGCGATCTTGTATTTCCAGGCCGACACCTTGCCATCGACCAGTGTCGCGGTGACCTGGTCGCGATAAACCGGGCGGTAGACGTCGTGCTGGATGTCCTCCTCGCGAGTCCAGATCACCTTGACGGGATAGTCGACCTGCTTGGCGATCTTCACCGCCGCGACCACCATGTCGGGCTCGAGCTTGCGGCCGAAGCCGCCGCCAAGCAGATGCTGGTTGACGATCACCTTGTCGATGGGAACGCCGGCGGCCTTCGCCGCCTCCGCCTGCACGCGCGTCATGATCTGCGTGCCGGTCCAGATCTCACAGGCGTCCGGCCTGACGTGGACAGTGGCGTTGATCGGCTCCATCGAGGCATGCGCCAGGAACGGCAATTCGAAGCTCGCCTCGAATCTGTCGCCGCTCGCCAGCCCCTTGGCGATGTCGCCGACTGATTTTGCGATCGCGCCGTCCTTCTCGCTGGCGGCGCGCAGGTCCTGCCAGATGTCCTTGGTGCTGATTTTTGCGTTCGGTCCCTCGTTCCATTCGATCTTGAGCGCTTCGAGACCTTTTTTGGCGGCCCATGTGTGGTCGCCGATCACCGCGACCGTATCCTCGAGCACCACGATCTTGCGCACGCCGGCGACTTTCATCGCCCCAGTGTCGTCGACCTTGCCGACCTTGCCGCCGAACACCGGACAATTGGCGATCACCGCGATCTTCATGTTCGGCAGGATCGCATCGATGCCGTAGACGACCTTGCCGTTGACCTTGTCCGGCGTGTCGAGCCGCTTCAGCGGCTGCCCGATGATGACGAAGTCCTTGGGGTCCTTGACCGCAACGTCCTTCGGCGGCGTTTGGCTCTGTGCGGCCAATGCCAGTTCGCCATAACCGATCTTGCGGCTGCTCGCGGCGTGCACGACCTCGCCTTTCGACGCCGTGCAGCTGGCAGGATCGACCTGCCATTGCGCCGCTGCGGCCTGCACCAGCATGGCCCGCGCGCTGGCGCCGGCGGCGCGCAGCGGTTTCCACCAGGCGCGGATCGAGGTCGAGCCACCGGTTGCCTGCAAGCCGAACACGGGATTGGCGTAGAGCTTGTCGTTGGGCGGCGCGTGCTGGACCTCGACCTTGGCCCAGTCGGCATCGAGCTCCTCAGCCAGGATCATCGCAATCGAGGTATAGACGCCCTGGCCCATCTCGACCTGCGGCATCATCAGGACGGTGCGGCCGGTCTCGTCGATGCGGATAAAAGCGTTGGGGGCGAACCTGCCGTCGGTCGTATCCTTCTGCTCTGGTTCGTTGGCGGCTGCGCGCAGCGGCAGATGAAAGGCGAGCAGGAAGCCGGTGGCGAGACCGCCGGTCAGCAGCGCGCGGCGGGAGACGTTCGGAAGATTCTTGTCGGTGAACATGGCGGACCTCACGACTGACGGCCGTTGGCGGCCTGCTTGATGGCCTCGCGGATGCGCACATAGGTGCCGCAGCGGCAGATGTTGCCGGCCATCGCCGCATCGATGTCGGCATCGTCAGGGTTGGGCGTTGTCGCCAGAAGTGCCGCGGCCGACATGATCTGGCCGGACTGGCAATAGCCGCACTGGATCACCTCGGCATCGAGCCAGGACTTCTGCACCTTCGCGCCCGACGGCGTGCTGCCGACATGTTCGATGGTGGTGATGGCGCGATTTTCGACCGCGCTGACCGGCAGCACGCAGGAGCGCACCGCCTTGCCGTCGACATGCACCGTGCAGGCACCGCATTGGGCAATGCCGCAGCCGAACTTGGTGCCGGTCATTCCGAGAATGTCGCGCAGCACCCACAGCAACGGCATTTCCGGTGGCGCGTCGAAGGATTTCGTTTCGCCGTTGATGGTGAGAATAGTTGCCATATGCATTCCCTTCTTCGCCAGATCGCTTACGGCGATCTAGGTGGCGAACTCGTGCGCGACAATAATCATACCGGTGTGAAACGATGAAGCGTTGAAATTTCTTGCGATGCATATTTGCGTGCTCAGAGCATCAGGCCATGACGTTCACGAATTTGTGCGGCGATCCGTGCGGCGCTTTTGGGCTAATTGATATGATAAGCATCATTTTCTGACGCTTTTGCATCCTATGCGGTGTCGACCTCCGCGCATCAGCGTGCGAATGCGCAAAACCATGCCAAGACGAAAGTCGTGCGATTGTGAAAGTCGGGTGAGGGCGGGCACGGTGCGCGTCTGAAGGAATCAGTTCCAATGGCGCAAAAGCCGACGTGCCCGATGATGGCATCGTGCTCCTGTTTTGCCCGACGGGTCAACTGGGACATTCGGAATTTGCTCAACGTCCCCCGCAAGCGGGAGAGGTCGCGCACCTTCTCCTTGGCAACCAGCCAAGCCTCATTTCATCCCGCTAAGCCATTGATTCCGCGCAGCCCCGCTACTGTGCATGGGGTTGTTTTCGAGGTCTTTGATTCAGCCCTGCCGAAAACCCATCCGGAACGCGCCCCAGTGCTTGCCGCGGACCATGATCGGCGAGGACAGGTCCTTCATCAGCACGAACTGCCCGCCGCCCATGTCGCGGCGATAGGTCTGCAGCAGGAAGGGTTTTGTGTTGGCCGCGACCTTCTTCACGGCGCGATCAGTGAACAGGCGGCGGTTGCGGCAATTGGCGTTGTTCCAGACCGGGTCCTTGCCCTGCGGTAGCCGGTAGTTCGGATTGTGCGTCGGCAGATAGCCGCTCCTCGCCCAGGCGACGCAGAACACGATGCGGGGATCGGACTTCTGGATCGGGTCCTGGATCGCAGGCAGCACGCGATCGGTGAACTCGACATATTTGGTGAGATACTGCTTGGGGTCGGTGCCGGCGATCTCCCGGTAGCTCTCGTCCATGAGCTGGTCGAGCGTGATCTCGCCGCGATCGATCGCGGCCTCGAACTCGGCCGAGATGCGTTTGGCGGTGTCGACGACGGCGCGGATCAGCGGCGCATCGGATGTCTCCACGCCGCTGTCGGCGATCAGCGCGATCAAGCCTTCGGAGGTGTCGAGCAGCTTCGTCACGCGCTGGTCGGCGCTCCTGAGATCGCGTGAGGAAAGGTCGACGCCCTTGGCGAGCTCGTTGAGCTCGTTGATGACGGTGTCGCAGTGGCCGAGATTGGAGGTCGCCGCACGCGTGACGCTGTCGATCTCCGCTTCCACGGAGGCGAAGCCCTGCTGGACGCGCGAGATGATGCCGGAGATCTGCTGGGCGCCTTCGCCCGCGGTCTTGGCGCGCCGGGACGCATCGCTGCTCTCGCCGATCAGGCCTTCGATCTGGCCATCGAGATCGCGCACGGTGTCGGCGATCTGGTGCGTGGCCTGCCGGGTGGCCTCCGCGAGGTTCTTGACCTCGCTTGCGACCACCGCAAACCCGCGTCCGGCATTGCCGGCCCGCGCGGCCTCGATCGTCGCGTTCAACGCAAGCAGATTGGTCTGCTTGGCGATCGCCTCGATCGAGCCGGAGACTTTTGCGACCTGCGCCAGCGCCGAGCCGACGGCGCTCAGCCGCGCCTCGATCCGCTCCACGGCAGCAACGAGCTCGGAGATATGGCTGACCGCGGTGTCGACCGCACCGCGCGACTGCGCGATCTCGCCGACCGCCGCCGATGCGGTCGATTGCACCGCCTGTGATGCGTTGGCGATGTCGTGGTTGGCCGAGACCATGGTCTCAGCCGTCTTCTGGAGGTGATGGAACCGCTCCGACTGGTTGGCGACGCGGTTGGCGACCTCCTGCACATTACCGGCGATGTCGGCAAGCTCGACGCCAAGGCCGCCGATGCGGTCGGCAAGCTGGTCGATCAGCCGCTCGGCGAGCGTCCGGTTGGATCCAGTGTCCATGACTGCAAGCTGGGCGAAGGACATGTACGGGGCTTCCTCAAGTCAGAGCCGTTCGCCGGCCCTCCGCGGCATTCCCATTCCAACTTCACCTAAAGACGTGATTCGCGCCCGGCGTCTTGCCTGAGCGTGCACTACAGCTTGTAGGCCGTGCGAAATCCGCCCCAGTGCCGGCCCTGCACGCGGATCGGGACGTCGATCTCGCGCATCATCACGGTGTTGCCGTTGCCCATGTCGCGCGCATAGCTCTGGATCAGGTACGAGCGCAAATTGTGCGCGGCAGCCAGCCCCGCCGGATCGTTGAAGATGCGGCGGTTGCGGCAATTGGCCATGTTCCATGCGGCATCGCCCGGCCGCTGCGGATGCGAATAGATCTTGTTGTGGACCGGCAGGAAGCCGTTGCGGTCGACCATGGCGCAGAACGCCATGCGCGGTTCCTTGGCGAGAAAGGCTTCCTGGAACGGCGGCAGCGCGCGGTCGGCCCAGTCCAGGTATTTTGTGCGGTATTGCTGCGGATTGGTGCCGGCGATCTCGGCGTAGTCGGTGTCGAAGAGATCATCGATCTTGACCTCGCCGCGTGCGACCGCTTGCTCGAAAATCCGGGTCAGCGCGGTGCCGGCCTCCATCGCGCGGGTGACGAACTCGGTGTTCTCCTCGTGGATCGACCAGAGCTTGTCTTCGACCTTCTCGCGCTGCGCGGCATCGGGGTTGACGAATTGCGTGCGGGCGCCGGCCTTGGACTGCTCGACCACGCGCAGTCGGCAGGCCCCGACGTCCTCGAGGGTGCCGTCGATGATCGCCTGCGGCGCGAGCCGGCTTGCTTCCGCACCACCGATCAAGACGCCGTCCATCGCGATCTCATAGACCGGCAGCACGCCGCGCGCGCTCTCGAATTTGAGGTGGCAGGGCAGCCGCTCGGTCTTGCGGCGATCGTCGTGCTCGCTCTGACGGAGCAACACTGCGCAGCGCGATTTCAGCTTCCGGGCGAAGGTCGTCACGGCCTTGCCGGCGCTGGCGACGTTCTCGCCATGGGTCTCGGCTGCCTTGGTGGCGGCGTCGATCTCGGCCGCGCTTTCGCCGACCGAGATGATGAACTGCGATGCGCTGGCCGCGTTGCCGGAGACCTCGCTGGTCGTGGCGTTCTGCTCGGCGACCGCGCCATTGACGGTGTCGAACACCGGGCGGATCGCCTCGATCGCCTGCGAGATCCGGTGCACCGCGTCCGCGGAGCCGGCGGCGTCGCGCTGGAGCGCGTCGATCTTTTTGGAGATCTCCTCGGTGGCGCCCTGGGTCTGTACCGCAAGCGCCTTGACCTCGGTGGCGACGACCGCAAAGCCTTTGCCGGCGGCGCCGGCGCGCGCGGCCTCGATGGTGGAGTTGAGTGCGAGCAGGGTGGTCTGCCGCGCGATCTGCGCGATCAGATTGACGACATTGCCGATCGCGGCGGAGGATTCACGCAGGCGGTCGACATTGGCGCGCGCCTCCTGCGCGGCGGCGCTGGCCTCGTCGGCTAGCTTGCCGGCCTCGCGGACCTGCGCGCCGATGCCTTGCGCGGACTGGGTGAACTTGTCGGCGGCATGGGCAAAGCCCGAGGCGTTCGACTGGGCGGCATTGGTCCGCCCGGTCAATGCGTCGGTGCGCTGACGGATGTCGGCAAGTGTCGCCGCGGTGGCCTCGGCGCCGCCCGCCACCGAATTGGCGGCGCGCTCGAGCTGGCGGATCATGGCGCCGAGCTCGAGTTCCAGCAGTTCCAGGATTTCCCGGGCCGAATCGACCTCGACGGCCGGAGCGGGCGCTGCCGCCGGCTGCGCGGCTGCCGCTGGTGCGGCCATGTCCGGCCGGCGCTTCCGAAATAATGCGAACGCCATTGGGTCTACTCTTGTCGGGAGATGGGCGGACGCTATTTTCTCAGGCCGGAATGAAATCAGGGTTAACGGTGCCTGACTTCTGGGCACGGGTCCCTACGCTATTACCTTAAAGTATGAGAGGCTCTTTCATTCCGGTGGGTTGGCGGCCTATAAGGCCGCGCTTCCCCACGCTCACCTTTGGCGCACGATTCTCTAGAGAAGATCACGCATGGCCGGACATTCCCAATTCAAGAACATCATGCACCGCAAGGGGCGGCAGGATGCCCAGAAGTCGAAGCTGTTCGGCAAGCTGGCGCGGGAAATCACCGTTGCCGCCAAGCTGGGGACGCCCGATCCCAACATGAACCCGCGCCTGCGCGCGGCCATCATCGCGGCGCGCCAGGAGAACATGCCGAAGGACAATATTGAGCGTGCCATCAAGAAGGCGCTCGGCAGCGATGGCGAGAACTATGACGAGATTCGCTACGAGGGCTATGGCCCCGGCGGCGTCGCCGTCATCGTCGAGGCGCTGACCGACAACCGCAACCGCGCCGCCTCCGACATCCGCTCCTTCTTCACCAAATCCGGCGGCAATCTCGGCGAAACCGGCTCGGTGTCCTTCATGTTCGACCGCACCGGCATCATCGAATACGACCGCGGCGTCGCCGATGACGACGCGGTGCTCGATGCCGCGATCGAGGCCGGCGCCGACGACGTGGTCTCGGGCGAGGGCGGCCACGAAATCTATGCCTCGACCGAAAGCTATCGCGACGTCGCAAAGGCGCTGGAGGCCAAGTTCGGCGAGCCGCGCAAGGCCGCGCTGATCTGGAAGCCGCAGAATACGGTCGCGGTCGACGACGAGACCGGCGAGAAGCTGTTGAAGCTGATGGACCTGCTCAACGAGCACGACGACGTCCAGCACGTCTACGCCAATTTCGAGATTTCGGACGCGCTGGTCGCGAAGATGGGTGGTTGAGGGCTCGGAGCGGCGCTCACCGACGCGACGGCCTTTCTCCGGGGACTTCTGTTCTGTTTCTGTTTCGCTATCATGGGCCAACCGCTATCACTGGCCCATGACCGCGCTCCCGATTCGCCAACCCGTCCGCATCATCGGCATCGACCCCGGCCTGCGCCGCACCGGCTGGGGCGTGATTGAGGCCGACGGCAATCGCCTGATCTACGTCGCCTGCGGTTCGGTGGAACCGCCGGACGATTTGCCGCTGTCGAGCCGGCTGCTCGCGATCCATGAGGGGCTCACGGCGGTTCTCTCCAATCACAATCCGATGGAAGCGGCGGTCGAGCAGACCTTCGTGAACAAGGACGGCGTCGCGACGCTGAAGCTCGGCCAGGCCCGCGGCGTCGCCATGCTGGCGCCCGCAATGTTCGGCATCCCTGTCGCCGAATACGCCCCGAACCAGGTGAAGAAGACGGTGGTCGGCGCCGGTCACGCCGACAAGCAGCAGATCGCGATGATGCTGAAGATATTGCTGCCCAAGGCCGAGCCGCCGTCGGCCGACGCCGCCGACGCGCTTGCCATCGCCATCACCCACGCCCATCACCGCCAGACCACGGCGCTCAGGCTGAAGGTGGTGGGACTATGATCGGCAAGCTCAAGGGCCTGATCGATTCCTACGGCGAGGATTATGTGCTCCTCGACGTCGGCGGCGTCGGCTATCAGGTGCATTGCTCGGCGCGGACGCTGCAGCATCTTCCCTCGCCCGGCGACGCAGCGGTGCTCTCGATCGAAACCTATGTCCGTGAGGATCAAATAAAACTGTTCGGCTTCCGCACCGACCAGGAGCGCGAATGGTTTCGCCTGCTCCAGACCGTACAGGGTGTCGGTGCCAAGGTCGCGCTCGCCGTGCTCGGCACGCTCGCGCCAGCCGATCTCGCCAATGCGATTGCTCTGCGCGACAAGGCTGCCGTGGCGCGCACCCCCGGCGTCGGGCCCAAGGTGGCCGAGCGCATTGTCACCGAGTTGAAGGACAAGGCGCCGGCCTTCGCCAATGTCGATCCCGCCGTCGTGCATCTCGCCGGTGCCGTCGACGAGCAGCGCGCGCCGCGCCCCGTCGCGGACGCGATCTCCGCGCTGGTCAATCTCGGCTACGGCCAGCCGCAGGCCGCTGCGGCCATCGCCTTGGCATCGCGCAGCGCGGGTGAGAACGCCGAAACGGCGCAGCTCATCCGGCTTGGGTTGAAGGAGCTCGCGAAGTGAGCGATCCCAAGGCCAACCGCATGGTCACGCCCGAGCGCCGCAGCGATGATGTCGGCGACACCGCGCTGCGGCCGCAATCGCTGTCCGATTTCGTCGGCCAGGCGCAGGCGCGCAAGAATCTCTCGATCTTCATCGAGGCGGCGCGGAAGCGCGGCGAGGCGCTGGATCACGTGCTGTTCGTAGGTCCCCCGGGCCTTGGCAAGACCACGCTGGCGCAGATCGTGGCCAAGGAGCTCGGCGTCGGTTTTCGCGCCACGTCAGGCCCGGTGATCGCCAAGGCCGGCGATCTCGCAGCACTCCTCACCAATCTCGAAGAGCGCGACGTGCTCTTCATCGACGAAATCCATCGCCTCAGTCCCGCGGTGGAAGAGGTGCTCTATCCCGCGATGGAGGATTTTCAGCTCGACCTCATCATCGGCGAAGGCCCGGCAGCGCGTTCGGTCAAGATCGAGCTGTCAAAATTCACTCTCGTCGGCGCCACCACGCGCGCCGGCCTGCTCACCAATCCCCTGCGCGATCGCTTCGGCATTCCGATCCGGCTCAATTTCTATACGATCGAGGAGCTGGAGAGCATCGTCACTCGCGGTGCGCGCGTGCTCAATGTCGGCATGAGCGCGGATGGCGCCAACGAGATCGCGCGGCGCGCCCGCGGCACGCCGCGCATCGCCGGCCGCCTGTTGCGTCGCGTGCGTGATTTCGCCTCGGCCGCCGATGCCGACCGGATCGACCGCAAGATCGCCGATCACGCGCTGAGCGCGCTCGAGGTCGATGCCGCCGGCCTTGACGCCATGGACCGCCGCTACCTCACGACCATCGCGACGAACTATGGTGGTGGCCCGGTCGGCGTCGAGACGATGGCCGCCGCGCTGTCGGAGCCGCGCGATGCGATCGAGGACATCATCGAGCCGTATCTCATTCAGTGCGGCTATCTCCAGCGCACCCCGCGCGGCCGCCTGCTCACCTCGCACGCCTTCCGCCATCTCGGCATCGCAGAGCCTTCGCGCGATGCGGCGGCCCAGTTCGGCCTGTTCGGTACGGACGAGAGCGACGACTGATTTGCGCCGGCGCGCATTGCCCTGGTGTCATGAACTTCCGGTAATCTCTGTGCAGACACTCTGCACGAACGCACCCCAATTCCGCTCCAATCGGATCGCATCAAGAGGCCGCATCACTATCGGACTTCCATGATCAATCGGCGTCATCTCATCCGTTCCATCGGCGGTCTCTCCGCCCTCGGCGTCTCGACCGCGGCTTACGGCGTTGGTGTCGAGCCGGTGTTGCGGCTGCGCGTTACTCGCTATCATCCAATGCCGCGGCAATGGCCAGCGGATTTTCCGCTGAAGATCGCCGTCGTCGCCGACATCCATGCCTGCGATCCCTGGATGTCGCTGGATCGGATCGAGGCCATCGTCGATCGCACCAACGCTCTCAGTCCCGATCTCATCGTGCTGCTCGGGGACTATGTCGCCGGTCATCACCATGTCACGCGCATCATCCCGGCCGATGAATGGGCGGGAGTGCTGACTGGCCTCAAGGCGCCACTCGGCGTTCATGCCGTCATGGGCAACCACGACTATTGGGACGACAAGGTCGTGCAGCGGGCCGGGCGCGGGCCGACGGTCGCCCATCGTGCGCTGGAGGCGGCTGGCATTCCCGTCTACGAGAACGACGTCGTGCGTCTCACCAAGGATGGTCGCCCGTTCTGGCTCGCCGGCCTCGGCGATCAGCTCGCCTATGCGCCGTCGCAGCGCTACGGCCGCGCTCAGCGCTTCGGTGTCGACGATCTGACCGCGACGCTCGCAAAGGTTACGGACGACGCTCCAATCGTCCTGCTCGCGCATGAGCCGTATATCGCGACGCGCGTGCCCGCGCGTGTCGCGCTCCAGCTTTCCGGCCACACCCATGGCGGTCAGGTCCGCCTGTTCGGCTGGTCGCCTGCGCTTCCGCCGCAACACGGCATTCCGCTCGCCTACGGCCATCTGCGGCTGAAGTGCGACGTCATCATCTCCGGCGGCCTCGGTTGCAGCATCATGCCGGTCCGCGTCGGCGTGCCGCCGGAGATCGTCGAGGTGACGCTGGGGCGGGCGCCGGTGGTGGCGTGACGACGGGGCGTGAAACCTACATCAGATAATGCTACATCTGGTGTAGAGGAGCGCTCATGATAGCCACGATTTCAATTGACGATGAGCTTTTCGCACAGGCACGACAGTTTGTCGGCGTTGCAGAGACATCTGCCGTTGTCGAGCAAGCATTGAGGGCGTTCGTCCAGATGGAGGCCGCACGCCGTCTTGCGCGCGCCGGGGGGACCCAGTCTGATGCCCATGCTTCGCCACGGCGCCGTCCCTGATATTCAGCGAGTTGTAGCTTGATGTCTCATCTCGACGGCGAGATCCGCGACGGCCGCCACCACATGCAGGTCCGCGTCTATTACGAGGACACGGATTTTTCAGGCATCGTCTATCACGCCAATTATCTGCGCTACATGGAACGTGGGCGCACCAATCATCTGCGGCTGATGGGCGCTCAGCAGCAGGCGCTGTTCGAGCAGGCCGAGACGGAAGGCGCAGGCTTTGCCTTCGTCGTGCGCTCGATGCATCTGGATTTCCTCAAGCCGGCGCGGATGGACGACGTGCTCGATATCGTGACCTGGCCGGTTGCGGTGAAGGGCGCCTCCATCATGCTGGCGCAGGAGGTGCGGCGCGGTGAGGACGTGCTGGTCAAGGCCGAGGTGCGCGTCGCTTTCATCAGCGGCGGCAGGGCTCAACCGATCCCCAAGTCGATCCGCACGCTGATGAAGGCCGATCTGATTTCGTGATCGGTCGATAGGCGATGGCCTCTCGACTCCATCGCGTGCGCGGATAGATTGCGCCCCAAACCAACCGATGAGGCCATCATGTCGCGCCCGCCGCTTCCGCCTTTCACCCGAGAGACCGCTGCGCAGAAGGCGCGCATGGCCGAGGACGCCTGGAACTCGCGCGATCCGGTGCGCGTCTCGCTCGCCTATACCGAGGACAGCCGCTGGCGCAATCGCGCGGAAGTGTTTCAGGGCCGCGAAGCGATCGTCGCATTCCTCACCCGTAAATGGGAGAAGGAGCAGGAGTACCGCCTGATCAAGGATCTCTGGGCCTTCGACGAAAATCGCATCGCGGTGCGCTTCCAGTACGAATGGCACGACGCGAGCGGCCAATGGTATCGCTCGTACGGCAACGAGCAGTGGGAGTTCGACGCGCACGGCCTGATGCGGCGGCGCGAGGCCTCGATCAACGACATCGCGATTGCGGAGAAGGATCGCCGCTTTCACTGGGCGGCGCCGGGACCGCGCCCGGCGGATGTGCCAGGGCCTGGAACGGATCCGTTCTGAATTGCTTCCGCAAGCGGGGTGAGGTGAAATCAGCGTCGCGCCAAGAACCTCGTAATCGCGCCGCCGAGCTTCGCGTTGTCCAACGGTTGCGCCAGCGAATCCCTTGCCGTTGCCACGACATCCTCCGGCGCCTTGCCGTCGCGCAACTCGCAGCACACTTGCGCAAACTCCACGTCGAACTCCGGATGTGGCTGCACTGTCAGCGTTGCGCCGTTGGCGTAGAGCAGGCCGGCATGCGGTGTGAATTTGGACGAGAGGATCGTCAGCGCGTCGTTCGGTGGCTCGATCACCTGGTCTTGATGTGAGGCGGCGATGGCGACCGCTTCGCCGTCGACGACGCCGTTCTCCGGCAGCACCTGATAGACGTGCCGGCCGATGCCCCAGCCGTTCTCAGACTTGCGCACGGTGCCGCCGAGCGCCTGCGCGATCAGCTGGTGGCCGAAGCAGACGCCGACCATCGGCGTCTTGTTGGCGTAAGCCGTGCGCACGAAATCTTCCAGCGGCGCGATCCAGTCGAGCCCGTCATAGACGCCGGCGGCAGCACCGGTGATCAGCACGGCCTCGAGCTTGCTCGGATCGGGCAGCGCATCGCCATTCGGGATGCTGACGACGTCGACCGTGGCTGTCGGATCCTCGGCGCGGACCATGCGCTCGAACATGTCCGGAAAGGAGCCGTGCTGTTCGCGGTATTTTGGCGGAACCTGTCCGGTCTCGATGATGGTGATGCGTGCCAAGTGCCCCTCAGGTCAAAGGTTGCGAAGCTCAGTCGCTTCCTGCCCCATGTTGCTGGTGTGGCGCTGTGCGGTCCAACAGCGCACTCTCCTTGCGGATCTCGCCGAGAAAGGCCTTGGCCAGACGCGACAGCGGCTCCGCCTCCGACCATAGCATGTAGGCGACGGCGCGGGTCGTCGGCGTGAACGGCCGGACGACCAGACCGTGGCCGGCGTTCTGGTGCGGCGAGAAGGGATCGACCACGGCGGCACCGACGCCGGCGGCTGCGAGCACGCAGGCCGTGTTGCAATAGCGCACCTCGACGGTCGGCTGGAACGGCGCGCCGGCGCGGGCGAAACTGTCGCGCACGGCTTCGCCAAGCCGGGTGCCGCGTTCGAGCCCGATGAAGGGCAGGCCGGACAGATCCGCGGCCGAGATCACCGGTCTGTCGGCGAGCGGATGCTGCGGCGGCAGTACGCAGACCATTTCGCCGGTGTGCACCACCTCATGCGCGATGCCGGGATGGTGCGTCAGCCCGAGCGCGAAGCCGAGCTCTGCGACGCGGCTGAGCACGCCCTCGATGATGCCCTCATAGCGCCTGACGTCGAAGAACACGCGTGTCTCCGGGCGGCAGCGCAGGAAGGCTGATAGAGCGGAGGGAATGATGCTGTAGGCGAGCGGCGGCGTCGCCACGATCGCGAGATGTCCTGAGCGGTTCTCACGCAGGTCGCGCACGCGGTTCTCGAGCTTGGCGTGAAGCGCGAAGATCGCTTCGCTCTCCTTGTAGAGCGCCATCGCCTCCGCGGTCGGAAACAGCCGGTTGTTGACGCGCTCGAACAGCGCAAAGCCCGCCTGCGCTTCCATCGTCTTCAGCGCGTTGCTGACGGCGGGCTGCGACAGCGCCAGCTCATCGGCCGCCGCCACCGTGGTGCGATGGCGGATGACGGCACGCAGGATCTCGAGCTGGCGCAGGTTCATATCACTGCCGATTATACTCAGGGCCAAAACATCATAGCACGATGAATTGCTTTTGCAGCCCTCCTTGCGCCTAATGGTCGCGGATTTGCATGCTGGATCAAAGGGTTCATTCGCCCATTGAGGCGGCATTGCGCACAGATTGGAGGCAGTCTTGGTTCGTGTCCTTCGCGCCGCCGCCGCCCAGATGGGGCCGACGCAAAAAGCCGATACGCGTGAGCATACGCTATCGCGGATGCTTGCTATGCTGGAGGAAGCGGCGAACCGCGGCGCCAGCCTCGTGGTGTTTCCCGAGCTCGCCTTCACCACCTTTTTTCCGCGCTGGCTGCTCGAAGGTGAAGCGCTCGACAAGTTTTTCGAGCACGGCATGCCGAACCCGGCCGTGGCAAAGCTGTTCGATCGCGCGCGGGCGCTGCGTGTCGGCTTTTATGTCGGCTATGCCGAGCAGACCGCCGAAGGCCGCCGCTACAATTGCGCCATCCTGGTCGATCGCGACGGCGAGATCCTCGGCCGCTATCGCAAGGTGCATCTGCCGGGCTCGGTCGAGCCGCGGCCGGGCGAGCGCTATCAGCAGCTTGAGAAGCGCTATTTCGAATATGGCGATCTCGGCTTTCCCGCGTTCCGCGCCGGCTCGGCCTGGGCGCATGCCATCATGGGCATGATGATCTGCAACGATCGTCGCTGGCCGGAGTCCTGGCGCGTGCTCGGCCTGCAGGGCGTCGAGCTCGTTTGCATCGGCTACAATTCGGCGGCCTACGATCCCAACGGCGGCAGCACAGAAGATGCATCCTTGCGCACCTTCCATTCGACGCTGGTGACGCAGGCCAATGCCTACATGAACGCGACCTGGGCGATTTCGGTGGCCAAGGCCGGCGAAGAGGACGGCTCGGGGCTGATCGGCGGTTCCTGCATCGTCGATCCCAACGGCCGCATCGTCGCGCAGGCTGCGACCTTGACCGACGAGGTGATCGTCGCCGATATCGATCTCGACCTCTGCCGCCAGGGCAAGGACAAGATGTTCAATTTCGACGCCCACCGGCGGCCCGAGCAATACAGGGTGATCACCGAGCGCGCCGGCGTCATCGAGCCGGCCGTTCTCGACGCGGACTGACGATTGGCACGGCGTTGGCAAGACACTGGCAAAGGAGCTGACATGATACGCCTCTCGCTTTCTCTCGGTCTTGCCGCGCTGGCGGCCATTGCCACAGCGCAAGCCGCCGAGCTTCCTGCCGAGATCAAGCAAGCGGGCGCTCTGAAACTCACGGTCAATTCGACCTACGCGCCAATGGAATATCGCGATCCCGCCAGCAATGAGCTGGTGGGACTCGACATCGATCTCGCCAACGAGCTCGCCAAGCGGCTCGGCGGCCTCAAGATTGTCTGGAGCGAGACGCCATTCGCCGAGCTGATTCCCTCGCTCCAGACCAAGCGCGCCGATTTCATCATTAGCGGCATTCAGGATCGCAGCTCACGGCGCGAGACGGCGGACTTCGTCGACTATCTCACCACCGGCCCGCAATTCTTCGTGCTCACGGAGAGCGACGCCAAGGGCGCCACCGATCTTTGCGGCAAGAAGGTCGGCACGACGCGCAGCACGGCGTTTCCACTCGAGATCGATAAGTGGAGCAAGCAGAATTGCGAGCCGGCCGGCAAGCCTGCCATCCAGTATGTTCCCGGTGAGAACTCGATCGACGTCCGCAACCAGCTCAAGCAAGGCCGCATCGATGCCGCAGTCCAGGGCAGTGAGACCTTGCCCTATGCGCAAGCTCAGGAAGCCGGCAAATACCGCATCGTTGGCGGGCAGTTGTCCACGGGATATCAAGGCATCATGTTCCGCAAGGACGATTCCGTACTCCGTGACGTCGTGACGGAAAAGCTCACGGCCATGATCGCCGACGGCTCCTACAAGGCGGTTCTCGACAAATGGGGCCTGGGCGCGAATGCAGTGACCCAGCCCATGCTGAACGCGGCGCCGCAATGAGGCCGGCGCCGGCACTCGCGGAAGGTTTTCCCGATTTGTCGGGGATGCGGATCGCGCGCGAGCCGCACTGGTTTCGCTGGCTCAGCGTGGCACTGATCGTCCTGGTGCTGGCGGCGATCGCGCGCGCCTTCGCCAATGGGCAGATCGAATGGTCCTATGTCAGTCGCTTCATCACCGCAAAGGTGATCCTCGAAGGCATCGTCAACACCATGGTGATGGCGGTGCTGGCGATGGCGCTCGGCATCTTTCTCGGCGTTGTCGTCGCGATCATGCGGCTGTCGCCCAATCCAGTGCTGAAGACGGTGGCGGCCGGCTACACCTGGCTGTTCCGCGGCACACCGCTGATCCTGCAATTGCTGCTCTGGTTCAACCTCGCGCTGGTGTTTCCGACCATCGGTATTCCCGGCCTCTGGAGTGCGCGCGCCGTCGATGTCATGACGCCGTTCCTCGCCGCACTGCTCGGGCTCGGCATCAACCAGGGCGCCTACACGTCCGAAGTGGTGCGCGCGGGCATGTTGTCGGTCGACATCGGGCAATATGAAGCGGCGCAGGCGATCGGCATGGGACGGCTGCGTGCGCTGCGCCGGATCATCCTGCCGCAGGCGATGCGCGTGGTGATCCCGCCGCTCGGCAACGAGTTCATCGGCATGGTGAAGGCGACCTCGCTTGCGAGCGTCATCCAATATCCGGAAGTGCTGCACAACGCCGAAAACATCTACTACGCGAACTCGCGCGTGATCGAGCTCCTGATCGTCGCCGGGCTCTGGTATCTGGTCGTTGTCTCGATCCTGACGCCGCTCCAGATGCTGCTCGAACGCCGTTTTGCACGCGGCACATTGCGATTTGCGCGATGACAAAGCCCCTCGTCGCGATCCGCTCTGTAGCCAAGAGTTTTGGAGAGTTCCAGGCTCTCAAAAACGTCTCGCTCGACGTCTGGCCCGGCGAGGTGATGTGTCTGATCGGCGCCTCCGGCTCGGGCAAGACCACGCTGCTCCGCTGCATCAACCAGCTCGCCGCCATCGATAGCGGCGGCATCTGGCTCGACGGCGAGCTCTTGGGCGTGCGCGAGCAAAACGGGCGGCTCCATCGCCTCAGCGAGCGCGAGATCGGGCGGCAGCGTCTGAAGACTGGTATGGTGTTCCAGCGCTTCAACCTGTTTCCGCACAAGACCGCGCTGGAAAACATCATCGAAGGTCCGCTCCAGGTGCAGGGCCGCAAAGCCGACGAGATGCGCGCCGAGGCGCTCGAGCTGCTCCGGCGCGTCGGGCTGTTGGCGAAGGCCAATTCGTATCCAGCGCAGCTCTCCGGTGGCCAGCAGCAGCGTGTGGCGATTGCGCGGTCACTTGCGATGAAACCGATGCTGATGCTGTTCGACGAGCCGACCAGCGCACTCGACCCGGAGCTCGTCGGCGAGGTGCTCGCGGTGATGAAGGAGCTGGCGAAGAGCGGCATGACCATGCTGGTGGTGACGCACGAGCTCGGCTTCGCCCGCGAGGTCGCCGACCGCGTCGTCTACATGGACCAGGGCGCGATTGTCGAGCAGGGCCGCGCCTCGGACGTGCTGGGCGCGCCGCGCGAGGAGCGGACCAAGGCATTTCTTTCGGCAGTGATCTGAAATGGGGGCGTGTTGATGAAGAGAGTTTTGGTTGCGGCGGCGCTTTTCGGTGCCATGACCGTTTCGGCTCTAAGTGTTCAGGCTTGGGCGATCGAGTTGCCGCCGGAGATCGCCAAGCGCGGCAGCATCAAGATCGCGCTGGTGCCGAATTATCCGCCGATGGAGTTCCGCGATCCCGCCACCAACACGCTGTCGGGCTTGGACATCGATCTCGGCGAGGCGATCGGGCGCAAGCTCGGGGTCAAGATCGAATGGACTGAAACCAGCTTTGCCGAGTTCATGCCCTCGATTTCGACGGGCCGGGTGGATGCCATCCTGTCCGGCTTCACCGACTATGCGAGCCGACACGACATTGCCTCCTTCGTCGATTATTTGCGCAGCGGTCCAAAATTCTTCGTGCAGCAATCCCGTGTGTCCGAGTTCAAGGACATGGCTGCGCTGTGCGGCAAGAAGGTCGGCGCCAGCCGCCGGACCATGTTTCCGGCCGAGATCGATAAGTGGAGCCAGAAGAATTGCGGCAGCAATCCGATCCAGTTCGTCGGCACCGACGGCTCGGCAGATGCGCGCACGCAGCTCAGGCAGGGCCGCATCGACGCTGCCGTTCAAGGCAACGAGACGCTGCCCTATCTGATGGATATCGAGCCGGGCACCTATGCGCCGGTCGGCGATCCGTTCGCAACGCAGTTCACGGGCATTGCGCTGCCGGTCAAGGAAAAGGCGTTACAGCAGGCAATGATCGAGGCTGTCGATGCGCTGATCGTCGACGGCACCTACAAAACCCTGCTTGCGAAGTGGAAACTGACAGACAACGCACTCGAAAAGGCAACCATCAATGCTGGACAGTAAGGCCCTCCAGAGCATCCCGCTCACCCCAGCCAACACCGCAGATCCCGCGCCGGAATACCCTTGGCCCAAGCGGTACAAGTCGGCGATGTTCCTGTCCTTCGACGTCGACGCGGAGAGCGCGTGGACCAGCAAGGACGCGGTGCACGCGCAGCGGCTCATTACCATGAGCTATGGCGGTTACGAGGCGCGCGTCGGCACACCGAAGCTGCTGGAGCTGCTCGACCAGCTCGATCTCAAGGCGACGTTCTTCGTCACGGGATGGTCGGTCGATGCGCATCCGGCGATGGCGGAGTCGATTCTCAAGGCCGGCCACGAGATCGGCCATCACGGCTATCACCATTTGCTGCCCGATCCCGGCGATCCCTGGATCGAGGAGGAGCTTGAGCGCGGTTTCGAAGCGCTGAAGCGCAGGCTCGGCGTCAGGCCGACCGGCTATCGGGCTCCTTACGGTGAGTTCACCGAGGAGCTGCGCGTCGCACTCGTGCGTCACGGCATCGTCTACACGTCCTCGTTCCGCGACGACGTGCGGCCCTATCGCCATCGTCTCGCTGACGGTAAGCCCGGCACGATCGAGCTGCCGGTGACGGCGAGCTATGACGACTGGATGCACGGTCTCTCGGCGCGCTTCAGCCCGCGCTCGATCTTCCCGAGGGAGCACGTGCTCTCGATCTGGAAGGACGAACTCGACGAAACCCGCGACTGGGGCGCGATGGTCACGACCGTGCTGCATCCGCAGTGCAGCGGCCGTCCGATGCGGCTGCGCCTGCTGCGCGAGTTCCTGACCTACGCAAAGTCGTGCCCGGACGTCTGGATCACCACCGGCGAGAAGATCGCTGAAAACTTCCTGCGCCACGAGGCCGCCAACCGTTGAGCCATGCCATGACCCGTCGCCGCATCCTCGTCATCAACCCCAACTCCTCGGCGTCGGTGACCGCGGCGATCGACGACGCGGTGGCACCGCTGCGGATCATCGGCGGGCCTGACATCGAGGTGGTCGGCCTCGCTGAGGGGCCGCCCGGGATCAGCTCGCAGCGCGATGCCGACAGTGTGGTGATGCCGCTGGTCAATCGCGTGGCGCGTGACGATGCGGATGCCTTCGTGCTCGCGTGCTTCAGCGATCCCGGGCTGCATGCGGTGCGCGAGGCGGCCGGCGGCCGGCCGGTGCTGGGCATCGCCGAATGCGGCATCTTTCGCGCGCTGATGCTGGGCGAACGTTTCGGCATCATCGCGCTGTCGCCATCGAGCATCCGCCGCCAGCAGCGCATGGCACGGGTGATGGGCGTCGACGGCCGCTACGCCGGAAGCTGGTCGGTCGGCGCAAGCGCGGCGGAGACGGCAGGCGCCGACATCCGCGGGCGGTTGATCGAAGCCGGCCGCGCGCTGGTCAAGCAATGTCGCGCCGACGTCGTGGTGATGGGCTGTGCCGGTATGGCGTCTCACCGCGCGGCGATCGCGGAGGCGATCGGCGTGCCCGTGATCGAACCTGCGCAGCAGGCGGTCGCGGCTGCGATCGGCGCGGTCTTGTTGAATACGTAAGATACCCTCAGGAACCTCTTGTAATGCCCATCTCCCGCCGCTCGCTCCTCAAGGCTGCCGCAACAGTGCCGACACTCTCTATGCCGGGCATCGTGCGAGCCGAATCCCAGCGCACGCTGCGCTTCATCCCCGTCATCGATCTCGCCTTCGTCGATCCCATTTATTCGACCGCGCAGGTGTCGCGGAACCACGGCTTCATGGTCTACGACACGCTCTATGGCATGAGCTCCTCGCTCCAGCTCTCGCCGCAGATGCTGTCGGGGCAGGCCATCTCCGGCGACGGACTGCAATGGGACCTCAGCTTGCGCGACGGCTTGTTCTGGCACGACGGTGAGCATGTGCTGGCGCGCGATTGCGTCGCCAGCATCCGCCGCTGGGCCGCGCGCGACGGCTTTGGCGGCGAGCTGATGGAGGCGACCGACGAGTTGTCAGCCGCCGACGACCGTACCATCCGCTTCCGTCTCAAGCGCCCGTTCCCGCTGTTGCCGCAGGCGCTCGGCAAGGCCGCGATTAATCCCTGCTTCATGATGCCGGAGCGGCTGGCGAGCCAGGACCCGTTCAAGCCACTGACCGAAGTCATCGGCAGCGGTCCGTTCCGCTATCTCGCCGATGAGCGCGTGCAGGGCGCCCGCAACGCCTATGCCAAATTCGACCGCTACCAACCCCGCACCGACGGCAAGCCGGACTGGACCGCGGGGCCGAAGATCGTGCACTACGACCGCGTCGTCTGGACCACCACGCCCGATGCCGGCACCGGCGTTGCCGCGCTCCAGACCGGCGAGCAGGACTGGCAGGAGACCACGCCGCACGATCTGTTGCCGATCATCAAGGCCGCCGGCGACATCGAGACGCGTATCCTCGATCCACGCGGTTATGCCTGCATGCTTCGGCTCAACCACCTGCAGCCGCCGTTCGACAATCCCGCCATCCGCCGCGCGCTTTTGGGCGCAATCGACCAGTCCGCTTTCATGACCGCGGTCGCTGGCACCGATCCGGCCTTCCAGGTCTCGCCGATCGGCTTCTTCGCGCCCGGCACGCCGATGGCGAGCGATGTCGGCCTCGGCGTGTTCCGCGGTCCGCGCGACTACGACAAGGTCAAGGCCGATCTGAAAGCCGCCGGCTACAATGGCGAGAAGATCGCGGTGCTCGTCCCCACCAATTCGCTGGCGCAGAAGCCGCTCGGCGAGATCGCAGTCGATAGCCTGCGCAAGGCCGGCATGAACGTCGAATATGCCGGGCTCGATTTCGCTGTGGTGTTGCAGCGCCAGCTCAAGAAAGACCCGATTCCGCGGGGCGGTTGGAGCGCCGCGGTCGGCAATTGGCAGGGCATCGACTGGCTCAACCCGGCCGGCAACACCAACATTCGCGGCGAAGGCAAGGTCGCCGGCTGGTACGCGAGCGAGAAGATGGGGCCCTTGCGCAGCCAATGGCTGGCGGCGTCCGAGCTCGCGGAGCAACAGCGCATCTGCCGCGAGATCCAGGCAGTCGCCTTCGAGGAAATCCCCTATATTCCGATCGGCCTGTACAAGCAGCCGACCGCCTATCGCAAGGACATCACCGGCATTCTCGACGGCACCGCCGTCTTCTGGAACGTACGCCCCGCATGAGCACCTCAGCAATCTTCGGCAGCTATGTGCTGTCACGCAAGGACGGCACGCAGGATGTGCTGCGCGACCATTGGGTCCTGGTCGAGGGCAAGAAGATCGCCGCAGTCACGCGCGACAGGCCGAGCGCCGACGAGGTCTACGATCGTCCCGGCCGCTTCGTCCTGCCGGGCCTGCTCAATCTGCACAATCACTGCTTCTCCGAGGCCGTGGCGCGCAGCCACAGCGAGGATGGTAACGGCCGCCACAACAACCAGAGCATCGTCTACACGGTGCTGCTGCCGCTGACCAAGCGCGGCGCCGATATCTTGTCGGCGGAAGAGCGGCTTGCGGTGGCGCGGCTCGGCATTCTCCAGCTCCTCAAGGGCGGCGCCACCACGGTGATGGAGCCGTTCCGCAACTCGATCCCCGAGATGTTCGACGCCGCGGAGGAAATGGGCATCCGCTTCTACGGCGCGCCGTATCTGTTCTCGACGTCGGACGCCAAGGCCGGCCCCGATGGTGTGGTCCAATATTCCGGCGACGACGGCACCGCCGACATGGCGACGTGGGATGCGCTCTATCAGCGCTGGAACAATCGCGGCGACGGCCGCATCAATCTTGCGATGAGCCCGCATGCCACCGACACCTGTGGCCCCGATCTCTTGCAGGCCTGCGCCACGCGGGCGCGCGAGCTCGGCGTGCCCATCACGACTCACATGGCGCAGAGCCGCGCCGAGGTCGAGACCATCGGCAAGCGCTATGGCGGCCGTACGCCGACGCAATATCTGGACTGGCTCGGCCTGCTGGCGCCCGATCTGATGGCGGCGCATTGCATGTTCAGCTCGGACAATGACCTCAAGCTGATGGCCGCGCGCGGCATGACCGTGCTCAACTGCCCGCGCGTTTTCGCGCGCGCCGGCGTCACTGCCGCCTTCAGCCGGTTCGCCGAGCATGGCGTCCGCACCGTGGTCGGCACCGACGGCTACAACATGGACCTGCTCGGCGAGCTCAATGCGGCATCGCTGATCTCCAAGGTCACGTCGCAGCGTGCCGATGTCGCCAATTCGCCCGAGTTGATCGAGGCCAACACGGCGGTCGCGGCCGACGTCATCAAGCGGCCGGACCTCGGCCGCATCGAGCCGGGCGCCACCGCCGACCTCACCGTGGTCGATCTCACCCATCCGCATCTTCAGCCGCTGTTCGACCCGCGCCGCGCGCTGATCGCACTCGCCAACCGCGCCAATATCGACCAGGTCATGGTCGACGGCCGCGTGCTGGTCGATGCGGGATGCTATCTCGGCGCCGACGAGGCGGCGATCACGGCGGCAGGAACCGCCGCCATCGGCAAGATCTGGGACCTGCCGGAGGCGCAGGCCGCGTTCAACGGTTAGCTATCAAACGCAGCAAGCGACTTGCGCATGGTCTCGACGAGATCGAGCGCCACCGGCGAAGGGCTGCGCTGCGCGGGAAACACCGCGGAGAACTCGAAGTCGATGCGCGGCAGGAAGCGGCGCACGACGACGCCGCGGGTGGAAAATTCCTGCGCGGTAAAGGGATCGCAGATCGCAACGCCGAGCCCCGACGACACCATGCCGCACATGATCTCCGACAGCGCGGTCTCGACCCGAAGCACGCGGCGGACATCGTGGCGATGGAAGACCTGGTCGACGAGATGCCGGCTCGACGATCCCGCCGACAGCGAGATGAACGTCTCGCCTTCGAAATCGCGCGGCTCCAGGACGTCCTTTTCCGTGAGGCGATGCCCCGTCGGCAGCACCGCGACGCGCGCGGGCGCCGGCAACCTCAAGGTCGGCAGGCCGGAATGTGCGATCGGCACCTCGGCGAAGCCGACGTCGCACTGATTGTTCAGCACCCAGTCGACCACGATCGGCGAGATCACGCCGAAAAAGGCGAGGTTGAGATTCGGCCGCTCCTTCAGAAAGTGACCGGTCAGCCGCGGCAGGTAGCCGTTCGACAGCGCCGGCAGTGCTGCGATCCGCAGCGAGCCGGTGCGGCGGCCGCGAATTTCTTCCGCCGCGGCGGTGATGCGCTCGAGGCCGACGAAGGAGCGCTCCACTTCGGTATAGAGCGCCATCGCTGCCGCTGTCGGCACGAGGCCAGTGCCGCGCCGCTCGAACAGCTCCATTTTCAGCAGCGCCTGGAGGTCGCGCAGCAACCGGCTCACCGCCGGCTGCGTCACTGTCATCAGTGCCGCGGCCTCGGTGACGCTGCCGGTCAGCATCGTCGCGCGGAAGGCCTCCACCTGCCGCGAATTGATCCGCGCCATCCCAGTTCCCATTCATAATATTTAGGCATGCAGAGGGTGCCATTATTCATTGGACGATGGAAGCTCGGCTTTGCGATCTTTTTCATCAAAGCTGGAGACAGCCCGTTTTTTCGGCAGATTGGAGATCGGACCACATGAAGACTTTTCGCCTTCTGACAGCGGTCAGCATCGCGGCGCTCGCCGTCCTTCCGTCGGCCGCCTTGGCCCAGCAGAAAACGCTCTATGTCGCCGGCTATGGCGGCTCGTTCGAGAAGACCATTCGTGATGAGGTGATCCCGACCTTCGAGAAGGAGAACGGCGTCAAGGTCGAATACGTCGCCGGCAATTCCACCGACACGCTGGCCAAGCTGCAGGCGCAGAAGGGCAATCAGCAGATCGACGTCGCCATCGTCGACGACGGCCCGATGTACCAGGCGATCCAGCTCGGCTTCTGTGGCAAGCTCGATGGCTTGCCGGCTGCCGATCTCTACGACACTGCGCGCTTCAAGGACGATCGTGCCGTTGCGATCGGCATCGTCGCGACCGGTCTGATGTACAACACCAAGGTGTTTGCGGAGAAAGGCTGGGCGCCGCCGACCTCGTGGAATGATCTGAAGGACACGAAATACGCTAAGCAGCTGGTCATTCCGCCGATCAACAACACCTATGGCCTCGAAGCGCTGGTGATGCTGTCGAAGATGAACGGCGGCGGCGAGTCCAATGTCGACTCCGGCTTCAAGATCTTCAAGGAACAGATCAATCCGAACGTGCTCGCCTATGAACCGTCGCCGGGCAAGATGACCGAGCTGTTCCAGTCCGGCCAGGCCGTGATCGCGGTGTGGGGCACCGGCCGCGTCCAGAGCTTTGCCAACACCGGCTTCCCCGTCGACTTTGTTTATCCCAAGGAAGGTGCAGCGACGCTGCTGACGACGGCGTGTCCGATCGCCAAGCCGAACGCCTCGCCGCTGGCCTCAAACTTCGTCAAGATGCTGCTTGATCCCAAGATTCAGCTCGTGATGCTCAAGGACTACGGCTACGGCCCGGTGCTGAAATCGCTGGTGGTACCACCGGAGCTCGGCAAGATGGCCCCGATCGGCGAACGCGCGGCAAAGCTCTACAATCCAGACTGGACCACTATCAACGACAAGCGCGAGGAGTGGACCAAGCGCTGGAACCGTGAGGTCGAGCGCTGATCTGATCGTCCGCAGCGGAGACAGCTCATGGCCTATCTCGAGCTCAGTCGGGTGGCAAAACAGTTCGGCGCGCAGACTGTGGTCGACGACTTCAGTCTCGCGGTCGGCAAGGGGGAGTTCATCTCGTTCCTTGGCCCCTCCGGCTGCGGCAAGACCACGACGTTGCAGATGATCGCGGGCTTCCTCGATCCCACACGCGGCGCGATCCGCCTGGAGGACAAGGACCTGACCGCGATCCATCCGGCCAAGCGCGGGCTCGGCATCGTGTTCCAGAGCTACGCGCTGTTTCCGCACATGACGGCGGCGGAGAACGTTGCCTTTGGCCTCGAGATGCGCAACGTCCCGCGTAACGAGCTGGCCGAGCGCGTGCGTGCCGCGCTCGCAATGGTGGGCCTTGCCGGTTACGAGGAGCGCCATCCGCGCCGCATGTCCGGCGGCCAGCAGCAGCGCGTCGCGCTGGCGCGTGCGCTGGTAATCAAGCCGAGCGTGCTGCTGCTCGACGAGCCGCTGTCGAACCTCGACGCAAAATTGCGCGAGGAGATGCAGATCGAGCTGCGCCAGATCCAGCGCACCATCGGCACCACCACGATCCTCGTCACCCACGATCAGAACGAGGCGATGTCGCTGTCCGACCGTATCGTGGTCATGAGCCAGGGCAAGATCGAGCAGATCGGCACACCGCAGGAGACTTATGAGAAGCCGGTCTCGGCCTTCGTCTCGCAGTTTTTGGGCAAGACCAACGATTTTGCCGGGACGATCGATCGGACTGCAATTCCGGCGCGGTTGGTGGCGGGCTCCTGGAGCGCGCCGGCGCCGCCCGGGCTCAGTGGCCCTGTCACCGTCAGCATTCGTCCTGAACGTATCGGCTTTGGCGATGAGGGCCTCGGCGCAAAGATCGTCACGCGTATCTTCCAGGGCAATCACTGGCTGTTCCAGTGCGACAGCGAATGCGGCCCGGCGATCGTGATCCGCCAGAATGATGGTGAGAGGCAGCCAGCCGAAGGCGACGCCGTTCGTCTCACTTGGCGCCCCGAGGACATGAGCGTGCGTGCAAGGACCGTCACATGAGCGGGGTCGCCGAGGAGCGCAACGCGCGTGCACCTTGGGGGCTGACGGCGCCTGCCCTGATGCTGTTCGTCGGTGTGCTGCTGATCCCGCTCGCGATGACCGTGATGCTGTCGTTCCACGATTGGGGCCAGTACAAGGGCATCGAGCCGGTCTTCATCCTGAAGAACTGGCAGGAGATCGCCACCGATCCCTATTACGCAGAAATGTTCTGGCGGACGTTTCGGATCGCGATCCTGACCACGCTGCTCACCGCTCTGCTCGGCGCGCCCGAAGCCTACATCCTCAACCGCATGGACGCACGCTGGAAGAGCTTTTTCCTGCTCGTGATCCTCGGGCCGCTGCTGATCTCTGTGGTGGCGCGCACGCTCGGTTGGGCGCTGCTGTTCGGCGGCAACAACGGCCTCGTCAACAAGCTCTTGATGTCGGCCGGGGTGATTCGCTTCCCCATTCCCTTCATGTTCACCGAGACCGGCATGGTCGTCGCGCTCGCGCATGTGATGATGCCGTTCATGGTGCTGTCGGTCTGGGCCGCACTGCAACGGCTCGATCCGCAGATCGAGAACGCCGCGATGTCGCTCGGTGCTGGTCCCGTGACTATCATCCGCCGCATCATCATGCCGCAGATCATGCCGGGCGTGCTGTCGGGGGCGATCATCGTGTTCTCGCTCTCGGCCAGCGCCTTCGCGACACCCGCGATCATCGGCGGCCGCCGCCTCAAGGTCGCGGCGACGCTCGCCTATGACGAATTCCTCAACACGCTGAACTGGCCGCTCGGCGCAGCCGTCGCCACGCTGCTGCTGGTGGCGCTGGTGCTGATCGTGGTCGGCAGCAACGCGCTGATCGAACGCCGCTACGCCGAGGTGTTCCGATGAGACGGAACGGCCCGTTGGCGCTGATCTTTCACACCATCTTCGTTGTCGTGATGGTGGCGCCGATCCTGGTGGTGTGCCTCGTCGCCTTCACCCCCGAAGGTTTTCTGTCGCTGCCGACCAACGGCTTTTCGCTGCGCTGGTTCAGGGCGATCGCCAACTATCCCGAATTCATCCACGCCTTCTGGGTCAGCCTTGGGTTAGGGGCGCTGTCTTCCTTCGTAGCGCTGCTGTTCGCGGTGCCGGCGGCGCTCGCGATAGCGCGCTATCGCTTCCGCGGTCGCGACGCGCTGGCGGCGTTGTTCCTGTCGCCGCTGATGATCCCGCATGTCGTGCTCGGCATCGCCTTCCTGCGCTTCTTCACCTCGGCCGGGCTCGGCGGCAGTTTTACGGCTCTGATCATCGCCCATGTCATCATCGTGTTTCCGTTCGCGCTGCGGCTGACGCTGGCAGCGGCAACCGGCATGGACCTTTCGGTCGAGATGGCGGCGGTCTCGCTCGGCGCCGGCGGCTGGACGCTGTTTCGCCGTGTGACCTTGCCGCTGATCCTGCCCGGCGTCATCAGCGGCTGGGCGCTCGCCTTCATCCAATCCTTCGACGATCTGACCATGACCGTCTTCCTCGCAGCGCCCGGCACCGAGACGTTGCCGGTGCGCATGTTCCTTTATATCCAGGACAACATCGATCCGCTGGTGACGTCGGTCTCGGCCTGCGTGATCGCGATCACCATGACCGCCCTCATTCTGCTCGACCGCTTCTACGGGCTCGACCGCGTGCTCGCCGGCAAGGGCGATCCGGGACGATAGGAGAACTCATGTCAGGAGAATACGACGTCGCCGTCGTCGGCGGCGGATTGCTCGGCTCCGCCATTGCCTGGGGCCTGGGCCGGCTTGGCAAGAGCGTGGCCGTGCTGGACGAAGGCGACATCACCAAGCGCGCCTCACGCGCGAACTTTGCGCTGGTCTGGGTCCAGAGCAAGGGGCTCGGCATGCCCGCCTATACGGTGTGGACCGTGCAGGCGTCGCAAGCTTGGGGCCGGCTGGCCTCCGAATTGAAGCAACAGACCGGTCTCGACGTCGCGCTTCAGCAGAACGGCGGCTTTCATCTCACCCTCGGCGAGGACGAATTCGGCCAGCGCGCCGAGCTGGTCAAGCGCATGCACAACCAGGCGGGTGCTGCCGACTACAACATGGAGATGCTGTCCGCCTCCGAGGTGAAGAAGTCGCTGCCGCTGATAGGGCCGGAGGTTTCGGGCGGCAGCTATTGTCCGCTCGATGGCCACGTTAATTCGCTGCGCACCTTTCGCGCCTTCCACACCGGCTTCAGGGAATTCGGTATCGATTATTTCCCGGAGCAGCCGGTCTCGGCGATCAGCAAGAATGGCGGCGAATTCCGCCTGACCACGCCGAAGGGCGAGCTTCGCGCCGCCAAGATCGTGCTCGCAGCCGGCAATGCCAATCAGACGCTGGCGCCGATGGTCGGCCTCTATGCGCCGATGGGCCCGACCCGCGGCCAGATCGTGGTGACCGAACGCACCATGCCGTTCCTGCCGCATCCGCTGACCACGATCCGCCAGACCGACGAGGGCACGGTGATGATCGGCGACAGCAAGGAGGACGAGCTCGACGACCGCGCGCTCAAGCACTCGATCAGCGCGGTGATGACCGATCGCGCGCAGCGGATGTTTCCGCATCTGGCGCGGCTCAACGTGGTCAGGAGCTGGGCCGGCATTCGCGTCATGCCGCAGGACGGCTTTCCGATCTACGACCAGTCGGAGACGCATCGCGGCGCTTTCGTCGCCTGCTGTCATTCCGGCGTGACGCTCGCCTCCAACCACGCCTTCGAGATCGCGCGGATGGTGGCGCAAGGCGCGCTTGAGCCGGAGCTGGTCGGCGCGTTCTCGGCGAGCCGCTTCGGCGGCGCGGGCGCTGCGAACACCAGCGGCTATTAGAGATATCAAGGAGCCAAGAGGCATCCCATGTTTAGACGATCCGAACAGGACAAGCGCCCACAAGTGCAGATCTTCGTCGACGGCGTTGCCGTCGCTGCACGCCAGGGCGACACCGTCTCCGCCGCGCTGCTGGCATCCGGCCAGGACGCGCGACGTTCCACGGCGGTGAGCGGCGCGCCGCGTCTGCCCTATTGCATGATGGGCGTGTGCTTCGACTGCCTCGTCACCATCGACGGCGTCGGAAATCGCCAGGGCTGCCTCGTGCCGGTCGCCGAGGGCATGCAGATCGAAATCCAGAAGGGCAAGCGGGAGATCGGAAGATGACTGTGGCTCCCAAGCGCGAAGATTATGACGTCGTGGTGATCGGCGCCGGGCCAGCGGGCCTCGCGGCCGCCGCGACATCCGCCGAAGCGGGCCTGTCGACGTTGCTGCTCGACGAGAACATCGGTCCCGGCGGCCAGGTGTTTCGTGCCATCTCCTCGACGCCGGTGACCGAGCGCAGCCAGCTTGGTGCCGACTATTGGGTCGGTGCCGATCTCGTGCAGTCGCTCCGCGCGAGTAGCGCCGAGGTCATCCACCGTGCCACGGTCTGGAGCCTCGACCGCAACCTCGACATCGCGGTCTCGATCGGGGGCGCCTCGGCCTTCGTCAAGGCGAAGCGTGTCATCCTCGCGACCGGCGCGCTGGAGCGGCCATTTCCGATTCCCGGCTGGACATTGCCGGGCGTGATGACGGCAGGCGCCGCGCAGACGATGCTGAAATCGTCGGCGCTGGTGCCTGATGGCCGCACCGTGATCGCGGGGCAGGGGCCGCTGCTCTGGCTGCTTGCCGCGCAGATATTGCGCCTCGGCGGCCGCATCGACCGCATCCTCGACACGACCGGGCGCGCCAACTACCTCGCCGCGCTCCCGCACGCCTTCGCCTTCCTGACCTCGCCCTATTTTGCCAAGGGCCTGTCGATGATGCGCGAGGTGAGAGCGAAAGTGCAGGTCGTCTCCGGCGTCACTGAGCTTGCTGGCGCGGGTGACGGCCAGCTCGCGGGCGTCAGCTATATCGCCGGTGGCAAGCGCGAGACCATCCCTGCGGATCTCCTGCTGTTGCATCAGGGCGTCGTGCCCAACGTCAACCTTGCGATGTCCGCAGACGTTAAGCATCGCTGGGACGATTTGCAGCTGTGCTGGTCGCCCGTGCTCGACGCCAGCGGCAATTCGTCGGTCGCTGGAATCGCGATCGCCGGTGACGGCGCCGGCATCGGCGGCGCGAATGCTGCCGTGGTGCGCGGTCGCATCGCGGCGCGCGCGGCGGTGGAAGCACTGACGCCCGCCGCTGCTGCGAAGCTTCCCGCGATGGCCACGCTCCGCGCCGATCTCGCCAGGGCCGAGCGCGGCCGCGTCTTCCTCGACACGCTGTTCCGCCCGTCGCTGCAGTTCCGCATTCCCTCGGGTGACACCATCGTCTGCCGATGCGAAGAGGTCACCGCAAAGGACGTTCTCGATTCCGTTGCGATCGGCGCGACCGGGCCGAACCAGCTCAAGGCCTATCGCCGCACCGGCATGGGCCCGTGCCAGGGCCGGCTCTGCGGCCTCACCGTCACCGAGCTGATGGCGCAGGCGCGTGGCAAGAGCCCGCAGGAGATCGGCTATTACCGGCTGCGCGCGCCGGTGAAGCCGATCACGCTCGCCGAGCTCGCCGCCGTTCCGAAGGGCGAGGACGACGTCAAGGCGGTGGTGCGCGGATGACCCAAAACGTGGATGCGATCGTCGTCGGCGGCGGCATCCATGGATGCTCGACGACGCTGCATCTGTGCCTTGCCGGCTTGAAGCCGCTGCTGATTGAGAAGGACTATGCCGGCCGCCACGCCTCCGGCGTCAACGCAGGCGGCGTGCGTCAGCTCGCGCGGCACATCCCCGAGATCCCGCTCTCGATCCGCTCGATGGGGATCTGGGAGAAGATTACTGACCTACTCGACGATGATTGCAGCTTTGAGAGCTACGGCCAGGTCCTGGTAGCCGAGAACGAGGAGGAGCTCGCCGTCTGCCGCGCGCGCGTCGCCGAGCTCAACGCACTCGGCTTTACCCACGAAGAGCTGATCGACGCGACCGAGCTGCGGCGGCTGGTGCCGGCTGTCGCCGAAACCTGCCCCGGCGGCGTGGTTTCGCGCCGTGACGGCGCGGCCAATCCGGCGCAGACGACGACGGCATTCCGTCGCAAGGCCGAGCAGCTCGGCGCGACCGTGCGCGAGGGCGTAGCCGCCAGCAACATCCGCTACAGCGACGGTCTCTGGCATGTCGATGTCGGCCCTGAAACCTTTGCTGCGCCGGTCCTCGTCAACGCCGCCGGCGCCTGGGCCGGCAAGATCGCGGCTGCGCTTGGCGAGCCGGTGCCGGTCGAGACCGTGGCGCCGATGCTGATGATCACCTCGCGCGTGCCGCATTTCATCGACCCCGTCGTGATCCTGCGCGGGCGAAAGCTCTCCTTCAAGCAATTCTCCAACGGGACCGTGCTGATCGGCGGCGGCCATCTGGCTACGCCCTATCAGGACCGCAACGAGACGGTGCTGGACTGGAAGAGCCTCGCGACCAGCGCGCGCACCGTGTTCGAGCTGTTCCCGGTGATGCGCAGCGCCACCATCGTCCGTGCCTGGGCCGGCATCGAGGCGAAGATGAAGGACGACATCCCTGTGTTCGGCCCGAGCAGCCGCCACAAAGGGCTCTATCACCAGTTCGGCTTCTCTCTGCACGGCTTCCAGCTCGGCCCCGGCGCCGGCGCCGTGATGGCGGAGCTGATCGTCAATGGCGGCACCCAGACCCGCGTCAGCGATCTCGGCATCGACCGCTTCCATGCCTCCACGCTCTAGGAACAAGAGGACATCATGAGCATCACCCGCAGCATCCGCACGCCCATCATGCACCGCGCCGTCGAAGCCAACGGCTTCGTCTTCGTCGGCGGCACCATTGCCGACGACACCTCGGTCTCGATGGGCGACCAGACCCGCAACATCCTCGGCAAGATCGCCGGCTATCTGAAGGAGGCCGGCACCGACCAGACCCGAATCGTCAGCGCCTCGATCTTCGTCACGGATCTCTCCAGGAAAAAGGAGATGGATGCGGCCTGGACCGAGTTCTTCGGCGACAATCTGCCGGCCCGCGCCACCGTCGGCGTCGCCGATCTCGGCGGCGGCGCGCTGATCGAGGTGGTGGTCACCGCCCTCAAGGGCTGATCCGGTCAGTCAGATTGGGCAAACATCCCGACCAGAGTCTCGCGCAGCCAGCGTTGCGCGGGGACGGTATCGTTACGCTGGTGCCAGAATAGGCTGACGATGCGCGGCGGCGCCTGGAGCGGAAGCGGCATCGCATGCAGGAACGGCGCGTGGCGCGACTGCGAGCGGAGATCGCGCGGCAGCACCGCAACGAGATCGGACTGCCGCACGATCTCGTAGGCAGCGCTGTAATGATTGACGGTCGCGACCAGATTGCGCGACAGCCCGCGCGAGGCGAGAAAGAGGTCGTAGGACGGCAGCGTCTTTCCGGCGAGGCTCACATCGACGTGCCCCGCGTTGAGGAAGGCGCGCGTGCTCAGCCGTTTTCCGGCGGCGAGCGGATGATCGCGCCGCATGAAGCAGGCATAGTCGACGGTCCAAAGTGAGCGTGAGCGAATGGCGGCCGGCTGCTGCGCCTCGTTGACATAGACGCTCAACACGCAGTCCACCCGGTTGTCCTCGAGCTGGTCGGCGATCTCGATGACGGTGTTGGGAACGGTATGGACGCGTGCCTTCGGCGCGATCTCGCCAAGATGGTTCACGAGCTTCGGCATGACCAGCGAGGCCACGTAATCCGACATCGACAGGCTGAACTCGATCTGCGCGCGGCCGGGATCGAACACCCGCTCGTCGAGCGCGCCGCGCATGCTTTCGAGCGCCTCGCCGATCGGCTCCCACAGCGCCACGGCGCGCTGGGTAGGACTGATCCCGGTGCCTGACCGCACGAACAGAGGATCGCCGAGCGCGTCGCGCAGACGCGCGAGCGCGTTGCTGACGGCCGGCTGCGTCATCGTCAGCGCGTTGGCGGCGCGCGTGACGCTGCCCTCGGTCATCAGGGCCTCGAACACTTTCAGGAGGTTGAGGTCGAGCGCGCGGAACGACACGGGCGGATATTCACCATGGTGATATGTTAGATCATGATTATAAATTATGACGATAATGTCACCTTGTCTATGGTTCCCTCCCGAACGACACGCGGCGCGCCGGGGCCGTCAGATCGAGGGGGACTTTCATGTCGATGATATCGGCGCGCATCGAGCGCCTTCCGTTCGCGCGCTTCCACGCGCATCTCCTGCTGATGGGCGGGCTCGGCTACACGTTCGACGCGATGGATGCGGCGGTGCTCGCCTTCATCCTGCCGGTGCTGCGCACGGCCTGGAATTTGTCGAGCGTCCAGATCGGTGTGCTCGGCAGCAGCACCTATATCGGCTTTCTGTTCGGGGCATTGCTCGCCGGCACGCTCGGCGATTTGATTGGTCGCCGCGCGGTGATGATGTCGGCGCTGGCGCTTTACTGTGCGGCGTCCATCGCCAGCGCGATGGTGGATAGCTGGCCGTCCTTCTTCGCAGCCCGCGTTGTCGCCGGCATGGGCACCGGCGCGGAGAGTGCGATCATTGCACCCTATCTCGCCGAATTCGTGGCGCGGCGTTGCCGCGGCAGCTTTACCGGCGCGCTGGCCGGCTTCTTCTCCTTTGGGTTCGTCGCCGCGGCCTTGCTCGGTTACTTCATCGTGCCCGCCTATGATAACGGCTGGCGCATCGTACTGGTGATCACGGCGGTGCCGGTCGTCATGCTGCTGTGGTGGCGGAAGGCCTTGCCGGAATCGCCGCGCTGGCTCGAAAGCCGGGGACGGGAGAAGGAAGCCGAAATCGTCCTCGACAGGATCGAGGCACGCTTTGCGCGCGAGGGCCTTGTCCTGCCGCCGCCGGTCGTCGAAGCCACAACACCGACCGGTACTGGTGGAACGCTGCTGGCCAATTTCGCAGCGCTTCTGGCGGCTCGCCAGGCGCGCATCACCATCATGACCTGGATCATGTGGCTCGCGATCACCTTCAGCTATTATTCCTTCTTCGTCTGGATCCCAGGTCTTCTGGTCCAGAACGGCATGAGCATCACCAAGAGCTTCGCCTATTCGATCGCGATCTATTGCGCGCAGATTCCCGGCTATTTCAGCGCCGCGTATTTCAACGAGCGCATCGGGCGGCAGGCAACGATCGCGACGTACATGGTGCTCGGCGGCGCCAGCGCACTCGGCCTCGCCTTCGCGCAGAGCGACCAGCAGATCATGGCCGCGGGAATCTTGCTGTCGTTCTTCATGAACGGCACCTATGCCGGCGTCTATGCCTACACGGCCGAGGTGTTCCCGACGGCGGTCAGAACCACCGGCGCCGGGCTTGCTTCCGCGATCGGCCGCATCGGTGCGATCGTCTCGCCGATCCTGGTCGGCTACCTCTATCCCAATTTCGGCTTTGCCGGCGTATTCGGCGTTACCACCACCGTGCTGCTGCTGGGGGCGGTCACCGTCGTGCTGATGGGCGTACCGACGCGCGGCCGGTCGCTGGAAGAGATCGCGGCGGGCGAGGTTGCATGACGCGGATCAAACCAAAGGCTGATCCCTGGCTCTGCGCCGTCGCGGCAGCGCAGAGCAGCGTGGACCAGCCGAATGCGTTGTTCGCAGCGCTCGACCAGGCCGTGAAGTCGGCGATCGGGCACAAGCTGTTCACGATCCTGGCATACGACGACGCCAGCGGCGAAGCGGCGCGGGTCTATTCCAATCTTCCCGGACCCTATCCCGCGGGCGGACGCAAGCGCCTGGCGCCGGGTCCATGGACCGAGGCCGTGCTCGACCGCGGCGAGGCCTATATCGGCCGTACGCAGGACGATTTGCGCAACGTATTTTCCGACCACGAGCTGATCACCTCGCTTGGCTGCGCCAGCGTGCTCAACATGCCCGTGCGCTGGCGCGGACGCACGCTCGGCTCGCTCAATCTGCTGCACGAGGCGGGCTGGTATGACGAGGACGACGTCGCCGCCTGTCTCCCGTTTGCCCAGCTCACATTGCCGGCACTGCTTGCGCAGGCGCCCTGACAGGAAACCACCATGCCCAGCATCCTCTTCAAGAATGCCGCTCTGCTCGACCCGCTCCAGGCGGAGTTGCTGAGCGGTCATGACGTATTGGTCGAGAACGATCTGGTCAGGGAGGTCTCGGATCGGCCGATCAAGGTCGCCGCCGATCGAACCATCGATCTGAAGGGCAAGACGCTGATGCCCGGCCTGATCGATCTTCACGTGCACACCATCGCGATCGAGCTCAACCTGGCGCAGCAGGTCCACATTCCCAACGTGCTGGTGACGCTACGCTCGACGCTTCTGTTGCGCGGCATGCTGCGGCGCGGCTTTACGACCGTCCGTGATGCCGGCGGCGCCGGCCACGCGATGAAGCAGGCGATCGAGACCGGCCTGACCGACGGTCCGCGGCTGTTCGTGTCCGGCCGAGCGCTGAGCCAGACAGGCGGCCACGGCGACATGCGGGCGCGTTCGGACTACCTCGCCAGCGACGCGCTCTGTCCCTGCTGCGTGCGCGTCGGCGCGCTGGCGCGTGTTGCCGACGGTGTCGACGGCGTGCGCAAGGCGGTGCGCGAAGAGCTCCAGATGGGTGCCGACCAGATCAAGATCATGGCGTCCGGCGGCGTTGCTTCTCCGACCGATCCGGTCGGCGCCTTTGGCTACTCCGAGGACGAGATCCGCGCCATCGTCGAGGAGGCGCGAGGCCGGCAGACTTATGTGCTCGCCCATGCCTATACCGCCGCGGCAATCGCGCGCGCGGTCCGCTGCGGCGTGCGCACCATCGAGCACGGCAATCTCGTCGACGAGCCGACCGCGCGCCTGATGGCCGAGAAGGACGCCTATGTGGTGCCGACGCTCGTGACCTATGAAGCCCTTGCCAATGAGGGCGCGCAGTACGGTCTGCCGCCGGAGAGTGTCGCCAAGATCGCCGACGTCCGCGACGCCGGCCTGCGCTCGCTCGAGATCTATCGCAAGGCCGGGGTGAAGATGGGCTATGGCAGCGATCTGCTTGGACCGTCGCAGCGCCTCCAGAGCGACGAATTTCGCATCCGCGCCGAAATTCAGGGCGCACGCGAGGTCATCGCCAGCGCGACATTGGTCGGCGCCGAGGTGCTCGGCATGGAAGGCAAGCTCGGCCGGATCGTGCCCGAAGCTCTCGCGGATCTGCTGGTGGTCGACGGCAACCCGTTGCGCGACGTGACGTGCCTGCTCGGTCAGGGCGAGCGCATTCCGCTGGTGATGAAGGCGGGCAAGGTCCAGTTCGACAGGCTGGCCGCCTAGCGGGTCTCGCCGAGGACAAGGCTTGATCTTGGCGCCCGGCGGGATTATCAGCGGGCACCCAACAAGGATATTCGCAGCCATGGATTTTACCCCGACCGCAACGCCGATCCGCTTTGCTCACGGGGAATTCCATGCCTGCTTCAATCATCCTGTCGCGCCTGTCGCTGGCCACGCCTGACGGCCGCTCGCTTCCCTCCAACATCGATCTGACCTTCGGCACTGAGCGAGCCGGGCTCGTCGGCCGCAATGGCGTCGGCAAGACAACTCTGTTCGCCGCGATTATGGGCGAGCACGTTCCGCAGTCGGGGCGTGTGATCGCAAACGGAACCGTCGGGCTTCTGCGCCAGGACGCCCAGCTCCGCGCGGGCGCGACGGTCGTTGACCTCTTCGGCGCGCGCGATGCCCTGGACCTGCTGCGCCGTGCCGAGCGTGGCGAAGCATCGGCCGAGGATGTCGCCGAAATCGACTGGACTCTCGAGACGCGGCTCGCATCCGCCCTTGCTCGCGTCGGGTTCGATATCGCGCCCGACACGGAATTGGACCGCTTGTCGGGCGGGCAGGTCACGCGGGTTCGTCTCGCGGCGCTGCTTTTCACCGGGCCGGACTTCCTGCTGCTGGACGAGCCCACCAACAATCTCGATCGGGACGGGCGCCGTGCCGTGATCGATCTCCTGGCGGCCTGGCGCGGCGGCGCGATCGTGGTCAGCCACGACCGGGCGCTGCTCGAGACGATGGACGCTATCGTCGAGCTGACCTCGCTCGGAGCAACGCGCTATGGCGGCAATTGGAGCAGCTATCGCGCGCAGAAGTCCGTCGAGCTCGCCGCGGTCCGGCACGACCTCGCGCATGCCGAGAAGCACCTGTCCGAGATCGACGGCAAGGCGCAGGAGGCGGCCGAGCGGAAAGCGCGCAAGGACAGCGGTGGCAAGAGGAAGCGCGCCAAGGGCGACATGCCGCGTATTCTCGCTGGTGCACGTCGGGATCGCAGCGAGGACAGCGGTGGCAAGACTGCGCAGATCACTGAACGGCGGCGCGCGGAAGCGCTCGATGCAGTCGACACCGCGCGCCGGCGCATCGAGGTCCTTCAGCCGCTGTCCGTAAAGCTGCCCTCGACGCAGCTGCCGGCGGGGAGGGAGGTGGTCTGGCTCGATCGCGTCAGTGCTGGCTATCAGCCGGAGCGACCGGTCTTGCGTAATCTATCGCTCACCATTGTTGGGCCGGAGCGTGTCGCGATTGTCGGGCCGAACGGCTCCGGCAAGACGACGCTGTTGAAGCTCATTGCTGGCGAGATGCGCCCCGTCTCGGGCACCGTGCGGGTCAGGCCTGACTTCGCGCTGTTCGACCAGAAGGTCAGCCTGCTCGATCCCGCGATCTCGATCCTCGACAATTTCGGGCGCCTCAATCCAAGGGCCGGCGCGAATGAGTGCCATGCTGCGCTGGCGCGCTTCATGTTTCGCGCCGATGCCGCCCTGCAGATCGTCGGCAGCCTGAGCGGCGGCCAGCTGTTTCGCGCGGGGCTCGCCCGCGTGCTGGGCGGATCGAGGCCGCCGTCACTGTTGATCCTGGACGAGCCGACCAATCATCTGGACCTCGAGTCCATCGAAGCCGTCGAAGCCGGCTTGAGGGCCTATGACGGCGCGCTGCTCGTCGCCAGCCATGACGAGGCGTTCCTGCAGGCCATCGGCGTCACGCGCCGGGTCGATCTTGCCACCTCGCGGCAATTGTTCGGCGCGGTAGAGCAATGATGCCGACCCGCGGCTGATTATCCTTCGCGGGAAAAGGGCAGTTGCGCGCCAATGGCGGATCATCTGATCCCGCCCGATCGTTCGGATATATTCTCAAAAACCCGACGCTCTGCCCCCAGCGCGTCGGGTGGAATGAATGAGTATCAATCGGTGATCCCAATGCCGTTGTTGTGACGCTTGCTGCACCAATTGACCACTCCGGGAAACTACCGCATCGGAACCAGGCTGCGACTGCCTGTTCGTCGCGGCGTCTAAGCGCTGCCGCCAGGCTCCAGCGCTTCGCCCATCTCCAGTGGATGCGCCATCGCCTCGTGCAGCGCGTCGCGGTCGAGCTCTCCTTCCGAGATGCTGATGACGACGCAGGCGACGCCGTTACCGATGAGGTTGGTCAGCGCGCGGCACTCACTCATGAACTTGTCGATGCCGACCAGGATCGCGATCGACTGGATCGGAATGTCGGGCACGATCGAGAGCGTCGCGGCGAGCGTGATGAAGCCGGCGCCGGTCACGCCCGATGCGCCCTTCGAGGTGATCATGGCGATGCCCAAGATGCCGAGCTCCTGCCAGATGGTCAGATGGGTGTTGGTCGCCTGCGCGAGGAACAGCGTCGCCAGCGTCATGTAGATGTTGGTGCCGTCGAGGTTGAAGCTGTAGCCGGTCGGAATCACGAGGCCGACCACCGAGCGCGAGGCGCCGAGATGTTCCATCTTCTGGATCATCTGCGGCAGCACCGTCTCCGACGACGAGGTGCCGAGTACGATCAGCAATTCGTCCTTGATATAGGCGATGAAGCGCAGGATCGAGAAGCCAGAGAGCCGCGCGATCGAGCCCAGCACGATCAGCACGAACAGGATGCTGGTGAGATAGAACGTGCCGATCAGGGCGGCGAGGTTGAGCAGCGAGCCGAGGCCGTAGGCCCCGACGGTGAACGCCATCGCGCCGAATGCGCCGATCGGCGCCACGCGCACGATGATGCGGATGATGCCGAAGAACATCTTTGCGGCCTTGTCGATCGCCTCCGCGATCGGCTCGCCGGTCTTGCCGAGGAAGGCGATGGCGAAGCCGGAGAGGATCGAGACCAGCAGCACCTGCAACAGGTCGCCGCGCGCGATTGCGCCGACATAGCTGTCGGGGATGATCGCCATCAGATGGGCGACGATACCCTCCTCCTTGGCTTTGGTGACGTAGGTCGCGACCGACTTCGGGTCGATCGTGGCGGGATCGATGTTGAAGCCGTGCCCGGGCTGGAGAATCTCGCCGACCAGGAGGCCGATGGCGAGCGCGACGGTTGAGACGGTCTCGAAATAGATCAGCGATTTCAGTCCGACCCGGCCGACGCGCTTGAGGTCGCCCATCGAGGAGATGCCGTGCACCACGGTGCAGAAGATCACCGGCGCGATCATCATCTTGATCAGCGCAATGAAGCCGTCGCCGAGCGGCTTCAGCGCCTTGCCGAGGTCCGGGTAGAAATAGCCGATCAGCACGCCGAGCGCGATCGCGATCAGGACCTGGATGTAAAGGATCTTGTACCAGGGTTGATGCCGACGATGAACGGCTGGCTGGATCGCGACTTGTGTCATATTATTCGGCCCGGAACGCCTTGATCTTGCATGATTTACATCATGTGATGTTCGCCGCATAAGCAACAATCACATTTTTGTCGGATCGCACGAACATCAATCGCTGCACCGCAACGGGGGAACATGTCGAACGCAACCGGCTCGGACGAGCAGGCGCATAGCTATTTTCCGCGTTGGAAGCTGAAGACCTCGGGCGTGATCATGCCGGAGGAGCGGCTGTCATGGGGACAGACCTTTGTTTCCGGTCTCCAGCATTGCGTTGCAATGTCGGGGTCGACGATCATCGCGCCGCTGCTGATGGGGTTCGATCCCAACGTTGCGGTCCTGTTCTCCGGCGTCGGCACGCTGATCTTCTTCGTCATCGTCGCGGGCCGCGTGCCGAGCTATCTCGGCTCGAGCTTCGCGTTCATCGCCGTCGTCATCGCCGCCACCGGCTATGCCGGGCACGGGCCGAACCCGAACCTGTCGGTTGCGCTCGGCGGCATCGTCGGCGCTGGTGTGTTGTACGGCGTGATCGCGCTGATCGTGATGTGGTCGGGCATCGGTTGGGTCGAGCGCCTGATGCCGCCGGCCGTCACCGGCGCCGTGGTCGCCGCGATCGGCCTCAACCTCGCGCCCGTGGCCGTCAAGGCGGTGAGCGCCAACGCGTTCGAGACCTGGATCGGGCTCGCGACCGTTCTGATCATCGGCGTGGTCGCCGTTGCGGCTCCCGGCCTGTGGCGCCGTCTGCCGATCATCCTCGGCGCAATCGGCGGATATCTGTTGTATCTGCTGTTCGCGAACGGCCTCGGCTTCGGTAAGCCGATCGACTTCACGCAGCTCGCGGCCGCGCCGTGGTTCGGCCTGCCGAACTTTACGACGCCGACCTTCCATGCCGATGCGATCTTTCTGATCGCGCCGGTTGCGGTCATTCTCGTCGCCGAGAACCTCGGTCACATCAAGGCCGTCGGCGCCATGACCGGCCGCAGCCTCGATGGCTATCTCGGCCGCGCTTTGTTTGCCGACAGCCTCGCGACGATCGTCGCCGCTTGCGGCGGCGGCACTGGCGTAACCACCTATGCCGAGAACATCGGCGTCATGGCGGCGACGAAGGTCTATTCGAGTCTGCTGTTTGCCTTCGCCGCGACCGTGTCGCTGCTGCTCGGCTTCTCGCCGAAATTCGGTGCGCTGATCCTGTCGATCCCCGGTCCTGTTATCGGCGGCCTTTCGATCGTGCTGTTCGGTTTGATCGCGGCGATGGCGGGCCGGATCTGGGTCGAGAACAAGGTCGATTTCGCAAACCCTGCGAACCTGATCACCGTCGCCGTCGCGCTGACCGCAGGTGCCGGCGACCTCACGCTGAAATTCGGCGCGTTCACCATCGGCGGAATCGGCACCGCCACCTTCGGCGCGATCATTCTCTACCAGATCCTGACCTCTCCGATCGCACGCCGCGCGGAATGAATCGCAGGGATGCGCTAGTGGATGGAACAAAACACCGGTTCCGTCCATGATGAGGCATCCCGGAGAAAGAAAGCTCATGCCACAGACCGATCTCTCGACGACCGATCTCTCAACCATTTTTCCCTCACGCCTCGTTGGCCGATATGCCCTGGTGACCGGTGCCTCCCAGGGCATCGGCCGCGCCGTTGCTATCAGGCTCGCCCAGGAAGGGGCGACCGTTGCCATCAATTATGTCGATCACCCCGAGAAGGCGGAGGAGACGCTTGCGCTCGCAAGGACGGGATCGGGCGATCGCGGTCACGGCAAGCTCGACCATGTCATCGTCAAGGCCGACGTCAGCAACGACAAGGAGGTGGCTGCGATGTTCGAGACGATCCTGGCGCGCTGGAAGCGCCTCGACTGTCTCGTCAACAATGCCGGCTTCCAGCGCGAATCGCCAAGCGAGGCGCTCGACATCGAAACCTATCGCCGCATCATCGATGTCAATCTCAATGGCGCCGTGCTCTGCGCGCAGAAGGCGCTGGCGCATTTCGTCGCGCGCGGCGCTGGCGGCAGCATCATCAACTGCTCCAGCGTCCACCAGATCGTCCCGAAGCCGGGCTATCTCGCTTATTCGATCAGCAAGGGCGGCATGGCCAATCTGACGCGCACGCTGGCGCTTGAATTTGCCGGTCGCGGCATCCGCGTCAATGCGGTCGGTCCCGGCGCGATCGACACGCCGATCAATGCAGCCTGGACCGGCGAGGCTGAAAAGCGGGCCAACGTCGCGAGCCACATCCCGCTCGGGCGCGTCGGGGCCCCAGAAGAGATCGCCGCCGTATTTGCCTTCCTCGCATCGGACGATGCGAGCTACATCACCGGCCAGACCATCTATGCCTGCGGTGGCTTGACGCTGTTCCCCGAGTTCCGGGAGAACTGGGCGAGCTAGCCCAAACATCGCGATGCAATCCAGCAACAGTCGGAAAAAACCGGGCCGTCGGCGTTGCATGCACAGGCGAATTCAACCGAACGGTTGATGTCCGGCCCGTCGTCTTGACCCACGTTCGCGGCGGCCGTAGCCGGCCAACGATCGGGATAGACCCGGACCTCTGGACCTGAGAGCGCAAATGCTTCGTGCGATCCCTAACGCGATGTTTTGTTTGATCGATGTTTTGTTTGATCAAAGCCTTGGCTGCAGCCGTGGTGCTCGCCATGTTCGTCTTGACGCTTGATCTGGCGCCCGCCGCCGCGCAAGGGGTCTGCGGCGCGGCGGTAACAGGCACTGCGCTCGGTTCTGCGCCTGGCGCCGGCGCCGTCGCTTGTGGCGGCCAAGCGACCGGTAACGGCAGCGTGGCGATCGGCCAAAGTCAGGCAGCGGGTACCGCCAGCACGGCAGTCGGTGGGGCCAGCAAGGCGGACGGAACGGGCGTGACGGCAAGCGGGTTCGGCAGCACGGCGTCTGGAGTCTACAGCACGGCGACCGGTATCGAAAGCCTAGCAGCCGCTGACTACAGCACGTCGACCGGCGGCTACAGCGCCGCGGCGGGCGTCGGCAGCACCGCGATGGGCGGCGGCGAGTTCATTGGTGGCGTTGAAACGGGTGCCTCCGCGTCCGGGAATTATAGCGTCGCGATCGGAGGTGGCGGCGACGGAGCCGCCGGCGTAGGCGCGCATTCCAACGGCGACAAATCGATCGCGATCGGCCTGACTAGCGTTGCGACGGGGGCATCTGCCACCGCGATCGGGAGCGGAGCCAGCGCCAGCACAACAAACGCCCTCGCCCTGGGCAACGCGGTGACGGCAAGCGGCGGCAATTCCTTCGCGGCCGGCAACAACTCCCACGCCACCGGGGCGAGCGCTGTCGCGATCGGCGATGGCGCAACCGCTGGCACGGGCGCCAATGCGATTGCGATCGGCACGGGCGCCGTCTCGACCGGATCGATCGCAGTCGGCGCAGATTCGGCCGCAGCGTTCGGCAACACAGCCGTCGGCGACGGCGCGAAGGCAAGTGCCGCCGCCGGCAGTTCTGCCTTCGGCAACGGCGCGACCGCGTCCGCGCTCAATGCGACCGCGATCGGTGCAGGAGCCTCGGCTGGTTTTACCAACTCCACCGCGGTCGGTGCCGGCGCAGCGGCCACCGCCGCCAATCAGGTTGCGATCGGGACGGCGAGCAACACCTATCGCATGGCCGGCGTCGCATCCGCGGCGAGCCTCGCAGCGCAGAGCGAAGTATTCGAACGGGGATTCGCGTCTCCGTGCAACAGTGGGAATTGCGGTGCGTGCGAATAATGGAATCGAGACGAAATCCGGCGAACCGTCGTCGCGGCGTTGTCGCACCGCTAACCGGCAATATGGATCTCAAAGCGGTGGATCAGGCGCGGGGTTTCGGAACCTAGAGGATGACGACCTCCGCCACCGCACCCGTCCGCGCCGGATGTCTCGGGCCGGACTATTAGGCGGCACCGCCGTTATTCTTATCATGGCGATCGCGGTTGCGCCGGCACGCGCAGATGGTGGTGGCGGAGGCGCTAGTCCCCCCTTCAGTGGTGGCGCAGGCGGCATCGATAGCGCAACGAGCACCGGCGGCGCTGGAGGCGATAACGCCCAAGGTGGCGGTGGCGGCGGCGCCGGAACCACCGGAGGCAAGGGCGGCACGTCGACGGCCAGCACTTTCCTGGGTGGTCCACCTGTATTGGGAGGAGCCGGAGGAGCTGCGCCAGGGGCGGCCGGCGCAAATGGTGCCTCCTACCTTGGTGGCGGCATCAACGGCGGCGGCGGCGGCGGCGGTGGCGGCGCCCACGGCTCTGTCCAGGCAGGAGTTCCAATCGGCAATGTCAGCGGTGGCGCCGGCGGCCGCGGAGGCAACGGGGATATCTCCAACTCCGCAGACGGTGCCGGCGGCGGCGGGGCTGGCGGCTGGGGCGCGGTCGTCACTGGCGGCGGCAATCTCGGCACGCTCTCGTCAACCGTTACCGGCGGCGCGGGCGGTGATGGGGGCGATGGCGGAAATGATCGACAAAGCATTGGGGCGCAAGGCGGTTCCGGGGGCATCGGGCTCGCGCTCGCACCCGGAGCCGGCAGTGCCGCGCCTGCAATCACCATCGACGCGAATGCCATCGGCGGCGGTGGCGGCGGCGGTGGCTCCTCCCGAGGAGTAGGCGGTGCGGGCGGTAGCGGCGGCGCCGGCTTCAGCGCTGGACTAAACACGGTCGACGCCAACGTGACTATCATCGCGGGCAGGACCGTCGCTGGCGGTGCGGGCGGTAGTGGCGGCATCAGCTTCGAGGCGATGGCTGGCCCGGGTAGGAACGGCAATCTGGGCCCTGCCGGTAACCCCGGCGGCAATGGCGGCACTGGCTTCAGTGGTGATCCCACCGGCGTTGGCGGCGCAGGCGCCGCGGGCGGTCTTGGTGTCACGTTCATGGCTACCGCCACGTTGACCAACGCAGGCAGCATCATCGGCGGCAATGGTGGCAGCGGCGGTAGCACCTTCGGCGGTACCGGTGGCGACGGTGGCGTCGGTGGCCAAGGCGGTCCTGGCGGCCCACCCGGCAAGGGTGGCAATGGCGGTGACGGCGGCTTCGGCGGCTTCGGCGACGCTGGCGGCGCCGGGGGGACTGGCGGCATCGCTGTGATGTTCGCGGCGGCCGGCACGCTCTTCAACACCGGCACAATTACCGCTGGCGCCGGAGGCGGCGCCGGCCTGGCCGTGGGCGGCCACGGCGGCTTCGGCGGCATCGGTGGCTTCGACATCGGCGGCGGTGGTGGCATCGACGGCGCGGGGGGACACGGCGGTATCGTCCGCGGCGGCAGCAACGGCGGCGATGGCGGCATTGCCGTCATGTTCGCGGCGACTGGCGCGCTGTCTAACACCGGGACCATTCTCGGTGGCGTTGGCGGCACCGGCGGCGACAGCATTGGCGGCACCGGCGGCGTGGGTGCCGGCAACGGCGGCAACGGTGGCGACGGCAGCGCCGGCGGCAACGCCGGCAACGGTGGCATCGCCGTCATGTTCGCCGGGGCCGGCACACTCTCCAACACAGGAACCATTACCGCGGGTGCCGGCGGCAGCGGCGGCCAGAGCGCTGGCGGCGGTGGCGGCGCAGGCGGCGGCTTCAGCGATAATGGCGGCAATGGCGGCAACGGCAGCAATGGCGGCACCGGCGGCAACGGTGGGACCGCTGTGATGTTCGCGGGGGCCGGCACACTCTCCAACATCGGGAGCATTATCGGCGGCGCAGGCGGCAACGGCGGCCAGAGCACGGGTGGCGGTGGCGGCCGCAGCAACGGAAGCGCCGGCCAGAGCGACATCGGCGGCGCTGGCGGCGGCGGCGGCAGCGGCGTGATGTTCGCAGGCGGCGGCGTGCTCGCCAACACCGGCAATATCACGGGCGGAGCTGGTGGCCTCGGCGGTATGGGCAGCAGTCTTGGCGCCGTTGGCCTCGGCGGTGCTGGCGTTTACGGCACCGACATTACCGTCATCAACAGCGGTTCGATCTCCGGCGGCCTCTCCGGCGATGGCGTGACCCGCGCCAGCGCGGTCACCTTCACCGGCGGCGCCAACATCCTCGAACTCCGAGCAGGATTCAGTTTCACCGGCAACGTCGTCGACCAGACCGGCAACGGCACCTTCCAACTCGGTGGCGGCACCGCCGCGAGTTTTGACATTTCGCAACTCGGCGCGCCGCAATATCAGGGCTTTGCCTCCTTCGCCAAGGTTGGTGATTCCACCTGGACGCTGACCGGCACCAGCACCTTCGCCGGTCCCGTGAACGTCAACGCAGGCACCTTGTCTGTCGAGGGCAATCTGGCATCCGCTACGAGCCTTACCGTCAACACGGGCGGCGCACTCGACGGCACCGGCACCGTCGGCAATACGGTGATCGCAAGCGGCGGCAGCTTCGCACCGGGCAACGGCACGCCCGGTTCGTCGATGATGGTCATGGGTAATCTAGCGTTCCAGTCCGGCGCGATCTATCTGGTCGCGCTCAATTCGGCGACGGCGTCGTTCGCCAACGTCACTGGCGCGGCGACACTCGGCGGCGCCTCGGTCAACGTCGCGTTCGCGGCGGGGCCGTTTGTAAATATATCAAAGACCTACACCATTTTGAGCGCCGGCAGCGTCAGCGGCACCTTCGGTTCGCAGGTCAACAGCAATCTGCCGTCCGGCTTCCAGGGTTCGCTGCGCTACGATCCGACGCATGCCTATCTCGACCTGGTGCTGAATTTCGTGCCGCCGTCCGGCAGTGGACTCAACCGCAATCAACAAAACATCGCCAACGCGTTGACCAATTCGTTCACCACCGCCGGCAGCATTCCCATGGCGTTTGGCGCGCTGACACCGACGGGCCTGACCCAAGCCTCCGGTGAGGTGGCGACCGGATCGCAGCAGACCACCTTCAATGCGATGAACCAGTTCATGGGCCTGATGACCGATCCCTTCATGAACCGCGGCGGCGGCACCGGCTCGGCGGGCGCCACCGGCTATGCTGAGGAAGCCGCCAGCGCCTATGCCGCGCGCAAAAAGAACACCGATGCGTTTGCGATGTTCACCAAGGCACCGCTCGCGCCCTCCTTCGAACAGCGCTGGAGCGTGTGGACCGCGGGCTATGGTGGATCGCAAACCACCGATGGCAATTTGGCACTCGGCTCCAACAACACCACCAGCAGCGTTTACGGCACTGCTGTAGGCGCCGACTATCTGTTCTCACCCAACACCGTCGCGGGTTTTGCGCTGGCCGGTGGCGGCACCAATTTCAGCGTCAACGGATCGGGCAGCGGCCGCTCGGATTTATTCCAGGCCGGTGCCTATGTCCGCCACACCGAAGGCGCGGCCTATATCACGGCCGCTTTGGCCTATGGCTGGCAGGACATCACCACCGATCGTATCGTCACCGCTGGCGGTTTCGGCCATCTGCGCGCCGAGTTCGATGCCAACGCCTACTCAGGTCGGGTCGAAAGCGGCTATCGCTTCGTGACGCCGTTGGCCGGCGGGATCGGGATCACACCGTATGCCGCGGGCCAGTTCACTACCTTCGACCTGCCGGCCTATGCCGAAAGCGTGCGGGCCGGCAGCGGCGCGTTCGCACTGGGCTATGGCGCCAGGAGCGTCACCGATGTCAGGAGCGAACTCGGCATCCGCACCGACAAATCCTACGCGCTCGCCGATGGCATTCTGACCCTGCGCAGCCGCTTTGGCTGGGCGCATGATTACGATCCCAGCCGTTCGGTGGCCGCCACCTTCCAGGCGTTGCCCGGCGCGAGCTTCGTCGTCAACGGTGCGGCACAGGCTTCCGACAGCGCACTGACCACTGCCTCAGCCGAACTGAAATGGCGCAACGGCTGGTCGGTGGCTGCGACCTTCGAGGGCGAATTTTCGAAGGTGACCAACAGCTACGCCGGCAAGGGCGTGGTGCGATACGCTTGGTGATGGGGGCCCGGAGCGTGATCCGAAAAAGTGTGAAGCGGCTTCCTGAAAACTTCATGCTCCAACAAGGAGCTGAAAACGCCATGACGATCCAACCTGATCTTATAGCGCGTTAACCCGCCGCCCGGACGAGATCAACATTGAGGCCGGCCGCGCCACCGCCGGACCGGGCGCCGCCGCCGACGTCAGGCGCGCCCGCTGCGGCCCGGCGACGGCCACGCCAACAAGACCGGGAACTACACCGTGCTGCGCGATCTCAGCGCGCCCGGATTCCAGACGAACACCGCCGCAAAGCTTGCGGAGATATTTGCCAAGCAGCGCGGCGACAAGCTCGATCTCTCCGGCGTCGCTGTCATCGATCCGCAATTGTCGCTGCTGCCGCAGATCGAGCCGAACGGTCTCCTGCACATGGCAGGATTTTTTCCGTCGGTGCCGTCGCAGGTGAACTTCGAGCTGTTGTTTGCGCCGGTCGAAGGGCAATGGCGCGTGTTCGGTGTTTCCTTGTCGGTCGGCCAATCCGCCCCCGTGGCGCCGCCGGCGCCTGAGGCTCCGCCGGGCAAGGCCGTCGTCTCGCAGAAGCAATCCACGCCGCCGAAACCGAGCGTGCCTGCAAAACAGCCGGCCCCGTCCGCGACGCAGTGATGGTGAACGGAACTGACGCGGCTTTGCTCAACGATGGAGCAGGGCGGTCCGCCTCTTGAGTCCAACTGGCGGCGCCATGCCGCTTCATCGCGCAACGCGCTTCTCAATATTCGTGCATGCGGAGTTTTGCAGCGGTCATGCACCTTGTGGTACAGTGCGACTGAAGGCGCGAATGCCCTGCGAATTGTTCGGAATGATGAAGAGCTGGTTGTGACGTCTGAAGCTGCTCTGCTGTCAGAGCTGATCGGCCTGATTTACGATGCCGCGCTCGACCCTGCACTTTGGCCCCGTGCCCTGGAGCAGGCCTGCCTGTTCGTCGGCGGCTCCTCCGGCGCCTTGTTCTGGCACGACGCAGCCACCGAGCAAACCGCGGTGCTGCACCTCTTCAATGAAGAGCCGCACTACACAAGGCTCTATCTCGAGAAATATCTTCCCTTAAATCCGTGCTTTCCAGCCGCCACTTTCTGCGAGGCTGGTCTCGTCTATGCATCCACCGATTTCGTCCCGTTCGAGGAAATGGCGGAGACGCGCTTCTATGAAGAGTGGATGAAGCCACAGGACATGATCGATGCGCTCGGGTCGAATCTGGAGAAGGGGGCCACCAATTCATCGATCGTCAGCGTCCGGCTGCATGAAAAGGACGGCCTCGCCGATCCAGACAATCGGCGCCGCTTTGCGCTGATCGTGCCGCATTTCCAGCGAGCCGTGTCGATTGGGCGGTTGTTCGATCAGAGCAAGTCGGCTCAGGCGGTGCTGACCCAGACGCTCGACAGTGTGGCGGCCGCGGTCTTCCTGGTCGGTCCCAATGGACGCCTTGTCTTCACCAATGAGCCGGCTCGGCTCATCCTCGATCAGGGCGGGCTGGTCATCGAGCGGAAGGGAGCCTTGGCCGCGACGGCGCCCGACGCCCAGCGTGCGCTGCGCGAGGCGCTTTTCGCCGCCGAGAACGGCAATGCCACCTCTGACAACGGCGGCTCGATTCCGATCGTCAGCGCGCAGGGCCGCTGGTTTGTCGATGTGCTGCCATTGACCTCGGGCGACCGCCGGCGCACCGGGGCGCTGCATTCGGCGGTGGCCGCCGTCTTCGTCCGCAAGACCTCGCCTGCAAGCCCCGCCGCCGCTGGAAGCGCTGGCAAAGCTCTACAATCTCACGGCCAGCGAGATCCGTGTGCTCGATGGCGTCATGAAGGTGAGCGGGGTGAAGGCCCTCGCCGAGGCCCTCGGGCTGACGCAGGCCACCGTCAAGACGCATCTCCACAATGTCTTCCGCAAGACCGGCACGGCGCGGCAGAGCGAGCTCGTGAAGCTGATCGCGGGATTCGAGCCGTCGGAACGGTGCTGATCTGGCAAAACCGGCCTGCGCAGACTACATCTGCGCCATGGCAAAACCTCCGCTGGCAAACCGTCCGCTCGAAGATTTCGTCGGCCGCCACGAAAATCTGTTCGTGCTGACCGGCGCCGGCTGCAGCACAAATTCGGGGATTCCCGATTACCGAGACAGCCACGGCAACTGGAAGCGGACCCAGCCGGTCAACTTCCAGGCTTTCATGTCGGAAGAGCAGACGCGCCAGCGCTATTGGGCGCGCAGCCTGATCGGCTGGCGGCGGTTCGGCCAGGCGCGGCCGAACGATGCGCATCATGCGCTCGCGCGGCTTGAGGCGGGCGGGCGTTGCGAGATGCTGCTGACCCAGAATGTCGACCGGCTGCATCAATCCGCCGGCCACCGGCAGGTGATCGATTTGCATGGCCGGCTCGATCTCGTCCGCTGCATGGGCTGCGGGGCTAAGACGCCGCGCAACGAATTCCAGGATGCGCTTGGCCGCGCCAATGCGGGATGGCTGACGCTCGATGCGGCGGACGCGCCTGACGGCGACGCCGACCTTGAGCATGCGGATTTCTCGTCGTTCAAGGTGCCTCCTTGCGAAGCCTGCGGCGGCATCCTCAAGCCCGACGTGGTGTTTTTCGGCGAGAACGTCCCGCGCGACGTGGTCGCGACCGCGCAGGATCATCTGTCGCAGGCCGACGCCATGCTGATCGTCGGCTCATCGCTGATGGTCTATTCCGGCTTCCGCTTCGTGAAGGCTGCCGCAGATCGTCAGATTCCGATCGCCGCGGTCAATCTTGGACGCACCCGCGCCGACGATCTGCTGACGCTCAAGGTCGAGGAGCGCTGCGAGGCGGCGCTTGCATTCCTGCTCTGAACTCGCGCGAAGCGAACACGTCTTGCCTATTGCATGGGTGCCAAGCAGAATAACCGGGCGCAGCGTCGCCGGCACGCTCGATGGCATGAAATTTGCTGCGTTTTCACCCCGATCTTGACGATCAGCACGGAGAATTTTGGAATGTTTGAGGGAGCCGAAATGCGGCTTGCCGTTGATATCGGTGGCACGTTCACCGACATCGTGCTGGACGTGGGTGAGGTGCGCAAAACGCGCAAGTTGCTGACAACGCCGCAGCGGCCGGAGCAGGCGGTGCTGGATGGCATGCGGCTCATCCTTACCGATGCGCGCGCGCATATCAGCGACATCGACGTGTTCATCCACGGCACGACGCTCGCGACCAACGCCATCATCGAGCGGCGCGGCGCCAAGACCGCGCTGATCGCGACCGACGGTTTTCGCGACGTGCTCGATATCGGCACCGAGAGCCGTTACGACCAGTATGACCTCGGCATCGACAAGCCGAAGCCGCTGGCGCCGCGCAGCCTGCGCTTCACCGTGCCAGAGCGCATCGACGCGCACGGCGCGGTCCGCCTCCCGCTGGATGAAGCAGCCGTGCGCGCGCTCGCGCCGAAATTGCGTGAGCTGAATGTCGAAAGCGTCGCGATCGCATTCCTGCATTCCTATGCCAATCCCGAGCACGAGCGCCGCACGGCTGCGATCATCAGTGAGGAGATGCCCGGCATCTCCGTGACGGTGTCCTCCGCCGTGTGCCCCGAAATCCGCGAATATGAGCGCACCTCGACTGCGGTTGCCAACGCCTATGTGCAGCCGCTGATCGACGGCTATCTCGCCCGCATGTCCGATGCCTTGCAGGTCGAGCAGTATCGCGGTGCCATCTATCTCGTGACCTCCGGCGGCGGTGTCACCTCGATCGAGACGGCGCGGCGCTTTCCGGTGCGTCTTGTCGAATCCGGCCCTGCCGGCGGCGCGATTTTTGCGGCGCAGATCGCGGCGCGTCTTGGCGAGAGCAAGGTGCTGTCCTTCGACATGGGCGGCACCACCGCAAAGATCTGCCTGATCGAAAAATATCAACCCGAGACCTCGCGCGTGTTCGAGGTCGATCGCGCCGCGCGCTTCCTGAAAGGCTCAGGCCTGCCGGTGCGCATCCCCGTGATCGAGATGGTCGAGATCGGCGCCGGTGGCGGCTCGATCGCCCATGTTGACGCCATGAAGCGTGTCACCGTCGGCCCCGAGAGTGCGTCTTCTGAACCGGGACCGGCCTGCTACGGCCGCGGCGGCCAGCGTCCGGCCGTGACTGATGCCGACGTTGCGCTCGGCATGATCGATCCCGATGCTTTTGCGGGCGGCACGATCAAGCTAGATTCAGAGCTTTCGAAGCAAGCGCTGCTACGCAGCGTCGGCGAGCCGCTTGGCTTGTCGGCGGAAACTGCGGCCTATGCCGTGCACGAGGTCGTCTGCGAGAACATGGCGAGCGCTGCGCGCGTGCACGCGGTCGAACGCGGCGAGATCGTTGGCCAGCACACGCTGATCGCCTTTGGCGGTGCCGCGCCGCTCCATGCCGCGCGCGTCGCCGAGAAGATCGGTGTCTCCCGGGTGATCGTGCCCTCGAATGCCGGCGTCGGTTCGGCGGTCGGATTCCTTGCGGCTCCCATCGCCTATGAACTCGTGCGTAGCCGCCACGTCCGGCTCGATGACTTCGACACGGGCGCGGTCTCCGACCTGCTTCAGGAGATGGTGACCGAAGCACGTGCGCTGGTCGAGCCCGGCGCTGCCGGCCAACTGGTGCGCGAACGTCGCGCGGCCTTCATGCGCTATGTCGGCCAGGGCCACGAGATCACCGTCGAGCTGCCGAACCGGCCGCTGACATCAGCCGATCTCGCCGGCCTGCGCCAAAAATTCGAGGCGGACTATTCGGCGATGTTCGAGCGTCCGATCCCGGGCGCGGCGATCGAGGTGCTGAGCTGGTCGGTGCTCGCGACCACCGAAGCGCGCAATCCGCCCACGGTTGCGGCCGTGACACGCAAGCCCGCAAGTAAAGCCTCCGGCAGCCGCAAATTCTTCGACGGCCGCGCAGGCGAGGTGATCGAGATCCCGCTCTATCGCCGCGAGGACATGGCGCCCGGCGCGACGATTGCGGGCCCCGCCGTGATCGCCGAGGACGAGACCTCCACCTTCGTCTCGAACAGTTTTGACGCCCATATCGACGGTGCCGGCAGCATCGTCATGGAACGAAAGGCGGCCTGATCATGAGCAAGGCAAGTGGCGCGAGCCTGATCGACCTTCAGATCATGTGGCACCGGCTGATCGCCGTGGTTGAGGAGCAGGCGCAGGTGCTGCTGCGCACCGCCTTCAGCCCCATCGTGCGCGAATGCGGCGATCTCTCCGCCGGCGTGTTCGACCTCAGGGGGCGAATGCTGGCGCAGGCGGTGACGGGCACGCCCGGTCACGTCAACTCGATGGCGGAATCGGTCAAGCACTTCATCAATCATTTCCCGCTGGAGACGATGAAGGAAGGCGACGCCTACATCACCAACGATCCCTGGATGGGCACCGGCCATCTCAACGACTTCGTCGTCACCACGCCCTGCTTCAAGGACGGCAAAATCGTCGCGCTGTTCTCCTGCACCAGCCATCTCATGGACATCGGCGGCATCGGCTTCGGGCCTGATGCCACCGACGTGTTCATGGAGGGGCTCTACATCCCCATGTTGAAGCTGATCGACCAGGGCGTCGTCAACGAGACGCTGATGGCGATGATCCGCACCAACACGCGGTTGCCGATCGATACCGAGGGCGACACCTATTCGCTCGCCGGCTGCAACGATGTCGGCTGCGAGCGCCTGGTCGAGATGATGACCGAATTCGAGATCGAGACGCTCGACGAGCTCGGCGACTACATCTGCGACCGCTCGCGCGAGGCGGTGCTGGCAGAGATCGCGAAGCTGCCGAAGGGGACGTGGCGCAACAGCATGGTGGTCGACGGCTATGACGCGCCGGTCACGCTGGCGGCGACGCTGACGATCTCGGATACTGGCATTCACGTCGATTTCGACGGCACCTCGGCCGCCTCGAAGTTCGGCATCAACGTGCCGCTCTCCTACACCACGGCCTATACCGTGTTCGGCCTCGGTTGCGTCGTCGCCTCGCAGATCCCGAACAATGCCGGCTCGCTCTCGCCGCTGACGGTGTCGGCGCCTGCCGGCGCGATCCTCAATGCGCCGAAGCCGGCGCCCGTGGCGTCGCGTCACATCGTCGGCCAGATGCTGCCCGACGTGGTGTTCGGCTGCCTACGCCAGATCATTCCCGAGCGCGTGCCGGCGGAAGGTACCTCGTGCCTGTGGAATCTCAACGTGCGCGGACAGACCCGCTCGGGGGCTGGCGGCAATTACGGGTTCTCGATGGCTGTCACCAGCAACGGCGGCACCGGCGCGCGCTTCGGTAAGGACGGGCTGTCGGCCACCGCCTATCCCAGCGGCGTGCGCGGCACGCCGGTCGAGATCGCGGAGACGCAGACGCCGCTGATCTTCTGGCGCAAGGAGCTGCGTCCGGATTCGGGCGGGGCAGGACGCACCCGCGGCGGCCTCGGCCAGATCATCGAGGTCGGCACCGGCATCGATGCGCCCTTCGACATCCTCGCTGCCTTCGATCGCATCGACCATCCGCCACGCGGACGCGATGGCGGCCAGAACGGCGAGGCTGGTTATGTCGGCCTGAAGTCCGGCCAGAAGATGCGTGGCAAGGGCTTTCAGACCGTGCCGCGCGATGATCGCCTGGTGGTGATGACGCCGGGTGGCGCCGGGATCGGCGATCCCCGGGAGCGTATGCCGGAAAGCGTGCGCGACGACCTCGAAAGCGGATTGGTGTCTTCAGACAATGCCGCTGCGATCTATGGGCGTGCGGGGTGAGGTGACTCGACTCCATCGCCTGTGTCGCGCCGCTCTATCTCAGCATGATGATCGACTTCGTGCTGCTGCCGACGACCTGGCCGAGCATCGCCATGATGGTGCCGAAAGTGCTTTACGGCTAACCCGCGTCAGTCCGGGATTGGCGGATTGAGATGAAACGGTCAGTGCCGCTGCCGTTTCAAATGGGCCCTCGCGCGTCGAATTCGCGCCGCGCATGCGTTCCGTCTTTGCACTCCCTGCGTTCCGGCGTACGTTATGCCTGCGAGCAGAAGCGCAATAGCAATCACTCCGTTGAACGAACTCCTTTGGCGATATGCGCCGAAAGGCGGGGATATTCGTTGGCAGATCATGTCCGATGGAGAGCAATCGACGCGTACTGAACTGCAGACGCCCCTCGCAGCGGCGCTCATCACGCAATCCATAAACACGAAAGCGGGAGGAAGTGCATATGAGGAAGCAGTGGCTTAACTCGGGTTTACCTGTTCTTGTCGGCGCGACGCTTGCGGCGTCGGCGGCGTTCGCTCAAACCGTGGATACGGCCCGGATCGAGGCCGGCGGTCAGAACGATTGGCTCACCTATCACGGTTCATACAAATCCTATCACTACAGCCCGCTCGCGCAGATCAATGCGAACAATGTCGGCAATCTGGGCGTAGCCTGGATACACATTCCCGGACGATCGACGCGTGGCCTGCAGTCAATGCCGCTCGTGGCCGACGGCGTGCTCTATTACTCGGGTTCTTACAGCCGTGTCTTTGCGCTGAACGGCACGACGGGCGAGGTGATCTGGTCGTTCTTTCCGGAGCTGGATGAGGCGCTGATCAGCCGACAGACCCACTCTCCTTACAACCGCGGCGTAGCTCTCGGTGAAGGCAAGGTCTTCGTCGGTACGATGGATGGTCGTCTCATCGGGCTGGATGCGAAGACGGGAAAGGTCCTCTGGGACACCAAGCTGATCGACTCGCAGAAGCTCACGGTCGGCTTCACCGGCGCGCCGCTTTACGCGAAGGGGAGCGTGATTATCGGCGCGCAAGGTGGTGAATGGCCGGGCCGTGGCCCGATCTTCGCTGTGGATGCCGCCACCGGCAAGAAGAAGTGGGAGTTCCTGACGGTCGCAGGCACCGACGAGGCCATGAAGACCTGGGGCAGCGATTCCTGGCGGACCGGCGGTGGTGGCGGCTGGATGCCGGGCACCTACGATTCCGAGACCAGCACCATCCTGTGGGGCACCGCAAACCCGGCGCCGCTCTACGATTGGTCAGGCGCTGATTACAAGACGCAAGGTGCGCGTCCCGGCGACAATCTCTATACGAGTTCGGTGATCGGTCTCGATATCGATACCGGCAAGCTGAAATTCTACCATCAGGAACTGCCGCACGACGCCTGGGACTTCGACAGCGCGGTCGGCGAGTTCGTGATGCTCGAGCGCGACGGCCAGAAGTACGTGGTTCATCCGAACAAGAGCGGCTACATCTTCGTCTATGACCGCAATCTCGGTTTGAAGAACGTCTGGCGGATCACCCAGAACAGCAATTTTGTGAAGGACATTGATCCCAAGACGGGTGAGCTGATCGGTCGTCGCGACTTCTCCGCCGGCAAGGTTTCCGAGCCGTTGTGCCCGCACATTTCCGGTGGGGTGAGCTTTAACGCCGGGTCGTACAACCCGAAGACGGGGCTCTATTACAAGCTCGGCCAGGAATGGTGCATGACGCTCGAGGTTCTGAAGACGACTCCGATCGTTGCTCCTCAGGCTCAGCTCAACATCGGCGCCGACTTCAAGATCGCGCCACCGCCTGGCGGTGAAATCTATGGCCATCTCGACGCGCGCGACCCCATCACCGGCGCCAAGAAGTGGGAAGTCCGCTTCCCTGAGCCACCGCTCGGAAGCGTCTTGTCGACCGGAGGCAATCTCGTGTTCGTGCCGGATTCGCGGGGCACAGTTCATGCCTACGATGCCGAATCCGGGACCGAGCTGTGGAATCACTCTGACGGCACCGGCCATCAGGGCGGAATCATCAGCTACTCCGCCGGCGGCAAGCAGTATATCGCGGTGACCGCCGGCTTTGGCGGCATGGCATCGGACGATTACGCGCCGACCTTCGGCGGCGTCTACAAGAGCATGCCGCGCGACGATGGCGCGCTGATCGTCTACAGCTTGAAATAGGTCGCTCGGAAGACCTGTCGGGGAGCGGGGACACTCCCGCTCCCCACGCATTTCAGTGCCTGATGAGGCTTTGCGAAAAACGGAGCGGGACCCCGTGAAATCGAATTTGGGGAAAATGACGTTGCTGCCGGCGGCACTGGCCGTCTCGGTGGCATGTGCCGTGCCGGTCCATGCGCAGTCCGCCACTCCTGCGCCGAACGAGGAGACGTTCGACGTCGGGCAGTTGTTTGCAACGACCTGTGGCTGGTGTCATTCCGATGGGGGGCGCGCGGCCGGCAAGGGGCCGCAGCTCATGAATACGACCCACGACGATGATTATCTTCGCAGCCGCATCAAGAGCGGTAAGCCAGGTGCGATGCCCGCATTCGGCGAGACCTTCAGCGACGCGCAGATCGACCAGATCATCACATACATCCGGCAACTCAGGCCGCGCGAGGGCTGAGCCGCCGAGAACCCTATCCATCCAAATGAGGACGCGTAATGAAGGCAATTGTCCCGGTCATCGTGTGTGCCGCCATCGTTCTATCGGGACCGGCGCAGGCGCGAACCCTGGACGCGATCCGCTCGAGTGGCGAGATCGGGCTATGCGCGCATCCCAACTCGCTTCCCTTTGCGCGCAAGGCCGGCGATCCGCCCGGCTTTCAGGTCGAGTTGGGCCAGGCGCTGGCACGCGAACTCGGTGTCTCGCTGCGGCTCGACTGGATCATCACGCAGTACCAAATGCGTAGCGCCGGCTGCGACATTGTTCTGGACGTTATCGCCGACCGTGAAGCGCAAGGCGAAACCCGCTTGAGGATCTCCAAGCCCTATTATCGGACGGGCGTCGCACTCGCCGTGCCGTCATCTAGCACGCTCGCCTCGTTCCAGGGCCTCAACCAGCATACCAAGGTGGGGGTGCAGGTCGGATCCGTCGCAGCCATGATCATCGGTCAGCGGCACGTGCCCACATCGACCTTCGGCTTCGAGAGCGACAGCCTCGACGCCGTGTCGAACCATGAGATCGACGCTGCCGCGGTCACGCCCACGGCGGCGAGCTATTTCAATCTGACGCATCCGGACAAGGCACTCCGCATCCTGGATCGCGACGAGAGCGTGGCTGATCTCAACTGGAATGTCGCCGTCGGCATGGTCCGTCCGGATGATGCGTTGCGCGAAGCCATCGACGGAGCGCTGGAACGGCTGCGGAACGAAGGCACGATCGATCGGATATACGGTCGCTATGGGATCGTGCTGCAAGCGCCGAGGAGCTGAACGGCTCAAAAGAACGACGCCGTCCCGGGCCGACAGGGAACGACGTCGCTGGTATGTGAGCTTTGGCTTACGCCGCCGCCTTCTTCCGCGCCTGCTCGACCTGGTACAGCTCGAACTCCTCCGCGATCGCTTTCGCGATCGAGGGCCGCGTCCGTAGCCGCTCGTAATAGGCCCTCACGTTCGGCCATTTGGCGAGCTCGATCGGCGGCGTCGCCATGGTCCAGTTGACGACCGTGACGAGATAGGCGTCGGCAACGCTGAAATGGTCGAGCAGGTAGTCGCGGCCCTTCAGGTAGTTATCGAGATAGTCGAGCCGCGACAGGTTTTTCTCCAGCACATAGGCCTTGACCTCCTGCGGCGCCTTGCGGTCGAGCACGGGGATGAACAGGCCCTTGTGCAGCTCGGTGCCGATGAAGCAGAGCCATTGATGTAAGCGCGTCCGATCGATGCCCGCCGCCGCGCCAAGGCCGGACTGCGGAAATCGGTCAGCGACATATTGCAGGATCGCGGCGTTCTCGGTCAGCACCACGCCCTCGTCGGTGCGCAGCGTCGGCACCAGGCCGATCGGATTGACGGTGCGAAAGTCGGAGCCGTCGTTGAGCACCTTCTTGGTCGGCGGATCGACTTCGAGATAATTCGCCTCGGCGCCGGCTTCATAGAGCGCGACGCGCGTCGCCATGGAGCAGGCGAGCGGGGAGAAATAAAGATCCATCGTGGGCCTCCTTGGGCAATTCTCTTTGTGAGTGTCGCTCAACCTGGCCAGATTGATTTTTGTACCATCTTGCATATTATGGGTGCGGTCAAGGATTAATTTGCGACATGGTACAAAAATCGAAGCCGCCAGCTGCTGCCACTGCGCCCGAGCGCCGCGGCGAACCCAAGCGCCGCGGCCGGCCGCGCGCCTACGAGCCCGATGTCGCGCTCGGCAAGGCGCTCGACCTGTTTCGCAGGCAGGGTTTTGCCGCGACGTCGCTCGACGATCTCAGCGAGGCCACCGGCATGAACCGGCCGAGCCTTTACGGCGCCTTCGGCGACAAGCGCGAGCTCTACATCAAGAGCTACCAGCGCTACCGCGACGACGCGCGCGCCTCGATGGCCGAGATCTTTCGCGAGGAGATGCCGGTGCGTCAGCGCCTGGAGGGCATCTTCGCATGCGCGCTGAACATCTATCTCTCCGGCGAAACCGGTCCTCGCGGCTGCTTTACCGTGGTGACGGCGGCCTCCGAAGCGGTCGGCGATCCCGAGATTCGCGCCATGGTGCTGGAGGGGCTGACCGATCTCGACAAGGCTTTTGCGAATTGCTTTCGCCGCGCCAGGGAGAAGGGCGAGCTGCCGGAGAGTGCCGATCCGGTCGTGCTGGCGCAGCTTGCATCCGCAACTGTGCACTCGATTGCTATCCGCTCCCGCGCGCGCGTCTCGCGCAAGGAGCTGGAGGCCATTGTGAATGGCGCAATTGATGTGATGGTGGGAGCCAAGCTTAAGCCTTAGCCCCGTTACGCTGCCCGGATCTGTGCGAGGAAACGATCCACCTCGTCGCGCAGGCGCTGCGACTGCTTTGACAGCTCGATCGCCGAGACCAGTACCTCTTCCGCGGCCGTGCCCGTGGCGGCGATGCCGTCGGTGACGCCGGCGATGTTCTGCGAGACCTCGCCGGTGCGCGCAGCGGCCTGCTGGACGTTCTGCGCGATCTCCTGCGTCGCCGTACCTTGCTGGCCGACGGCTGCCGCGATCGCGGCGGAGATTTCGTCGACTTGCTGGATCGTCGCGCAGATCGACTGGATGCCCTCGACGGCGCCGGTGGTTTCGCCCTGAACGGCCGTCACCTGCGCGCCGATCTCTTCCGTCGCCTTCGCGGTCTGGGTCGCGAGCGCCTTGACCTCGGAGGCGACCACCGCAAAGCCGCGACCGGCTTCGCCCGCGCGCGCCGCCTCGATCGTCGCATTCAGCGCCAGCAGATTGGTCTGCCCGGCGATGCCATTGATGAAGGAGACGACGTCACCGATTTTTTGCGCGGCCTCTGCCAGGCTCTGCACCCGTTCGTTGGACTGCCGCCCGTCGCTGGCGGCCTTGCCCACCACTTCGGTCGCATGGGCAAGGCGGCGGCTGATCTCGGTCATCGACGAGGACAATTCCTCCGCTGCGGCCGCCACCGTCTGCACGTTCTCCGAGGCGAGCGCCGAGGCCGACGACACCGCACGGGTCCGATTGCGCGACTGCTCGACGATATCGGACATCGAGCGCGCGGTGTGCTCCATCTCGACCGCGGCCGAGGACACCGTGGTGACGACGTCGCGGATGCTGGCCTCGAAATTGTTGGCGAGCGCTGCAAAGGCGCGCCGCTTCTCGGCCTCGGACTGCGCCTTGGCCTCGAGCTGATCGGCCTGGAGCTTGCTGAAATTGACGGCGTTGTCACGGAATACCGCGACCGCCTTCACCATCGCGCCGACCTCGTCGTTCGCCTTGCTTTCGGGGACCGCGACGTCGAGCCGGCCGTCGGCGAGCTCGCGCATCACGCTGGTGATGGAGAGGATCGGCCGCGAGATGCCGCGGGCAATGAGATAGCCGACGATCGCAGCCAGCACGAGCCCGAGCGCGGCGATGGCGATTGCGAGCATCCACGCACGGTCGGCGGAGGCCACGTAATCGGCGTTGTCCATCACCAGCTCGACGGCGCCGAGCGGTTTTCCGGAGAAGTCCTTGATCGGCCCGAGCAGCGCGGCGATCGGCGTCGCGTCGAGCTTACCCTGCTTCACGGTGAACCCGCCGCCGGCGGCGCGGCCATAATCTGCCGCGTCGAAGAAGCCCTTGCCCCTCAGCGTGCCGCCGAACAGCTTGAAGCCCGCGCCGTCGGCGAGATGGAAGGTGATGTCGACATGGCGGTTGAGCTTGAAATCGTCGAGGAAGGACTGCCCGAAGCTCAGGCCGAATTCCACCGAACCGAGATGTTTGCCGGCTTGTGCAATCGGCACCACCCCGCGGATGCCGAGCCCGGCGACGCCGCCTTCGAGGCCGATCACGACCTTGTGGTCCTGATTGGCGTCGACGACGGTCTTGCGGAAGCTCGAGAGGTCGTCGCCGAACTTCGCCGGCTGGTGCACGCGCAGGAAGGAGGTCGCAGGCGGCGTATGGAACTGGAACTGCTCGACGCCGTATTCCGACTTGGTGGCGGCAAACACCGGCCCGAACAAGCGCACCAGCGCCTCGCGATCCTGCTTGGCCATCGCCTCCTGCGTCGCCGGCATCGCGGCCACGACGGCGCTCATGGCGGCGGCGCGATGGGACTCTTCCGCGATCCGCGACAGCAGCGCATCATAATGGCTGCGCAGCTCGCGCTGGTCGGCGCGGTCGATGATGCCCGCGATGATCCACATGGCCCCGAGTACGGCAATCAGCGCGGTCGCCGCCGCCGTCAGCGCCAGCGCAACCGTAATCCGCATCCTGAGGCCGAGGCTCGCGCGCATGTCCGACTCGTTCGTTGAGCGTTGATTAACAATGCCTATCAACTTCTCGCTAAGAGAGCGTGAACGAGGTGGAGAACGGGGTAGTTGTGCGGTAGGGACGCTGAGGAGCCCTAATACCCCCGCCCCAGATCCACGACATTCTCCAGCGCGCCACCCGCCTCGAACCGCGCGATCTGCTCGGCGACATAGGCCGAGATCGCATCCGCGTCGGTGTCGGCGGCGTTGTGCGGGGTCAGCATGACCTTGGGATGGGTCCAGAACCGGCTGTCGTTCGGCTGCGGCTCCTGGACGAAGACATCGAGCGAGGCCGCACCCAGCGTGCCGTCGTCGAGGCAGGCCAGGATGTCGGCTTCGTTCTGCAAGCCGCCGCGGCCGGCATTGATGAGCACCGGCGCGCCGAGCGGGCTCGCACGGTTGAGCTTTGTGAAGACGTCACGGTTGAGGATGCCGTTTGTGTCAGGCGTCAGCGGCAATAGCGACACCAGGATGTCGGTCTTGCGCAGGAACGCATCCATTCCGGCCGTGCCGTGGAAGCACTCGACGCCCTCGATCGAGCGCGGGCTGCGGCTCCAGCCGGCGACGCGAAAGCCGAGCTGCCGCAGCACATCGGCCGCGTCTGCGCCGAGCGTGCCGAGGCCCATGACGCCGACCGTGACCGCGCTCGCCGGCCACTGATATTTCGGCTCCCAGCGTTTCGCGCGCTGCGAGTCCCGCAGGTAGAGCTCCTGGCGGTGGTGCATCAGCACGTGCAGCACGACATATTCGGTCATGCGGTTGGTGAGGTCGGGCACGGCGACACGCACAAGCGGCACGTTGGGCAGGCTCTTGTCCGCCATCAGCGCATCGACACCGGCGCCGAGATTGAAGATCGCCCGCAGATTGGGGAAAGAGCCGAGGTCGCCCGGTACCGGCTTCCACACTGCGGCATAGTGTATCTCGGCCGGATCGAGCCCGGCATCCGGCAGCAGCACCACGCGGCGGCCGCCGCAGACCGCGTCGAATCGGGCCTTCCAGCGCTCCGGCAGCCAGTTCTGCTGCGTGCTGTTGATCAGGACGGCCAGTATGCCCAGGGTCATTCGAAGTGCCTCATAAGGTTCCGCTTTTGAAGGCTCTCCTTGGCACGATCTGCCGGATTTTTCTCGCAAATTTTTTCCGCAGCCCTGTCGGGGCGGGGCATAGTGGATCGTCTTTAAAACAAGCGTTCAGGGAAGGTGCTGCCCATGCTTTATGCGATCCTTTGCTATCACGACGAGGACTTCGTCGGCTCCTGGAGCAAGGACCAGGACGAGGCCGTGATGAAGAAGCTCGCCGTGGTGCAGGATAAGCTCACGCAGCAGGGCCGGCTCGGGCCCGTCGCCCGGCTGCTGCCGACCACGGCGGCGGCGACCTTGCGCAAGGAAGACCCGCCGCTGGTGCTCGACGGCCCCTATGCAGAGACCAAGGAGCAATTGCTCGGCTTCTACATCGTCGACTGCAAGAACCTCGACGAGGCGCTCGACGTCGCGCGCGACCTCGGCGCGGCCAATCCCGGCGGCGCCTACGAGGTGCGGCCCGTCGGCGTATTCCGGCCCGGAGGAATTTCGGCGTGAGCGAGGCCGATACCGGCTGGATCGAGACCGCGCTGACCTCGGCGCGTCCGCAGGCGGTGGGTGCGCTGCTGCGCTATTTTCGCGATCTCGATACGGCCGAGGAGGCGTTTCAGAACGCATGCCTGCGCGCGCTGAAAACCTGGCCGCAGAACGGGCCGCCGCGCGATCCCGCAGCCTGGCTGATCATGGTCGGCCGCAACGTCGCGATCGACGAGGTGCGCCGTACCCGCAAGCAGCAGCCGCTGCCCGAGGACGACCAGGCGATCTCGGATCTCGACGACGCCGAAGGGGCGCTCGCCGAACGGCTCGACGGCTCGCACTACCGCGACGATATCTTGCGGCTGATGTTCATCTGCTGCCATCCGCAATTGCCGGCGACGCAGCAGATCGCGCTCGCGCTGCGCATCGTCTCCGGCCTGACCGTGAAGCAGATCGCGCGCGCCTTCCTGGTCTCGGATGCGGCGATGGAGCAGCGCATCACCCGCGCCAAGGCGAAGGTCGCGGAAGCCGGAACGCCGTTCGAAACGCCCGGCGCGATCGAGCGTTCCGAACGCCTCGCCGGTGTCGCCGCGATGATCTATCTGATCTTCAACGAGGGCTATTCGGCAAGCGGCGACACTGCCGAGATCCGCAAGCCGTTGTGCGAGGAAGCGATCCGGCTGGCGCGGTTGTTGCTGCGCTTGTTCCAGGGCGAGCCCGAGATCATGGGCCTGACTGCCCTGATCCTGTTGCAGCACGCGCGCAGCGCCGCGCGCTTCGCCAAGGACGGCTCGCTCATTCTCCTGGACGACCAGGATCGCTCGCTGTGGAACCGCACCATGATCGCGGAGGGCCTCGCGCTGATCGACAAGGCGATGCGCCATCGCCACAGCGGGCCCTACCAGATCCAGGCCGCGATCGCCGCGCTGCATGCGCGTGCGTCGACGCCGGAGGAGACCGACTGGACCCAGATCGACTTGCTCTACGGTGCGCTCGAAGTGGTGCAGCCCTCGCCGGTGGTGACGCTCAACCGCGCGGTCGCGGTCTCCAAGGTGCGCGGGCCGCAGGCCGCGCTCGACCTGATCGAGCCGCTGGCGCCAAAACTTGCCAACTACTTTCATTTTTACGGCGTGCGCGGCGCTTTCCTGATGCAGCTCGGGCGCAACGACGAAGCCCGCATCGCCTTCGACCGCGCCATCGCGCTGGCCAACACCTCGGCCGAGGCCGCCCACATCCGCATGCACATTGATCGCCTGATCCGGGACAGCCAGCCGAAGGGAGCCAATGGCGGCGCCAGGCAGGGCGCGAAGGCCAAGTGATGGCCAAGCGACGGTCAAAGTGACGGCCCAAAATTTCGTCCCGCCGATTGTCGGTCCCCGCCGTCTCCCTTCGTCTTAATCCCGTATCCAGGGAGTCCTTCATGCGCAAAGCCATTGCTATCGTCGCTGTCCTGCTCGCGGTTGGGATCGCGGGTATCCTCGTTTTCGCCCTCACCAAACCCGACACGTTTCGTGTCGAGCGCTCGCTCGCGCTGAAGGCGCCGGCCGAGGCGATCTATCCGCTGGTCTCCAATTTCCACTTCTGGACCAGCTGGTCGCCCTATGAGGGGCGCGACCCCGCCATGAAGCGCGCCTTCGGAGGAACCGCGGCAGGAAAGGGCGCGACCTATGCCTGGGACGGCAACAACAATGTCGGCGCCGGCCATATGGAGATCCTCGAGGCGAGCACGCCGTCGAAACTCCGCATCAAGCTCGATTTCGAACGGCCTTTCGAGGGCCACAACACCGCCGAGTTCACCTTTATGCCGCAAGGCGATGCCACACTGGTCACGTGGGCGATGTACGGTCCGGCGCCCTTCATGTCCAAGGTGATGCAGGTCTTCATCAACATGGACACCATGATCGGCAAGGACTTCGAGGCCGGCCTTGCCAGCCTGAAGAAGCTCACCGAGAAGTAGCACCAGCCACCGCCCCAAGGGACTGCCAAGGAACTGCCAAGGAAGCGAAGACAAGCAAGCGAAGAGGAGAGAAACGATGCTCAATCCCTATCTGTTCTATCAGGACAATTGCGAAGCGGCATTCAACTTCTACGCCAAGATCTTGGGCGGCAAGATCGACGCCATGATGCGGGCGTCGGACGCGCCGTCGGACATGCCCGCCGCGCCCGGCCGCGAGAAGACAATTATGCATGCGCGGCTGTCGCTGCCCGACGGTAGCGTGTTGATGGCCTCAGACTCGCCGCCCGAGCATGTTCAAAAGCCGCAGGGCTTTTCGATCTCGGTCACGGTCGCGGACCCCGCGGAGGGCGAGCGCAAGTTCAACGCGCTTGCCGACGGCGGCACCGTCACCATGCCCTTCAGCAAGACGTTCTGGGCCAAGGGCTTTGGCATGTGCGTCGACAAGTTCGGCATTCCCTGGATGGTGAACTGCCCCGCCGAAGGAATGTGAGCGCAACGCCCGGCTGATTCCCTAGGCTGCCGCTTCCTCTCTCGATTGTCTTGAGAGAGGGAGCGCGCGCCTCGTCAGCGGATCGATCCGGTCACGTCCTCTCCCGGCGGCTGCGTCACGCAGCTGCGGCAGATCACGAGCTTCGAGCCGAGTTGCCTGTCGTTCTCGGCCTCGATCTCGTCTTGCACGGCCCACCATGCGTCGGAATAGGGACGCAGCCTGGCCAGCACCCGTTGCCGCTCAACATTGGGATCGCTCTCAGGTGCTGAGTGATTCGCAAGGCGGCGTTTTGTGACAGCAGAACGATTGGGATCCTGACCGAGTCCGTCCCACGCGATCGGACGACGCTCCGCCGCCGGCGCGCTTGCGCATCCCGCGAGCGCTGCGCAAAAACTGAGCAAGACGAGAATATGTCGAGCCATGCCGAACCTGCCGTGCGCTACGCCACGCAAATCCGCGTGGAAAACTTTGCATCGCGACGCTTACCCGGGACTTAAGGGAAAACGACGACACCGGCATGGCCGAAAGGAGATTCGTGCGCTCGATTCACTTTGCGAGAACAGCGCGAGCGGGTTTGTGACATGAAGCGAATTGCATCGCACAACAACTGGCGCAAGATTAGGCTGTGAACTTCGCGCCCGAATCGCTAACTTTGTTCACAATACCTACAAATTAGGGTGGGGCGTGACTTGGAAGGGAGCGACCGATGGCGGCGGCGCTACAAATCAATTTTGCTCTGTGGGGAATGCTGATCTGCGCCAGCGTGAAGCTCGCGCCGGTGGTGCAGGTCGTTTTTCAGTAGACGGCCACGGCTCCCTGTGCACTGCGTATGGTTGTCGGCGCATGACGCCATGCATCAGCTGATGAACAGCGCGATCAGCATGAAGCTCATGCCCACCGCGACCATCATGGGAACAATAAAGTCGCGCTGACGTGACGGTCGTCGCGGCAATGGCCTTCGTCGTCGCGGCGTCTCACTCACGTGCGCAGCCGGCTCCGACGGCGCGAGCGAGACCTTGGCGTCCGAGCCGGTGTACTTGACGTACAACTCGAGCAGCCGCAGTTCCGACGTCAGGTCGATCAGGCCCTCGCGGTCGCGCCGCGACAGCTCCTCGAATTCGAGGGTTTCTTCGGAGCTCAGCGGGCCGAGGACGATCCGTCCCTGATCCGACAGGCGATAGCGAAAATCGATGGACTCCATATGGATGCTATTTGAAAATGACTGATCTCGAAAAAGTGGAACCACCATATTCCGCCGCCGCTGCCGAGATATGACGGCCCGCAGCCATCGCGAGCCGGGTAGGCCTCGGTCTGGCCTGCATCATCATAGGCGCTGGGAAAAAGCTGGAAACCGCGTAAATTGTGCACGCGTTGCGAAGCACCTGAGCGGATTTCGCTCCGGGAGGGCCGAAATCGCCGGGAATTGCCTAATCGTCGGACAGCGGAGGATTCATCGCGGTCACACCGCCGCCTGCAACCGAATTGTCATCGGCAGCGCGGATAGATCGCGGCGAGGTCGCGCCCCTTCAGTAACAGCAACCGCGAGGTGAGGCCGCCGCGACGGCTGATCCAGTCGCGAACGGGGCCCGGATATGCCGCAAGCACGGCTTCGGATGCTTCCGGCTCAGCATAGAAGAGGCCGCGCCGGTCGACCGAACGCGCGGCATGGAAACCGAGCACGGCGCGCTTGGTGACGCAGATGCGTTCGCGCGGCACGATGCTGAGCACCAGCGTGCAGGCCGACAGGCAGGGACCGTCGATCACCACGCGGTCGCCGCTCTCGCGCACCTTCTCGAACAGATCGAGGAACGGCCCGACCTCTCCGCCGGGACTCTGGATGATGCGGATCTCGGCCCTGGCCGGGACAGAAGCGAGCAGGGCGGTTGCGAAGATCCAGGCTTTGACGAATGCAATGCGTCGCATGAAGTCTCCACCAACTCGGTTCCGCGGTCCGGTAGGGTGGGTTAGCACTGCGGCTGCGCGAAGCGCAGTCCGCTGGCGTAACCCACCACTTTTGTCGCCGCGTGAGAAGAGGTGGGTTACGCCGAGCAGATGCGCATCGCGCATCTGCAGGGCTAACTCACCCTGCAAGATTTACCCGTTCCGCCGCTCGCCGCGCAGCGTCGGCAGGCCGATGCCGGCTGCATCGAAGCCCCCATCGACGGCCAAAATTTGGCCGGTGATGTAGCTCGCACGCTCCGAGCACAGGAAGAAGATCGCTTCCGCGAGCTCCTCCTCCAGGCCGTAGCGGTTGAGCGGGATGGCGTCGTGATAGTCGGCGCGGATTTCCCTGGTGTGCACCTGCTTCGCCATCGCGGTGTCGACCGGCCCTGGTGCGACCGCATTGACGCGGATGTTGAGCGAGGCGAGCTCGACCGCGAGCTGCTTGGTGAGGTGCGCAAGCCCGGCCTTGCTGGTGCCGTAGGCCGAGCGCAGCGTCGAGGCGCGCACGGCTGAGATCGAGGTGATGTTGACGATAGCGCCGCCGCCTTGCTCGCGCATCAGCGGGGCGGCCGCCTTGGTGCAGAGGAACGGGCCGGTGAGGTTGACCGCCATGATCCTGTTCCAGTCGGCATCGCTGGTCTCCAGCACCGGCGCAAACATGGCCACGCCGGCATTGTTGACGACCGCATCGAGCCGGCCGAAGCGGCTCATGATAGCGGCCATTGCAGCTCCCACGGCGGCGGCGTCCGACACGTCGCAGGTGATCGCCAGCGTATTGTCGGGATTGTTCAACGCCGCTGTCGCGCCAGCCTGCAGCTCTCCCTCGATATCGAGCAGCACCACGCGCCAGCCTTCGGCGAGAAAGCGCTTCACCGTCGCCAGCCCAATCCCGCGCGCGGCGCCGGTGATGAGGGCAACTTTGGCGGGGGAGGAGGTCATGACGTGGTCCTTTGCTCGGACCCGCGGCATGACAGTTTAGCCGGTCCCGCGCAAGGGATCACGATGAGCGATCAGAATATGGGGCTAGCGCCGCAATGACCTCCGAATAATTTTCACGGCCCTGTCTGCTTGGTCAAAGCTCGTTCGTCTTACCAGGGAGCGCGGGCCATGCGGCCCGCTTATGTCCTCAGTGAGGAACCGCATGCGATTCATGATGCTGATGATCCCGCTCGGCTACGAGACCGCGCCGGCGGATGTGCAACTCGATCCCGAACGCGTCGCCGCGATGATGCGCTACAACGAGGCGCTGAAGGATGCCGGCGTGCTGATCACGCTGGACGGCCTGCATCCGCCGTCGACGGGCGCCCGCGTCTCGTTTGCGACCGGCGTGCCTATCGTGACCGACGGCCCCTTCACGGAGGCCAAGGAAGTGCTGGGCGGCTACTGGATGATCGAGGTCGGCTCGCGCGAGGAGGCGATCGCCTGGGCGAAGAAGTGCCCGGCCTCGGCCAATGAGATCATCGAGATCCGCCAGGTGCAGGAAATGTCCGACTTTCCGCCGGAGGTGCAGGCGGCCGCCGCCGGTTTCGACGATCTGAAGACCTAACCACGGCGGTCGCGCCGGAAGCGCGGCTGTCGTCCATTCATCAACAAGGGAGAGAACCGATGACCGCCGAACACAAATTCCTCGCCGTCTATCTCGGCAGCATGAGCGGGTCGAAAATGGCGGCCTGGAACGCGCTTCCCGAGGCCGAACGGAAGGCCAGGGAGCGCGAGGGCATGGCCGCCTGGCATGGCTGGGTCGAGAAGCACAAGGACGTCATCGTCGAGATCGGCGGCCCGCTCGGCAAGACCCGCAAGATCGATGCGAGCGGCATCACCGAGGTCAGCAATGCGCTGACCGGTTTCACGGTGGTGCGGGCTGCCTCGCAGGAGGCTGCTGCAAAACTGTTCGAGAACCATCCGCACTTCGCGATCTTTCCCGGCGAGGCCGTCGAGGTCATGCCCGTGCTGGCCCTCCCGCAGATGTAGGTCCGAGAACGTCGTGTCCGGGCGCGATGCTGCCGCATCGGCCCTGGCCTGACCGTGGAAGTACGGGTTGATCAAGCCCCATCGCCGCTAGTGACCTTGACCGCCGGCTCATGTAAAGGTCGTTCACATGAGCTGGCGCAAGGAGCAGGGCCGCGCCGAGCGCGGCTATCACCACGGCAATCTGAAGGAAGCCCTGTTGCAGGCTGCCCTCGGGCTGATCGCCGAGAAGGGCGCGGCCGGCTTCACCTTCGCCGATGCCGCGCGCATGGCCGGCGTCAGTGCTGCCGCGCCTTACCGGCATTTTCGCGACCGCGACGAGCTGCTGTCCTCGATCGCCCAGCGCGGTTTTGAGCAGTTCGAATCGCGTCTCACGGCAGCCTGGGACGACGGGCGCCCCGACACCGTCACCGCGTTCGAGCGGGTCGGCCGGGCCTATCTCGCCTTCGCCCGCGAGGAGCCGGCTTTCTACAACGCAATGTTCGAATCCGGCCTGCCGGTCGATGCCAATGCAGCGCTGCAGGCCGCAAGCGAGCGCGCTTTTAACGTTATTCGCGCTGCCGCGGAGCGGCTGGCGGCGCTCGCCCCGCCCGGCACGCCGCGTCCGCCGGCGATGATGATGGCGCTGCACATCTGGTCGATGGCGCATGGCGTGGCCTCGTTGTTCTCGCGTGGCGATGCCGCGCGCCGAAAACTGCCGATGTCCCCGGATGAGCTGCTCGAAGCCGAGCTGCTGATCTATCTGCGCGGCCTCGGCTTCCCGACCGACCGCCGGCCGCAGGCGAAAAGCGCAGAGCCGCCGCCGGTCCCGCCGGAGGCATCCTCCGGTTCTGCCGTGCCGCCCGGCGGTGCTCCAGCTGGTCCTTGGGGCAAGCCGAAATAAAGTTGCGCAAATAATTCCGCGGACCTGTCGGGCCGCCGGCTTGACAAAATCGCGGGATGGTCTAGCTATGTAAATGTTATTTACATTCACAACGGCAGATGCCGTGATGGAGAAGGGAAATGGCCTACACCGCTGATGTCAATCGCTGGCGCGGCCCCTCGGACCAACAGCAACAGTATGAGCGGCCCCACATGCTCGATACGCCATGGCATCCCGGCTGGATTGCCGTGACCATCCTCGGCTTCATCATCTGGTGGCCGATCGGACTCGCCCTTCTCTTTTTCACACTCGGGAGCAGAAGAATGTCGTGCTGGAGCAACCAGGATCGCTGGCAGAACAAGATGGAGCGGATGCAGTACAAGATGGACCGCATGCGCGGCCGCATGGAGCGCCGTGGTTTCGGCTTCGGCTTCGGCCCGCCGTCCTCCGGCAACCGCGCCTTCGACGAATACCGCACCGAGACGCTGCAGCGGCTCGAGGAGGAGCAGGTCGAATTCAAGAACTTCCTCGATCGTCTGCGCCACGCCAAGGACAAGGAAGAGTTCGACCAGTTCATGGCCCAGCACAAGACGCGTCCGACCCCGCCGCCGCCGACCGACCAGCCGCAAGGCTAAGCCCGGGGCCGACACCTCTCAAAGCCTTCAGGCGCATGCCCCCAAAGTCCTGATGGCCCGAGCCGCCCGCCTGCGCATCCCGCAGGCGGGCGGTTTGGTTTTAACGGCCGGCTAGAACCTGGATCCCTTCATCCGGCACTAAGACTTGCGCGCGCCGTCTCATTGAGGCGCGCTGCTGATGTCTGGATGGCGCTTATGGACCTCGCCACCCGCCTATTGCTCGGCGTGACCGCCTTCGCGGTGCTCGGCTATATCGGCTTCGTTTATGGCAGCTGTGCCGTCGATCCCGACTGTCATCTCCGCACCTGCGGCCGCCAGGTCTGCGGTGTCGTCCACAGCCACGCTCAGGACCGCGCGGCGCCATAGAACCCCTTCCCACGCGGCCCCGCGAGCTTCAGCGCACTGTCACGAGCTGCGCGCGGACCGACGTCAGGAAGTGCTCGTAGGCGTGGTCGACGATCTCGTTGAGTGATCGGGTCCGCGCGAACATCGCCTTGGCTTCAGCGAGAAACTCGTCGCGGGTCGGAATCCTCGGCAGATGCAGGTGTGTCAGCGCATCGACGCCGTCATGCGCACGAACGAGGATGTCCTGCAGCGTCGGCAGTTGCAACGCGGCCAGTTCGGCCCGCTGTAGCGCGGACGAGATCGCGTGCGCGAGAGCGTGCGCATCGAACCGCCCGGCAAGCTCGCGGGCCGCACGATTGATGACACGTGCGCCAAGCGGCTGCTCGTTGCGCAGCACCAGCTCGGGTGGCGTCTTCATGTTCCAGACGATTCCGAACCAGGACAGCACCTTCAGGACGTAATAGGTCACGTCGATTTCCCACCAGCGAAAGCCTTGTCGCACGCTGCTCTGGTAGGCGTGGTGATTGTTGTGCCAGCCCTCGCCCAAAGTGAGCAGCGCCAGCAGCCAGTTGTTGCGGGAATCGTCGCCCGTCACGTAGCGCTTGCGTCCATGCACGTGCGCGAGGGAATTGATGCAGAAGGTCGCGTGATAGACCAGCACCGTGCTCCACACGAAACCGACGACCAGACCCGACCAGCCCGCAACCAGGAAGCAGAGCACCGCAAGCGCAACGGCCGGCAGAAGCTCAAGCCGATGCAGCCACATCAGCTCCGGATAGACCGCGAGATCGCCGACTTTCACCAGGTCGGTCGTGTCGTGCCGCCGGTCAAAGATCCAGCCGAGATGGCTGTACAGGAACCCGCGCTGACGCGGTGAATGCACATCGTGCTCAGTATCGGAATGCAGATGATGGTGCCGATGCTTGGCCGCCCACCACAACACGCTCTTCTGCGCGGTACTTTGCGCAAGACAGGCCAGGATGAACTGAAACACCCGGCCGGTCGCAAAGGCCTTGTGCGAGAAATAGCGGTGGTAACCTGCGCCAATTCCAAACATCCGCACGACATACAGCGAGCCGCAGATCGTGAGAGCCTGCCAGGTGACGCCCGACCAGATGGCCGCAATGCAGCCGAGATGGACCAGCAGGAACGGCACGGCGGAGGGGTACATGATGTCGTCGTGTTGGTCGTCGGCGGGCGCGTTGGGCGACATGTCTAGGCGTGACCTTGGGTGAGGGGTCTCGTGTCGGCAGCGAGGGCCGCCGGGTACGAAAAACCCGCGGATGGCTGACCACCGCGGGGTCTCGAAAAGAGATGCTTTTGCGTCAACATCCCCCGGCCAAAGCTGCGTCGGCCGACAATTCAACGATTATATGGTCCCGGATGCCTGGCTTGCAAGCACGTAGCCTCACGGGGACCTGCGGCATGGTGCTCGGATAGCGACAGTTCCGCTGACGTGGCGTGGCGCGCGGCTTGCCCACGGCCTATATTCGATCTGTACGTAAAGTACCGGAGGCGGCGATGATGGCGGCTGCGACGGCGACCAACAACAGTCTCTGGCAGACGATACGCGACCAGGCGCAGCGTGCGACGAACTGTCCCGACCCTGCTTCTGCGGCGTGAGCCATTCACCCCAGCCTGAGCCAGTCACCTCCTCATCAGCGTTCAATCGTCGGAGCGTGCAATGAAGACAGCAATCGTGATCGGCGTCGGACCGGACCGCGGCCTTGGCGCCCAGCTCTGCAAGCGTTTTGCTGCCGAGGGGCTCAGAGTGATCGTCGCGGGCCGGACGCCGTCGGCGTTGCAGGCGGTCGTGGACGACATCGCAAAGGCCGGCGGTGTGGCCACGCCTGTCGTCGCGGACGCGACCAAAGAGAGCGACATCACCGCCTTGTTCGATGCCGCCGGCGAAGACCTCGACCTCGCGATCTACAACGCCGGCAACAACACGCCGGGAAAGATCATCGAGATGGACGCCGATTATTTCGAGAATGCCTGGCGCGTGGTCTGTTTCGGCGGCTTTCTGTTCGGCCGCGAGGCGGTGCGCCGCATGGTGCCGAAGAAGACCGGCACATTGCTCTTCACCGGCGCCAGCGCCTCGCTGCGCGGACGCTCCGGCTACGGCGCGTTCAACTCGGCCAAGGCAGGCGTGCGCACGCTGGCGCAGGCCATGGCCAAGGAATATGCGCCCGACGGCATCCATGTCGGCCATGTCGTGGTCGACGGCGCGATCGCCGGCGACAAGATCTTCTCGCGCTTTCCCGACGCCGCAGGCCGCGAGGACAGCCTGATCAGCATCGCGGGCATCGTCGATGCCTTCGAATTCCTCTACCGCCAGCCCGAGCGGGCCTGGTCGTTCGAGCTCGACGTCCGGACCTCGAAGGAGAAGTGGTGAGGGACCGGGTTTGCGGTTCTGCCGTTGACGTCCCGCTCGCTCAAGCCGCGCGCCGATGGCTCTCGCCGCCATGGTGCGGCGTGACCGGCTCCGAACTGGTCTGGCCCGGGGCGTCCACGACGGCAACGTGATGCCGGTAGACCATCTCCCAGCCCTTCCATCCCGTGAACAGGAGGATACCGACGACGATCAGCGAGAGCACCACGCCCCACGGCTTGATCGCGGCCTCGGCGCCTTGCGCGTAGCGGAGATAGAAATTGATCAGGGCCAGCACGACCGCGGTGAGATTGCCGGCCATGTGGTACCAGGCATCGTTGAGGTTGCGAATGCGGGAATCGCTCAAGAAGTCGGTAAAGCCGGCGACGGCGGCAGCCAGCGCCATGACGATACCGGCGCCGATCAGCCACATTGCGGCCCTGGCCCAGAAGCCGTCGCCGGTTCCAATGAAGGCCAGGTCCGCGATGGGCGCGGCGACCAGGAAGGCCACAGGAAACGGGATGAGCATGGGGTGGAGCGGGTGCTCGCCGATGGCGGCGGTCGTCTTGGGGTTGATGGTCATGGCAAAACCTCGCCAAAAATGAACGTCCGGATAATCCACCGGGGCGAGAGCTGGTTCCTCCAAGCCGTGGTGTGAGCAACCGCCGCGCCCGCAGCTTGCCAAACCGCTGCATTGCCTACCTTTCTCGCAGCCAAATGCGGTCCCGGTAACTCCGCATTAACCATCGTCGGGGTCAGGTAAAAGCCGGTAAGTCGCGCCCAAAGGCTTAGTCGAGGCCCTTAGTTTTGACATCTTGGCGGGGAATGCAGGCGACGGCTTTGGACAAGCCCCTGCACCCCAGAAAGACAAGGCTTTGAACGGGCTTGCCGGCCGCGCCGGTGCTAGCGCGGCTGTTGGGGAACCGGCCGCCATTCGGCTCACCGGGGCATAGGTAACGATCGCCTTGAGAGGATACTGCTGATGAATCCGGCCGACGTGGCTCAGTCCGCCCTTCCGGTTGCCGCCTCCGCCGACGTGTCGCTGATCGCGCTGTTCTGGCAGGCTCACTGGATCGTGAAATGCGTCATGCTGGGCCTGCTGTCCTGCTCGGTCTGGGTCTGGGCCATCGCGATCGACAAGATCTTTCTTTACGCGCGCACCCGGCGTTCGATGGACCGGTTCGAGCAGGCGTTCTGGTCCGGCGAGTCGATCGAGGAGCTTTATCGCACGCTCTCGGCCAAGCCGACCCATTCCATGGCGGCCTGTTTCGTCGCCGCGATGCGCGAATGGAAGCGCTCTTTCGAAAGCCACGCCCGCTCGGTCGCGGGCCTGCAGATGCGCATCGACAAGGTCATGAACGTCTCGATCGCCCGTGAGGTGGAACGGCTGGAACGCCGGCTCCTCGTGCTCGCGACCGTCGGCTCCGCCGGCCCCTTCGTGGGCCTGTTCGGCACGGTCTGGGGCATCATGTCGAGCTTCCAGTCGATCGCGGCGTCGAAAAATACCTCTCTGGCGGTGGTGGCGCCCGGCATCGCGGAGGCGCTGTTTGCGACCGCGGTCGGCCTTATCGCCGCCATTCCTGCCACTATTTTCTACAATAAGTTCACCTCCGAGGTGAACCGGCAGGCCCAGCGGCTCGAGGGCTTCGCTGATGAATTTTCGGCCATTCTGTCGCGTCAGATCGACGAGCGGGGCTGACGGACGGTATGTATAGTGTGAAGGCGAGATTGGGCACCAAGCCATGGGCATGAACGTAGCCAGTTCGTCCGGAGGCGGCGGACGCCGCGGCCGGCGCAAGCCGGTCATGGCCGAGATCAACGTCACGCCGATGGTCGACGTGATGCTGGTGCTGCTCATCATCTTCATGGTGTCGGCGCCGCTCTTGACCGTGGGCGTGCCGCTCGACCTGCCGCAGACCCAGGCCAAGAGCCTCGACCAGAACGACCAGAAGCCGCTGCAGATGTCGGTCGACATCAAGGGCAAGGTGTTCATCAACGACGCCGAGGTGGCGCTGACCGATCTGATCCCGAAGCTGAAGGCGATCACGGACGCGCGCGGCGGGCTCGAGGAACGCATCTACCTGCGTGCCGACAAGAAGGCGGATTACGGCACGGTGGCGAGGGTGATGGGCTTGTTGTCGGGCGCGGGCTTCAAGAAGCTGGCGCTCGTCACCGAGGCGGATCAGGGGTCCTAAGCCGGTGAAGGTGAACGTCGACAAGACACTCGTTGCGTCGATTGCCCTCCACGTCCTCGTGTTTGGATGGGGGTTAATCACCTTTAGCAGCAGCGCTTTCGCACCGGCGGAAGAGTCGCTTCCGATCGACATCATCTCTAGCGATCAGCTGGCGCAAATCACCAATGGGCAGAAGACCGGCAAGAAGGAAGAGCCGAAGCCCAAGGTCGAGAAGATCGCCGAGGCCAAGCCCGAGGAAGACGCCGTCGGCAAGGTCACCGAGAAGAAAGAGCTGATCAAGACCAATTCGACGCCGGAGCCGCCGCCAAAACCCGTCGAGAAGCCGGTCGAGAAGAAGCCCGAGCCGCCGAAACCCGTTGCCGAGGCCAAACCAAAGGAAGAGCCGAAGCCGGAAGAAAAGAAGCCTGATCCGGCCAAGGAAGATCCGATCGCCGAGCTCCAGAAGAAACTGGAGACAAAAAAGCCGCCGCCCAAGCCGCCGCAACCCAAGGTCGCGGCCGTGCAGCCGCAGCAGCAGCCAAAGCCCAAGGAACGCACGTTCGATCCTGCACAGATTGCTCGCGACCTCGACAAGCGCGATTCGACGCGGCACGAGCTCACGGGGACAGCGCTGAACGCGTCGGCTTCCCTTGGGTCGACAACCGGAACCGCCAACAACAACGTCGCGACCTGGCGGGGCGCGTTCATGACGGCGGTCAGACGTTGCTTCAACTCCACGTACAACGGGCAGGACGCAGATCAGTATGCGGCTGACATCGACATTCCCATGAAGATCGACGGAACGCTGGCGTCAGAGCCGATCATCGTTGCGGTGAGGGGACCGTCGCGGTCGATTGCCCAGGCCATTGCCGAAAGCGCGAAGCGTGCCATCGTGCAGTGTCAGGTCTATTCGTTCTTGCCGAAGCAGCAGTACGAAACCTGGAAGAAGATCGAGACGACTTTCACCCTCAACGATACGCTGTGATATCCGAACAAAAGAATTTTCCGATGAATGACGTCCGACCGATCAACCGCCGCCGCTTCATGACCCTGACCGGATCGGGGCTTGCGATGCTCGGGGGCGGACGTGCCTTCGCCCAAGCTCCGCAGGGGCGGCTCCGCATCGATCCCACGGAGTTTCGTCCGATCCCGATCGCGATCACCGGTTTCGTGGCGGGCTCGCCAGCCGACGGCGATGTCAGCAACGGCGTCACGCAGGTCATCACCAACAATCTGAAGCGCTCGGGCCTGTTCGCTCCGATCGACCAGGCCGCCTTCATCGAGCGCATCAGCAACATCGACGTCGCGCCGCAATTCCAGAACTGGAAGACCCTCAACGCGCAGGCTCTCGTCACCGGCCGCATGACGCGGCAGCCGGACGGCCGGCTCAAGGCCGAATTCCGCCTGTGGGACGTGGTCACCGGCCAGCAGCTCGCCGGCCAGCAATATTTCACCTCGCCGGAATATTGGCGCCGGATCGCCCACATCATCTCCGACCAGATCTACGAGCAGATGACCGGCGAGAAAGGCTATTTCGACAGCCGCGTCGTGTTCGTCGACGAGTCCGGGCCGAAGGAGCGCCGCGTCAAGCGGCTCGCGATGATGGACCAGGACGGCGCCAATGTGCGCTATCTGACACGTGGCGCCGACCTCGTGCTGACGCCGCGCTTCTCGCCGAACTCGCAAGAGATCACCTATATGGAGTTCGGCCAGGGCGATCCGAAGGTCTATCTGTTCAACATCGAGACCGGCCAGCGCGAGATCGTCGGCAATTTCCCGGGCATGACCTTTGCCCCAAGATTCTCGCCGGACGGCCAGCGCGTCATTATGAGCCTGCAGCAGGGCGGCAATTCCAACCTGTTCGTGATGGATTTGCGCTCGCGCTCGACCACGCGCCTCACCGACACGCCGGCGATCGACACGTCTCCGTCCTACTCGCCGGACGGCACCCGCATCTGCTTCGAGTCCGATCGCGGCGGCAGGTCGCAGATTTATGTGATGGCGGCGGGCGGCGGACAGGCGCAGCGCATCTCCTTCTCCAAGGACGACAACAACGCCACCTACTCGACGCCGGTATGGTCGCCGCGCGGCGATTACATCGCCTTCACCAGGCAGGGCGGCGGGCAGTTCTCGATCGGCGTCATGAAGCCGGACGGCTCCGGCGAGCGGCTCCTCACCTCCGGCTATCACAATGAGGGCCCGACCTTCTCGCCGAACGGCCGCGTGCTGATGTTCTTCCGCGACCCCGGCGGCAATGGCGGGCCGTCGCTGTTCTCCGTCGACATCTCCGGCCGCAACGAGTTGAAGGTGCCGACGCCGGGCTTCGCCTCCGATCCGGCGTGGTCGCCGCTGCTGTCCGCGACTGCAGGTCAATAGATCGCGCGCGTCCCGCAACGCGCGATGTTTTTCGAAAAGAAGCGCCGATTTTTCGGGTTTCTGCGTGCGCGGCAAGCTTTCATTCACCTTGAGCCCGGCAAGGCTTGCCTAGTTGCTTGATATTCCAGCAGAAACAGTTTCGCTATTGCCGAAAAACAACTCGACTTTAACGATGTTCCCTCAGAAAGGCTTCATCTGGTCTGGGTAAAAGTACCCGTCAAACAGGACGCGCGTACAAAACCAAAATGCAGTTCGCAAACCAGACCGGAAAATCCGATCGAGGACAGACGGCGCCCCCGGTGTCGGCGGCGCTGAATGATTCCCTGTTCGAAGCGCCCGGTCCGTTGCTTGCGGGTATCGTCTTCGTCGCCATCGGGGCCGCCATCACGGCGCTGAGGACCGGACAAAACCTGACCTGGGCGACGGTGGCACTGATCATCCTGGCCGGAGCTCTCCGGTTGTTCGATCTGCGACGCTTCCTGCCGCGCAAAGCCACCCTGACCGCCGAAGAAGCCGTGCTCTGGCAAAGGCGCTACCTGATCGGCGCGCTGATCCAGGCCGGTGCAATTGGAACATGGTGCGGGCTCGCTTTGGTGAGCACTGACGACGCCGTCGTCCACATGATCGCCCTCTCCATCACCACCGGGATCGTCGGGGGAGGCGCTGGACGAGCCTACGGACGGCCATCGATATACCATCTGCAGGCCGGCCTGATGTTCGGTCCCGCCGTCATCGCGCTCGCGTCGCACGGTACGCCCTACTACATCGCCATGGCCCTCGTGAGCGCCGCATTCCTGCTGGCGATCATGCAGCTCTCGGCCAATCTGCACAGAATATTCATGCGCGCGGTCGTGGCTCGGGAGCGCGAAGCGGCGCTTGCGGGCCAGTTCGATACCGCCCTGAACAACATGCCGCACGGTCTGTGCATGTTCCGCGTCGACAGGCAGCTCGCGGTGATGAATCACCGCTTCAGCGAGATGCTGGACCTCCCCAGCGATCTCGCCCGGAACGGCATCAGCGCGCGTGATATCCTGGCCGCGTGCGTCAGCTCGGGCTCGATCTCGGCCGCGAGCGGCGAGATGATCGTCACCGAGATCGAGAATTCGCACGCGAACGAGATCGTGACCGTCGATCCGGACGCGGAGAGAAATCGGTCATTGTCCTGGACGGTCCAGCCGATGGCCGACGGCGGCGCAGTGCTGCTGCTCGAAGACGTGACCGAGCGGTGCAATGCCGAGGCCAAGATCACCCATCTTGCCCGTTACGACGAATTGACCGCGCTCCCCAACCGCGTCCATTTCCGCAACGAGATCGATTCCTTGCTGGCGGCCTCGCGTCATTCCGACCGGCTCTCCGCGCTGCTGTTCGTGGACCTCGACCAGTTCAAGCAGGTCAACGATACGCTCGGTCATCCCTGCGGCGACCAGCTGCTCTGCGCGGTGGCCAACCGGCTGCGCGAGATGCTGCGGCCGGAGGATTTCGTCGCCCGCTTCGGTGGCGACGAGTTCGTCGTGTTCCAGCAGAACATCAATGCGGCCGAGGATGCCGCCAGCCTTGCCCGCCGCATCGTCGAACGGCTGAGCGAGCGCTACCGCATCGACAATCATCTGGTCGAGATCGGCGCCAGCGTCGGCATCGCGCTGACCTCGCCGGAGGGCGTCAGCGCCGACACGCTTTTGAAGAACGCCGACATGGCGCTCTACCGCGCCAAGGCCGACGGCCGCGGCACGTTCTGCTTCTTCCGCGACGAGATGGCGGCCACCGTCGAGGCCCGGCGCATCCTCGAGCTCGACCTGCGCAAGGCGCTCGCCAACGAGGAGTTCGAGCTGTTCTACCAGCCGCTGGTCAATCTGAAGACCGGCAAGATCTCCACCTGCGAAGCGCTGCTGCGCTGGAATCATCCGGTGCGCGGCACGGTCTCGCCGGTCGACATCATCCCGGTCGCCGAGGACATGGGCCTGATCGTCGATCTCGGTCGCTGGATCTTGCGCCGCGCCTGCATGGAATGCATGAAGTGGCCGGATGGCGTCAGCGTCGCCGTCAACTTCTCGCCGCAGCAATTCCACCAGCGCGACGTGCTGAGCGAGATCCGCTACGCGCTCGAAGTCTCGGGCCTGCCCGCGCACCGCCTCGAGATCGAGATCACCGAATCCTCGCTGCTGCGCAATACCCAGCTCACCCATGATATCCTGTCGCAGCTGCACGCGCTCGGCGTGCGCATCTCGCTGGACGATTTCGGCACCGGCTATTCGAGCCTCAGCTACCTGCACAACTTCCCGATGCAGAAGGTCAAGATCGACCGCTCCTTCCTCGAGGGCATCGACACCGACCGCCCGCTGACGCTGCTCCGCGGCGTGGCGCGGCTGTCGGCCGACCTCGGCATGGCGGTCGTCGTCGAGGGCATCGAGACCAACGAGCAGCTCGAACTCGTGAGCGCCGACGGCACGGTCTCCGAAGGGCAGGGCTACCTGTTCAGCCGGCCCGTTCCGGCGGTCCGGATCCGTCAATTGCTCGACGCCTCGCATGGTCGCCGCATCGGAGACGCTCAGATCGTCTCGATCTCCTCGCGGTCGTTTGGCTAGCGTCGCGCTCCCGGCCGTCGCCATTTCCTCCATGTTTCCCTGTATTTCCCCGGAGTTTTGCGGGCGATGATCCTTAACCCTAACGGTTCGAACCCTTTGCAATTCGGTTAAGGAGTCATTAATCTCGCCCACACTCGCGGAAGTTGCCCTGAGTGGGCGGGAGTATGAGATGAAGTCAGGAGCCGAGCCGCGCGCGCCGCTCGAAATGCGAGGGGCGGGGTTGTTCGACCGCCTCGACTATCGCCTCATCGAAACTCCCGAGGACCGTGATGCCGTCTACGCGATGCGCTACAGGGCGTATCTGCACGGCGGGCTGATCTCACCATCGGCATCTCAACGGATCATCGACACTTACGACGATGCACCCAACGCCTGGATCTTCGGGATCTATCTCGACGGAGAACTCTGCAGTTCTCTGCGCCTTCACGTCCTGACGTCAGAACGGCGGATGTCCTACACCACGGAATTGTTCGGCGATGTTCTCAACTCTCGCCTCGATCGAGGCGAAGTTTTCGTCGATCCCGCGCGTTTTGCAGCAGATCCGGACACGAGCCAGCGGTTTCACGAGCTCCCTTATCTGACGCTGCGGCTGGCCTATCTCGCCTGCGATCATTTCAATGCCGATCTCGGACTGGCGATGGTGCGTACTGACCACCAGGCGTTTTATCGCCGGATCTTCCTGCACGAGACCCTCACCGAGCCGCGTCCGTTCCCGGGCTGGCATTCGAGGAAGGTGGTCCTGATGGCCTCCGATTTCGCAAAACTCCGGGAGCGGGTCCTGACCCGCTTTCCCATCATGCGCTCGAGCGCCTTTGAGCGAAGGATGCTGTTCGACCGTGCCGCCCAGACCCAGGCCGTGTCCCGGCCGGTGCTCGTTCCGGCCATTACCGTGGCCTGATCGGGCCACGCCGGTTCCCGCCGGAGTCCCCGCGCCCAAAATTCCAGCGGAGCCGGGGATTTTGCCGGCTAACACGGCTTGCCTTCACCCTCGCGCCACATTTACAACCCATTAACCACAATGGGTGCTTTTCGCTGGTTGGGGGCATTTGACCGGCTGAGGCAAGGTTCCGTCAAGGTTGACGGAACGTTCGCTTAACCAACCCCCTGTAGACCGGACAGCAGTGGACGAACGTGAGCGTGGAGGCTCCGGAATGAAATATCCTATGCGTATCCTCCAGGGATTGAAGCTGGCCGCGGTGCTTGCCATCGCTCTGTCAATGGGCGCCTGCGCCAACAAGAACGTGGGCATGGACGCGAATGCGAGCGCGGCGACGCCGGGCAGCCAGCAGGACTTCGTCGTGAACGTGGGCGACCGCGTGTTCTTCGAGAGCGACCAGACCGATCTGACCCCGCAGGCGATCGTGACGCTGGAGAAGCAGGCGCAGTGGCTCCAGACCTATCCGCGCTACTCCTTCACCATCGAAGGTCACGCCGACGAGCGCGGCACCCGCGAATACAACATCGCGCTCGGCGCCCGCCGCGCCCAGTCGGTGCGCTCGTTCCTCGCCTCGCGCGGCATCGATGCCAACCGCATGCGCACGATCTCCTACGGCAAGGAGCGCCCGGTGGCCGTGTGTAACGACATCTCCTGCTGGTCGCAGAACCGTCGCGCCGTGACCGTGCTGAACGCGAGCTCCTGACACTTAGTCAGCAGCCGTTCATCTTTGGAAACCGAATATGCCGGCGCCCTCTCGGGCGCCGGTTTCGTTTCAGCGATCTGTGACAGAAACCCCGTGGTGCCAGTCACATTTTTGGCGTACTGCCTTTCAAAGTGTGGCGCGTCGCGTGTTCCGTCGCAGATTTTGTTTTCGTCGTCAGGGCAAGATGTCATCCAAATTCAAGGCAATTAACGGCACCGTGGCGATCGCCGCGCTGCTCTCTTTATGCTCGCCCGTATTCGCCCAGTCGGACGACGGCGACCCCGAGATGCGGATCGAGCGGCTGGAGAACCAGCTGCGCCAGCTCACCGGCCAGAACGAAGAGCTGCAATATCGCAACCGCCAGCTCGAAGACCGGCTGCGGGCGCTCGAGGGCGGCGCGCAGGGCGCGCCCGGACAGGCGCCGGCACAGCCCAACGCCGCGGCGGTGCCGCCGGCCCAGGTCGCGCCGGCCTATCGCCAGCAGCCTCCGCAGCAGCAGGCCGCGCAGCCGAATTACGAGCAGCCGCAGATCGCGGCTCCCGCGCCGATCGTTCAGGAGCAGCCGGGCCCCGGCGCGCCCAGCATGCGCCGCCGTGGTGATGCGTTCGACCCGAGCCAGACACCGAATGCGCCCGGCGCGCCGCGCGCGCTCGGTGGCGGTCAGCAGCCGATGCCGGCGGGGGCGCCGCTCGATCTCTCCAACAACGGCGGGCGCTATCCGCAGGCAGCGGCACCGGCCCAGCCCGGCTCTCCACCGGCGCAACAGGGTTATCCGCCGCAAGCCGGCGGCACCGGGCTCGCGACACTGCCGCCCTCGGCGACGCCGCGCGACGAGTTCGACCTCGGCATCGGCTACATGCAGCGCAAGGACTACGCGCTCGCCGAGCAGACCATGAAGAATTTTGCGGCGAAGTATCCTGGTGACCCGCTGCTCGGCGACGCGCAATACTGGCTCGGCGAAAGCTATTTCCAGCGCCAGCAATATCGCGATTCCGCCGAAGCCTTCCTCGCTGTCACCACCAAGTACGACAAATCGGCCAAGGCGCCGGATGCGCTGCTGCGGCTCGGCCAGTCGCTCGCCGCGCTGAAGGAGAAGGAAGCCGCCTGCGCCGCCTTCGGCGAGGTCGGCCGCAAATATCCGCGCGCCTCCGCCGGTGTCAAAGCCGCCGTCGATCGCGAGCAGAAGCGGGTGAAGTGCTGAGGCGCCGCACCACACGCTGACAAGGTGGATCGTGCTGCGCTAAACGGTCTGACGATTGCCAGGCAGTGTCATGTCCGACGACGACAATTCTCCGATCTCCGCACGCGCGGCGAAGCGGCTCTTCGCCGAGCTGAAAGCTGCGCCCGCACTGGTGCTCGCGGTCTCCGGCGGGCCCGACTCGATCGCGCTGATGTGGCTCGCCGCGCGCTGGCGGCGCAGCCTCGCGCGCGGCCCGGAGCTCACCGTCGTCACCGTCGATCATGGCTTGCGGGCAGAGGCGGCGCGCGAGGCGCGCGAGGTCAAGCGGCTCGCCTCTGAGCTCGGATTGACGCACCGGACCCTGCGCTGGCGCGGTGCAAAGCCGACAACAGGATTGCCAGCGGCAGCGCGCGAAGCCCGCTACCGCCTGCTTGCGCAGGCCGCGCGCTCGGCCGGCGCGAGCCATGTGCTGACCGCCCACACCCGCGACGACCAGGCCGAGACCCTGTTGATGCGGCTGCTCCGCGGCAGCGGCATCGCCGGGCTGTCGGCGATGGCGCGCCTTTCGACGCGCGACGGCCTCGTGTTGGCGCGCCCGCTGCTCGACGTGCCGAAGTCGCAGCTCATCGCGACGCTGAAGCGGGCCAGGATCGGCTTTGCGGACGATCCCACCAACCGCGACGCGGCCTTCACGCGGCCGCGACTGCGGGCGCTGCTGCCGCAGCTCGCAGCCGAGGGCGGCGACGCCCGCACGCTGGTCCGTCTTTCGGCGCGGCTCGCCCGGGCGAACGCGGCAGTCGAGGTGCTGGCCGACGGCGCCGAGCGCTTCCTCCGTTTGCGGGATCGCGGCGATGCGCCACAGCCGGGCGTTCGCAGCTTCGAGGCTGCGGCCTTCGCGAGCCTGCCGGAAGAAGTCCGGCTGCGGCTCCTGCTGCGGGCTATCGACGCGCTCGGGCATGAGGGCCCGGCGGAACTCGGCAAGGTCGAAACTCTCTTGGCCGCGCTTGATCAGGCCGTTGCAGTGGGCGCCCGTGCATCCAGAAATGGCCGTCCCATCCTGAAGCAGACGCTGGCGGGAGCCTTGATCAGCCTTGCCGGAGGGCGTATCCACGTCGCGCCGGCGCCGGTCCGGCGGCGCAGAGGGGCGCACAAGAGCGGATCATGACACCGGCCGTTTCGACCGCCCGCCGTCAGGACACCTTAACCAGGCAGGAAAAACCCCGGCCTCGACGCCATTATTTCAGCGGGAATCGGCCTAAGATGGGATAAATAGTCCCATCTCGTTCCCTTGGCAGCGACGGGGGCGGCACCTAAATTGTATACGTCCAACCGAGAGGATTCCTTGGGGATTTTCTCTAGTCTGCCCAAGGATGAGGCCGCGATCCGCGCGACCACGAAGGAAGATCGATGAACGCCAATCTGCGCAATTTCGCCCTCTGGGTCATCATTGTTTTGCTGCTGTTGGCGTTGTTCACGCTCTTCCAGAATCCGGGCCAGCGGGCCTCCTCGCAGGACATCGCCTTCTCGCAGCTGTTGAGCGAGGTTGACCAGGGCCGAGTCCGCGACGTCGTGATCCAGGGTCCCGACATCCACGGCACCTTCACCAACGGCTCCAGCTTCCAGACCTATGCGCCGAACGACCCGACGCTGGTGAAGCGCCTGTACGACAGCAAGGTCCAGATCACCGCGAAGCCGCCCGGCGACAACGTGCCGTGGTTCGTCTCGCTGCTGGTCTCCTGGCTCCCGTTCATTGCGCTGATCGGCGTCTGGATCTTCCTGTCGCGGCAGATGCAGGGCGGCGCCGGCAAGGCGATGGGCTTTGGCAAGTCGCGTGCGAAGATGCTGACCGAGGCCCATGGCCGCGTCACTTTCGAGGACGTCGCCGGCGTCGACGAAGCCAAGCAGGACCTGCAGGAGATCGTCGAATTCCTGCGCGATCCCGGCAAATTCCAGCGCCTCGGCGGCCGCATTCCGCGCGGCGTGCTGCTGGTCGGCCCTCCCGGCACCGGCAAGACCCTGATCGCGCGCGCGGTCGCGGGCGAAGCCAACGTGCCATTCTTCACCATCTCCGGTTCTGACTTCGTCGAGATGTTCGTCGGCGTCGGCGCCAGCCGTGTCCGCGACATGTTCGAGCAGGCCAAGAAGAACGCGCCCTGCATCATCTTCATCGACGAAATCGACGCGGTCGGTCGTCACCGCGGCGCCGGTCTCGGCGGCGGCAATGACGAGCGCGAGCAGACGCTGAACCAGCTGCTGGTCGAGATGGACGGCTTCGAGGCGAACGAGGGCGTGATCCTGATCGCCGCGACCAACCGTCCCGACGTGCTCGATCCCGCGCTGCTGCGTCCGGGCCGCTTCGACCGCCAGGTCGTGGTGCCGAATCCCGACGTCGTCGGCCGCGAGCAGATCCTCAAGGTTCACGTCCGCAAGGTGCCGCTGGCGCCGGATATCAACCTCAAGACCATCGCGCGCGGCACACCCGGTTTCTCCGGCGCCGACCTGATGAACCTCGTCAACGAAGCCGCCCTCACCGCTGCGCGCCGCAACAAGCGCATGGTGACCCAGGCCGAGTTCGAGGAAGCCAAGGACAAGGTGATGATGGGCGCCGAGCGCAAGTCGCTCGTCATGACCGAGGAAGAGAAGCTGCTGACGGCCTATCACGAAGGCGGCCACGCCATCGTCGGCCTCAACGTGCCCGCGACCGATCCGATCCACAAGGCGACCATCATCCCGCGCGGCCGTGCACTCGGCATGGTCATGCAGCTCCCCGAGCGCGACAAGCTGTCGATGTCTCTGGAGCAGATGACCTCGCGCCTCGCCATCATGATGGGCGGCCGCGTCGCCGAAGAGCTGATCTTCGGCCGCGAGAAGGTGACGTCCGGTGCGGCCTCCGACATCGAGCAGGCCACCCGCCTTGCCCGCATGATGGTGACGCGCTGGGGCCTGTCGGAAGAGCTCGGCACTGTCTCCTATGGCGAGAACCAGGACGAGGTGTTCCTGGGCATGTCGGTGTCGCGGACGCAGAATGCCTCCGAGGCGACGGTCCAGAAGATCGACTCCGAGATCCGCCGCCTGGTCGAGGAAGGCTACAAGGAAGCGACCCGCATCCTCACCGAGAAGCACGGTGACCTCGAGGCGCTGGCCAAGGGCCTGCTCGAGTTCGAGACGCTGAGCGGCGATGAGATCATCGACCTGCTCAAGGGCAAGAAGCCGAACCGCGAGTCCGTGCTCGAGCCGGCCACGCCGCGCGCCTCCGCCGTGCCCCCGGCCGGCAAGCCGCGCCCGCGGCCCGATCCGGATCCCGGCCTGGAGCCGCAGCCGCAGGCGTAATTCCGAGCGGCAGATCGAATTGAAAAACGCGGCGGAAACGCCGCGTTTTTTGTTGGGCGGGTCTCGTGCCCCGGACGCAGCGCAGCGCCTCTTTGACGGTGCGCTGCAGAGCCGGGGCCCATACCGCAGCGGTTCGCGTGGCCTTCTGGGTCCCGGCTCTGCGCAGCAACGCCAAGAGCGTTGCAGCGCGTCCGGGACACGCGAGGGACGCGCGCTGCTGATGAGCTCGAATAACTTGGTGCCGCCTCGTAGGGCGGGCAAAGGCGCGCTTGTGCCGTGCCCACCATCTCTCGGCATCGCGATAGAAGTGGTGGGCACGCTGTCGCTTTGCCCACCCTACGATGTCTCACTTCGCGGCCGCTCCAAGCCTTCCATCACTAACTTAGATCCCCGATTTGCGGGCTCATCACCTGAGGAGCAATTGGTGTATTAACAGAATGTTTTACCTTAGATTGTAGTCAGGCCACAGAGGGTAACGGGATCGCCTGACATATGACGAGCGAACTGAGGAGCCGCTGGACCGATGCTGGAGCCTGCGCGCTCATCACAATCGCCATCTTTGCGATCGTCTACTACGTGAACGGAGGCGCGGCATTTCCGACAGACGATGCCTTCATCAACCTGCACAACGCTCAGGTTCTGCGTCTTGGCCGAGACCAGAATTATGAGGGAGTGCCGGCTCTTGTCGGGGCGACGAGCGGCGCGCATCTCGCACTGCTTCTGGTTTTCGAGCAACTGGTGCATCCCGATACTGCCGCGCTGTATGTGCTCAGCTCGCTCAGTGCGGTCACCTATGTGCTCGGCGTATTCTATATGTGCCTCAACATCGGATGTCCTCGGCTCGAAGCGGCGCTGATTGCCTTGGGCAGTCTCGTGTTCGCCGGTACGTTGTTTCAAGTCCTGAATGGGATGGACACCGGACTGGCAATGGCCGCGGTGGCGTGGGACATCAAACTGCTTACGGACAAAAGGCGCACCTTCTGGCTTCCGGCTCTATGCGGCGTCATGCCGTTTGTTCGGCCGGAACTCAGCTTGCTGTCGGCTGCGTCAATGCTCATCGTGTTCTGGGAAAAGGATGCTGCCAATGGCTTCAAAATTGCCGCCGCGGCGGTCGCAGCCCTGACTTCTCTGCCCTTCCTGCTCTGGTATTGGATCGATACCGGCTCATTGGTGCCCAACACCATCAGCGCGAAGATGTTCTTTTTCGCCGAACGATACCTGGCTTGGTCGGACAAATCCTTGTTGATGCTTTCAGCAGTTTCTCAAGGCGCCCTGATGAGCTTTCCTCTCTTCCTGTGTCTCCGCTTCATGCGACCGGTTGCGGTTGGACGTATGCTTGCGCTCTTTGTTGCCGTCTTTCTTGGTGCCTATTTCTGGAGATTTCCGAGTGGCCTGGTGCACAATGGCGGACGCTATCTGTATGTTCTGGCGCCGCTCGTACTGTTTGGCACTGCGTGTGGCCTCACCTCGGCGTTTCGCAAGCAAACGCTTTGCATGGTCGCGATTTCGATCTTGTTCCTGCCGCAGGGATTTGTGGCGCAACTCGAGGACTACAGAACCCATATCGTCGGCTTCCGGGAAAGCCTTGCCGATGTGGTGAGATGGATGAATGCAAATTTGCCGGATCGGCCAATGGTCATGGTTCACGACGCCGGCTACGTCGCCTACGCCGGTCATACTGCGCTGGTCGATTTGGTGGGACTCAAGACGCCTGCCTCGATGGATTTTCACAAGCGAACGACTTACCCGAGCGTCGGTCTGCAACGCTCCAGAGCGGTCGCAGAGATCGCGGAAGCATTCCAGCCGCAATATCTGCTGGTGCTACAGGATTGGGACGAGAGATTCCATTTCGTTGAGGGCCTTCGAGGTGAGGGCTGGACGGCGCGAGAGGTCTATGCGGGACATGCGCCGCCGAATACACCTGCAGCGCTCATCTATCACCTCTACGAGTTGAACCGGCCGCTCAGCGGGCTTGCAAGCCCAAGCTCTTAGTGCGAGCAGTTCTGCGATTTGGCCTTCCGGCACCTCTAGCTGGTCGCGCGGCTTCATGACAGCTTGAATCAAAACGCGAAAACACAAACTGAGCAAATTCAGTCCGATAAGCGTCCGGCGAACGAACCTCAAAGGAGGCTTCAACCATACTCCCCGTAGAACAAATGCCGGCCACATCACGAACAGGGCATCGCGACGGGGCCAAACTTGCCTCGCGTTGGCCATAATCTCGCGCGTACATTCGCCCGATCTGGGCGATGGCAGGGCAGTTGTAATGGCGGCTCAGTCCCACAAGACCGCAGAACAGGAGTACGAGGAGCAGGTTCGCATCCTCATCCGCATCGTTTCAGCCTCCACCTTGGGGCTTCTCGCGTTCGCTGCGGGCCTGCTGATCGGGACGTTTCTGTTTTCGTGATCGAAGATGAATGACCGGCTCTCCTGGAGCTGCTGTGTCTTCACTTCGATGGCACAGCGGCTGCGCCTTCCGTATCGTCACGCACATGGACAACCGCGATCTTGTCGCCATACACCCGCTTCCAGCCCTTGATGTGATCCAGAATCTGGGCCGCCGGCGAATCCGGCGTCAGCAGCGTTGCGTCGATCCCGTTGTCGTCGAGCATCCGCAGCAGGCCGGAGACGTTGCGGCCATCTTCGGCGGCGAAATAGTCCATCAGGAATTTTTCGCCATATAGCTCCGACCGTCCGTCGACGAAAGGCCTGATGTCGCGGACGATGAGGTAGCCGCCAAAACCATAGGAGTTGAAGATGCGCGCGGCCTTGCGCTCAGCCAGCAAATCGACTGCCGCAACCGGCGTCTGCGCCGTGGAGAATTCGAAGGTGTGACGCGCCGCAAAGGTCGCGGTCGCGCTTGCGGTCGCGAGCACGATGGCCACCGCGGCCAGCGCCGCCGGGGCGCCGGGAGCCATCCGCAAGCCGCGCGGTGCGTCCGACGCGGGCCTGATCCAGCCGCTCAGCGGCTGCGCCAGCACCAGAGGCACCAGCACGCCAAAGGTCTCGATGCTGCGGACATGCGCCAGCGCCATCCAGGTGGCGCCGAGGATCAGCAGCACGCGCGGCGGCGATAGGGTCAGGCCGCGTATGAGGCCGAGACCGAGCAGGCCGAGCAGCGCGCCCGCGAACGGGCTGAACGAGCTGAAATCGGCCGGACGCCATTCGGCGATGATGGAGAAGGATTTGCCGAGGCTGAGGATGCGGGCGGCACCGAGCAGCGTGTCGAGGCCATAGGGCGTGCAGCAGCTCGCCGCCAGGGCGCCGAGCCCGAACGCGGCCCAGCGCAATGCGAGCGTCAGCCGCCGCGCCGGCGCCGCGCGCCAGAGCGCTTCGAGGCCGATTGCGCCAATCAAGGCGAGCCCGAGCACGAAGCCGCCGTGAAGATTGGCCCACAGGACCATCAGCGGCAGCAGCAGGAAGGAGGGCGCGCGGCTGCGATCGGCCATAGCCATCAAGCCGCCGGTCCAGGCAACCATGACCGGCAATGCGAGCACGTGCGGGCGGGCCAGCAGATGCGGCGCGGACAGCGTCATCGCCAGCAGGCAGAACACCAGCGCATAGGGCAGCTCGAGATGCCGCTGCAGGAAGGTCAGCAGCAATCCCATCGCCAGCGCGATCGCGGCCGCGGTCAGCACGACGGGCCCGGCCCATCCCCAATGCGAATAGGCGGTCGCGAACAAGACTTGCGACAGCCATGAGGTCGAGAGCCAGACATCACCCTGGCGCGTCAACGAATAGAGGTCGGTCCAGGGCACGGCGCGATGGTCGAGGATCCACGCGCCGACCTTGATCTGCCAGAGCGTGTCGGGATCGTGCAGCAGGCTGTCGCCGCTCACCAGCAACAGCAGAAAGGTCGCGGCCGTGACGCACAGCGGCGCCAGATTGCGCCGGGCTCGCGCGATCGGGAGGCTGGCCGCGATGGTCATGGCCTGGCCGGCGCGGCCGGATCGCCCACGCCATCCCGCACGTGGATCACGGCGACGTTGTCGGCATAGAGCCGCTTCCAGCCCTTGATATGATCGAGCACCTGGGCGGCCGGGCTGTCGGCGACCATCAGCGTGGCGTCGATCTTGTACTCGTCCAGCAGCCGCGTCAGGTTATCGAGCTTCTTGGCCTCGACCCCTTTGAAGAAGTCCATCACGAACTTCTCGCCATAGAGCTCGGCGCGGCCGTCGACGAAGACCGGGATGTCGCGCGAGATCAGATAGCCGCCGAACTGGTAGGCGTTGAAGATCCGCTGCGCCTTGCGTTGCTGCAGCAGGTCGACGGCGGCGACCGGTGTCTGGTCCATCGTGAAGGTGAAGCGGTGATGCGACATGTAGATCGAGGTCGTGGTCCAGGCCGCGGCCGCGATCATCAGCGCGCCGGTGATGGTGACGTAGCGCGCTGCCCAGCTCTCGCTGGTTTGCGCGTCAATCTGCGGCAGCGGCGATGTCTCACCGAGCGGCTTGGCCAGCACCAGCGGCACCAGGAAGGCAAAGGCCTCGATGCTCCTGACATGGGTGAGCCCCATCCAGGTGAAGAGCAGGATCAGCAGGATGCGCGGCGGCGACAGCGTGAGGCCGCGAAACAGGCCGATTGCGATGAGGCCGAGGATCGCGCCTTCGAAGGCGGAGAACGAGGCGAAATTCGCCGGCATCCATTCCGAGATGACCGACAGCAGCTCGCCGAGATTGAGGATGTTGGTCGCGCCCAGCAGCGTGCGCCAGCCATAGGGCGTGACGCAGGCAGCGAGCATCGCGGCGACGCCGAACAGGAACCAGCGCGCGAGCAGCCGTATCTGTTTGCCGGACTCGAGCGTCCAGATTGCTTCGAGCGCCATCGGGCCGATCAGCGCGAGGCCGAGCACGAAGCCGCCATGAAGGTTGGCCCACAGCGACATCAGCGGCAGCCAGACCCAGGACGGCGTGACCTTGCGGTCGGCCGCATTCATGAGAATGCCGACCCACGCGATCATCACCGGCAGCGCCAGCATGTGCGGCCGCGCCAGGATGTGGTGCAGCGACAGCAGCACGGCCAGCATCGCGAACAGCACCGAGCGCGGAATTTCGAGATGCGCATCGAGGAGATAGACCAAGATCGCAGCCGACGCCGCAATCGCGACCGCGGTGAGGACCACCGGTCCGGCCCAGTCCCATTGCGCGTAGGAGGCCGCGAACAGGATTTGCGACAGCCAGGACGTCGAGATCCAGGGCTCGCCGGACCGCGTGAAGGAATAGAAGTCGGTATAGGGCAGGGTGTGGTGATCGAGGATCCACTGCCCGATCTTGATCTGCCAGAACGAGTCGGAGTCCTGAAGCAGCGTGTCGCCGATATAGAGGAAGAAGAGATAGGCGCCCGCGCCGACACACAGCGGCACCAGCGCCCGCGCGCGGCTCTGCACCGCAATGCTGTTGGTGAAGGATAGGGACATGCCGCCTCGTCTTGTTCTTGTCGGATTGACCGAGTGGGCGGCATTTGACCATGGCGGTCATAACTTCCCGTAAATCGGTGCAACTGGAGCGTTTGGCGCGGCTTTGTGTCCCGGCAATTTAACCGATTGTTTTCAATTTCGATTTACCATCGGCGAATACATACAAACGGTTCCGTATTTCCGCAGTCGAATTAACTGCGGCGCAAGTCTTTGCCCTTACGTTGGGTTCCATGGTCGGGCGGCGCTGGGAAGCCGAAAAGACCAGACCAGTTGAAGCCACGTGTATCCTTTGGAGCAGTCTATGAAGAACCTCATTTCGCGTTTCGTGAAGGACGAATCCGGCGCCACCGCCATCGAATACGGCCTGATCGCCGCCGGCATCGCGCTGGCGATCATCACCGTCGTCAACAACCTCGGCACCACGCTGAACGCCAAGTTCGGCTCGATCTCGTCCAGCCTCAAGTAAGCCGGACGATCAACGGAATAGCGAAGAGCCCCGTCATCGACGGGGCTCTTTTGCGTTGCCCGCGGGGCATTCGACGATCAGGCTTAAGCCTCCTTCAAGCCCCTCGGGTGTATGGCTTGAACGCATCCGCGTCACCGTATTGCGTCAAAGGAAGCCGCATGGCCGAAGCTTCGTCCGCCCCGCCTGCTGTTGCTCGTCACGGCGTACTCCCTGCGACCCTCCTCAACATCTCGTTCGTGCTGGCGATCGTCACGCTGGCGTATTTTCCGACGGCCTATCTCACGCATGTGTGGATCTTCGGCGCGGACGGACGCGGCATCCCGACGGACTTCGTCAATGTCTGGGCGGCCGGAAAACTGGCGCTCGAGGGCCATCCCGCGCAGGCCTGGGATTGGGACATCCAGAAGCAGGTCGAGCTTGCGCTGCTCAGGCAGGATTTTGTCGGCCATTTCGCCTGGCACTATCCGCCGCCCTTCCTGTTCGTCGCCTCTCTCCTCGCGCAGTTTCCCTATGCGGTGGCCTTCATCGGCTGGGCCGCGTTCAGCATGGTGCCCTATCTCGCCGTGATGCGCGCCATCATCGGGCGCAATGCGGGCCTGGTGCTTGCGATTGGATTTCCCGCCGCCTTCCTCAACATCCTGGTCGGGCAGAATGGTTTCCTCACGGCGTCCCTGATCGGCGGCATGCTTTATCTGCTGCCGACGCGGCCGGTGCTGGCTGGAATCTGCCTGGGCCTTCTGAGCTACAAACCCCAATATGGACTGCTGTTTCCACTGGTGCTGATCGCCGCCGCCGAGTGGACGGTGCTTTTCACCGCCGCCATCGTCACCGTGACGATCGCGGGGGCATCCTGGCTCGCATTCGGGACCGACAGCTGGCAGGCCTTCTTCCACTGGATTCCGATGTTCTCGCAGGCCTTCCTGACCGAAGGACGGGCGCCCTGGTTCAAGATGCAGAGCATCTTCGCGCTGGTGCGCTATGTCGGCGGCACCGAGCAGCTCGGATGGATCTTCCAGTGGGTGTTGACGGCCGCGGTTGCCCTCGTGCTGGTCGTGATGTGGCGGAGCAGGCTGCCCTACGCGCTGAAGGCGGCGATGCTCGCGGCGGCAACGCTGCTCACGACGCCCTATCTCTTCATGTATGATCTGGTTGTGCTGGGCATCGCGGTGGCCTTTCTCATCCGCGCCGGCCTCGATGAAGGTTTCGCGCGCCATGAGGTGATGGCCTTGGCCCTTGTGTTCGCGCTGCTTGCGACCTTCCTGTTTCTCGGGCAGCCGGTGGGCTTCCCGGCGATCCTCATCGTGTTCGGGCTGATCCTCGGCCGCTGCGCAGCCTGGCGGGCTGCCGAGGCTGCATCGATGCAGCTCGCGGCAACATCAACGAACTGAACTAACGCGAGGCCCGTTCAATGAGCGGGCAGCTTTCGAGGATAGTGCCGGGGCGGGCGCCCTCGATGGCGACACAGGGTTTGGTGGGGTCGATGGCAAGCGCGTAGCGATCCAGCAGTGCGCTGCGGTCCGGTTCGCCGCGCATGTGCAATTCGCGGAGACCGCCGGGCAGGGGAGCCTTCAGCCCGGCGCGGATGCGCTGGTCAAAGATGCCGCCGGGGACGATGGGCACACCGATATCGGCGAGCAGGTAGAAGCGCGACTGCGGCGGAAGCTGCGGCGCGATATAGGCGAGTGGCTTGCCGAGGATAAAGTAGGTCGCGGGCTGATCGAGCTCGCCGGCGATCTTCGGCCGGTAGGTCTCTGACCAGGGGCGGTGCCACCAATCCGCCGGCTGTGACCACAGTGCGATCCCTACCGCAACCGTCAACATCAGCGCGTTCAGTGGAGCCGAGGACGTCGCGGGCCATGCCGGCCTCGCGCTCGCAGCGAGGCGCGCGAGCAGCAGAACGATGATCGGGCCGCACAACAATTCCAGAACCACCGCATAGCGCTGGATCGAGAACAGGCCGAGCCACGCCAGGTACGAGACTGCAAACAGCACTATGAGCTGCACGTCACGTCGGGTGAGGATCGCGCTGTCGCGCGTCATGCGCACAAGCAGGCCGAGCACGAGCAGGACCGCCACGACCGCGAAGCGCGCGTCGCGGAACGGGTGCTCCGCGCCTCTGTGGTCGCCCATCAGCCAGTAGAACGGATAGGCCAGCGCGTCGGACACGCTGTGCGGCATGAACTGCGCGTCCATCAGATTGACGGCCGCGACCTCGCCTGACTGGAAGACGGCATTGAACAGCGGGAAGATCGGATTGCCGGTGTCGCGCCAGGCGATCAGGCACCATTCCCCGCCGGTGAGCGCCGCGCCGACAATGCCGCCGAGCCCAAGCAGGATGGTCGCCCGAAGCGGACGCGCGGCGGCGAGCAGTGCTGCGGCTGCGCCGATCGCGTAGACGACATTGGTCAGCTTCAGCCCGACCGCGGCGCCGATCAGGAGCCCGGCCAGCAGATAGCGGACCGCGGGCCGGCGATCCGCAACCAGGATCAGAAGGAAACCGCCGATCACGGGCAATGCCAGCAGCACGTCGGAAAAGCTCGTGCCGACTTCCGAGAGCGTCATCGGACCCGAGGCCGCGATTGCGACCGCCGCCGCGATCGCAACGAAGGTCGTGGTTCGTCCCAGCACCAGGCGTGCAAACAGCCAAATGAGCGCGAGGTTGAGGCTGTGAATTGCGCCGATGATCATCAGCCCATACGGCGACGGCAGATAGTGGCGAAGGTAATAGACGGGGAAATAGACGATCGGATTGAAGTAGGTTTGAAAGCCCGGCGGCACCGCATCGACGCCATAGCGGCCGTTGAGCACGGCCCAGACATTGTATTCGTGGTAGTTCTGCCAATCCCAGTTGACATCCTCGCCCATCGCGAAGGTGTAAATCGCGCCCGCCAGCATCGAGCAGACGACAACGGCGAGGGGTACAAGCGCCTTGCCGCGCAGGTTCGCCATCGATGATCGCAGCAAACCTCCGGCCGCCGGCATGGACATGGCTTCGGGCAAGTCAGCGGCGGTTGTCGCGCGTTGCAGCATCAAGGCGCCATGAGCTGATGGTCGCAGCCTCTTCCGAAAACGGGGCGTGACGCAGAAAGTACGCTGGTGGCGCGCATTGCCGATTCCGATGGACACCGTAGGACTAAGGGCGGCCAGTTAAAGTTGCATGAATCTGTGCCGGAAAGCGCGAAAACCGGCATCACGCATTTGCTTCTTGTCATCCCCCCTGAATAGTTGTTCAGTCCTTGCGGGGCGATTTGCAATTGCAGTGACGAAGCGTTCGGCCGCGGGCGTGCGGCAAGCGTGTGGGACAGGAAGCGCGCCATGGTTTATCGGCGAACGCATCAAGTGGTTAAGCGCCTTGCGGCTCGGCGCAGCGCCATCCTGGCGGCGGCAAGGGAAGCCGCAGCCGAAGGGGGCATGGCGGCGGTGCAGATCGCACCGGTCGCGGTCCGGGCCAATGTCGCGGCCGGCACCGTCTATCGCTACTTCCCCTCCAAGGCCGAGCTGATCTCCGAATTGATCTCCGAGGTCTCCCGCGACGAGCTCGCGGCGATCCGGCGCGCGGCCGATGCCGCGCCTGGCCCGTCCTCCGCGCTGGCGGCGGCCGTGACTACGGTGGCCGTCCATACGCTGTCGCAGCGGCGCCTCGCCTGGGGCATCCTGGCCGAGCCTGTCGATGTCGATGTCAGCGCCTCCAGGCTTGCCAGCCGCCGTGAGATTGCCGGCGAGATCGCTGCCCGGATCGACGCTGCCGTGCGCGCCGGTCATCTGCCGGCACAGGACACCGCGCTGGCCGCGACCGCGCTGCTGGGTGCGCTGCACGAGGCGCTGGTCGGGCCGCTTGCGCCCGACAATCTCGAAGATCCCGTCAAGATGCGCGATGCGGTGCAGACCGTGACGCTGCTTGCGCTGCGCGCCGTCGGCGTCATGGACGCCCGCGCCCGCGGTCTGGTGGTGCAGCAGACGCTGCTGCCGACGGCCAAGGCGCTGGTCGGGGCCTGAAATGCCGGTGCGATCGGGGCTGCGACCTGATCGTACCCAAGCCATTGCCTGAGCACGCTTTTTCGAGAAACCCGAGCACGCCCGCCGGATCGGCCGGCTACTGTGCATGGGGTTGTTTTCGGCGTTTTTGTTGGTCCGGCGATGGCGGACCTAGATATCCGAATTGCCCTCGGGGCCGACCGAGGCGATGCGCACCATGTTGGTGGTGCCGGGAATGCCGAGCGGCACGCCGGCAACGATGATCACGCGCTGGCCGGCGCGGACGAAACCGTCGCGGAAGGCGATCTGGCCGGCGCGGCTGACCATGTCGTCCTGGTCGCGCGCGTCTTCCGCCACCACGCAATGCACGCCCCACACGACCGCGAGCCGCCGTCCGGCCTGGATGTTCGGCGTGATCGCCACGACCGGCGGCTTCGGCCGCTCGCGCGCCACGCGCACCGCGGTCGAGCCCGAGCTGGTCCAGCAGATCAGGGCGGGCAGGTCGAGCGTTTCGGCGATCTGCCGTGCGGCATCGGCGATGGCGTCGCCGGCGGTGGATTCCGGTGCGGGGCGCTGGGCCGTCAACACGGAGCGGTAAATCGGGTCGCGCTCGACCTCCTCGCCGATGCGGTTCATGGTCGAGACCGCCTCAACCGGGAATTTGCCGGCCGCCGATTCCGCCGACAGCATGATGGCGTCGGCGCCCTCGTAGACCGCGGTGGCGACGTCGGAGACTTCGGCGCGGGTCGGCACCGGCGATTGGATCATCGATTCCAGCATCTGGGTCGCGATCACCACCGGCTTGCCGGCGCGGCGCGCCATGCGCGTCATTTGCTTTTGAAGGCTCGGCACGCGCTCCAGCGGCAGCTCGACGCCGAGGTCGCCGCGCGCCACCATCAGGGCGTCGGAGGCCTCGATGATGTCGGCGAGGCGGTCGATCGCCTGCGGCTTCTCGATCTTGGCCATGACCGCGGCCCGGCCGCGGATCATCTTCTTGGCCTCGATCACGTCGTCGGCGCGCTGCACGAAGGAGAGCGCAATCCAGTCGACGCCGGTAACCAGCGCGGCCTCGAGGTCGGCGCGGTCCTTCGGCGTCATCGCCGAGACCGGCAGGTCCGTATCCGGAAGGCTGACGCCCTTGCGATCGGACATCTTGCCGCCGACCACGACGCGCGTCACCGCGTGCTCCTTCGTGGTCTCCTCTGCAATCAGACGTACCTTGCCGTCGTCGAGCAGCAGGGCATGGCCGGGCCGCAGCGCAGCAAGTATCTCCGGATGCGGGAGATTGACGCGGGTGGTATCGCCCGGGCTCTTGTCGGAATCCAGCGTGAAGATCTGGCCGTTCTGGAGCTGGACCGCGCCTTCCGCGAAGGCGCCAAGCCGGAGCTTCGGGCCCTGCAGGTCGACCAGGATGCCGATCGGGCGGCCGTAGCTGCTCTCGACATTGCGGATCGTCGCCACCAGCTCCCGCATCTTGTCATGCGGGGTGTGGCTCATATTGATGCGGAAAACGTCGGCGCCGGCCTCGAACAGGCGGCGGATCATCGCGAGGTCAGAAGAAGCGGGTCCGAGCGTCGCGAGAATCTTGATACGGCGAAGACGCCTCATGGCTTATTTCCAGACGGTGGTGAGGGGGCTGGCGGAAGGCCAGGCGCGGCGGGGGGCGTACCACCGGGCGGGCTATTGGGCAAACCTGGAACGCCGCCACCAGGGCCAACAGGGCCGGGCATCCCGGGGACACGTTGCTGGGCGGGCTGCTCGTTGGCATCGGTGAGCTGTACCGTCCAGGCCCGCTGCTCGCCGGTATCGACCTCGAAATAGCCGGTCCGGTCATAGCCGCGCGCCAGGCAGTCCTCGGTGCCGCGAATTGTGAATTCCTTGTCGCGCGAGCACATGAAGGCCTGCCCCGACCATTCGCCGCCGCGGTCATAGTCGATCGCGTAGATGTAATAGTAGCGGGCGACCAGCGTTCCCCGCAGCAGGGTCTCGCAGGAGCGGGACGAGATGTTCCACCAGCCTTCCGTGGTCCAGCCGTCGGCGTCCTTGTAGCCAAGCGTAATGCCGACCCGGCTCGAGGTGTTGTTGCAAAGCCGGAAATCGGCCGAGGCCGGGCTGGCCCAGAGGCACAGCAAAGCAACCGCCAGCGCCGGGACCAACCGGGCGAGCAGGCGAAGGGCGGAGCGGGGAGATTCGGCGATCATTGTCGCGGAACGTATACCAGATGATTGACGATTTGGCGTAGAGCCGGGGAACTGCCCCTGGGCTGCTTCGAGGCCGTTTGCGCCGCGATATGGCAAAATCTGTGACGGGACCCCACCTGATCCCGTAAAGGGTGACCACCATCAAGATCAGAGCCAAGAGAAAGGCCAAGGGGATTCAGCCATGGCAATCGACGACAAAACCAGAACGGAGCTCGAGGCGGCCGCTTTCCGGCGCCTGGTCGACCATCTGAAGACGCGGACGGACGTCCAGAACATCGATCTGATGAATCTGGCCGGCTTCTGCCGCAACTGCCTGTCCAACTGGCTCAAGGACGCTGCCGACGCCCAGGGCGTAAGCTTAAGCAAGGACGAGAGCCGCGAGGCCGTCTACGGCATGCCCTACGAGACCTGGAAGGCGAAGCACCAGGGCACGACCAGCCCTGAGCAGCTCGAGGCGATGAAGAAAGTCCATTCCAACAGCCATTGAGCGGACTGTCCGGGGCCCGCGGCTTGAGTCGCACCACACAACAGCTTTCTTCGCCTCCCCGCAGGAAGGTGTGGGCGCGCTGTGGACGAGCGCGATGCTCGCTTGAACGCAATCGGCGCCAACCCTAAGGGTCTCACCAGCACGCGCGGTGAGGATGCCGGCGTCACCTCGTTTTGCCAGTTCCATTGGGAGTACCAAGATGGCCACCTCCGCCGCCGTCCGCGACGACGAGCCCGCGACGAAATTTGCCAAGGACCAGCTCAAATCCATCATCGAGCGCATCGAGCGGCTGGAGGAAGAGAAGAAGGCGATCTCCGACGACATCCGCGACGTCTTCGCCGAAGCCAAGGGCAACGGCTACGACGTCAAGGCGCTGCGCACCATCGTACGCATGCGCAAGCAGGACCCGAACGAGCGCGCAGAGGCCGAGACGATTCTCGAGACCTATATGCAGGCGCTTGGGATGATCTGAGGAGATGAGGCCGCCGGTCGGCGGTAGGAGTACCTCGTCCCGCCGCAATTTGCAGGGCACCGAGCTTGGGCAAAGTCCGCTCGTCTGCTAGAGTGCTCGGTGAAGGGACCGAGCAATGGATGTGCCTGGACCTGAGCGCAGGCTCGCAGCGGTCCTCGCGGCTGACATGGTCGGCTTTAGTCGGCTCATGGAGGCCGATGAGGCTGGCACGCTTGCGCGCCTCAAGACCCACCGGATCGAGCTGATCGATCCGGCCATTGCCAAAAATCGCGGCCGCATCATCAAGACGACGGGCGACGGCATGCTCGTCGAATTCCATAGCGTCGTCGACGCGGTGCTGTGCGCTGCGGAAATTCAGAACCGGATGGGGCGACGCAATGCCGACGTCCCGCCGCCGCGATGGATACAATTCCGCATCGGCATCAATCTGGGCGACGTGATCGTCGACCAGAACGATATTTTCGGCGACGGCGTCAACGTCGCGGCACGGCTGGAGGCTCTGGCCGAGCCTGGAGGCATCTGCATCTCGAGCGCGGTGCGCGACCAGCTCGGCGAGCGCCTTGATGGCGTTGCATTCGAGGATATCGGCGAGCAGAACGTCAAGAACATCGTCCGTGCGATCCGCGTCTACCGGATACGACTGGAGGAGAGTCCGGCAAGCGCATCTGACGGCACGAGGGGCGCTGCGAAGGCGACCGGCAAGTCGAAGAAGCCGTCCATCGCCGTGCTGCCCTTCGCCAACATGAGCGGCGACCCGGAGCAGGAGTTCTTTGCGGATGGCCTGACCGAAGACATCATCACCGAGCTTTCTCGTTTCCACGACCTGTTGGTGATCTCCCGCAACTCCACCTTTGTGTACAAGGGCAAGGCGGTCAAGGTGCAGGACGTCGGCCGCGAATTCGGCGTCGATTATGTCATCGAGGGCAGTGTGCGAAAGGCCGGAGATCGCGTCCGCGTCACCGTGCAGCTGATCGATGCGGAAACCGACCGGCACATTTGGGCCGAACGCTACGACGGCGAGCTCAAGGACATCTTCGCCATCCAGGACGAGATGACCCGGGCGATCGCGGCCACGTTGCCCGGCCGCGTCGAGGCGGCCACGCACGATCGGGCGAACCGCAAGCCCACGGACAACATGGCGGCTTATGAATGCGTGCTGGCCGCAAAGGTCTTGCACCATCGCTCCAATCGCGAAGACAATGCGCGGGCGCAACTTCTGCTCGACCGGGCGGTCGAACTCGATGCGAACTATGCTCACGCGCACGCGTGGAAGGCGTGCGTCCTGGGCCAGACCTGGGTCTATGGCTGGTGCGCGGATCGCGATGCCACCTTCCAGCAGGTGGCTTCGGAGCTGGAGACCGCGCTGGCCCTCGACGACAATGACAGCGACGTTCACCGTATTCTCGCGGCGCTCAATCTGAACCGCGACGACCATGACAAGGCCACCTACCATCAGGAGCGGGCGCTCGCGCTCAACCCGAACTACGACCTCGTGGTGGTGCAGCAGGGCGAACTGCTGACCTGGCTGGGCCGGCCTGAAGAGGGCATCGACTGGATCAGGAAGGCGATGCGGCTCAACCCGTATCACCCCGAACGCTTCTGGAGCCATCTCGGACGTGCCTATTATTGTGCCGAGAAATACGCCGAAGCTGCCGAGGCCATCTCACGGATCACGCGCCCCGATCACACCCATCACGCGTTCCTCGCCGCGATCTTTGCGCAGATGGGCAACGCGATTGCGGCCCGCGCTCATGCAGCCGAGGTTCTCAAGCGCGAGCCGGCATTTTCGGTGGCCAATCATCTCTCCACCCAGCATTATAAGCGCGACGTCGACCGTCAGCGCTACGAGGCAGGCCTTCTGGGAGCAAGCCTGCCCGCCTGATCCTCGATCCATCCAGGAGGAATCCGTGAGCGAACCGCCGTTGCCGCGCGAGGTGAGCCGAGTCTTCGAGGCTTTTCCGCCGCCGATCCGCCGGCGCCTTCTCGACGTGCGCAAGCTCATCTTGGCGACGGCCAAGGCGCATGCCGAAGTCGGCCGGCTCACCGAAACGCTGAAATGGGGCGAGCCTGCCTATCTCACGGAGCAGACCGGCAGCGGCTCCACGATCCGGCTTGGCCGCCTCAAGGACTCCGACCACGCCGCGATTCTGTTCAACTGCAAGACGACGCTGGTCGATACGTTTCGCGAGCGTTTTCCCGATCAGTTCGAATATCGGCAGACCCGGGCGCTGTTGCTGCCATTGTCCGGCAAGCTGCCGAAGCAGGAACTATCAGCCTGCCTGTCGCTGGCGCTGACCTATCATCTGGATCGGCGAGGAAAAAAGAAGGCGCGCTAGGCTGTCAGTCTCAGCGCAACGCGGCGGTGCGGACGACGAAGGACGTCGTCTCGAGCTTGGCGGTGGCGCTGCCCGAGAAACTGTCGCTGGACAGGCCCTGCATGGGATCGTCGCTGAAACCCATCGCGATCACGGCCTGCGGCTTCACGAAATAACCGCGCAACGCAACCGTATCGAGCTCGCCCATCAGCGTCACCGACATCGCGCGGCTGGCGCTTGGCGACAGCATCACGATCTTGAGCCAGATGCTCTCGCCCTTGGCGGCGGAGAGCCGGGTCGCGGTGGCGATCATGCCGCCGGTGCTCTTGCCGACGACCGTGTTGATCTCGGTGGCCGGCGCGGCGTTGCGGGCCGCGGACACCGGGCGCACGCCCCGCGGGATCGGCGCAGAGGCGGCGACGACGTTGGCGCGGTCGACCGGGGAGGCGAAAGCCGGCGCATAGGCCAGTGCCTGATAGGCGGCGTTGGAGACGCTCGCGGTCGGCTGCGGATCGGTGGCGGCGGCAAGCGCCTGGCGCGCCCTCAGGGCTGCGACCTGGGCGGGCGTCGCCTGCTGCGGCGTGGCGGGTGCATCCCAGAAGCCGCGGGCATTGATGATGTCGGCCGGAGTCTCGGGCTTTCCGTCAGAAGATTTGCCGGCAGCCGGCTTGTCAGCGACGGGCGCGGGCTTCGGCTTGGGCGGCGCAACGAGCTGCGCATCGGCCGAAGCGAGCTGGATCGTGGCGGCGACTGACGGCTTGGCGCGGGGCGTCGGGACCGGATCGGCCGGCTTGGCGGCGGCTGCGACCACGGTGGGTGCCGCGGGCTTCTCGGCCGCGCCCTCGTCGTCCTCGTCGCTGCTGGCGGGGGCCGACTTGCCCTTGAACAAGGCGGCGAGGAAGCTGGGCTTGCCGATGGTCGCGGCGTTGTCACCGCTGCCGCGCCGCTCGATGTCGGCCTTGGCGAGCTCGTAACCCTTCAGCGGGCTGCCGTCGGTCGGGACGTGGACCGTACGGCCGTCCGGGAAGACGCGGGCGAGCTGGTCATGCGTCATGCGCGGCCAGTGCCGGATGCTGCCGGTGTCGAGATGCACGAAGGGCGAGCCGGAGGTCGGATAGAAGCCGACGCCGCCGCGCTGGAGGCGCAGGCCGGCAAAGCGGATCTGCTCCAGCGGCACGCCCGGAATGTAGAAGTCCATCGCATGGCCCAGCATGTGCTGGCTGAAGCGCGCCACGCCCGAGGAGCGCCGGCGGAGCATGGCGTTGGTGGCGGGGGAGCGATAGGAGGAGATGATCTGGATCGGCTGCTTGCCGTCGACGTCGCGATAGACTTCCCAGAGGATATCGAAGAGGTGACGGTCCATGACCGTCTCGTCCTGGGTGCGCCAGTCGCGCAGGAAATGGTTGAGCGTCTTCAGCGCGGCTTCGTCATAGCGGCCATCGCGCTTGAAGGTGACGGTGAGATCTTCGCCGGAGTGGGTGTGGTGGAAGGAGAGCGTCTTGGTCTCGTTCAGCGCGGCGGCGTTATGGACCGAACCGGCAGCCGCAAGCAGCACCAGCGAGGCGAGGCCGATCCGAGATCCGACCTTCACTCCCGCATGGGACAACGACACCGCAGCGAATTGGCGTGCGAAACCAGCCAGCACGTATGAGCCCACCCAGTCGACGAGCGTTCAAAATGGACTCTCCCGCCAACCCCGTTAGCGCGCGAAAGAGGATGAACGCTTTGTTAAAGCGAGAAGGTTAATTCGAGGTTGACCTTCCCGCCCCCAAAACCAAGTCAGGTTGCGATCCTAACCGGCTCAGTGTGGCGAAAAAACGCCCGCTGCCCGAACCCGGGTGGCGAATGGTTAACGTTAAACGACCCCATCCAGGGGACGGGGTCGTTGATCTCATTGAAGAATTTTATGTGCTGAGGCAGCTCAGCGGGTGAACACCCGCTGTTGCTGGGGCCGGCGGCCGACCGGAGCCGGCGGCGGGGTCGGGGCCCCGAACAGCCGCTCGAAGAAGTTCGGACCGGACGAGCCGAACCCGCCGCCATTATTGGCCACCGCCACGCCGGCCGGCAGCGTCGTCGCCGGGCGCGAATAGCTCGGCTGCGAGTGCGCCACGACGTTTTCGAGGTCCTTGCCGCGGCCGTTCTTCAAGATGTTGATCATGGTCGCGTCGCGGCCATAGACGTCCTTGCGGAATTGCAGCTTGCCGCCGTCATCCACGAAGGCGGTCTGGTAGGTGATGTTGACCGGGATCGGGGTCGGGAATTTCAGGTCCACCTCACCCGAGCCGTACATGCTGCGCACGCGCTCCGGCGTGTACTTCTCGCCCGGCATGGTGATGTTGAGCAGCACGGAGGCGTACTGATCCGGATTCTGCACGCGCATGCAGCCATGGCTGAAGGCGCGATCTTCCCTGGCGAACAGGTTCTTGTCCGGCGTGTCGTGCTGATAGACCAGGAACTTGTTCGGGAAGTTGAAGCGGATGCGGCCGAGCGCGTTGGCTTCACCGGGCGGCTGCGAAATGTGCACCGAGCCGTCACGGTTCTGCTCGAGCTTCAGGCCCATGCGCTGTAGCACGGTCGGGTCCTGCTGCAGCGCCGGCAGATATTCGCCATAGACGATCGACGGCGGGACGTTCCAGGTCGGGTTGACCGTGATGTACTTCATCGTCTCGGTCAGCAGCGGCGTCGCGTGCTGGCCCGGCTTGCCGGTGACGACGCGGGTGGTCCAGAGCTGCTGGCCGCGCTGCATCACCTTCAGCGTGTAGTCGGGAATGTTGAGGATGACATAGGCATCGCCCAGCGAGGGCGCGCCGAGGTCGCGCGGCAGCCAGCGCCAGCGCTCCATGTTCACCAGCACGGTGTCGATCTGCTTGTCGCGCTTCGGGCTGTTCATCGCCTTCACGGTCGGCGCATCGAGCACGCCGGTGGCCTTGATCTCGGCGCCGTCCTGGAACTTTCGCACGGCTTCGGCGACCGTGGCGTCGTAGTGATCGTCGTTGGCGTTCTCGCTGATACCGAGCTTGGCGCGCAGCTGCGGCACGCGCGGATCCTGCATCACGGCTTCCGCCTGCTTCTTGCCCTTGGCGGGCGTGTACTTCAGCGCCGGGCCGTCGGTGATCTCGATCACCGGGCCGTCGCCCTGGCCACGCAGCTGCGCGAGCTTCGCCTTCAGCTCCTTGTAGAGCTTTTGCGGCGGGTTGTAGCTGTCGAGCGCGGCGGAGGCGTCGGCTGCCGTCGAAACCCTGGTCAGCACTTCGTTCGGATCGACCGGATGCTCGGGATAGAGGATGTCGGCGCTGACCTGGGACCAGTGCATGCGGCCGCTCTGCGCCTGGCGCGCATAGTCGAACATGCTGGCGGTGAGCTTCAGCTCGGCATCGGCGAGCGCATCGGGCGTCGTGGCGGCGGCGAAATCCGGCACCGGATAGTCGGCGGGATTAAGACCGTCGGAGGCTGCATCCTTCAGCCGTGCGATCACGCCCTTGGCCGCAGCAGTGAGGTTGCCGGCTTGGGTCCAGACCGGCGCGAAGTCACGGGCGCCGTAGAACTTCTCGACGGCGGCGCGCTCGTTCTTGCGGTCGAGATAGCGCGAAGTCTTGGCGCCCAAGGCGTCCTTGAGCTTGTCGGCGACCGGCTGGTCGGCAGCGGGAATGTTGCTCGCGGCCTTCACGGGCTCGGCGGCCGGGGTCGCTGCTGCCGCCGCAGGTGCAGCGGGGGTGGCCGCCGGTGCTGCTGCGGTATCAGACTTGGCAGATTCAGGTTTGGCAGATTCAGGTTCGGCAGGTTCAGATTTGGCCGGCTCGGATTGGGCGGCTTCAGATTTGGCGGGCTCGGCCTTCGCGGGTTCGGTCTTTACGGATTCGGTCTTTGCGGATTCGGTCTTGGCCGTCTCGCTCTTCGGAGCGTCGGCTGCGGGCGTCGTGGCGACGTCGGACGGCTTGGTCTCGACCTTCCCGGGGGCCGGAGCGGCTTCGGCCTTCGCGGGCTCCTTCGCAGTTTCCTTGGTGGCTTCCTTCGGCGCGTCCTGGACGGTGGCGGTGGCGTCGAGCTTGATGTCGGATGCGGTCGGGGGCGGCACGTTTGCAGGCTCGGGGCGCGGGATCGCGGCTTCGATCGCGAGCTCGGCGGCGCTGCTGCGCGCCTGATCCTGTGCCAGCGCCGAGCCGGCCGATACCGTGAAGAAGGTCGCCGCGACCGTCATCAAGACACGGTCGAAGCCTGCACGGTGGTTCAAACAGTCACGCATTGTGTCGCACCCCTTGGGTGAACTGCCCCTCGTGGAACAGCTTTCGTTATCGCCTGATTGAGTTTCGGCTGAATCGCGCCGGCCTCTCGAAAGTCGCACGCCTGCACGCAACGATTCCTACGCAGACGATATACGGGCCCCGTTTTTGCGGCCAGCGCTACCCGGGACAACTCACGACAAACTGACGTCAAGGAAGCCTGTTTGCAACGGATTGTGCGGCTTCATCGCGTGCTTTTCCCGGTCTCTGTCACTTCCAAGTCACGGTTTGGCTTGCTGCCGAATTTTGCCGTAATTCAACGGGTTGCGGACACAATGTCTGGCCGCGCGAACCTCCGTTCGCATGAGGTTCAGTGCGTCTCCTCGCCGCTTTTTCCGCCATGGCCGGGAACCCCGGCTTCGTCGAGTTTGCGGTAGAGCGTGGACCTGCCGATTTTGAGACGACGCGCCACCTCGGACATCTGTCCGCGGTAGTGCGAGATCGCGAAGCGGATGATCTCGTTCTCCATGTCCTCCAATGGTCGGACATCGCCGGTGGGGGTCAACATCGAGAGAGACCCCGCCAGCGGCAGCGGCACGATCGGTATTTCATTACCCGAGACCAGCGAGGGCGCTGCGGTCGGCTCGATCATCAGCGGCGCGGTCGGAATTTCCGTTGCGGTGGGCGGATGCGAGGCTAGCAACGGGAAATCGTCGAGACCGAGCTGGTCGCTCTCGCTCATCACCACCGCGCGGTAGACCGCATTTTCGAGCTGGCGGATGTTGCCAGGCCAGTCGAGCTGGGCGAGATGCGCCATGGCCTCGCCGCTAACGCCGGAGATGGGGCGGTTCTCCTCGGCGGCAAAGCGCGCCAGGAAATGCCGCAGCAGATGCGGGATGTCCTCGCGCCGGGCCCTGAGTGAAGGGATCGTCAGCGGCAGCACATGCAGGCGGTAGAACAAATCCTCCCGGAAATGTCCCTGCTTCACCCGGTCCAGAAGCTTGCGATTGGTCGCGGAGATGATGCGGACGTCGACCTTCACGGGCTTGCGGCCGCCGACCGCCTCGACTGCGCCTTCCTGCAGTGCGCGGAGCAATTTGACCTGTGCGGTCAGCGGCAGCTCGCTGACCTCGTCCAGGAACAGCGTGCCGCCATGGGCCTCGAGGAATTTGCCGGTATGCCGCTCGGTCGCGCCGGTGAACGCGCCCTTCTCGTGGCCGAACAGGATGGACTCGACGAGGTTGTCGGGGATCGCGCCGCAATTGACTGCGACGAACGGCTTTGCCTTGCGCTCGCCGCTGCCGTGAATGGCGCGTGCGAACATCTCCTTGCCGACGCCGGACTCGCCTTCGATCAGCACCGGGATCGAGGAGTTCGCCGCCTTCTGGGCCGCGCGCATCACGCTCGCCATCGCTTCGGCGCGCGTGATGATGTCGGAGAAGGTCAGCCGGCCCTCGCGGCTGTGACGGATGCGTTGCAATTCGCCCTTGAGTGCGGAGGCGTTGAGCGCGTTGCGCAACGAGACCTGAAGCCGCTCGAGGCCGACGGGCTTGACCACGAAATCGGCAGCGCCGGCGCGCATCGCCGAGATCACGTTGTCAATGCCGCCATGGGCGGTCTGCACGACGACAGGGACGCTGAGGCCCGCCTCGCGGATTTTCGCCAGTACGCCCATGCCATCGAGGCCGGGCATGACGAGATCGAGGATCACGGCGTCGATAACGGGTGCATCGGGCGCGGTGAGGGCTGCGATCGCGGCGTCGCCGGACTCGACGACGATCGTCTCATAGCCGCATTTCTGCACCATGTTCTCGACCAGACGGCGGGCCACGGCGTCGTCGTCGGCGATCAAAATACTGGCAGCCATGGTGCTCCCCGCACGCTACTACTATCTGTCTCGAATCGGGTCACTCTGGCCGAAGCCGATTAACGCACTCTTAAACCTTGATGCCCTCGCCCGCCGCAGCGTTTGTTGAACACAGGTTTCCCACACAATGACTTCGCGCTCCAAGACCGCCCTTAACAAGACCGCCCTTAGCAAGACCGCTCTTAAAAAGACTGCTCTTCGCAAACCAGCCACCAAGCAATCCGCTGCCAAGAAATCTGCCGTCAAGGCAAAGCCCTCCAAATCTTCGCCCGCAAAGTCTGCGGGCAAGACCGGCAAGCTTCCGGAGTGGAACCTTGCCGATCTCTATTCCGGGATCGATGCGCCGGAAGTGGCGCGCGATCTCGAAACGATGGATGCCGATTGCGTCGCCTTCGAGACGGACTACAAAGGCAAGCTCGCAACAGGCACAGCAAACGAAGATGGCGGAAAATGGCTCGCGGAAGCCGTGCGACGCTATGAGGCGATCGACGATCTCGCCGGCCGTCTCGGCTCCTATGCCGGCCTCGTCCACGCCGGCGACAGCGTGGACCCTGCGATTTCAAAGTTTTACGGCGACGTTTCCGAGCGGCTGACGGCGGCATCGACGCATCTTCTGTTCTTCGCGCTCGAGCTCAACCGCGTCGATGACGATATTTTGAACCGCGCGATGCAAGCCGCCGAGCTCGCGCACTACCGTCCGTGGATCGAGGATCTGCGCAAGGAGAAGCCGTATCAGCTCGACGACAAGCTCGAGCAGCTCTTCCTCGAGAAGGCGCAAACCGGCTATTCGGCCTTCAACCGGCTGTTCGACCAGACCATCTCCAGCCTGCGCTTCAAGGTCGGGCCCAAGGAGCTCGCGATCGAGCCGACGCTGAACCTCCTGCAGGACCGCGACGGTGCCAAGCGCAAGGCGGCGGCGGAAGCGCTTGCGAAAACCTTCAAGGCCAATGAGCGCACATTCGCGCTGATCACCAACACGCTCACCAAGGACAAGGACATCTCCGACCGCTGGCGCGGCTTCAAGGATGTCGCGGACTCCCGCCACTTGAACAACCGCGTCGAGCGCGAGGTGGTGGATGCGCTGGTCGCCTCGGTCCGCGCGGCCTATCCAAAACTGTCGCATCGCTACTACGCGCTGAAGGCGAAGTGGTTCGGCAAGAAGCGACTGGCTTATTGGGACCGCAACGCGCCGCTGCCGTTCGCCGCGACCGATACCATCGGCTGGCCCGATGCGCGCAACATGGTGCTGTCGGCCTATCGCGGCTTCTCGCCAAAAATGGCCGATATCGCCGAGCGCTTCTTCACCGACCGCTGGATCGACGCGCCGGTGCGCCCGGGCAAGGCGCCGGGCGCGTTCTCGCATCCGACCACGCCGTCGGCACACCCTTACGTGCTGATGAACTACCAGGGCAAGCCGCGCGACGTGATGACGCTCGCCCACGAGCTCGGCCACGGCGTGCACCAGGTGCTGGCGGCGAAGAACGGCGCGCTGATGGCGCCGACGCCGCTGACACTGGCCGAGACCGCCAGCGTGTTTGGCGAGATGCTGACCTTCCGGCGGCTGCTGGCGCAGACCAAGAGCGCAAAGCAGCGCCAGGCGCTGCTCGCCGGCAAGGTCGAGGACATGATCAATACTGTGGTGCGGCAAATCGCGTTCTATTCGTTCGAGCGCGCGGTCCACACCGAGCGCAAGAACGGCGAACTCACGGCGACGCGGCTCGGCGAGCTCTGGCTATCGGTGCAGGGCGAGAGCCTGGGGCCGGCGATCGAGATCAAGGCGGGCTACGAGAACTATTGGATGTACATCCCGCACTTCATTCACTCGCCGTTCTATGTCTACGCCTATGCCTTCGGCGACTGCCTCGTGAACTCGCTCTATGCCGTTTACGAGAACGCGGCCGAAGGTTTTGCCGAGCGCTATCTCGACATGCTCGCCGCCGGCGGCACCAAGCACTACTCCGAGCTGCTGCGCCCGTTCGGGCTCGACGCCAAGGACCCGAAGTTCTGGGACGGCGGGCTTTCGGTCATCGCCGGGATGATCGACGAGCTGGAGGCAATGGGCTGAGGCGGCGGAACGCCGTTTTTGCGGATGAATCGATGTAAAACATCCGTTGAACTGCCATCCGATCTGTGTTATACATATGTACAACGCAGATCATTGGATGACCGTTCGGTGGGTGGGCCATGAAGATTGAGATCAAGAAGATTGGCAATTCGGATGGTGTGCTGCTGCCGCGTGAGTTGATGCAGCGGCTCGATCTCAAGCGCGGACAGCAATTGCACATCGTGGAATTGCCGGGCGGCGGCTTTCAGGCGCTGCCATACGATCCTGACTTCGAGCGGACGATGGAGATCGCCGACGAGATCATGGACAAGTACCGCGACACGCTTGCCACGCTCGCGAAGTAATGAGCGAGCCCCAAGAGCCGCTCTGGGTCACGTACGAGCAGGCTATCGCAATTCACAGCCGGCAACTGCGTCGTTTTGGCGGTGCGCCGGGACTGCGTGATGAGGGCATGCTGCGCTCGGCGTTGGAGCGGCCCATCAACAAATGGGGCTATGAGAAGGCGCCGCTTGATGAGATCGCTGCCGCCTACGCATTCGGCCTCGCGAAAAATCATGCATTCGTCGATGGAAACAAGCGCATCGCCTTCATGGCGATGATGGTCTTCCTTCACAAGAATGGAGTGGCCTTCGGTCCCGATCCAGCGCAAGCGACGACCATCATCCTCTCCCTCGCCGCCGGCGAGGTCAGCGAGCAGAGTCTTGCGCGCTGGATCCGCGACAATCTGGATTCCAAATGACCTGATTTGCGGGAAAACCGCTCTTCCGTGCCGTTGCCCTGCCCGATTGTTTGCGCTATTGCCAGCCTTGAATTCGACTTTCGACTGGGGACGATCCATGGCTGACCATAGCGAAGTGGCCTACACCACGGCCGACGGCAACGACTATGTTGCCCACGAGCAGACCTATGAGGGCTTCATCAAGCTGGTGAAGTACGGCACGGCTTCGGTCGCGCTCATCGTCATCCTGATGGCGATCTTCCTGACCTGATCCACCGCCTGCCGCATCGCCAGCGTTGCCGGTGCCCATAAAATTTGCATCCAAGCCGGTCCCAAAACCGGTATCCAACGTTGCGGGAGTAACGCTAAGTTTGCGCGCGCGCTTTTTCACGCGTCGCCGGAGGGCCTATGAAGATCGCCGTTGCCAAGGAAATCGATCCGTCGGAGCCGCGTGTTGCCGCTTCGCCTGATACGGTGAAGAAGTTTAAGGCGCTAGGCGCCGAGATCGCCGTCGAGCCGGGCGCCGGCCTCAAATCGGGCCTGCCGGATTCCGAGTTCACCGCCGTGGGCGCCACGGTCAGCGCCGATGCGCTTGTTGACGCCGACATCATCATCAAGGTGAAGCGCCCCGAGGCGTCCGAGCTTTCGCAGTACAAGCGCGGCGCGCTCGTCATCGCCATCATGGATCCCTATGGCAACGAGGCCGCGCTGAAGACGATCGCCGATGCCGGCGTGTCCGCTTTCGCGATGGAATTGATGCCGCGCATCACCCGCGCGCAGGTGATGGACGTGCTGTCGTCGCAGGCCAACCTCGCCGGCTACCGCGCCGTGATCGAGGGCGCCGAGGCCTTCGGCCGCGCCTTCCCGATGATGATGACCGCCGCCGGCACCGTGCCTGCTGCCAAGGTGTTCGTGATGGGCGTCGGCGTCGCCGGTCTCCAGGCGATCGCGACCGCGCGCCGTCTCGGCGCCATCGTCACGGCCACCGACGTGCGGCCCGCGACCAAGGAGCAGGTCGAATCGCTCGGCGCAAAATTCCTCGCCGTCGAGGACGAGGAGTTCAAGAACGCACAGACCGCCGGCGGCTATGCCAAGGAAATGTCGAAAGAGTACCAGGCCAAGCAGGCCGCACTGACCGCCGAGCACATCAAGAAGCAGGACATCGTCATCACCACCGCCCTGATCCCGGGCCGGCCCGCGCCGAGGCTCGTCTCGGCCGAGATGGTCAAGTCGATGAAACCGGGTTCGGTGCTGGTCGATCTCGCCGTCGAGCGCGGCGGCAATGTCGAAGGTGCCAAGGCCGGCGAGGTCGTCGACCTCGATGGCATCAAGATCGTCGGCTACACCAACGTCGCCGGGCGCGTGGCGGCGTCCGCTTCCAGTCTCTATGCGCGAAATTTGTTCAATTTCATCGAAACCATGGTCGACAAGGGTAGCAAGGCCCTGGCCGTGAACTGGGACGACGAGCTCGTCAAGGCCACCGCGCTGACCAAGGACGGCGCCGTGATCCACCCGAACTTCCAGCCCAAATCATCTTAATCGGGTTTAAGGAGAGCCGCCATGGAGCATGTTGCACAGGTCGTCGACCCCTTCGTCTTCCGGCTGTCGATTTTCGTCCTCGCCGTCTTCGTCGGCTATTTCGTGGTGTGGTCGGTGACACCGGCGCTGCACACGCCGCTGATGAGCGTGACCAATGCGATCTCCTCGGTGATCGTGGTCGGCGCGCTGCTTGCCGGCGGCGTCGCCAACGTATCGAGCGGTTCGGGCTGGGCGCGCGCCTTCGGCTTCGTCGCGCTGATCTTTGCCTGCATCAACATCTTCGGCGGCTTCCTTGTCACCCAGCGCATGCTGGCGATGTACAAGAAGAAGTCGAAGTAAGCGGCCACCTCGGGCTGATGGGATCAATGGGGACCTGAGATGAGCGCTAACCTCTCTGCATTTTTGTATCTCGTGGCGGGAGTGCTGTTCATCCTGTCGCTGCGCGGGCTGTCGAGCCCCGCTTCGTCGCGCCAGGGCAATCTGTTCGGCATGATCGGCATGGCGATCGCGGTCGCCACCACGCTGGCCAACCATCCGCCCGCGGACGGTCTCGCCTGGGTACTCGTCATCGTCGGCATCGCCATCGGTGGTGCGATCGGCGCGGTGATCGCGCGTCGCGTGCCGATGACGTCGATGCCGGAACTGGTCGCAGCCTTCCACTCGCTGGTCGGCATGGCGGCGGTGCTGGTCGCCGCCGGCGCATTCTACGCGCCCGAGGCCTTCGACATCGGCACGCCCGGCAACATCCATGCGCAGAGCCTGGTCGAAATGTCGCTCGGCGTCGCCATCGGTGCGCTGACCTTCACCGGCTCGGTGATCGCGTTCCTGAAGCTGTCCGCGCGTATGAGCGGCGCCCCGATCATCCTGCCGTTCCGCCACATCATCAACATCGCGCTCGCCGCGGCGCTGGTGTTCTTCATCGTCGGTCTGGTCTTAACCGGCAGCGCGTTCGACTTCTGGATGATCGTCATCCTGGCGCTGGCGCTCGGCGTGCTCATGATCATCCCGATTGGCGGCGCCGACATGCCGGTCGTGATCTCGATGCTGAACTCCTACTCGGGCTGGGCCGCGGCCGGCATCGGCTTCACGCTGGGCAACTCCGCGCTGATCATCACCGGCGCGCTTGTGGGTTCCTCCGGCGCGATCCTGTCCTACATCATGTGCCACGCGATGAACCGCTCCTTCATCTCGGTCATCCTTGGTGGTTTTGGCGGCGAGACGGCAGCCGCTGGTGGCGGTGGCTCGGGCGAGCAGAAGCCCGCCAAGCTCGGCTCGGCGGATGACGCGGCCTTCATCATGAAGAACGCGCAGAAGGTCATCATCGTGCCCGGCTATGGCATGGCGGTGGCGCAGGCCCAGCATGCGCTGCGGGAAATGGGCGACATCCTGAAGAAGGAAGGCGTTGAGGTGAAGTACGCCATTCATCCCGTCGCGGGCCGCATGCCCGGCCACATGAACGTGCTGCTGGCCGAGGCCAACGTGCCCTATGACGAGGTGTTCGAGCTCGAGGACATCAACTCCGAATTCGCGCAGGCCGATATCGCCTTCGTGATCGGCGCCAACGACGTCACCAACCCGGCGGCCGAAGAGGACAAGACCTCGCCGATCTACGGCATGCCCGTGCTCCAGGTCTGGAAGGCCGGCACGGTGATGTTCATCAAGCGGTCACTGGCGTCGGGTTATGCCGGTATCGACAATCCGCTGTTCTACCGCGACAACACCATGATGCTGCTCGGCGACGCCAAGAAGGTTACCGAGAACATCGTCAAGGCGATGTAAGCCGGAGAGCCGGCGCAGCGATGACAGTCCTGAAATGGATCGCCATCGTCGTTGCCGCCGGCTATCTCGCAGGTCTCGTCCTGCTCTACGTGAAGCAGCGCGACATGCTGTTTCCGATCGCGACGACCGAGCGCAAGGCGCCGGCCGCTGCGGGGCTTCCGGAGGCTGAGGAGCACGTTCTTACCACATCCGACGGCGAGAAGGTCATCGTCTGGCACGCGCCGGCCAGGTCTGGCCGTCGCGTGGTGCTGTTCTTTCCCGGCAACGGCGATTTCCTCGCCGGACGCGTCAGCCGCTTCAAGGGCATCATTGCCGACGGCACCGGTCTCGTCGCGCTGTCCTATCGCGGTTATGCCGGCTCGACCGGCGCGCCGAGCGAGCAGGGCCTGCTGCGGGACGCCGCGGCCGCCTATGCCTTTGCGACAGAGCGCTATGACGCAGCGCGGATCGTGGCGTGGGGGTTCTCGCTCGGGACCGGCGTTGCGGTCGCAATCGCATCTGAGCATCCAGTCGGCAAATTGATCCTGGAGGCGCCCTACACCTCGACGGTCGACATCGCCGCGCCGCTGTTTCGCTTCATCCCGGTTCGTCTCCTGATGCGCGATCAGTTTCACTCCGATGAGCGCATCGCACGCGTCGCGGTGCCGCTTCTGATCATGCATGGCACCAGCGATCAGGTGATTCCCATCAGATTCGGAGAGCAATTGTTTGCGCTCGCCCGCGGCCCCAAGCAGCTGGTGCGGTTTCCCGGCGGGGGACACGAAAATCTCGATGATTTCGGGGCGTTGGAAACGGCGCGGCAATTCGTCAACGGCGGTTGAGGGCTGACGCGCGCGATCTTCTCGCGCATACTCTGCCCCCAATTGCTTGAAGGAATTGTTGGCATGAGCGCACACGGACCGATGCCGCGGTCGTCCTGGATCTTCCCCGCCCTCGCGGTGCTGCTATTCCTGATCGTCACCGCCACCGGCTACGGCTTCACCCTGACGGCCGGCGGCGGCCTGTTCGCGATCGTCCTGCTGGTGATCCTGTTCGGCACCGTGTTCGCGGCCGTGCATCATTCCGAGGTGATCGCCGAGCGGATCGGCGAGCCGTTCGGCACGCTGCTGCTCACGCTCGCGGTCACCATCATCGAGGTCGCGCTGATCACCACCATCATGCTGGGCGACAAGCCGGCGCCGGAGCTTGCGCGCGACACCGTCTTCGCGGTGGTGATGATCGTCTGCAACGGCCTCGTCGGCCTCTGCGTCTTCATCGGCGGACTTCGCTACCGCGAGCAGGGCTTTCAGGTCTCCGGCGCCAACGTCTATCTCAGTGGGCTGATTGCACTGGCGACCATCACACTGGTCATGCCCAATTACACGCTCACGACGCCCGGCCCGGTCTATTCGGCGCTTCAGCTCGGCTTTGTCGATGTCGTCACGATCGTGCTGTATGGCGTGTTTCTCTATACCCAGACCGTCCTGCACAAGGACTACTTCGTTCACGAGCGGGTGGACGGCGAGAGCGGGACCGCCCATCTGTCGGGCAAGATGCTGGCCCTCAGCATCGCGCTGCTGCTGATCTCGCTGCTGGCCGTCGTTCTCCTCGCCAAGAAGTTTTCGCTGGTGGTGGACGCCGTCGCCGACAGGATCGGCGCGCCGCCGGCGTTTGCGGGCCTTCTGGTCGCGCTTCTGATCTTGATGCCGGAGGGCGTCTCCGCGATCGCCGCGGCCCGCAAGAACGACCTCCAGAAGAGCATTAACCTGGCGCTCGGTTCTTCGCTGGCCACGATCGGCCTGACCATCCCGGCGGTCGGGATCGCCACCTACGCGCTCGACAAGCAACTCGTGCTGGGCTTGAACCCCGCGAACACGGCGCTGCTGTTCCTGACATTCCTGTTGAGCATGCTGACCTTCGGCACCGGCAGGACCAATGTCCTGTTCGGGCTGGTCCATATGGTGGTATTTGCGGTCTACGTGTTCATGGTTTTCGTACCCTGACCCGATTCCCCAGGAGGGTTCCGATGCTTGCCGCCAAGTCCGAGGCCAAGTCCGAGGTTCAGGTCGACAATGACGAGGTCCGGGTGACCGAATGGCGGCTTGCCCCTGGCAGTGCGACCGGGCATCACACCCACGGAATGGACTACGTGATCGTTCCCGTCGTGGCCGGCGAAATGACCATCGTGGCGCCCAATGGGGAGCGCTCCAAGGCGCAGCTTGCGGCCGGAAAATCCTATTTCCGCAAGGCCGGCGTCCAACACGACGTGCTTAACGAAACCGCAACCGAGATCGTGTTTCTTGAGATTGAGCTGAAGCCAAGGTACGCGTAACCTTTGCCATCGATCCGTCGCAGTTGATCCCTTACAATGCCCCAAAGTTCCCGCATCAGATCGCGCGGGGAGTGGCCGAGAAATGTTGAAATACCTCGCTAAAATTTCGATGGATATTTTCCCCTCGGTGCTCGCGACGATCATCGGGGCCTACATCGTCAATCATTACATCAACGCCAGGCCGGCGGCGGATACGCCAGCCTCGGTGATGGCGCCTGCCGATGCCGGCAAGAGCGGCAAACCCGCCGATGTGGCCAACCTCCCGGCCCCCGGCGTCAAGGCCAAGGGCGTCTCCGAGAAGAGCATTTCCGACAAGGGCGCGTCGGACAAGCCGGCGGCAGAGAAGCCTGCCGAGACCAAACCTGCCGAGTCCAAGGCTGCGGACGTGGCGCCCGGCGAGACCGCTTCGCACAGCCGTACCGCGGCCCATGAGAAGGCAGTGGCCAAGTCCACCCCGGCTGCGCCGACCGCCGCGCCGGTGGTCGAGGCCAATTCGGCGCCGGCTGCGGCTTCCCCGGCAGCGACTCCCGATGCCAACGATCTGGCACGGGCCGCCATCGAGCGCCTGCGCAAGTCGCCTGAGGGCAAGGCTGCTGAGAAGGCCGCAGAGGCCAAATCTTCCGAAATCAAGCCCGTCGAGGCCAGGTCTTCTGAAACCAGGTCTTCTGAAACCAAGTCTTCTGAAACCAAGGCTTCTGAAACCAAGGCGACCGAGAGGACGCCAGAGCCTGCCGTCCAGGAAGCCTCCCGCACGCCGGAAGCGCCCCGCGTTGTGACTGCGGTGCCGTCGATGGTGCGCCCGTTGCCGCCGCCGATCAATGTGTCGACGCCGTCACCTGAGGCCTATGGCAATGGCGGCGCGTCGCAGGCGAATCCCTCTTACACGGCCTCGGTCGGCAATGACGACCCGAATCGGCTGACGCCGCCGGCCGATATTCCGGTCCCGATGATCGCGCCGCCGCTCGATCTGCGCGCCGATGCCGGCGCGACCACGCCACGGCCGAAGACCAATGTCGCCGACGAAATGCTCTCGGGCATGAAGTCGATGTTCCACGCCGTTCTGCCGAAGAGCGCCACGCCCGATTAGCTCCAAGAGACCGTCAGCCGCCGACGCGGGCCAAGCCGCTGCGAGCGGCGTCATCGTGTGGGCGCAGGCTGACTGCCTTGTTGTAGGACGTCGCCGCCTTGGTCTTGTCGCCTAGCCGTTCATAGGCCTGCCCCCGAATCGTCCAGACCTGGGCGTTGTGCGGATCGGCCTCGGAGGCCTCGTCGAGATCGGCCGCCGCCTCCTTGACCTTGCCGATGGCAAGATAGCTGACGGCGCGGCCGAGCAGCGGTTCGGCCTTCTGCGGATTGAGCCCACTTGCGGCACCGAAATCGGCGATCGCGAAGTCGTGCTCATTGTTGCTCTGATAGAGCAGGGCGCGGCCATAAAGGGCCTGGGCATTGTAGGGATCGAGTGCGACCGCGCGATTGAACTCGTCGAGCGCTGCCTGCGTCTCGCCCGACTTGGCCAGTGCCTGGGCTTTTGTCGTGTGGGTCTGGGCTTCGGTGACGTTGGCGGCGCTGACTGCGCTATCCGGGGTGGCCGCCGCCGTGGGCGCTTCCTGTGGCTTGTCCTTCTCGGGCATCAGCGAGCCCAGGTCGAAGGAGCAGCCGCATAATGCGATCCCCACCAAGGTCAGCGCAAGCGGCTGGCGCCAGATCCGGCGCAACCGCGCCAAGCCGGGCTCGGGGAAAGGGGAGGCCATCTACGGTTCGCTCGCGCTGGTGCCGCATCTGTAGTGCCCCATCCCAGAAAGGCACTGCTCACAAAATAATAACGCGGGCCGGGGGCCCGCGTCATTGAAAACTCAGTCCTGCAACTTCGGCAAGATCAGCGCGGTCCGCGCGGACCTGCACCTGCACCCGGGCCGCTGCGGCCGCCACGATCGCCGCCGGGGCCGGCGCCGAACACCGGCTTCGGCTTCATCGGCAACAGGCCTTCACGCTGCAGCTTCTTGCGGGCCAGCTTGCGCGCACGGCGCACGGCTTCGGCCTTTTCGCGAGCCTTCTTCTCGGAGGGCTTCTCGTAGTGACCGCGGAGCTTCATCTCGCGGAAAATACCCTCGCGCTGCATCTTCTTCTTCAGCGCCTTGAGGGCTTGGTCGACATTGTTATCGCGAACGAGAACCTGCACGCGGCATCCTCTTCAGTGGATCGGATTTGAATTCTGGTAGGCCATGGGGGACGGCAAAAAGCGCAAGCCCTTAACCTTGAGCGCGCGGATGTATCAGACAAAACCCACGATGTCCACCGGCCAAGCGGGATTTCGGGCCAAGTTCAGCCACTAAATGCGGCGAAAATGCTCTCTCGCGGCCCCGATTTGGGAGATTCGGCGCCAGGACGGGGGCCGCGACGGACATAGTTCCGGAATCTTTGGAAATCAGGGGAGACGCTACATGGATATGAAGAAATACGCTGCCGAGGCCATCGGCACGTTCTGGCTCACATTCGCAGGCTGCGGCAGCGCGGTCATCGCGGCCGGCTTTCCGCAAGTCGGCATCGGCCTGGTCGGCGTGTCCCTGGCCTTCGGCTTGAGCGTCGTCACCATGGCCTATGCGATCGGCCATATCTCGGGCTGCCATCTCAATCCGGCCGTCACGGTCGGCCTTGCCGCCGGAGGACGCTTTCCGCCAGGCCAGATCCTGCCTTACGTGATCGCGCAGGTCTGCGGAGCGATTGTCGCCGCCGAACTGCTCTATGTGATCGCCAGCGGCGCGCCCGGATTCGACCTCGCCAAGGGCTTCGCCTCCAACGGCTATGGCGCGCATTCGCCCGGCCAGTACAGCATGGTCGTCTGCTTCGTCACCGAGGTGGTGATGACCATGATGTTCCTGTTCGTCATCATGGGCTCGACTCACGGCCGCGCGCCCGCTGGCTTTGCGCCGCTCGCGATCGGACTTGCGCTGGTGATGATCCATCTCGTCAGCATCCCCGTCACCAACACGTCGGTGAATCCGGCGCGCAGCACCGGCCCCGCGCTGTTCGTCGGCGGCTGGGCGCTTTCGCAGCTCTGGCTGTTCTGGGTCGCACCGTTGATCGGTGGCGCGCTCGGCGGGGTGATCTATCGCTGGCTCAGCGAGGAGCCCTCAGGCACCGTCGCGGGCGTGAAGACGGCCTAACCAAAAAACGGGATCGCAGCTTTGCTGCGGTCCCTTCACTTGCTTCTTGAAGATCTGACTTCTGTGACGTGGCCCATCTTGCGGCCGGGGCGCGGTGCGCCCTTGCCGTAGATGTGGACGGTCGCGCCCGGCACGCTCAGCCAGCTCTCGTAATCGTTGATCTCGTCGCCGATCAGATTGGTCATGGTGACGATTTCGCCGTGGCGCACCGGCTTGCCGAGGGGCCAGCCGGCAATGGCGCGGATGTGCTGCTCGAACTGGGAGACCGACGCGCCGTCGAGCGTCCAGTGTCCGGAATTGTGCACGCGCGGAGCGATCTCGTTGACCAGCACCTTCGGCCCGGTGCCGTTGGCAAGCACGAACATCTCGACGGCGAGCACGCCGACATAGTCGAGCGCAGTCGCGATCTTGCCGGCGATGCTGCGCGCCTCTTCGGCCAGCGCGTCCGGGATCGGCGCAGGCGCGCGGGAAATCTTCAGAATGTGGTCGCGATGCTCGTTTTCGGTGACGTCGAAGCATTCGACCTGGCCGGCGGCCGAGCGTGCGGCGATCACGGAGATCTCGCGCTCGAACGGCACGAAGGCTTCCAGAATCGCCGATTTGGTTGCGAGGCTGGTCCAGATCTTCGCGATGTCGTCGCCATCGCGGATCATGACCTGGCCCTTGCCGTCATAGCCGAAGCGGCGGGTCTTCAGCACGGCGGGGAGGCCGATCCTGGCGATCGCCTCGCGCAGCGATGCGACCGAGGTGACGTCGGCGTAAGCCGCGGTGCCGATGCCGAGCCGCGTCACGAAATCCTTCTCGGCCAGTCGGTCCTGGGTGGTCTCGAGGACCTTGCGGTTGGGCAGCACCGGACGGCGCGCGTCAAGCACCATGGCGGCCGCGGCCGGCACGTTCTCGAATTCGTAGGTGATGACGTCGACGTCGTGGGCGAACAGCTCGAGCGCCTCGACGTCGGCATATTCAGCGCAGGTTGCGTTCAGCACGACGTCGAAGGCCGGCGAATCCGGATCGGGCGAGAACACCTGGCAACGCAGGCCGAGCCGCGCCGCTGCCATGGCCAGCATCCGTCCGAGTTGTCCGCCGCCGAGGATTCCGATGGTGTCGCCGGGCTTCAGCTTCACCTGCTTTGCGTCAGTCACGCCTTGTCCTCCGGGCGCTCGGCAACCGCCTCGGTCTGAGCCTTGCGCCAGGTCGCCAGGCGGTCGGACAGGGCTGGATCGGACAGCGCCAGCACGGACGCCGCGAGCAGAGCCGCGTTGATCGCGCCGGCCTTGCCGATCGCGAGCGTGCCGACCGGAATGCCGGCGGGCATCTGAACGATCGAATAGAGCGAATCGATGCCCTTCAGCGTCCTGGACTCGACGGGCACGCCGAACACCGGCAGTTCCGTCAGCGCCGCGGCCATGCCGGGCAGATGTGCGGCGCCCCCGGCGCCGGCGATGATGACCTTGAAACCGGCCGCCTTGGCGCCCTTGGCGAAGCTAAAGAGCCGGTCGGGGGTGCGGTGGGCCGAAATGATGCGGGCGTCGAAGGTGACACCAAGCGCTGTGAGCGTGTCGGCGGCGTGCCGCATCGTCTCCCAGTCCGACTGGCTTCCCATGATGATGGCGATCGGCGCGGTCATGACGTCAATTGTGCTCGGAAAACAGAAGGATAGGCCAGATTAACGGTTCCGGCCGGCGGCTCGCAAGGCGGTGGCAAGGAGAAGCGAATGCACTATCCTGTCTTGGTGAATCCCCGCAAGCCTTCATTGAGCAGGATGCCCATGAAGAAACCAAGAAGGGCGACCGCTGCGAAGGCCAAAAAAGGCCGAAAAGCCAGCGGGCGCCGAACGAAAACTGCACCCAAGCGGGCGGCGGCTGCGCCGCCGCGCCGCGCGCCCGCAGTTCGCGCCGCCAAAGAAACGAGCAAGGACAGCAAGGCGACCATCCGCGGCCTGCGGACCAAGCTCACGCAGGCGCTGCGGCGCGTCGCCGAGCTCGAGGCGGCGGCCGACACCGATTTCCTGCTGGACATACCCAACCGGCGCGGCTTCGAGCGCGAGCTCCAGCGCGCCATCGCCTACATGAAACGCTACCGCGCCAGCGGCGCGCTGATCGTGCTCGACGTCGACCGGTTGAAGCCGATCAACGATTCCTTCGGTCATGGCGCCGGCGACGAGGTGCTGAAGGTGATCGCCGCGACGCTGACACGGCAGATCCGCGCCTCCGACGTGGTCGGCCGTCTCGGCGGTGACGAGTTTGCCCTGCTGTTGTGGAATCTCAGCGAGACCGATGCCAAGGCGAAGGCTGTTATCTTCGAGCAGGCGATCGACGATTTGTCGTTCGTCTTTCGCGGCCAGCAGGTGAGCGCCGGCGCCTCCGCCGGTGTCGCGCTGCTCGGTGCGCAGTCCGATGCGGTCCGCGCGCTGGAGGAAGCCGACGCTGCCATGTATGTGCGCAAGGCGCACCGGCGGCACGAGCCGCGGAATCAGGCTTGTCAGCAGCTGACTTAGAGCGTGGCGAGATCTTCCGGCACGTTGCCGAATTTGCACAGCAGCGTAGCGTCACCGAATTCGCCGGTCATGGGATCGCCGCTGCGGCTGAATGCGACCGCGCCGATATGGCCGGCACCATGCGCCAGCGCCTCGGCGCGCCGCAGTGCGGCTGTCGAGCTCTGGCATTCCTCGGCGGCGCCCGCGACAGGCGATCCGTCGGCATCGATCAGGAAGGGCATTGCAACGTAGTAGGTCACGTCCGACATGGCGTTGCTCCAGTGTTGAGCTCAAGCGGCGCTACTTTTGCTCCGCATCTTGCTGCGCGAGGTCTCGGGAATGCAGCCGGCCGAAATCGCCGCCTTCAATTCTTCCAGCTCGGCTTCGAGATATTCGTTGGCCATGATCAGCGCCTTGATGGTGCTGCGCAGATTGCCGTCGCACATCGCGATCGCCTGATCGCAGGCCTGTTCATAATGGCTGTTGTCGAGAAGGGTGGGGACTGACATCTGCGGTGTCCTTGCGGGTTGTCCTTGGGCGTTTCCCTGGACGTTTCCTGGGGGGCGTCGGCGGCGGGACTAATGTTCCTCTTTTGTTCTTTTTGAGTCAAGCGGATTCATGCGCGGCGACCCGCGACTGCTCGCGGGTCAGGCGATGATGTCGGGCGTGATCTGGTCTTCGATGAAGGCGATACGGTCGCGCAACAACAGCTTGCGTTTCTTCAACCGCTGTAACCGCAACAGGTCGGGGGCGGGCGATTGATGCAGTGCATCGATCGCCGCATCGAGATCTCGGTGTTCCTGCTGCAACCGGGTGAGCTCGGCTTCGAGCTCACGCTCGTCTTCATTGGTCATGTTTGCGGTGGCCGAAAACCGATAGGCTGAGATTAAGGCTGTGGATGCCCTGTGGAAATTATCGTCCTTGCGCGGCGTGATCGCAAGCGATCTGCGACCTTCGCGCACCGCTCTCTCGCAAGATATGTGAACGATTCGCAGCGGTGTAGCGCAATCACATTGATATCATGGATTTTTCACCGCGTGGTTCCTTACTCACGCTTCGTTACATATGAATTTTCAAAAATGACGGTGCGACGACGGATACCCATCGACAGAACGAATCGGTGATGTAGACTTCGTCGCCCGGATCGAATCCAAGGTTTACCCCTACCGAGGAGGTTTCGAATGACAATTCAGGCACATCTGGTTGAATTGGAACGGAAGCACAAAACTCTCGAACACGAATTGCACGAAGCTCTCGTGCACCTTTCAACAGACGACCTGCAAATTGTTGAGTTGAAGCGCCGGAAGTTGCTGGTCAAGGACCAGATCGAGCGACTGAAGCACACCGGCGACACGCTTCACTAGTAAACCCCGTAACAGTGTAGAGTTTGATCGTATCCTTTCAGCCAGGGATGAGAGCCTTTGCGCTCATCCCTGCTGTCAGGTGTCCGCCGCGCAATTGCGCGGGCGTCAGCTTTTGCTTGGACGCGTTTGCTTGACGCGAACCGATATCCACGTCGCTCGAAAACGATCTAGATTTCTGCGAGCTCCGCGACGTGGTCTGCGATCGCGAGCGACGATGTCAGTCCCGGCGATTCGATACCGAACAGATTGATCAAACCCGCGACGCCATGGTCGCGCGGACCCTGCATCAAGAAATCCTGCGTTGCCACGGCCGGCGGCACGATCTTCGGGCGGATGCCCGAATAGCTCGGCATCAACGCGCCGTCGGGAAGCGTTGGCCAGTATTTGCGGATCGCGGGATAGAAGCGCTCGGCGCGCGACGGATCGACCTCATAGTCGATCGTCTCGATCCATTCGACGTCGGGGCCGAAGCGCGCCTGTCCTGCCATGTCCAACGTGAGATGCACGCCGAGCCCGCCGGGCTCGGGCACGGGATAGATCAGGCGCGAGAACGGCGCGCGCGCGTTGCAGCTGAAATAGTTTCCCTTGGCGAGATAGGCCGGTGGAATCCGGTCGATCGGCATGCCGTCGATGTGCCGCGCCACGGTCGTCGCCGACAGCCCGGCAGCGTTGACGAGCAGGCCGCATTGCAGCGTCATCGGCGCTTCGCCGCCGGCTTCGATCTCGATCATTCCGGTTTCTGCCTTGGCGCGGATCAGCGGCGTGTGAAACGCAAAGGCTGCGCCGGCTGCCTCGGCCTCGCCGCGCAGCGAGAGCATGTAGGCATGGCTGTCGATGATGCCGGTCGACGGCGAGAGCAGCGCGGCGTCGCAGGCCAGCGCCGGCTCCAGCGCGCGCGCGGCTTCGCCCGAGAGCAACTGCATGTCGAGTACGCCGTTGGCCTCGGCGTGCGCCTTGATCGATTGCAGCTTCTCGGTTTCCCTGGCATTGGTCGCGACGATCAGCTTGCCGCAATTCTTGTGCGGGATGCCGCGCTCGCCGCAATAGCGGTAGAGCGCGTGCTTGCCGCTGACGCACATGCGCGCCATCCAGCTTCCGGCGCGGTAGTAGATCCCGGCATGAATCACCTCGCTGTTGCGCGAGGAGGTGATGGTGCCGATGGCCTCGGCTTCCTCGAGCACGATCACCTCGCGCCCGGCCTGGGCCAGCTTCCGGGCCACCGCGAGCCCGACCACGCCGGCTCCGATGACGACGCAGTCGACCCTATCCATGGTCGTGCAGACGTCCCGTTGAAGTTGCAGAGGGGGCCGGTTTGCCTGGGAAACGCGTCGCGCAGTCGTTGTCCGTTAAGGAAGCATTTATCATGTCAGGGCAATTGCCGTATTTCGCATCACATTTTTCTGTTGGGCGTACAGGCGTTTACTCGATCCAAACCCACGAAGCCAGACAATCCGCAGTTGAAATCGCGGGTGGCTGATGGCTGAGAAGAACTGGCACGAAGGCAGCATGCTTCCGATTGCTGTGCAGGCCGTCGTGTGCCTGGCCAGCGCGGTCGCGCCTTCGCGTGCCCACGCGGACAGCCTTATTCCGCCGAGCTATCTTGGCAATCTCGACCCCAATCTGATCTGGGAAGTCCTGATCGGCGGCATTGTCGTCTGCGCGTTCCTGGCCGCCATCGCGCTGTGGATCCATTCCGCGCTGCGCCGGAGCAAGCGTTCGCAGTTGCGGCGCAACGCCTTCGTCTCCTCCGCCATGAACAATCTCAACCAGGGCGTGGTGATGACGGATGCGCAGCGGCGCATCATCTTCTGCAACGACCGCTATCTTGAGATCTACGGCTTGACGCGCTCGGACCTGTGGACCGGCATGACCGGCTACGACATCCTCGAGCTGCGGCGCCAGCGCGGCGTCCTCGCCGTCTCCGACGACGACTTCTACGAGAAGGCGTCAAGCTCCAACGGCCTGATCAGCGAACTGCCGGACGGCCGCGCCATCCTGGTCAAATATTTCATTCTGCCGAACGGCGGCTCGGTGGCGACCCACCTCGACGTCAGCGAGCAGCGCAAGCTGTCGCGGCAGCTGGCCTCGACCAAGCAATTCCTGGAAACGGTGCTGGACAACGTGCCGGCCTGCGTGGCCGCGAAGAACATCGAGGACGGCCGCTACATCTTCGCCAATCGCGCCTATGAGCGGTTCTGGGGCTTTTCGCGCGACCAGGTCGTCGGCAAGAATGCGCGCGAGCTGTTCGGCCCGAAATCGGCGGCGAGCATCGAGGCGACCGACCGGGCCGCGCTGCTGGCGCCGGAAGGACAGTATCGCAACGAATTCGAGGTCGACGTCCAGCGCGATCAGGCCCGGCGCATGGTGGCCTCGATCCGCATCGTGGTCCGCAACGAGAGCAACAAGCCGGAATTCCTGCTGGTGGTGTTCGAGGACATCACCGATCGGCAATCGCTGTCGATGGAGCTGGAAAGCACCAAGAAATTCCTCGAGCTCGTGGTCGACAACATCCCGGTGGCGCTGATCGTGGAGCAGGTCAAGGATGGCCGCTATCTGCTCGCCAACCGCAGTGCCGAGACGATCCTCAACCGCAGGCGGGAGGAAGCCACCGGCCTGACCGCCTCCGACATCTTCAATGCCAAGGAAGCAAAGCTGATCATCGCGCGCGACGAGGCCGCGATCAAGAAGCGCGGGATGATCACCGAGGAGCATCCGATCTCCACCAAGGACGGCCTGCGCCTGTTCCTGACCCGGCGCGCCACGGTGCTCAACGACGCCGGCGAGCCGCAATATCTGATCAAGACCCACGAGGACGTCACCAACCGCCGGCAGACCGAGTCGCGGATGGCGCACATGGCCTATCATGACGGCCTCACCGATTTGCCGAACCGCGCCGCCTTCCTTCAGGCGCTGAACCAGATGATCGAGGCCTGCGAGGGGACCGACGAGGAATTTGCGGTCCTTTGCGTCGATCTCGACGGCCTCAAGGAAGTCAACGACGTGTTCGGCCATGCGCTTGGCGACAAGCTGCTGATCGAGGTGGCCCAGCGGTTCCAGGACACCGCGCGTGGCGGCCTGGTGGCGCGCCTCTCCGGCGACGAATTCGGCCTGATCATCGACGGCAAGCAGCCCGACGCCGGCCTCGCGCTGGCGCAGCAGCTCGGAGAGGCGCTCGCGCCCGAATTCCACATCGACGGCCGCGCGGTCCGCGCCGGCATCACCACCGGCATGTCGATCTTCCCGCACAACGGCCCCGACGGTGCCTCGCTGCTCGCCAATGCCGGCGCCGCCCTGTTCCGCGCCAAGCAGAAATCGCGCGGCACGATCAGCCTCTATCAGCCCGAGATGGACCAGCAGATCCGCGACCGCCGCGTGCTGCACCAGGATCTGTCGAAGGCGATCAAGAACGGCGAGCTGTCGCTGGCCTTCCAGCCCCAGGGCATCGCGCGCAACAGCGTCGCCGAGAGCGAGATCATCGGCTTCGAGGCCCTGGCGCGCTGGGCGCATCCGGTGCGTGGCCAGGTCTCGCCGGCCGAATTCATCCCGATCGCGGAAGAAAGCGGCCTGATCGTCGAGATGGGCGAATGGATCCTGCGCGAGGCCTGCCGCGAGGCTGCGTCGTGGCCGAAGCCGATGCAGGTTGCGGTCAATCTGTCGCCGGCGCAGTTCATGCACGGCGACGTGGTCGGGCTCGTCCATGCGATCCTGATCGAGACCGGGCTTGCCCCCGGCCGGCTCGAGCTCGAAATCACCGAGGGCGTGCTGATCGAGGACTTCGATCGCGGCCTGGCACTGCTGCGCCGCCTGAAGGCGCTGGGCGTCCGTATCTCGATGGACGATTTCGGCAGCGGCTATTCCTCGCTGAGCTATCTCCAGGCGTTCCCGTTCGACAAGATCAAGATCGACCGCGCCTTCATCATCAATCTCGGTCGCAATCCGCAATCGGCCGCGATCGTTCGCGCCGTGATCGACCTCGGTCACGGCCTCGAAATGTCGATCATCGCCGAGGGCGTCGAGACCATCGATCAGCTCGCTTTCCTTGCCAGGGAAGGCTGTGACGGCGTGCAGGGCTATTTGCTCGGCAAGCCGTTGCCCATCGGGAAATATGCCGGCCTCGTCGGCCGCGTCGAGGCCATGGAGCTTGCGCTCAAGACCGGCTAGTGATGTGGCGCGTTTGCTTCGCTTCCACTCGACGGCTTCATGGCGGATTACGACCTCGCGATCATTGGTGGCGGCCTGAACGGTGTCAGCCTCGCGCGCGATGCCGCAGGCCGGGGGCTGCGGGTGATCCTGGTCGAGCAGGGCGATCTCGCCGGTGCTGCCTCGTCGGCGACACCGCGATTGATCCATGGCGATTTGTCTGTGCTGGAGCGGCGTCGCTTCTGGCGGGTGCGCCGGGCATTGGCAGAGCGGGCGACCTGGCTCCGGATCGCGCCGCATCTGGTGCGGCCGATGAGTTTTGTGATCCCCGCCCATTCTGACGAACGCCCGCCATGGCTGTTGCGCGCGGGCTTGTATGTTTATGACGCTCTCACGAACCGCGGCGGCCTGCCCGGATCGACCACCCTCGACATCACGCATCATCCGGTCGGCAACGCGCTGAAACGGCCGTTCGGCGTCGCGTTCGAATATTCCGACTGCGTCGTCGACGATTCACGCCTGGTGGTGCTCACGGCGCTGGATGCCGCCGAGCGCGGCGCCGCGATCCGGACCGGGGCACGTTGCGTGCGCGCCGACAGGACCGACATCTGGCGGCTCGCGCTGATTGATCGCGGGCATCGCCGCGTCGTCACGGCACGCGCGCTGGCCAATGCCACCGGCGGCTGGACGTCGATGGTCGCAGAGACCGTGCTGCGGCAGCCGCAGCCGGCCATGGCGGCCATGCAGATGAGCCAGATCGTCGTGCCCAGGCTGTTCGAGTCCGATAACGTCTATGTGTTCCAGAACAGCGACGGACGGCTGATTTTTGTCGGCCCGTTCGAGCGTGATTTCACGCTGGTCGGCACGGTCACGCACGATTTCACCGGCGATCCCGCAATCGTCGCGATGTCGGGCGCCGATGTCAGCTATCTCTGCGAGGCCGTGAGCCGCTATTTCCGCGAGCGCGTTGCTCCGACCGACGTGGTGCGCACGGTCTCGGGCGTCAATTTGACGCCCGCTTCCGCTCGGCGACGCGACGGCACGACGCTGTTCCACGCACGCCGGCGCAAGGCGCCGCTGCTCACGATGTTCGGCGGCGACGTCACCACCGCGCGGCTGCGCGCCGAGCTGGCGGTGACGCGGCTGACGCCGTTCTATCCGATGTCGCCGCGTTGGACCGCCAGAGCAGCGCTGCCCGGCGGAGATTTTGCCTGGGATCGTTTCGAGACCGAAATCGACCTCGCGCGCCACCGCTGGCGGTTTCTCTCCGAGCCGCAGGCCCGGCGCTTGGTTGCGGCCTATGGCTCGCGATTGCCGGCCGTGCTGGGCGAGGCGAAGACGCGCGATGAGCTGGGACCGGCCTTTGGCCCCGACCTGACCGGCGCCGAGGTACGCTATCTCATGGGCCGCGAATGGGCGCGCTTCCCGGAGGACGTCCTGTGGCGCCGCTCCAAGCTCGGCCTGACCATGCCGGCCGCGGACCGTGAGGCGCTGGCTGCGTTCATGGTGGATCCGCATCGAACCGGTTGAGCAAAGGCCGATCCGCCGCTAGCGTGCGGCGGCATTGGGGTTGGCAGGGACGATGACTGACGAGTTGCCCAGGACGGATACCGCGGCCAATGCGGCTGGAGATGCGCATCCGGCCGCGGGCGAACCGCTGCTGCGCATCGAGGGCGTGGCCAAGACGTTCGGGACGTTCCGCGCGGTCGACGGCGTATCGCTCGACATCAAGGCCGGTGAGTTTTTGGCGCTGCTTGGCCCCAGTGGTTGCGGCAAGACCACGCTGTTGCGCATGCTCGCGGGCTTCGAGGCGCCGGACGAGGGGCGCATCCTGCTCGGCGGCAAGGACATCGCGCAGGCGCTGCCGCATCAGCGCCCCATCAACATGATGTTCCAGAACTACGCGCTGTTTCCGCATCTTTCGGTGCGCGACAACATCGCCTTTGGCCTCAAGCGCGCCGGCATGGCGCGTGCCGACATCGCAACGCGCGTCGCGGAGATGGTTGCGCTGGTGAAGCTCGACGGGCTCGAGAAGCGCAAGCCCGACCAGCTCTCCGGCGGCCAGCGGCAGCGTGTCGCGCTGGCCCGCGCGCTGGCGCGGCGGCCGCAATTGTTGCTGCTCGACGAGCCGCTCGCAGCCCTCGACAAGAAATTGCGCGAAAATACGCAGGGCGAGCTGATGGAGCTGCAGCGCCGGCTCGGCATGACCTTCATCATCGTCACCCACGACCAGGAAGAAGCGATGACGATGGCTGATAGAATCGGCGTGATGAATGCCGGCAAGCTCGTCCAGGTCGCTGGCCCCCGCGAGCTCTACGAGGCGCCGCGTTCGCGCTGGATCGCGCAGTTCGTCGGCGACATCAATCTGTTCGACGCCGAGTCCAAATTGCGCGACGGTCATCGCCTGGTCATTGGCACGCGCGATGCAGGCACGCTGGTGGTGGCCGAGCCGCGCCAGCCCGTCGGCGAGAGCAGGTTTTCAGTCGCGATCCGGCCCGAGAAGGTCAAGCTGTCGCGTCGTGGTCCCGCGAGCGAGGCCGGCCATGAAACCGCGATCAACCGGCTGGACGGTGTGATCGCCGACATCTGCTATCTCGGCGGCACCACCACCTACAAGGTGAAGCTCGATGCCGGCGGCGTGGTGCAGGCGTCCGTCGCCAACAGCGCGCGCCTCGATGTCGATGCCTATAGCCTGAACCAGCAAATCGTCGCCTGGTTCTCGCCGGACGACTGCGTGGTGCTGCCGTCATGAGCGCGCGCCGGATATTCGCGCGCCCGGCGCGCTTCGCCGCGATCGCGCCCTACATCTGGATGCTGCTGTTCTTCCTGGTGCCGTTCGGCTTCGTGCTGAAGATCAGCCTGTCGCAGACGGCAATCGCGCAGCCGCCTTACGAGCCGGTGTTCGACCTGACGGCCGGGTGGACGGCGATCCGGGCGGCCTTTGCCGCACTGGGGATCGACAATTTCAAGCTGCTCTCTTCCGACGACCTTTATGTGTTCGCCTATCTGCGCAGCCTCACCGTTGCGGTGACGGCGACCGCGTTGCTGCTGCTGATCGGCTATCCCATCGCGTACGGCATGGCGCGGCTGCCGAAGCGCCGGCAGGCGGTCGCGATGGTGCTGGTGATCGTGCCGTTCTGGACCTCGTTCCTGATCCGCATCTATGCCTGGATCAACATCCTCCAGCACGACGGCCTGCTCAACCGGATCCTGCTGGCGCTGCATCTGGTCAGTGAGCCGGTGGTGTGGCTGTCCACCGACACTGCGATGTATATCGGCATCGTCTATTCCTATCTGCCGTTCATGATCCTGCCGCTCTACGCCACGCTCGCCAAGATGGAGCCGGCGCTGGAGGAGGCGGCCAGCGATCTCGGCGCACCGCCATGGCAGGTGTTCTGGCTGGTGACTTTCCCGCTGTCGCTGCCGGGCGTCGGCGCCGGCGTGCTCTTGTGCTTCATCCCGATCGTCGGCGAGTTCGTGATCCCGGATCTTCTCGCCGGCTCCAATTCGCTGATGATCGGCCAGACGCTATGGCTCGAATTCTTCACCAACAAGGATTGGCCGGTTGCGTCTGCCGCGGCGATCGTGTTGCTCGTGGTGCTGCTGCTGCCGCTCCTGCTCTATGAGCGGCTGCAGCGGCGGCAGCTGGAGGAGCGGTGAGATGCGCAAAATCTCTCGCCTGTCCCGCTTCAACATCGCCTCGCTCGCGCTCGGGCTCGCCTTCCTCTACCTGCCGATCCTCATTCTCGTCATCTATTCCTTCAACGCCTCGCGACTGGTGACCGTGTGGGGCGGCTGGTCGCTGCGCTGGTATCACGAGTTCTTTGGCGACCGGGCCATGATCGAGGCGTCCTGGATGAGCCTGCGGGTCGCGGTTGCGTCCGCGACGATCGCCACGCTGATCGGTACGCTCGCCGCGGTGGCGCTGTCGCGCGGCGAGGGCTTTCGCGGGCGTACGCTGTTCTCCGGCATGCTCTATGCGCCGCTGGTGATGCCGGAGGTGATCACGGGATTGTCGCTGCTGCTGCTGTTCGTCGCGCTGAACGCCGAGCGCGGCTTCTGGACGGTGACGATCGCCCATACCACGCTGACGATGTGCTTCGTCGCCGTCGTCGTGCAGTCGCGCCTGGGCTCGCTCGACCGCTCGCTGGAGGAGGCGGCGATGGACCTCGGCTGCGCCCCCGTCCGCGCCTTCCTGTCGGTGACATTGCCGTTGATCGCGCCAGCGATCGTTGCCGGATGGATGCTCGCCTTCACCCTCTCGCTCGACGATCTCGTGATTGCCAGCTTCACCACGGGGCCTGGATCGGCAACCTTGCCGATCCGGATCTATTCCGAGGTGCGACTGGGGGTGAAGCCCGAGATCAATGCGATCTGCACGCTGGTGATCGCCCTGATCGCGGTCGTCATCGTCATTGCCTCGCTCGCCTCAAAGCTGTCGAGCTCGCAGGGCGAGAGCGCGGCGCCGCTGTGATCCGGAGGTCGTCATGACGTTCGTCTATCAGATCCTGATCCACACCCCGCCCTGGGTCTGGATCCTGTTCGCCTATCTGGTCTGGCAGGGCATCAAGGCAATGCAGCCGCGCACGATTCCGATCTGGCGTGCGCTGATCGTGCCGGTCGTCTTCATCGCCTGGGGAATCTCGCGGATCGGATTCGGGCATCAGAGCAATGCGTGGCCGCTGGTCGCCTGGATCGTGGCAGCATTGGTGCTGTTGCCCGTTGGCGTGGTGACGCCTCGTCCGTTTGAGGTCGATCACACCAGCGGACTGATGATCCGTCCGGGGAGCGCGTCTGCCCTGATCCGCAACCTCATCGTATTCTCGGCGCAATATGCCGTCGGGGTGATCTCGGCGATCGACGCCAGCGATCGCGCGATGGCCATCATCGCCGGACGCGCAATCTCCGGCGCCACTGCCGGTTACTTCATCGGCTCGACGATCGCGCTGCTGCTCGCGTATCGGCGCAAGAGCGCGGAGAGCTGACTTGCGGTGCTCGGGCACCGCCTCAATCTAGGTTAACAATTCATATAGCTAATCTGGTTATCGTCGCCTCGCTTGGGGAGAGGGCGATGAAGCGGCTTTATATTGGTGTGGCCAGCACTGCGCTGGCATTGTTCTGTCTTGCCGTTCGGCCGTCGGCTGGCGCGACGCAGATGGTGTCGCTGCTGTACAACGGCGCGCCGCAGTCGCCGCAACAAATTGGCTCGGACGAATTTCGCCGCAAGCTCGTCGAGATAGCGCCGGGCCGGATCATCCTCGATGAACGTGGTGGCATCACGCTGGGCAGCGAGACAGCGATCCTTGCCGCAATGCGCAGTGGCGTCGTCGACATGGCGACGTTGTCTGGCTCGGTGGTCAGCTCCGCCGTGCCGGAATTCGGCGTATTCGACGTGCCGTTTCTGTTCCGCGATGCTGCGCAAGCCAAGGCGGTCGCGGAAGGGCCGGTCGGGGCTCTCTTCGCCAAGCATTTCGCCGACAAGGGGTTGGTCCTGCTCGCGATCGGCAAGCAGGGCTTTCGCAACGTCACCAATTCGAAGCGGCCGATTCATTCTCCCGCGGACCTCCAGGGATTGAAGATTCGGGTCCTGCCGAACGACGTCTATCAGATGACCTTCAAGGCGCTGGGCGCCGAGGTCGTGCCGATGGAGTTCACGCAGGTGTATTCCGCATTGAAGGACGGCCGAATCGACGGGCAGGAAAACCCGATCATGACGATCGCCACCAGCCATCTCGACGAGGTGCAGAAGTACGCCAGCCTGACCGGACATTTCTTCGCGCCCATCGCCTTCGTCGCCAATCGCGATGTGTTCCAGGCCCTCAAGCCTGCCGACCAGGCGGCCATCATTGCTGCAGCCAAGGCCGGTGCGGAAGCGACCTGGCAGAGCGGCGTCGCGGACGAGACGAAGAAGCTCGAGGAGCTGCGCAAGGGCGGCATGGAGATCATCGAAAAGGTCGATCGCCAGCCCTTCATCGATGCCGTTAAGCCCTTGGAGCCTGAATTCGAGAAGCGCTTCGGCAAGGATCTGCTCGCCCGGATCCGGGCTACGCCGTAATCTTCCAGGAAACATCATGAACCTGTCATTGCTTCTGTCGCGCATCGGCGTCCGCCCACGCATCTTCGGCGGCTTCGCGCTGGTTCTGGGTTTCCTCTGCGTATTGGCGCTGCTCGCCGTGCTGCGGCTGGCTGAGATCGGTGGCACCGTCGGCGAGCTCGTCACCAGCGCCGACGGCGATGCCGGCATGGCGAAGGTGCACGCCGCGCTGCTCTCGGCGAACGTCAACGTCGAGAAATTCATTCGGACGCGCAATCTCGGTGACCGCGATAGCGCAATGAAGGCGATCGACGGCTTTGGCGCGACGTTTGATCAGGTCGATCAGCAATTTTCTCGTCTGCCGGCGATTGCCTCCGGCCGAGGTGCGCTGGTGGATGCGCTTGGAACCTATCGAAAATCCTTCACGGCGGTCGCCGGCGCTGTCGATCGTCTGCGCAATGCGAGCACCAAGGCCGAGGCGCTTGGCGCTTCGGCTGGCCTCGACGTCGGTGCGATCAATGCGACGCTCGCCAACCAGCCCGACCGCCTGCTCCAGCCGCTGCGTCTGGCTGGCACGGTGGATGCGATGCGCGTCGCGGTGCTGCGTTTTACCATGACTCAGGTCCAGGGCGATGCTGATGATGCTGCGCTGACGGTCGGCTATGTGTTGACCGCAATTGTCGACAGCGAGGCTGAGATCGCCGAGGTCGAGGCGCCGCGATTGAAGAGCCTGATTGCAGCCTTGAAGAAGGTCATTGCCGACCAATCGGCGACGTTGACGGAACTTTCGGCGGCGATGGGCGAGCTGCGCAAGGCGCAAGCCGACCTCATCAAATCCAGCAGTGCAATCGACGCCAAGGCCGCCGAGATCAGCAAGGCCCTTGGTGCGATGCGCACCGAGCAGAGCCGGCTGACGGCGGAATCGGTCGATCATACGCGCAATCTCGTGTTCACCGTCGCCGCGTCCGCGCTCGCCTTGGGCGCATTGCTGGCCTGGCTGATCGGGCGCAGCGTGTCGCGGCCAATCGGCCAGATGACCTTGCGCATGCAGAGCCTCGCGGCGGGCGAGCTCGATGAGGCAATCCCGGGTGGCGAGCGCGGCGACGAAATTGGCCGCATGGCTGAAGCGGTCGAAGTGTTCCGCCAGAACGCGCAGACTGTCCGGCGGATGGAGCAGGGCACAGCCGCGCAGCGCGCCGCCGCCGAGACGGAACGAGCATCGATGATGGCTCAGCTTGCCGATCGCTTCGATAGCGGCATGGAGGGCGTTATTGGTGGCGTCTCGAGCCGCGCCGAGGAGATGGGGCATAGCGCCCAGAGTCTCGCCCGCGTCGCCGAGCGCGGCCGCTCGCTCGCCGAGCAGGTCGCCGCGACTTCGGCCCAGGCGTCCTCGAATGTGCAGACCGTTGCGGCCGCGACCCACCAACTCGCTGCCTCGATCAGGGAGATTTCGAGCCAGGTCGCGCGCTCCGTATCGGTCTCGGACAAGGCCAAAGAGGAAGCGTCCCGCACCGAGGCGCTGATGCGCGCGCTATCGGATTCCGCCGAGCGGATCGGTACGGTGGTTCAGCTGATCCAGGCGATCGCGAGCCAGACCAATCTCCTCGCTCTCAATGCCACGATCGAGTCGGCACGCGCCGGCGATGCAGGCAAGGGCTTTGCCGTCGTGGCAAACGAGGTGAAGAGCCTTGCAACCCAGACCGCGCGCGCCACCGAGGAGATCGCGGGGCTCGTCGCCGAGATTCAGGGCTCGACCGGACAGTCCGTCGCCGCGATCGGTCAGATCGGAAAAACCATCTCCGAGATGACGGAGATCGCGACAACGATCGCCTCGGCCGTCGAGGAGCAGGGGGCCGCGACCAACGAGATCGCTCGCAATGTCGAGCAGGCGGCGAATGGCACAGCGGCGGTGACCGACCAGGTCGGCGCGGTCCGCACCGTGGCCGGAGAGACCGACGCCGGCGCCGAAGCTACGCTTTCAGCGGCCTCAGCATTGCAGGATCAAGCGCACGCGCTCAAGCAAGCTGTCGCGGAGTTTCTGCAGACTGTACGCAAAGCGGCCTGAGGGCCTCTGCGGCGCTGCCGGCCTTCATCAGGTGCAGCGCCGCAGCCGGTGTTTAGGACTTCACGGCGCCCGCTGTCAGCCCGCCCACCATGTAGCGGCGGAAGGCGTAATAGACCGCGGCCGGCGGCAGCGCGTAAATGAAGCCGGTGGTCATCAGCAGCTCCCAGGGCGAATCGTCCGCAGCGAGGAAGTTGCCGAGTGCGACGGGGAGCGTGATCTCTTGGTCGTTCGAGAGCAGCAGGAACGCGTAGAGATATTCGTTCCAGGCGAGCAGCACCGCATAGGTACCGATCGCGACCAGCGAGGGCATCATCAGCGGCAGATAAACCAGGCGGAAGATCTGAAGCGTGGTGGCGCCGTCCATCACCGCGGCTTCATCCAGCTCAACCGGCAGCTTGTCGGAGGCCTGCTTCAGCACCCAGATCGCATACGGACTGGCGATCGTCACCATCGCCAGGATCAGCGCCCAGTGATTGTTGAGCAGGCCGTAATTGCCCATGGTGCGGTACATCGGCACGGCAAGGAACGCCGCCGGGATGAAATAGGTGAACAGCGCAAGGTTCAGCACCATGCGCCCGCCCGGCACCTTCAGCCGCGAGATCGAGAACGCCGCGGCCGTGGCGATGACCAGCGTCAGCGCGCCGACCGCCGCCGCGATCACCAGCGAATTCCAGAACTGGACGTAGAAGTCGCGCAGGAAATAATGCTGCTGCTTGAACACGATCTCGAAGTTGTGCAGCGTCGGATGGTCCGGCCACAGCTTGCCCGAGAACGCGTCCTCCTTCGGGGAAATCGCGAACAGGAACATGTGGTAGATCGGGATCATCGTCCACAGGAAGACGGGAATGCCGATCAGCAAGAGCCGCGCTTCGGTCGCGACGTCGCGCCAGGAAAATTCGCTTACGCCGGGGAGCTTCATCGCGACAACCGTTTCATCATGAAGTACACGAGCGGCAGGACGAACGGCATCGCGCAGACGATGGAGGCCATCGCGAGCGAGAGCTGGTCGAGCCGGAGATAGCGGATACCGAGCGTCGACAGCACATGCGTGAGGTCGGCAGGTCCCCCACCGGTGAGCAGATAGACGCTGTTGAAATCGCCGAGCGTCCAGATCATCGAGAGCAGCGTGCAGGTCACGTAGAGCGTCTGCATCGACGGCCAGGTGATGAAGCGGAATTTCTGCCACCAGCTGGCGCCGTCGACTTCGGCGGCCTCGAACAGATCGTGCGCGATCGCAAGCCGTCCGGTGATCAGGATCAGCGTCCAGAACGGCAGCGACTTCCAGATGTGGACAGCGATCGCCATGCTCAGCGCCACGGTCGGATCGTTCAGCCAGTTCGGGCCGTCGTCGCCGGTCAAGGTGAAGATCAAGTGGTTGACCATGCCCCATTCGGGATTGAGCATGAAGCGCACCGACAGGATGGTCGGGATCGACGGTACCGCCCAGGGCAGGATGAAGATCACGGAGAGCCATTTGATCCAGGTGCGCTGCTCGGCGAAGAAGCCGGACAGGAACAGCGCGATCAGCATCTTGATGTTGATACCGATGACCAGGAAGATCAGCGTGTTGACCGCGGCGCGCGCGAAGATCGGGTCGTTATAGAGCGCGACATAGTTCGACGGGGCCCGCGCCAGCCACAGCCCGTAGCAGACGGGATAGACCACGAAGGCGAGGAAAACGAGCAGATAGGGCGCGAGCAGCACGATGCCCCAGACCTGCGCCGGGGTCAGCCGCGGCGACAGGGGCGGGGCGGGGATCGACTGATCGCCAGAGAGCGTGATCGCCATTCTTGTAGGACTCTTCTTAGATCTTAAACCTCTCCCCGCTTGCGGGGAGAGGTCGGATCGCCCTCGGGCGATCCGGGTGAGGGGGTACAGGACTCACCGCAAGCGCGACTCGCGGATAGAGCCCCTCACCCCGACCCTCTCCCCGTGAAGAACGGGGAGAGGGAGGGGATCGAACCTAGCCTGCAACCTGCTTGATGCGGGCGATCAGTTCGTCGACGGCCTTGTCGACCGGGACCTTCTCGCTGACGACCCGGTTCATCGCCTTGGCCCAGACGTTCTCGTTGTTGAGGATCGTGAACTTCCAGTTCTTGGTGAAGTCGAACGGTGCGGTGCCGCCGGTGAACTGGGCGTAGACCGCCTTGCGGTGCTTATCGGCCTGCCAGAACGGGCTCGCCTGGCTTTCCTTCGTCACCGGGAACCAGCGGCCGAGCGCGCCCTCGATATAGGGGCGGACATTCTCTTCCTGCAGCAGGAAACTGATGAACTGCTTGGCCTCGGGCTTGTTCTTGGCCGCGGTGAAGATCAGCCCGGTCTTGACGTCGGAGCGGTAGCGGATGGTCGAACCGTCCGGGGCCTTCGGGAAGGACGCCGTGATGATGTCCTGCTCATAGGCCTTCTTGCCGGCCTCGCGCTGCTCAGGCGTCAGGGCCTGATTCTGGGAGTCCTCGTACCACTTCGCTGCGATCGAAATCGTGAAGTTGTGGGTCATCACGATCGTCTTGTTGTGGAAGGCGACGTTGTTGTCCGGATCCTTCCAGGTCGTGGAGGACGGCGGGGTGCAGCCCTTGATGTAGGTGTCGGTGTAGTCCTTCAGCGCGTGAATCAGGCCGTCGCGGACCTTGGGATCGTCGACCAGCAACTTGCCGTCGTCGTCGACGAGCTTGACGTGGTAGGCGTCCATAAAAGTGTAGAACGACTGGAAGGCGTCGGTGGATTCCACGCCCATCGGCTGTCCGACAGCATAGATGCGCTGGCCGGTGGCTTTGCGGATCCCCGGCTGGACCTTGTCGCACCAGAACGTCCAATAGCCCGCCCAGTCGGTCGGGATGTCGCTCTGCTTGAAGCCGGCCTTCTCGAGCATGTCGTTCCAGATCTGGACGTGCATGCTCTGCTGCTTCAGCGGGAAGCCGTAATAGGCCTTCTTCTTGGTGACGTCATTATAGAGGATCGAGGCGTCCAGCGTGTTCTGCACGAACCGGCCCTTGATCGGCTCCATCACGTCGGTTAGGTCCTCGAGCTTGCCCTCATAGGCCCACTTGCCCTGCGCCTGCACGTCATAAGAATCGGAATAGGCGACATCGGGCACGGTGCCGGCGTCGAGTGCGGCGACCGTCTTCGGAATCATGTCCTGGATCGCGTACTGCGACAATTCGACCTTGATGCCGGTCTTGGCTTCGAACTTCTTGATCGTATCGAGAAGCGCGTCGTCTTCGGACCGATAGAAGCCCTTGCCCCACCAGACCGTAATCGTCTTTTGCTGCGCAAATGCGGGTGCAGCGGCTGCAAACAGCCCGGCCGCAGCGACCGCCAGTGATACTGCGCCAATAACCTTGAATTTCACGTTTTTCTCCCTCAAGCCGCCGGTGTTTTAACCGGTCGGATAAAACACTAGCGCATGGCCGCTATCCGATCTAGCGGCTTCTTGTCAGACATAGGTCGTGGGCTGAGGGCTGTGAAGATGCTTAATCCCGCATCGATCTAAACGCTGCATCAATTCGTGGCAATCAATTCGCCTCGTGCGCGCTTGCTTCGCCCACCATCCGCCGCACACACGCCGGATTGCTGAAAGATCGGCTGTTGTAAGCGGTGTGAGGACCGAACGCAATGCAAGCGGCCGCGCCGCGGTGCTCCGGCGGAGATCTGGAAATCCTTTGAGAACACGACAGGGGGCAGGAACAGTCCGGCACCGCGACGGGCGAGTTGTCAGCGTTTCCGCTTCAGGCCTATCGAAGCGGCATTCGAGCTTGCCCCGGCGGATGGGGGGCGCGGCCTGCCTTGCCCGCTCGTTCGCAGGGGTGAGCGCCATGCCTCGAGAAGCATTTTCAGAAGCTGGCTTGCATGCGGAGATAGCGTTGCTCCGCGCCTCCGCACGATTCCGATCGTCCGCGATACCTCCGGCTCGATCAACCGAATGGTGTGAATGATCGGATGGCCGGCGGCTGGCGTCGCGAGCCTCGGTAGCACAGCAACGCCCAGTCCCGCTTCGACCAAGCCAAGCGAACCGGAGAGGTGAGCGACTTCGTAGGTCCAGTTGAGCTGCAAGCCGTGCCGCGCCATCGCATTGTCGATCAACGCGCGATTGCCGCTGTTGCGACCCACCGTGATGACACGGTGCGGCACAATCTCCGACCAGCTCACCTGTTTGCGCGATGCCAATGGATGGTCATGGCGGCAGGCCAGCACGAAAGGGTCTTCGACCAGTTTCTCGAATTCAATTTCGGCATGCGAAGCGCCAATGAAATTGATGCCGAAGTCGGCTTCTCCGCGCGCGACCGCTTCCAGTCCTTCATTGGCGCCGATGTCGAGAATCCGGACGCGAATGCGCGGATATGCTTCGGCGAATCGGCCGATCGCCCGCGGCAGGAAATAGAATACCGCTGTCGGCACCGCAGCCACCGAGACCAGACCTGAACTTCGCGCGCCGATATCCTGGATCGCCAGCACCGAAGTTTCGAACTCGTCGATGAGGCGGCGCACTTTCGGCAGGAAGTCGCGGCCCGTCATGGTGAGATTGACGTGGCGCGTGGACCGCTCGAGCAACGGCGCGCCCAGGCTTTCCTCCAGCTTCTGAATGCGTCGGCTCAGCGCCGGCTGAGACAGGTTCAGCGCCTTCGCGGTGCGGACGAAGCTGCCCATCTCCGCGACGGTGATGAACGCCTTCAGGTCGAGAAGTTCGGCATTCATGGCTGGGCTCCGTTATGTTGATAATCGGAATAATACATCAAATCTTTGCATTTTACAAAAGAGTGGGATCGCGGGATCGTGGGGCCGAGCGAAAATGTCGCCCGAAGGAAGCGCCCCGATGAACGATCAGATTGCTATTCCCTGCGTGGTGATGCGCGGGGGTACCTCGCGCGGGCCGTTCTTTCTGGCCAGCGACCTTCCGGCCGAACCCACGCTGCGCGATGCGATCCTGCTGTCCGTCATGGGAGGAGGACACGATCTTGGAATCGACGGCATCGGCGGTGGCAACGCCGTTATCAACAAGGTCGCGATCGTCGGACCGGCATCGGTAGCTGGTGCCGATGTCGACTACCTCTTCGCCCAGGTGCGGGTCCGTGAAGGGATCGTCGATACCGCGCCGAACTGCGGGAATATGCTGGCGGCGGTGGGGCCGTTCGCAATTGAAGCCGGCCTGGTCGCCGCTGCCGCGGATCGCACTCACGTGCGCATCCATAATGTCAACACCGGCAAACTGATCGATGCGACGGTTGCCACTCCCGGCGGCAGGGTGACCTACGAAGGCGAGGCGCGGATCGACGGTGTACCGGGAACGGCCGCGCCCATAGAATTGTCGTTCCCCAACGCGGCCGGCGCACGCACCGGTCGCCTGCTGCCGACAGGACGTCCGATCGATCGCCTCGAAGGGATCGACGTCACCTGTATCGACGCAGCCATGCCCGTCATGCTTGTCCGCGCGGCCGATCTGGGATGGACCGGCCGCGAGGCACCCTCGGCTTTCGCCGAGGGCGGCTTCCGCGCGCGGCTCGAGAACTTGCGCATCGAGGCTGGCCGCCGGATGGGTTTTCCGGATTCCGCGTCAATGGTGATTCCGAAACCGATTCTGATTGCGACCGCGGTCGAGGCGACATTGAACACCCGGTACTTCATGCCGCACGACTGCCATAGCGCGCTGGCGGTGACCGGCGCTGTCGCGATCGCGACTGCGTGTGTGACGCCCGGAACGATCGCCGCGGAAATGGTCGGACTGCTGGCGCCGCCCGTGACGATCACGCTTGCCCATCCTTCCGGCCAACTCGCGGTTCGGTTGGAGCCCGGCCCGGTTGCCCGGGTGCAGCGGACAGCCCGGCGAATTTTCGAGGGCCACGTCTTCGCCCGCCGGTCGCACGAGCCCCATCCAGTCCTGGCGGCCTGAAGCCTGGCCGCCTCCGAAGCCATCAAGAAAAATCAGAGCCAAGAATCAATCAGAGCCATGAATCAGAGCCACGGGAGAAACGAGAATGCAGGAAGCGCTGGCCGGGCACCCAACCACTGAGGTGCGAAAACCATTCTACCGGATTCTCTATGTCCAGGTGCTGATCGGTCTCACGCTCGGTATCCTCACCGGCCATTTCTGGCCCGAATTCGGTGCCGCGGTAAAACCCTTCGGAGACGGCTTCGTAAAGCTGGTCAAGATGATGATCGCGCCGATCGTGTTCTGCACCATCGTGAGCGGCATCAGCAGCATCAGCGATTCCCGCGACATCGGCCGCACGCTGATGAAGTCGATGGCGCTGTTTTACTTGCTGACCGGGCTCGCATTGCTGGCTGGCCTGACCGCCGTGTCGCTGATCCAGCCGGGCGAGGGGATGCATGTCTCCGTCAGCACGTTGGATCCAACGGTGGCGGCGAAATTCAGCAAGCAGGCGGGGGCGTCCGGATTTGCCGATTTCGTGCTGCACATCATCCCGCATTCATTCTTCGGCGCCTTCGCCGATGGTGAAGTGCTGCCGGTGCTGCTGGTCTCGGTGCTGATCGCCTTCGGCCTTGGCCGTGCCGGCGACAGCGGTGGTGCGGTGACAAAGGCCATCGACTCGTTCTCACAGGTGCTGTTTGTGTCCTTCGGCTTCATCATGAAGCTTGCCCCGCTCGGCGCTTTTGGAGCGATGGCGTTCACGGTCGGCCGCTACGGCATCCGTTCGATCGGCTCGCTCGGACTGCTGATCCTGACCTTCTATGTCGCCTGCTCCGTCTTCGTGGTCGTCGTGCTCGGCACTCTGGCGCGGCTGAACGGCTTCAGCCTGTGGAAGACCATCCGCTACTTCAAGGAGGAGCTGCTGATCGTGCTCGGCACATCGTCCTCCGAGCCGGCCTTGCCCGGCGCGCTGCGCAAGCTGGAGCAGCTGGGTTGCCGGAAAGGCGTGTCAGGGCTCGTATTGCCGATGGGCTACTCTTTCAATCTGGACGGTAGCGCCATTTATCTCACGCTGGCGTCCATGTTCATCGCCCAGGCCTGCGACATTCACCTGTCCTGGGGACAGATCGCGGCGATGCTCGGCCTGATGCTGTTGACGTCCAAAGGGGCCGCGGGTGTTACCGGCAGCGGCTTCGTCGCGCTGGTCGCGACGCTTACCGTGATGCCGGATCTGCCGGTGACCGGCGTCGCACTGTTGGTGGGCATCGACCGCTTCATGTCGGAAGCGCGGGCGTTGACGAGCATGATCAGCAACTGTGTCGCAGCCATCACCATTTCGCTCTGGGAGGACGCATGTGACCGCGAGGTGCTGGCCCGTGAGCTGGGACAGAGTGGCGCTCACGAAGCGGCATCGGGATCGAATGGCGTGGCAGCAGTTGCACGAGAGGACAAGAACTGGATTTCAGCGACGCAATCGGCAGCTGGATGCTGCCTTTCACGCTAGTTGGACTTCGCGCCCTCCTTGGCGTTCTCCGCCGTCGGCGAACCCTCCGGCGCCTGTCGCTTTCCGCCGGTGATGCGCTGCTTCAGTAGGTCGAGGAAAGGAGACGCCGCAGGCGACTGGCGGATCAGGGCCTCGGGATCTGGGAAGATCAGCGGATCGTCCCAGGGACCCTGCACCATGAAGGGCAGTTGAAAGCCGGACGTTGTGTTGAGGCTCGCCACGCCCTTCATGTCGTATTCGCGCGTCGGCACCGATGCGGTACCGGTCAGCGTGATCTTCGCCGAAGGTCCCTCGATCCGGATGTCCTCGGCGGTAGCGATCCCGTCGGCGAATTTCACGGCAATGGTGAGATTGTCAAACGGCGTCGAGCCATTGCGGAAATTGCCGCCGCCGGACAATGGCCGGCGCTCGAGCCGCTTCAAGAGCTGCTCGGCATTGAAGCCTGCAATCGCGCCGTCGTGGCCGGTCACGGTGGCGGTGCCGTCGAGCGACTGCACCAGGCCGAACGGGCTCGAGCCGGAAGCGAGCAGCGACACGTTGATATTGCCGCGGCCGGACAGCTTGTTGAGGCCGAACAGTTCGGAGGCGCAGGCCTGGAGGTCGACGTCGGTGAACTGGAATTGCGCCTTGATGTCGGCGACCGTGTCGGAGCGCGAGATGCCGAACGAGCCCTTGGCGATGCCGCCATAGACCTGGGCCTCGCCGACCGAGAGCGCCAGCGTGCCGTTGCGCAAGTTCGCACCGATCGCGGTGCGGCCGAGCTTCGTGGGGCCGACCGTCAGCTTGGCGGCCGACAGGCGCATATCGAGGTCGGTGGTCGAGAGACCATTAAGGTCGAACAGCTGCCTGTTCCAGTCGCGCGCGCCGCTCGCGAGCAGGCGGAAGGTGGAGATATAGGGCGTCAGGTCCAGCGCGTCGGCGGCGAGCGTCGCCTGCAGCGTCTGCCGGCCGTTATTGGCGTAGGTGATCACGCCTTCGGCGGTGTTGCCGTCGAGCTCGACATTGACGTTGGTGAGCGCGATCGAGGCGCCGACGACATTGGCGCGCGCCTTCAGCGCGAAGCGGCCGAAGCCGCCGCTGCCGGGCTGCGGCTGGCCGGTCCAGCGCAACGCGTTGCGCAAGGAGGGGCTGTCGATGGTGAGCGTGCCCTCCATCATCGGGCTGGTGCGGTTGGCGACGCTGCCGTCGAAGGCGAGCTTGAGCGGTGCGCTGGCGATCCGCGCCTTCAAGCCCGAACGGTCGCCGGAGAGGGCCGCGACGAAATCGGCAATGCTGATGGAGCCGTCGACGCGCTCGCCGCGCCAGTCGAATTGTCCGGTCGCGGCAAAGGAGCGCGAGATCGAGGGCCAGGCTAGCGACAGGTCGATATCCTCGAACTTCTCGATGGCGTTGGTGGCAACGTCCTCGTAATTGAGCACCCCGTCCTGGATCCTGATCTCGGAGAACGAGACCTGGTTGTCGGCGCCGGGCTTCATCGTCCGTGCGATGGTCTGGATAAAGGGTGTCCAGTTGCTCTCGCCGTCCCGCTTCAGGCGGACATGGATGTGCGGCCGCAGCAGCGTCAGGTCGGCGATCTCGAACCGTTGCAGCAATAGCGGCAAGAGCCTGAGATTGGCGGTGAGCACGTCGACATGGAGCGCGGGGTCGGCGGTGCCGCCGCCCTTGAGGCCGACGTCATGGAAGGAGATGTAGCTTGCCGGCAGCACGAAAATGTCGATGTTGCCTGCCACGCTGAGCTCGAGCCCGGTGACGTCGCGGATCTGCGCTTCCACTGCCTTGCGCAGCGCGTCGCGGTTGATGAGCCAGGAGGTCGCGAGCAGGGCGATCAGCGCGAGGCCGAGCAGCGCCGCGATCGGCGTCCCGAGGCGCTTCATTCCTTGGGCCATGGTCAATGGCATGTCCTGATCGGGTTGGTCGCTGGAGCCAGAAGGGCGGAGCGGGAAACCTGCGCGCCCCCACGCCCAACCCCCGCAACTTGATGGGTTTTCTTGTCGCTTTCAAGGCCGCGGGCGGGTCTGCCCACGGCGTGGGCAGCTTCTACCACCGGCTCTCCGAACGGAGAACCCCGTATCATTGACGGCTTCGGACGATTTCGCCTAATAATCGCCGCCAATAATGGCGCGACGCCTGCAGGCCGCAGCTTCAGTCGAGGGTTTTTGCATGAACAAGGTCTATCCCGACGCCAAGTCGGCGCTTGAGGGCGTTCTCAAGGACAATATGATGATCATGTCGGGTGGCTTCGGCCTCTGCGGCATCGCCGAGGTGCTGTCGGATGCGATTCGCGACTCCGGCGTCAAGGGTTTGACAGTTGTCTCGAACAATGCCGGCGTCGACGGCATCGGGCTCAGTCGCCTGCTGGAAACCCGCCAGATCAAGAAGATGATCTCGTCCTATGTCGGCGAGAACAAGCTGTTCGCCCAGCAATTCCTCGCCGGCGAGCTGGAGCTCGAATTCAATCCGCAGGGCACGCTGGCCGAGCGCATCCGCGCCGGCGGCGCCGGCATCCCGGCCTTCTACACCAAGACCGGCGTCGGCACGCTGATCGCCGAAGGCAAGGAAGTGAAGGAGTTCGACGGCGAGAAGTATCTGATGGAGCGCGGCCTGTTCGCCGACCTCGCCATCGTGCACGCCTGGAAGGGTGATACCGCCGGCAACCTGATTTACCGCAAGACTGCGCGCAACTTTAATCCGATGATGGCGACTGCTGCCAAGATCACGGTGGCCGAGGTCGAGCATCTGGTTCCCGCCGGTGAACTCAACCCCGACCACATCCACACGCCCGGCATCTTCGTGAAGCGCATCGTCGAGGTCGGCACGGCCCAGAAGCGCATCGAATTCCGCAACACCCGCCCGCGCACCGCCGCCTAAGGAGAGTCACATGGCCTGGACCCGTGAACAGATGGCCGCGCGCGCCGCGAAGGAATTGCGCGACGGCTACTACGTCAATCTCGGCATCGGTATCCCGACGCTGGTCTCGAACTACATCCCCGACGGCGTCGACGTCAGCCTCCAGAGCGAGAACGGCATGCTCGGCATGGGCCCGTTCCCCTACGAGGGCGAGGAGGACGCCGACCTCATCAACGCCGGCAAGCAGACCGTGAGCGAGCTGCCCTCGACCTCGTATTTCTCGAGCGCGGATTCCTTCGGCATGATCCGCGGCGGCCATATGGATCTGTCGATCCTCGGCGCCATGCAGGTGGCCCAGAACGGCGATCTCGCCAACTGGATGATCCCCGGCAAGATGGTCAAGGGCATGGGCGGCGCGATGGACCTCGTCGCCGGCGTCAAGCGCGTCGTCGTGGTGATGGAGCATTCCGCCAAGGACGGCTCCAAGCTCTTGAAGAAGTGCAATCTGCCGCTGACCGGCGAGCGCGTGGTCGACATGGTCGTCACCGATCTCGCCGTCTTCACCATCGACAAGCACGGCGACGGCGGCATGGCGCTGATCGAGCTCGCCGACGGCGTCACGCTCGACGAGGTCAAGGCCAAGACCGAAGCCGAGTTTCGTGTCGCGCTGAAGAACACCTGAGACAGCGGAAAAGAATGATCGCGGAATGGCCGGGCTTCGTCCCGGCCCTTTTTCGTTTGGACGTACGTTGCACACTGCCTCGACACCGTCATTGCGAGGAGCTCTTGCGACGAAGCAATCCAGGCTGTCTCCGCGGAAAGACTCTGGTTGCTTCGCTGCGCCGCTGCGCTCGCAATGATGCAGTATGAGGCGTGGCTGCGGCTCCTCCAATTCCACCGGCCCTGCGCGCACTGAGCCTTAAGCGGCTGATGCCGATGCTACCTCGGTCCGCTGCGCCTGCGGCCGAACGCCCTTGCGCCAGTCGGTGATGGTGCAGCCGAAGCGACCGCGGAACCAGCGGGCCATGGCGCTCTGCGCCGAGAAGCCGAGCTGTGCGGCGATGTCCGCCAGCGGCCGGTCCGGGTCCTCGATCAACTGGATCACGAGATCGGCGCGTTGCGCATCCAGAATGGCCGAGAAGCTGGTGCCCGCCTCGGCCAGGTGCCGATGGATGGTGCGGCGGGTGCAGGCGAGATGCTCGGCCACGCGTTCGACGGTGCAGTCGCCGCTCGCGAGCAGGATGCGCACGACCTCGTCGACCTTCCCCTCCCAGCTTGCCGGCCGGTTTTCGATCGCCTCGATCCGCTTGCGCAGATAGTTCGCGATGAGGGGATGCGCGCTCGGGATCCGGCGCTCCATGTCGTGCGCCGACAGCAGGATCGAATCCTCCTCCGCGTTGAAGATCACGCGGCAGCCGTAGAACTCGCGGTAGCACTTGCGGTCGTGCGGCGGCGGGTAGTGCAGGTGAACTTCCTGCGGCCGCCAGTCACTGCCGAACAGCGACTGGATGATGCGATGGACGCTGCCGAGCGCCATGTCGATCGACTGGCGCGGGGCGGTCGGCTGCCGGCCGCGCAGATGCAATGTGACGGTCACAGTCTGCTTGGCTCTGACGATCTCGAGCTTCATGCCGTCGTGATGAACATGGATGAAGCGCGAGAATGCCTCGATGGCCTCGCCGACGGTCGCCTGTTCGCGCACGATCAGGCCGACCGCGCCGAAATTGGTCAGTCCTCCGCGCTCGGCCAGCCGCAAGCCGAAATCTTCGGCGCCGGATTCCTCTGCCGACAATTCGAGCAGGCGACGCAGACTTGCGACGGCGATGGGGGTATCGGGCTGATCGAGGACGGCCAACGGCAGCCTGGCCTTGCGCATCATTTTCCCGGGGTCGAGCCCGACCGACCGGGCGACCTCCGGATAACAGCTCAAGCCTGCGCTGCGAATGAGGTCGGTCATGCGACCTATTCCTGTCAGCCATTCCCCGCAGATGTCCCGAAATGTAAAGTTTCTGTCCCGAGCCGTCAAATCCGGGAACAAGGTGGAACATACATAAGAGAAAGCGAAGCACCGGCGCCAATGCCGTGCTCATGACGGCGGGGCGCGATGGGGCCTCCGGCCGTCACGTGCCATTTGACCAAGACATTGCTGGATCGGGATTATGCCGGGAAACATGGTTTCCAAGGGTGAGGTATTCGTCATTGAAACCGACGCTGCCTCCCGCGAACAATTGTCCAATGCGCTCCAGCAGAGCGCTTATAACGTGATCTGCTTCGCCGACGGCGCATCGCTGCTGTCGGAAGCCAAGGCGCGGATGCCGGCCTGCGTATTGCTGGAGATGCCGCCGGATCGCTCCGCCCTCGACGTGCTCAAGCGCCTGCGCGAAGAAAATTGCATGGCGCCGGTCTTGGTGACCTCGGCGAACGGCAGCATCGCCATGGCGGTCGACGCCATCAAGAGCGGCGCGGCCGACTTCATCGAGAAACCGTTCCGCACCCACGACGTCGTCGGTCGGATCGATGCTGCGATCGACGAGTCTGCCCAGCCCGATTCGAGCCGGCAGCGCTGGCTGCCCGGCTGCGAACCCCTGACCGCGCGCGAAGGCGATGTGCTCGCGCATCTCGCTGCCGGCCGGACCAACAAGGAGGTCGCCCGGCGGATGCATCTGAGCGCACGCACGGTGGAAGGCTATCGCGCCAGCATCTTGAAGAAGGCCGGCGCCCGCAACGTGACGGATTTGCTCCGCCGCATTTTTGGCCAGGGTACGCCCGGCCAAGCCTGACCTCGGCCTTTTACGACTCGGTTGTGCCGCGGCGCGGTGACGCGTTCCGCGGCCATGGTGCCGCCGCAACGGCGCCCAACGGAAACCCTAATCGAACCGGTTCCTTCCCTGCCGCGTCTCACCACGATGGCGTGGCACGTTTTTGCGCGTCCGGCTGGCGACGCGGCGATATCGGCAGGGAGAAATTTGATGCGTACGATCGCAAGATGTCTGGCGACGACGAGCCTGGTCCTGGTGACCGCAGCGCTCGCCTCGCCCTCATGGGCCGCCGATGTGGACGCCACATCGGCGATCGACAACGTCACCGTCTATCCTGATGGCGCCACCGTCACCCGCGTGATTGCGATCGACCTCGCCACCGGCGACAGCACGCTGGTCGCCAAGGATTTTCCGCTCTCGCTCGACCCATCCTCTTTGCGCGTCGAGGGTGAGGCCGGCGCAAAACTCACCATCGGCACCATCGATGCGCGGCCGCCGCGTGCGGCGCCGCCGGTGAATCTTACCGAGCTCGAGAAGCGCATCGAGGCGCTCAAGGACGAGCGCGCCGACCTGCAAGGCGCGATCGATGCGGCGGCCGCCCGGCGCAAATTCGCGCAGCGCTTTGCCGAAGCCTCTCCCGCCGGCCTCGGCGAGAAGGGCGAGGCGCGCCCGATTACCGAGTGGCGCGCGGCCTTCACCGCCGTGGGCGAGGAAGTTGCAGCCGCTGAAACGGCGATCCGTGACGCCGCACGAAAACAGCGCGAGATCGATCGCCAGGTCGCGCAGCTCGAAGCCGACCGATCCGCCAAGCCGCCGAGCAAGCTCGAGGTGCGGATCGACATCGCCTCGGCAGCCGCGACAAAGGCAACGCTGCGAGTGACGTACACCGTGCGCAATGCGCGCTGGCTGCCGCTCTATGACGCCCGGCTCGACACTGGCGCCAAGGACCGCAAGCCGCAGCTCGAGCTGGTCCGCCGCGCCGAGGTCACGCAATCGACCGGCGAGGACTGGTCGAACGTCACGCTCGGCGTTTCCACCGTCCGTATCGCCCGCGGCGGCAGCGCGCCGGAGCTGGGCTCGCTGGTGGCGCAATATCCGCAGGTGCCGAAGCCGCGCGCACTGGAAGGGGCCGCTGACATGCCGGCGCCTGCGGCGGCGCCGATGCTGCGAAAGATGGAGGCGGCACGAAGCAGGGAGGAATTTGATCTGCCGGCCCAACGTGCCGACGAGCAGCAAGCCGTTGCGGAGATCGGCGACTTCCAGGCGACCTTCAAAATCCCCGGCCGCGTCAGCCTCGGCGCCGCCGAAGGCGCCAAGAGCCTGCGCATCGCCTCGATGACCGTGCCCGCCGATCTCGCGGTGCGCGCTGCACCGGTGCTGGATCCCACCGCCTTCCTCGAGGCCAGCTTCAAGCAGACCGACGACACGACGTTGCTGCCGGGCAAGGTCGCGATCTACCGCGACGGCATTTTCGTCGGCCGCGGCAAGCTCTCGGGCTCAGTCAAGGACGACATCGTGCGCCTCGGCTTCGGCGCCGACGACAAGGTCAAGGTCGAGCGCGCGGTGCTCAAGCGCAACGAGGGCTCGGCCGGCTTGATCGTGACGACCTCGAAGACCGATGAGCGCACCTTCAAGACCACCATCCGCAACGGCCACGACTTCCCGATTCACGTCGCGATCGAGGATCAGCTGCCGGTTAGCGAGAATGACGAGATCGTCGTCGAGATGCTGCCCGCGACCACGCCGCTCACGGCAAGAGATATCCGTGACAAGCGCGGCGTGCTGGAATGGTCGTTCGACGCCAAGCCCGGCGAGGTCAAGGACATCAACTTCGCCTGGCGCGTCCGCTGGCCGAAGGACAAGAGCATGGTGATCGTGCCGTCGGGCTAGATATCACCCGCTTCGCTCCTTCTCTCCCGTCATGCCCCGCGAAGGCGGGGCATCCAGTACTCCGCGGCATTTCCGTATCACACGGATGCCGCGGCATACTGGATCGCCCGGTCAAGCCGGGCGATGACCGTGTTGAGAGAGCTCCAGCTTACTTCGCCTTCAGGAAATCGGCGACGTCGAGCAGCACGAACTCGTCGTCGTCGGCCTTGTTGGGATCGCGGCTGGACGAGAACGGCAGATTGTTGTCGTTGCCGACGATGATGTGGGTGTCGTCGACGCGATCGACGTTCTCGATGGTGAAGAACGGGAAGGTGTAGACGCCGTCGTTGAGGGCTTTGCGCGCCTTCTTGTCGGGATCCTGGATCTTCAGGAGGTCGATATAGCCGATCTTGCGCACGGGCTTGCCGACATTGGCCTCCGTCAGCTCAATCTTGTAGACGCGCTTGAACTTGGCGACGTCAGGGAAGCAGTTCTCGCCGCGGGTGCCCGCCAGGCAGGCCTTGTCGGGCGTGCCTTCGCCGTTGTCGCGCTCGATGACGAGGCCGGCGCTGGGGTCGATCATGTTGAAGTCGCCAATGGCGTTGCCGTTCTGCTCGAACACATATTGCCAGTAGCGGCCGGTGAATTTCTCCGCGGCGACGTCGAATTCGAGGATGCGGGACGCTTCCTTGCCGTCGACCCGCTCCCAATCCTTCTTGTCGGCATCCCACAGCGGACCTTCGAGCAGGCCGTAGAGGAATTTGCCGTCCTTGGAGGACGCGAAGCCCTCAAAGCCCTTGGAGCGGCGCAGGTTGACGTTGGTGTAGGTCGCGCCGGGCGCACCCGGGGTCGCCACCGCCCAGTGGTCGGGCGAGCGCACCGGCTTGCCGTCGGCGATGGTTTCGAACACGGCGAGGATCTTGCCTGATTTGTCGGCCTTCAGCACGTAGGGGCCGAACTCGTCGCCGATCCAGAAGGTGTCGCCGATGATCTGGAAACCTTCGGTGTCGAAGTCGGCGCCGGTGAGATAGCGCTTCTCGGTGTCCTCGTGGACGATGCGGAACGGCACGCGTCTGTCGGGATCGTGCAGGAAGACGGTCGCTTCGCGCTCGATCTTGCCGCCCGCCCAATCCATCTTGTAGTGGTTCAGGTACAGCATCGAGTCCGGCGAGTTGGCGCGCGCGCCCATGCCGTTGTCGGTGATGACCCAGAAGCTGCCGTCGGGCATCGTCTTGATGCCGGAATGGCCCTGCAGCGGCTGGCCCTTGAACGGCAGCGAGACGCCGGTCGAACGCTCAAACGACTTACCCATCACGGTGCCGAGCGCGTCGACGCGCTTGCCGGTGGTGTATTTGCCCGAGGTCTTGAGATCGGCCGGCGCATCGGCCGGGGCATCGATGAAGGTCGCGGCCGGCATCACAACGTGGCCGGCGAGCTTGGCCGGGAATTCACCCTCACTCTGTGCGAGCGCGGTGCTCGCGGTGAGAATGACCGTTGCGACGGTGCTGAGAAAAGTCGCGCGCATGTGCGTCTCCTGTTAACGGGAGGCCGTCTTATGCGGATCGCGTATTGCAGTTTTGTGAAACCGGGCCAAACGCCGCAGGCACAGCTATTCCTTTACCGCGCCGGTGAGCGAAGACACGTAGTAATCCACGAACAACGAGTAGAAGATCGCGACCGGCAGCGAGCCGAGCAGCGAGCCCGCCATCAGCGCACCCCACTGGTAGACGTCGCCGGTGACGAGCTCGGTCAGGATCGCGACCGGCACGGTCTTGTTGGCGCCGCTCTGGATGAAGGCGAGCGCGTAGATGAACTCGTTCCAGGACAGCGTGAAGGAGAAGATGCCGGCCGAGATCAGGCCGGGCACCGCGAGCGGCAGCGTGATCCGCCGCAGGATCTGCAGCCGCGTCGCACCGTCGACCAGCGCGCATTCCTCGAGCTCGTAGGGGATCGACTTGAAATAGCCGATCAGCAGCCAGGTGCAGAACGGCACCAGGAAGGTCGGATAGACCAGGATCAGCGCCAGGGGCGAGTCGAACAGGCCAAACTGCACGACGACGGTGGCGAGCGGGATGAACAGGATCGACGGCGGCACCAGATAGGCGAGATAAATGCCGAGACCGACATACGGACTGCCGCGGAAGCGCAGGCGCTCGATGGCATAGGCAGCGAGTGTGCTCGCGATCAACGATAGCGTGGTCGAGCCGATCGCGACCAGCATTGTGGTCCACAGCCAGCGCGGATAGGCGGTGTCGAACAGCAGGTGCTTGATGTGGGCGAGCGTCGGCGAGGAGATCCAGAACGGGTTGTGCTCCCGGTAGTTCATCAGCTCCGCGTTCGGCTTGAACGACGTGATCGCCATCCAGTAGAACGGAAACAGCAGGATCAGCACGAAGCAGCCGAGCGGCAGATAGATCATCATCAGCCGCCGCAGCCCGGAATCCCAGGCCATGGTGTCGGGCGCCGCTTTCGCGTCGGCGACCGCGGAGGCTTGCGCGGTGTCAGTCATTGGCCTCTCCCTGCTGCCATTTGCGGCGCGCCAGGCCGAAATAGGAAAACAGCGTCGCGAACACCAGGAACGGGATCATTGACACCGCGATGGCCGCACCTTCGCCGAGCTCGCCGCCGGCGATGCCGCGCTGGAACGCCAGCGTCGCCAGCAAATGGGTCGAGTTGCCGGGGCCGCCGCGGGTGATGGCATAGACCAGCTGGAAGTCGGTGAAGGTGAAGATGATCGAGAACGTCATGACGATGGCGAGGATCGGCATCATCATCGGGAAGGTGATATAGCGGAAGCGCTGCCAGGCGCTGGCGCCGTCGAGCATGGCGGCTTCGTAGAGCGAGGGCGAGATGGTCTGCAGCCCCGCCAGCAGCGAGATCGCGACGAAGGGAATACCGCGCCAGATGTTGGCGGCGATCAGCGAGAACCGCGCCGGCCAGGGCGAGCCGAGGAAGTCGATGTTGCTCGTGCGCCAATGCAGCACGTCGACCAGCAGATAGGAGATGATCGAGAACTGTGGATCGTAGATCCACCAGAACGCCAGCGCCGAGAGCACCGTCGGCACGATCCAGGGCAGCAGGATGATCGCGCGCAGCAGGCTCTTGAACGGAAAATGGTTGTTGAGCAATAGCGCAAGCCAGAAGCCGAGCGCGAACTTCCCGAAGGTCGCGATGCCCGTGTAGACCACGCTGTAGAATACCGCGTTCCACCACAGGGAATCGGTGAGCAGGTACTGGAAGTTCTCCAGGCCTATGAATTCGCCCTTGCGGCCGATCGTGGTGTCGGTGAAGGCGAGCCAGAGGCCGAGCCCAAGCGGATAGGTCAGGAATACCCCGAGCAGCCCGATCGCGGGCGCAAGGCACATCACGACCAGGAACGGCTTGTAGTCGAACAGGCGCACCAGCCAGTTCGGTTGCCGCTGGACCAGCACGGATGAGGAAAGGGTGGTCACGGACATCGGTTCGTTGGTCCCGTCTGAAGTGTCACCACACCGTCATTGCGAGCGAAGCGACTTGTCCGCCGAAGCCTTGGCGAAGGCGGAAGCAATCCAGTCTGGTTCTGCGGCTGGCAGTCTGGATTGCTTCGTCGCAAGGGCTCCTCGCAATGACGGTCGCTCCGTCTTACCTCTGCCGCCTGAAATACCGCTTGCAGCGCTGCTCGGCTTCTGCGGCGGCGGCCTCCGGCGTGGCCGCGCCGGTCGCAACCGACGCGAACATCTGGATCAGCACGTAGTCGGCGCTGACGGCGCCGGTCGCCGTCGAGATCGGGCCCGCATAGCCGTCGTAATAGGTGCTGTTCATGGTGTCCTTGAACAGCTTCACCTTCGGGTCCTGCGACCACACGGCGGCCTCGGCATAGGCCGCGAGCGGCTGCGCCCAGTAGCCGGAGTTGGCGTTGAGCCACGGCTCGTACTGGTCCTTCTCCAGCATGAATTGCAGGAAGGCCTTTGCGGCGTTGGGGTACTGGCTGTGCTTGAACACCATGGCGTTCAGCGTCAGGCCGGCCATCGGCGAGACCTTGGCCACGCCCTTCGGCAGCAGCTGATGCTCGCTGTCGTCGGCGATGGCCTTGGTCGCGGGATCGTTCTTCAGCGAGAAATACAGCGAGACGCCATTGGCGGTCAGTGCGATTTCCTGCGCGGCATAGGCGCGGTTGTTGCTGACGTCGTTCCACGAGGTCGTGCCGGCGATGAAGGTCGGGTAGAGCTGCTTGACCCAGTTCAGCGCAGCGATCGTCTCCTTGCTGTTGATGATAACGTTGCCCTCCTCATCGAGCAGGGCGGCGTTATGCGACCACAGCGCCCAGCTCGCAAAGCCGTTGCCGTCGCCCTTGGCGTTGCCGAGCGCGAAGCCGGCGGGCTTGCCGGCCTTTTGCAGCTTCTGGCAGAGATCGAGGATGCCGGCATGGTCTTCCGGCACCTTGTCGAAGCCGACCGATTGCAGGATCGACTTGCGGTAGATCAGCGGACCCGCGGTCGCGCCGAACGGCAGGCCGATCCAGGTGTCGCTCTTGTTCTTCTTGCCGTAGCGCTGCGCCAGCGGCAGCCAGCCACCGTAACGCTTGCCGGCATAGTCGGCGACGTCGGTCAGCTCGATCAGCTTGTCGATATAGATGTGCGGCGCATCGGAGAAGCCGATGATGATGTCGGGGCCGGCGCCGGAATTGGCGGTGACCGCGGTCTGCTGGTTGATGTCCTCCCAGCCGACGAAATCGACCTTGACCTCGACGCCGGTCTCCTTGGTGAACTTGGCCGCATTGGCGCGGAACACGTCCTCGTCGGCCTGAACGAAGCGTACCGGCCGCAACATGCGCAAGCTTGCGCCCTTCTCGATCGGCAGTTTCGGCGCGGGGACGTCGGCGGCCTTGATCGCGGATTGAGCGTGCGCTGCAACACCAGTGGCAGCGACCGTTGCAGCGGACAGGCCCAGCGCCAAGGCATCACGACGTGTGATGTCGTTCCTCATCAGTTCCTCCCTATGATGTCTCCCTTCCCGGCGTTGATCGCCGGTGAAGGGCCGTTTTGGTCTTTTGGCGCGCTTTGCGCCGGCCGCCTTAGCTGTTCGGGCCGCGGTCCATGCCGACGGGCTGCCAGCGGCGGAGCGCGGTGTCTTGCAGCACCGACGGGTTCACGCAGCTTACCGGCCACATGCCCTGAAGCACCAGTGACAATTCGTAGCCCACCCGGCGCTTGCGCGCCTCGTCGAACCGTGCCGAGGCCGAGGCGACATGGGCGGTCAGGGTCACGTTCTCCATGCTGAGGATGGGGTTGTTGTGCGACGGCGGTTCCTTCTCCAGCACGTCGAGGGCGGCATGCGCGATCCAGCCCTCCTGCAGCGCCTTGATCAGGCTCTCCTCGTCCACGGTGGCGCCGCGCCCGGTATTGATGAAGATCGAGCCCTTCTTCATCTGCCGAAAATGCTTCTCGGTCAGCATGTGATGCACTTCGGGCCGGGCAGGCGCATGCATCGAGACGAAGTCGGATTGCGACAGCACCTCGTTCAACGTCGCCGGGATGACGCCGTGGTCCCACATCAGCGTTTCCTGGATGAAGGGATCATAGGCCATCATGCGCAGGCCGAACGGTGCGGCGCGCTTCGCAACGGCACGCGCGACGCGGCCGAACGAGACGAAGCCAAGCGTCTGGCCCATCAGCCGCGGGATCTTCAAGAGCGCCGGCCGGCCCTCGGCCCAGCGGCCGGTGCGCACCATCTTGTCCTGCTCGACCAGGCGGCGAAAGCCTGCGAGCAGCAGCATCATGGCGTGGTCGGCGACCTCCTCGATGAAGGTGTCGGGGATGTTGGTGACGGGAATGCCGCGCGCGGTCGCGGCCTTCACGTCGACGCTGTCGACGCCGACCGAGCCGAGCGTGATGACCTTACAGCTCTCCAGCGCGTCGATGATGGTCTTGGTGATCGGGATGCCCTTGGCGTAGATCGCGTCGGCATTCCTGGCGGCGGCGATGAACTCCGCCTCGTTGGCCGGCGCCTCGACGATCTCGGCATCGATCGGATCGAGCGCCTCGCGCTCGTAAGAATAGTCGCTGCCGGCGACCGTGAAGCTCGCGCCCTTCGGCGTCACCACCCTGTATTTCGGCATTTCCTGCTCCCGATTTGGTTTGTCGGTTCTTGTTGTGGCCAGCACCTTTGGGCGGGCCTTTGCGTCTTTTACGCGAAATCGGCGCGGTCGCGTACAATTCCCGGTTGTCGCACTCGTGATTATTTGCCGGTTTTGCCGGCATCGTCGGGGCTTCTACGGAGGCGCGTAAGTAACTTGCTAAGGGGTCTCACACTAAAAGTTGATTTAATTTCGATCGATTCACTCGCGCGCCCGCGTCCCTTTTTCCCCGGAGAGCCCACCCCGTGAAGTTGAGCAATCTGAAGATCGCCCCCAAGCTTGGCATCCTTGTCGGCGTCACCTTGTTCGGCCTTTGCATCTCCGGAGTCCTGGCCGGTTATCTGATGAAGCGCGCCATGGTCGACGCGCGCATCGACCAGACCAGGTCGATCGCCGATCTTGGTCGTAACTACGCAGCCGCGCTCAAGAAGCGCGTCGATGCCGGCGAGCTGACGAAGGATGCGGCCATGGCCGAGCTTCGCCGCTACGGCAATGCGATGACTTACGACAACGGCTCGGGCTATCTGTTCGGCACGTCCTATGACGGCATCACCCAGCTCGCGCCCGATCCGAAGCAGATCGGCAGCAACCGCATGGACGTCGTGACCAATGGCCGCAGGCTGTCGGTCGAGCTGATGGACGGCGTCAAGGCCAACGGCTCGATCCTGCTGTACTATGAATACGTGAAGCCCGGCCAGGAAACACCGATCCGCAAGATCGGTTACGCGGTGGCCGTTCCCGGCTTCGACATGTATCTCGGCACCGGCGCCTATCTCGACGACATCGACGCCAAGATGGTCCCCGTGTTCTGGTCGCTTGGTCTCGCCATGCTCGGCATCGTCATCGTCGCCGGCAGCGTTGCCTGGATGATCGGCCGCAGCATCAGCCGTCCGCTGGCCCTGCTCGGCACCCGCATGAAGGATCTCGCCGGCGGCAAGCTCGAGGGCGACATTCCCGGCGTCGGCCGCGGCGACGAGGTCGGCGCGATGGCCGCGACCGTCCAGATCTTCAAGGACAACGCGGTCCGCATCCGCGACCTCGAGCAGACCGACGCGGCGGCGAAGGAACGCGCCGCGACGGAACGCCGCAGCGCGATGGAAGATATCGCCAACGACTTCGAACGCAGCGTCAACGGCATCGTCCGCTCGGTCTCGTCGGCGGCTGCCGGCATGCAGTCGACCGCGCAGTCGATGACCGCGACCGCCAGCGACGCCTCGTCGCGGGCGGCAACGGTCGGTGCGGCCTCGCAGAGGGCGTCCGGCAATGTCGGCACGGTTGCTGCTGCCGCCGAAGAGCTGTCGAGCTCGGTTGCGGAAATCTCCCGCCAGGTGACGCGCTCGACCGAAGTGGCGAGCCGCGCCGTCAGCGACGCCGAGCGTACCAACGCCACGGTGCAGGAGCTCTCGACCGGCGCCGAGAAGATCGGCGAGGTGGTCAAGCTCATTCATTCGATCGCGGCGCAGACCAACCTGCTCGCGCTCAACGCCACCATCGAGGCGGCGCGTGCCGGTGAATCCGGCCGCGGCTTCGCCGTCGTCGCCTCCGAGGTCAAGGCGCTGGCCAACCAGACCGCCAAGGCCACCGAGGAAATCTCCGCCCAGGTCGCGGCGATGCAGACCTCGACCAGCGATGCGGTCGCAGCGATCGGCGGCATCACCCAGACCATCGCCGAGATGAGCGAGATCACCGCCGGCATTTCGTCCTCGATCGAGCAGCAGGGCGAAGCCACCCGCGAGATAGCCCGCAACATCCAGTCGGTCGCGGCCGGCTCGAGCGAGATCAACGCCAATATCGGCAGCGTCACCTCGGCCGCGGAAGCGACTGGCAGTGCGGCCAGCGACGTGCTCACCAACGCCCGCGAGCTCGACAGCCAATCCGGCGCGCTGCGCAGCGCGGTGGACGGCTTCCTCGCCAAGGTCCGCGCGGCGTAAAATTCTTGCCCTGAATTCGTAGGGTGGGCAAAGACGCGAAAGCGTCGTGCCCACCTTTTCTTTTTGAGTGCGTGGTGATCGCCGGCGGGCACGTGCCCCGGACGCAGTGCAGCGCTTCTTCAGCGGTGCGCTGCAGGGCCGGGGCCCATAATAGCGGCAGTCTGGGTCCCGGCTCTGCGCAGCAGCGTATCACGCTGCAGCGCGTCCGGGACACGGGACCATCCCCTACTGCTTCTCGATTCCCGCATCCCGGATCAGCCGCTCCCACAGCACCAGCTGCTCATTCACGAACGTGCCGAGCTGCTCCGGCGTGCCGGAGAAGGCGTCCATGCCGAGGGTGGCGAGCTGGGCCTTGATCTCAGGCTTCTCGACGATCTTGCGGATCTCGGCGTTGAGCCGGGTCACGATCTCCTTCGGCATGCCGGCTGGGCCGAAATAGCCCTGCCATGACGAGATGTCGAAGTCCGGCACGCCGGCCTCCTGCATCGAGGGAAGAGTGGGGATCAGCGGCGTGCGGTCCTTGGTGGTGACGGCGAGCGCCCGCAATGCGTTGCCCTGGACATGCGGCAGTCCGGTCAGGATGTCCACGAACATCATCGAGACGCGGCCGCCCATGACATCGTTGAGCGCCGGCGGCGAGCTCTTGTAGGGCACATGCAGGAGGTCGAGCCCCGCATTGTGGGCGAAGGTCGCGCCCGACACGATCGCCGAGGACGAGCCCGAGGCGTAGCTCAGCTTGCCCGGATTGGCCTTGCCGTAAGCGACAAGCTCGGCGACTGTCCTGGCCGGCACGTCCGGGTGGATCACCAGCATGAAGGGCAGGTCGCCGGTGCGCGCGATCGGGGTGAAATCCTTCACCGGATCGTAGGTCAGGCTTTTGAGCAGATAGGGATTGGCCGAATGCGTGGTGTTGGTCGTCACCAACAGCGTGTAGCCGTCGGGTGCGGAGCGCGCGACATAGGTCGCCGCGATCATGCCGTTGGCGCCGGCCTTGTTCTCGATGACGATGCCGACGCCGAGCGCCTGCGACAGATGCTGCGAGATCAGCCGCGTCGTGGTGTCGGTGCCGCTGCCGGCTGCAAACGGCAGCACGAGCGTGATGTTACGGCTCGGCCAGTTGTCGGCCTGCGCGGCGGATGCGGCAGCAAGACACAGCACGGCAGCGGTGCGCAGAACGCGCATGAGCGATGACAGCATGTTCGGACGTTCCCTCGTTTTTCGTTGGCGGGGAACCTAGCGTCTCCTCGTTGAAACCGGAAGCCACGAGTTTGTCTCGTGCCCCGGGCGCAGTGCAGCGCGCCGCACTTCGCGGCGTGATGCGCTGCTGAACCGGGGCCCATGCGGCAGACTGGGTCCCGGCTCTGCGATGCAGCGCTTGAGCGCTGCATCTTGTCCGGGACACGAGACTCGTTGTGCGTCCGCGCTGCGGAATTACTTCACCGCCGAGCCCTGGCGCGAGGCGATGACGACGCCGGCGAGCACCAGCGCGTAACCGATCAGGTGGAACGGCTGGAGCTTTTCGCCGAGCAGCAGGATCGCCATCGCCGAGCCGAACACCGGCACCAGATGGAAGAACGGCGCGGCGCGGTTCGGCCCGATCAGCGCGACGCCGCGGTTGAAGAACAGATAGGCGAGCGTCGAGGGGAAGATCAAGATGTAGCCGAGCGTCAGCAGCGTCACGGTGTCGAATTGCATGACATTGCCGCTCCACACCTCCCAGATCGCCGTCGGCAGCAGCATCATGGCGCCGCAGCAGGTGGTGAAGGACAGGAACGATAGCTGATGAACCTTCGGCCGGCGCGGGATGAAGGCGGAGTAGAGCCCGAACGCCACCAGCGAGGAGGCGAACATGATGTCGCCCCTGTTGAACGAGATGCTCGCCAGCGCCGCGAGGTCGCCGCGCAGGATGATGACCAGCACGCCGAGCAGCGAGATCGCGATGCCGGCGAGCTGCCCGCGGGTCAGCCGTACGCCGAACAGCACCAGCGACCACAGCGCCACGAACAGGGGACCTGCCGACTGGATCAGCAGCGCGTTCAGCGCCTCGGTATATTGCAGGGCCCAGTAGGAGATCGCGTTGTTGAAGGCGAAGCCGACCAGCGACAGGAACAGCATCAGCGGCAGGCTTTTGCGCAAGGCCGGCCAGTCGCGCTTCAGATGCGGCCATGAAAACGGCAGCAGGATCAGGAACACGCCAAACCAGCGGATCGTCGTCACCGTCAGCGGCGGCACATGCGCGCCGACATGGCGCGCAAGCACGATGTTGCCGGCCCAGAACAGCGAGCTCAGGCTGAGCAGCAGATAAGGCTGGTTGTTGAGCCAGCCGGCCGGACTCGAGGCAGGTGGCGCGGGCGAAGCGATCGTCATGGGCGTCAGGTGCGAGCTTGCGCCGGATTGGCGTCGTGACACAAGGCACGCCGCCGCAATGCTACAATGCAGGCACGACCCGAAGAGGCGCCATGGGCGGTCAATATGTTGGACGCATTCTTCATATCGCGGGCGCTCTTTCGCTCCGCGCACGAACCTCTCGCGTTGAGTTCATTGAAGGAAGAGTCTACGTCGCCTGCTTCCTCGACGCCACGAACACGCCTGACAGCACCAACGCGAAGCCGAGGAAGTGGAAGGCCTGCGGGTGCTCGCCCAAAAAGGCCATCGCCATGATCGAGCCGAACACCGGCACGACGTGGAAGAACGGCGCTGCGCGGTTGGCGCCGATCAGCCTGACACCGCGGTTGAAGCAGAGATAGGCGAGCGTCGAGGGAAACACTGACACATAGAACAGGGTCAGCAGGTTCGGTCCGTCGAGCTTCATCACGGGACGCGCAGACAGCTCCCAGATCTCGAGCGGAATGAGACAAGCGGCGCCGGCGCCGAAGGTGAAGGCGAGGAACGACAGGCCGTGCATCGGCGGCCGCTTCAAGGTCAGCACCGAATAGAGCGCGAAGATGATGAGCGCGACGATGAAGATCAGGTCGCCCTTGTTGAAGGCGATGTTCGACAGTGTGGTGAAATCGCCGTGCAGCAGGATGATCAGCACGCCGCACATCGAGAGAGCCACGCCGAAGGCCTGCGCCGCGGTGAGGCGGATGCCGAGGATGGCCAGCGACCACAGCGCCACGAGCAAAGGCGCGGCCGACTGCAACAGCAAGGTGTTGAGCGCCTGGGTATGCTCCAGCGCCCAATATTGCAGGGTGTTGAAGGCGCCGATGCCGGTGATCGACAGCACGACCATCAGGCCGAGCTTTGCGCGGATCGCGGGCCAGTCCCGGGCGAGATGCTTCCAGGCGAACGGCAGCACCAGCAGGAAGGCGAAGCTCCAGCGCAGGAAGGACAATGTCACCGGCGGGATGTGGCCGGCGGCGAGGCGCCCGACGACCGCATTGCCGGCCCAGCACAGCGCGGTGATGCCAAGCAGCAGATAAGGCTGGTTGGCAATCCAGTGCTGGCCGGATGTTTCGGTGCTGGTGGTCTGGCCGGTGGCGGACATTGTGATTGTTATGGCCCCGCGTGCAACAACGCCAAGGCCTCCGGCCCGGCGACGTCCGGGCCGGTCGAGACCCGGCCCGGTTCAAAGACACGGAAATCGAGGTCGCAGCAACGGGGCGGATGCATCGCCACCATGCAGCGGCCGGGGCTGCCCCTCACGCTTTGGTCGAAGGGAGAGCATCGCCCTGGAAGGTTTCCGGATTTTCCGGGGATATCAAAGGCTTGGATCGGGCGTTGGGTCCTCAAAAAGCCCGGTTCTTGCTTGCCTAGAGAGGCTGCTTCCTTTATCCGGTTGGTGCCTCGCGTACGAACGGCTCCGGGCCGGGAATTGGGCTGGGCGCATCTAAATTCTTCGAAGGATTACCCGCGAATGGCCAATGTTGTCGTCGTCGGCGCCCAATGGGGCGACGAAGGAAAGGGCAAGATCGTCGACTGGTTGTCGGAGCAGGCGGACATCGTCGCGCGCTTCCAGGGCGGCCATAATGCCGGCCATACGCTGGTGATCAATGGCGAGACCTACAAGCTCGCGCTGCTGCCCTCCGGCGTGCTGCGCCCGTCAAAATTGTCGGTGATCGGCAACGGCGTCGTGTTCGATCCGCAGGCCTTCCTCGACGAGGTCGCCAAGCTGCGCAGCCAGGGCGTCGCGGTCGGCCCGGAGAATCTGCGCGTCGCGGAGAACGTCACGCTGATCCTGCCACTGCACCGTGAGCTCGACGCCTTGCGCGAATCCTCCAATTCCGCGACCGCGATCGGCACCACCCGCCGCGGCATCGGACCGGCCTATGAGGACAAGGTCGGCCGCCGCGCGATCCGGCTGATGGATCTCGCCGACCTCGACACGCTCCCGCACAAGATCGACCGGCTCCTTGCGCATCACAATGCGCTGCGTCGTGGCCTCAACCTGCCGGAGTTCGACGGCAACGAGATCCTGAAGGAGCTGAGCGCGCTGGCGCCCCAGCTGCTGCCCTATGCGGAGACCGTCTGGCGCCTGCTCGACATCGAGCGGCGTGCCGGCAAGCGCATCCTGTTCGAGGGTGCGCAAGGAGCGCTGCTCGACGTCGACCACGGCACCTATCCCTACGTCACCTCGTCCAACACGGTGGCGGGGCAGGCTGCGACCGGAACGGGTATCGGTCCGGGTGGCGTCGGCTACGTGCTCGGCATCTGCAAGGCCTATACGACCCGCGTCGGGCAGGGACCGTTCCCGACCGAGCTGTTGAACGAGGTCGGCGAGGAGATCGGCCGTCGCGGCCGCGAGTTCGGGGTCAATACCGGACGCAAGCGCCGCTGCGGCTGGTTCGACGCCGTGCTGGTCCGCCAGACCGTGCGAACCTGCGGCATCAACGGGCTGGCGTTGACCAAGCTCGACATTCTCGACGGCTTCGATTCGATCGATGTCTGCGTCGGCTACAAGCTCGACGGCAAGGAGATCGACCATCTGCCGGCCGGCGAGGGCGCCCAGGCCCGGGTCGAGCCGATCTGGGAGACCATCGAGGGCTGGAAGGAGCCGACCGCCGGCGCGCGGTCCTGGGCCGATCTGCCCGCCCAGGCCATCAAATATGTCCGCCGGATCGAGGAATTGGTGGGATGCCCGGTGGCGCTGCTTTCCACCAGCCCCGAACGCGAGGATACTATCCTCGTACAAAACCCGTTTGAGGCTTAACGATCTCTTACCAGGACGCGCGTATAGTTGAGTAGAAATGGCTGATTACTATCCGCTGATCGCCCGCGCTATTGCCGCCCTGGACCCCAACGCTCCCGGCGAAAGCCGGCGCGCGCTCTATGAGCGGGCGCGCACGGCCCTGATCGCGCAGCTCCGCAGCGTCCAGCCGCCGCTCTCCGAATCCGAGATCACCCGCGAGCGGCTGTCGCTGGAGGAGGCCGTCCGCAAGGTCGAATCGGAGGCCGCCCAGCGTGCCCGCGAGGCCTCGCGCCCCGGTGGTGGCGCCCGCAGCGGGAGCGGCAGCGGCGATGCGTTCCGACGGGCCAGCGCCCGTGCGGCCGACAACAACCCGCCCGCATCTCCTCAGTCGGCCGCGCCGCCGCGGGCCCGTCCCGCCGCACCGCCGTCGCGCAGCGATCGCCCGCCGCTCGGCGGCGACGACCAGAACGACGCGCCGCGTCCGCCCCGCGCCCCGCGTTTCGATGCGCCGCGCCAGCCGGCTGCGCCGGAGCCGCCGGCCGGGCGCGATCGCTCGCCCTCGCGCCGCCCGCCGGATGGCGGACCGCCGCCACCGCCGGCGCCAGGCGTACGCGGCTTCCGCGACATCACCGCCGACGTCAACGATCTCGGCGGCGCCGCCGCGCAGGCCAACCGCGCCGCGCGCCGCACTTACGCCAACGTGCCGTCGCCCTCGCCGGAATTCGACCGGCTCGAGCCGAGCCTGGAGAACCGCGCCGCCGAACCCGACGCGCCCTATTCCTATGACGAGTCGATAGAGGAGGCCGAGCGCTACGCGCCGCAGTCGTCGTCGCCGCGTCCGCGCATCGCAGCCGACCGCGGCGCCAGGAAGCCCAAGCGCGCCGGCTCCATCTTCCCGTTCAAGAGTGCGATCGCCATCGGCATCGTGCTGATCCTGGTCGGCGCCGGCATCCTGTGGGGCAAGTCGCTGGTGCAGACCGCGACCAATCTGTTCAAGCCCTCGCCCACCCAGGTGGTGGAGGCGCCGAAGGATGCCGCGCAGCCGCAGAGCAAGCCGAAGATTCCGGATCGCGTCGGCCAGCCCTCGGCGAGCGACCAGCCGGCTGCGCCGGTGGCGCAGAAGGTCGTGCTCTATGACGAGGATCCGTCCGACCCGAAGGGCAAGCAATATGTCGGCTCGGTGGTGTGGCGGCTCGAGCCGATCAAGGCCTCGGGCAACCAGAAGGCCGACGTCGCCGTGCGCGCCGACATCGAGATCCCCGACCGCAAGTTCAAGATGACGATGTCGTTCCGCCGCAACACCGACTCGTCGCTGCCGGCGAGCCACACAGCCGAGCTGACCTTCATCCTGCCGCCGGACTTTCCGGGCGGCAGCGTCTCCAACGTGCCGGGCATCCTGATGAAGTCGAACGAGCAGGCGCGCGGCACGCCGCTCGCGGGACTCGCGGTCAAGGTCACCGACGGCTTCTTCCTGGTCGGCCTCTCCAATGTCGACGCCGACCGCTCCCGCAACGTCCAGCTTCTGAAGGAGCGCTCGTGGTTTGACGTGCCGCTGGTCTACGCCAACCAGCGCCGCGCCATCATCGCCATCGAGAAGGGCGCCCCCGGCGAACGCGCCTTCAACGACGCCTTCGCGCAGTGGGGCGATTAGGCCGGGCCTAGTTCTCTTCCGTCATTCCGGGGCGCGCGACGCGCGAGCCCGGAATCCATCGTGCCGCGCGCTGTGCAGCGAGATGGATTCCGGGTTCGACGCTGCGCGCCGCCCCGGAATGACTTGCAGATGGGTTACTGCGCGGTCGCTTCCCGCTTGCGTGCCGCAGTGGCGGCTGCGTGCTCGCGGTCCATCACGGCGCGGCAGCCGGGGCTGACCTGCGCTTTTTTCTGGACCATGCAGGCCCTTATCCGCGTGATGTCGGGGATCTCACTGGAGCACAGCCGCATCGCATCGCCCGTGCACATCTGCTGTGCTTCGGACGAGAAGGCGAGGCCGGGTGATGTCTGGAGGGCGATCGCGGTGGCGGTGAGAGCGAACAGCGAAGCGGCGGTCTTCAAGAGCGAAGCGATGGTTTGGTAGCGTGTCATGAACAATGCGTCCCCGAGTTCCGTGGGTCGAACCACTTGGTTTTGGGGCGCTGCACGCGACTTGATCTGCCGCATGTCACAGTCTTCACGCCGGGAACCTTGGTCCCGCATGTGGTCGCTCGATCTGTTGATGTTCGAATCGAAAAGTGCTGCGCCGCCCGAGCGAAGTATGCGCGATTGTCAAAGAGCTGCAATGGGCGGCGCGAATGAATTCGCAATTGTTGCGCGACCGTCACGCAAAATGTGAGACGTTCACATGCCGTGAGTCTGGAACACCTTGCTGCACGACCTCGACAGCTTGGCCCGGTTCGCCTGCAGGCAGCCCTGCACCGCATTGTCATTGCCGAGATCCTTGCGGCACAGCCGCGAGGCGTCGCGCGAGCAGGCATTCTGCTCCTGCGGCGTGCCCATATGGCCTTGCGCAAAGGCGGGCGCATTCGACAGGCCGCCGAGAGCCGAGAGAGTGATCGTCGCCAGCAATACCAGTTTACGAGACATCGGCGGCTCCAGATCTGACAGATGAATCTCAACCTCCAGTCTGAACTCGTCGCTTTGCTGCTTGTTCCCCCAAACAGCGCGCAACCGCGCTATCCAAGGTTCCCGCCGCGCTGCTATAAAAGCTCGTGCGTATGAGGAGTTCTTGATGAAACGCTATCTGGTGTTTGCGCTCGTCGGTCCGTTCGTGGGCGGCTTCCTGCTGCTGCTGACGACGACCTACCAGTCCGGCTACTGGGCCCAGACCAGTCTCGGCGAGGTCGGCAAGCTGTTCGTCGTATTCTTCAAGACGCTGCAATACAGCTATCTGTTCGGCTTCCTGCCCTCGCTGATGATCGGCGCGGTCGACGACATCCTGATCCATGTCAGGCGCGTCGGGCCGGTGCGGCGGATGCTGCTGGTCGGCCTGTTCGCCTTCATCCTGGCATCGCTGACCTACGGCTCGCGCGGGTCGGATTCGGGCGCGGTGCAGTTCATCCTGTACGGCCTGGTTGGCTTCGTGCCGGCGGTGCTGTCCTCTTGGTTCGTGCATCGCTATGTCGAGGAGCCGCGGCCCGCGGCGGCGGCGAGCTGAGCGCGCGACCTTCGGACGCGGCGCAGCAACCTCTGTTGTGCTCGTGCGTTTCCTGATGGACATGACCATGCCCGACGACGACATTCTCGCGCCACGCAAGTCCCGCTCAGGAACGCAGTCGCGCGCCGATGTTTCGGACCGCGCGGCGCGCGGACCGATCATCGACCAGGAAGGCCACGAGATCGCTCCCGAAACCCTGGAGCAGGGGTTCCGCGAGTTTCGCTTTGAGTTCGGCCAAGGCAATCCGTTCGGCAACCTGACGCGCGAGCAGCGGATCGCGCGGCTTGAGGCGCTCGCCAAGCTGCTCGACGTCGCCTTCGTCCTGCCCGGCACCAATATCCGCTACGGCATCGATGGGTTGATCGGATTGATCCCTGTCGTCGGCGATATCATCACCACCGCGATCTCGCTCTGGCTCGTGCGCGAGGCCCGCGCGCTCGGCGCGCCCTGGTATCTTACGGCCCGCATGCTCGGTAATGTCGCCCTCGACGGCGTGGTCGGCATCGTGCCGTTCGCGGGCGACGCCTTCGACGTCATGTTCCGCGCCAACATGCGCAACGTGCGCCTCTTGCGCCGCTGGCTCGACAAGCAGCCGCGCCTCTGAAGCCCGCCCTTTAAGAAAAGCGAAAAGCGCGACAGCCGTTCGGCCATCGCGCTTTGCGCACATCGGAGACTTTAAGAAAATTTACGCCGCGTCGGCGTCGGCTTCCGCGACCGGCTCCGGCTTGCGGTGGCGCGGCAGCGGGAAGGCCTCGCTCTCATAGAGCGAGCGGATGCCGTTCTGGTCGAAACGGGCTTCCTCGACCTGGAGATACGCGCCATTCAGCGAATCCGTCGGCAACTGCTCCATCGCGAACTGCACGGCTTCGGCCGCGGTGCCGAACCGCCGATAGGTGAAGCCCGCGCGCTTCTTCTTGCGGATGGCGGCGGGGAAGAGCTCGGCGGAGGTGTTGAAGTTGAACGGACGCAGTGGACGCATGGTCAAAGACCTCGTGATCTTGTCTGGGGCTTTAAGCGCGTGGGGTTGGGGAGGCGGAGGCCACAATCAGGCGAGCCCGCCGCACATCATTTTCGTCCACTAATATAGGCTGTTTTCACAGAAATGCGACCCCTGCGATGGGAGATGATGAATCCGCGCATGGCAGCCCCGCAGAGGCTATAACAAAAGTAGTTTCAATGAGTTATATGGTTTACAGCTTGCCAAGAAGCAGCAGGACGACCAGCACGACCAGAACGACGCCGCCGATCCCCATGCCGGAATGGCCCATGCCGTAGCCATAGCCGCCGATCCGGCCAGACCAGCCGCCCAAGAGATAGATGATCACCAGGATGATCAGGATGGTCCCGAGTGACATGGTGTCCTCCCTGGCGGCGGCCGGATTAGGCTCATCGGCTGCACGCCAGACAAGAAAAGCATATCGCGCCGCCGGGTTCCACCGGGGAACCGGCGGCGCGCAACCTTATTTCGGCTCCAGCTTGAGCGCAGCCGAGTTGATGCAATAGCGCAGGCCGGTCGGTCCCGGTCCGTCGGGGAAGACGTGGCCGAGATGGCCACTGCATTTGGCGCAGAGCACCTCGGTGCGGACCATGCCGTGCGTCGTATCCCGCTCCTCGTCGACATGGCTCTCGGCCGCAGGCGCAGTGAAGCTCGGCCAGCCGCAGCCGGAGTCGAACTTGGCGTCGGATTCGAACAGCACGTTGCCACAGCCGGCGCAGACATAGGTGCCGGCACGGTGATCGTGCTCATATTCGCCGGAGAAGGGACGCTCGGTCGCCTTCTCGCGCAGCACGGCGTACTGCATCGGCGACAATTCCTGCCGCCACTGCTGTTCGCTCTTGATGACCTTGTCGTCGGTGATTTTCGTCTTGGTGTCGGGCATGGGTCTCCCGTTTTCTGATGATCTTGTTTTCGGTGATCTCGCGATCAGTTGGTGGCCTTGCTGGCGCTCACCAGCGTCGGCTTCTCGATGTAGTTATCCGCGAACAGTTTTTTCAGGTTCTCGACCTTCGGGATGTCGTTATAGGCAATGTAGGGCTGGCTCGGGTGCAGCGTCAGATAGTCCTGATGATAGGCCTCGGCCGGGTAGAACGCCTCCAGCGCGCCGACCTTGGTCACGATCGGCTTGCTGAACACCTTGGCGCCGTCGAGCTGGGCGATATAGGCCTCCGCGACCTTCTTCTGCTCGTCTGAGGTGGTGAAGATCGCCGAGCGATATTGCGTGCCGCTGTCGGGGCCCTGGCGGTTGAGCTGGGTCGGGTCGTGCGCCACCGAGAAGTAGATCTGGAGGATCTTGCCGTAGGAGATCTTCTTCGGGTCGAACTTGATCTCGACCGACTCGGCGTGGCCGGTCCGGCCGCCCGAGACAGTCTGGTAATCGGCGGTCGCCTTGCTGCCGCCGGCATAGCCGGAGACCGCGTTGACGACGCCGGCCGTGTGCTGGAATACGCCTTGCACGCCCCAGAAGCAGCCGCCGGCAATCACCGCGGTCTGGATGCCGCTTGCGGGTGCTGTGTCCATTGCGGGGGCAGGGATCACGACGGCGTCTTCCGCGGCCCGGGCCGGTGCGGCAAAGGCCAGCGTCAAGGCGGTGGTGGCGGCGAGCAGGGACAGGACGGAGCGGCGCATGGCGGATCCTCTTTCGGAAGGCCTGACAGTTTAGGGCGGTTGAGGGCGGGCGAACAGCCTGCCCGGCGTTTTCAGACATCGGAGATACGGGCGGACCGGGCGATTGTTACGGCTTTGGAGACACGAACCCGTGAAATCCTTGGCCCGGCTTGGCGCGGTGGGGAACTCCGGGCTAGATGAACCGGCGCGATCGCCGATCGACTTAAGATGTGGTGGCTGGAGCTGATCCGACAACATGCTGCGCGTCGTCCTCCTGATATCAGTCATGCTCGTCTCCAGCTTTGCGATCGCCGCGGCGGAGCCGCAAGCCGGCGACGACCTCGCCACCTGCCGCGACCGCCAGGCTGACCTTCAGGCGCGGACGACGGCCTGCGAGAACCTGCTCAACGCCGATCGTGTCACCGGCAAGGACAAGGCGGTCGCGCTCTCGGTGCGCGGCAATAATCTGATCAACAAGCGCGACTACGATCGCGCGATCGATGTCCTGTCCACGGCCGCGGGCCTCGACCCGGACAATGCCGTCATCCTCAACCTGCGCGGCCTCGCCTATGAGCGCACCGGCAAGGACGACCTTGCGATGGCCGACTACAACCTCGCGCTCCAGAAGCGACCGACCTACGGCGTTCCCTACAACAATCGCGGCGTTATCCAGCTGCGCCGCGGCGCGCTGCAAAGCGCGCTCGATGATTTCAGCCTGTCGATCAAATACACGCCAAAATTCATCCTCGGCTGGACCAACCGTGCCCGCGTGCGCACGCTGATGAAGGATTATGACGGCGCGCTCGCCGATTTCGCGGAGGCCGAGAAGATCGATCCGGCCGCGCAACAGATTGCCGGAAACCGCTGCACCACCTACGGCATGATGGGCAAGTACGATCAGGCTTTTGCCGATTGCAACGGCCTGATCGAGAAGCAGCCGAGGAATGTCTACGCAATCAACAACCGCGCCGACGTCTATTTCATGAAGGGCGATTTCGACGCCGCGCTGAAGGACTACAACACGGCGCTTCAGCTCAACCCGAACAATATCCGCGCGCATTCCGGCCGCGGCCAGGTCTACGAGCGCAAGAAGGATCTCGCCCAGGCCCGCGCCGATTATCGCTCGGCCGCCTATTCGCTGACGAAGTTCGACGAGCTCGATGTTGCCCGCGCCCGCACCATCGCGCAGGAGCGGCTCGCCGCGCTGACGCCGCAAACGCCGGGCGGCGCGCCCAGCGGGCGCCGCGTTGCGCTGGTGATCGGCAACGGCGCCTACAAGAACGTCCACGCTCTGCCCAATCCGCCGCGCGATTCGAAGCTGATCGCGAGCGTGCTGAAGGAGGTCGGCTTCCAGACCGTGATCTCCGTCAGTGACCTCACCCGCGACAAGTTCTTCGACGCGCTGAAGACCTTTGCCGACGAAGCGGAGAAGGCCGATTGGGCGGTGGTCTATTATGCCGGCCACGGTTTCGAGATTGGCGGGGTGAATTATCTCGTTCCCATCGATGCCAAGCTCGCCGTCGACCGGGATGCCGAGACTCAAGCCGTCGCCCTGGAGCAGGTGATCGCAGCGGTGGGCGCGGCAAGAAAAGTGCGTCTGGTGATTCTGGACGCCTGCCGCGACAATCCGTTCGCGCCGACCATGCAGCACACGCTGTCGCTGAAGCTGGTCGACAAGGGCTTTTCCAACATCGAGCCCGGTGCCGGCTTCATGGTGGTCTACGCCGCCAAGCACGGCGAGACCGCGATCGACGGCGACAACGGTGCCGACAGCCCGTTCTCCAGCGCGCTCGCCCGCGAGATCAAGGTGCCGAAAATCGAGATCCGAAAGCTGTTCGACATCGTGCGCGACGATGTCTGGACCGTCACCAAGCACGAGCAGCAGCCGTTTTCGTATGGCTCGCCGCCGGGCCGGGAAGATTTTTATTTCGTGGCGGGGAAGTGAGGCAATCGCCGGAGCGGGGTTTTAGACGACGATGCTCAGCCGCTTCGCCGCGCGCGTGATGCCCGTGTACAGCCACCTTGCGCGGCTCTCCCCGAACGCAAAGCTCTCGTCGAACAGCACGACGTCGTCCCATTGCGAGCCCTGCGACTTGTGCACGGTCAGCACGTAGCCGTAGTCGAACTCGTCATAAGGCTTGCGCTGCTCCCAGGCGATCTGCTCGATGCCGCCCTCGAAGCAATCGGCGCGCACGGAGACCTTTGTGACCTTGTGGCCGAAATCCTCGTCGGGCGAGAGCCGCATGCTGAGGATGCGCGATTTCGAGCGCGAGGTGTTGCGCGACTTCACGCGCCACAGGCCGCCGTTGAACAGGCCCTTCTTGCGGTTGTTGCGCAGGCAGACCAGCTTGTCGCCGGCGACCGGAAAGACATCCTCGATGTTCTGGCGCTGCCGCACCCGCATGTTGTAGGCGCGTCGGGTGTTGTTGCGGCCGACCAGCACCTGGTCGGCGCCCATGACGCGATCGGGATCGAGCTCCTTGCGCGATACCACCTCGCTCTCGCCGTAGCGGCCGATGTCGAGCTCGCGGCCCTCGCGGACGTCCATCGACATCCGCACGATCGGATCGTCCTGGGCCTGGCGGTGCACCTCGGTGAGCATCGCATCCGGCTCGGTATTGGTGAAGAAGCCGCCGCCCTGGATCGGCGGCAGCTGCGCAGGGTCGCCGAGCACCAGCAGCGGACACTCGAACGACATCAGGTCGCGGCCCAATTCGGCATCGACCATCGAGCATTCGTCGATCACGATCAGCTTGGCCTTGGAGGCCGGCGCGTCGTCCCACAATTCAAAGCTCGGCTGCTCCTCGCCGGATTCGCGGGCGCGGTAGATCAGCGAATGGATGGTGGAGGCATCGTCGCACCCCTTGTTGCGCATCACCAGCGCCGCCTTGCCCGTGAAGGCGGCGAACTTCACCTCGCCGTCGACGCCGTCGGCGATGTGCCGCGCCAGCGTGGTCTTGCCGGTGCCGGCAAAGCCGAACAGGCGGAACACCGGCGGCGTGCCGTTGCGGCCGGGTTTTGCCTTGAGCCAGTCGCCGACGGCTTTCAGCGCGGCATCCTGATGCGGGGTGAATGTGGCCATGACTGTCTTGAAAGGTGCGAAACGAGGCGATTCGCGATTCCCCAAAACTAACCATTCGCCCCGCCGGTTCAAGCGGGGCCGCCACCCCTATGCCGCGACCACCGCGCAATTTTGGATTGTGCCCGCGCGAGGGCGGTGCGAGAGTTCGATCTCGAACCGGGGGGAATGTGAGTTGTGAACGCGATGGGGCTCACGGCCATCGATCTCGGGCTTCGCGGCGCAACGAGCGGCGTGTTCCTGTTGATCATTGTCGCTACGCTGTTGCGTCGTGCGACCGGCCAGCAGGCGTTGCTGGGCATGGCCATGTCTGCCGGTGGCGTGCTCTACGCCATCACGACCGCGCCGTTGTTTCCCAAATCGTCATGGTGGTGGGTGTTGCCGATCCTGTCCGGGCAACCTGCCGTGTTCTGGCTGTGGGCGCGCGCGGCGTTCGACGACGATTTCGTGCTGAGGCGATGGCACGGCGTGCTCTGGCTCGGCATCGTGGCCTTTGGCTTTGCGCTCACGCTTGGCTGGGCGTACTGGCCCGCTTTGGCCGGGGCCGGCGGGCGAGGCCTGGCGTTGATCAATCTGGCGCTGGCTCTCGCGGCCGCGGTTCAGACGGTCAAGACCTGGCGCGCCGATCTGGTCGCGCGGCGCCGCCGGCTTCGGCTGGCGATGCTGGCCATCAATGTCGGACTCATCGCTGTCGTCGCCGGCGCCGGCTTCGCCGCAATTCCTGTCGCGGTCCCCGGCGCGCCCGGCAGTCTGCCGACCGCGCTCAGCCTGTTCGTGGTGGCCATGATTGCCGGACTGGGGGCTTTTGCCGCGCAGCCGGCCGTGCCCGTCAACGACGCCATGGCGGCAATCGCATCCAGTAGCGGACGCGGTGCCGATCGTGCTCCTCCCGCAGGAAGGCTCGTGGTCGATCCGATCCTGCTGCGGCGCCTAGATCATCTGATGAGTGTGGAGCGGACCTACCGGCGGGAAGGTCTTGCGATCGGAGCGCTCGCGGCACGGCTCGACGTTCCGGAGCACCGGCTTCGCCAGGCCATCAACGAAGGGCTGGGCTATCGGAACTTCAATGCGTTCCTCAATCGCTATCGCATCGAGGATGCCAGGCTGGCGCTGTCCGATGTGACGCAACGGGAGGTCCCGGTGCTGACCATCGCCATGGATGCCGGCTTCCAATCGATCGGCCCCTTCAATCGCGCCTTCAAGGCCGAGACCGGCGTGACCCCGACCGAATTCCGGCGCGAGGCGCTGAGCCGGCCGGAAACCGGCTGCGATCCCGGGATCACCCAGCCGCGCCGAGAAATCGGCTAGCCGATTTTTGGATCGGGCGAGAGGGCCGCGCCGCGATTAGGCAGACTGTCCGGCGAGAACCCCTCGCCAACCAGCACGAGCCCATCCATGTCCCATGCGACCGGCGCCCCCGTATCGGAACGACTGCACGCGCTCGATGCGCTCAGGGGTGGCGCCCTGCTGCTCGGCATCGTCCTGCACGCGACATTGTCATTTTTGCCCGCCTCGGCCCAGTTCTGGTTCGTCAGGGACACCCATCCAAGCCTGCTGCTCGGCCTGCTGTCCTTCACCATCCACGTCTTCCGGATGACGACCTTCTTCCTGATGGCCGGCTTCTTCGCCCGCATGAGCTTTCATCGCCGAGGCACCTCGGGCTTCATCCGGGACAGGCTGCAGCGGATCGCCCTGCCGCTCGTGATCGGCTGGCCGATCGTCTTCACGCCCATCGCCCTGATCGTGATCTGGGCATCTTATCTGCCGAATGCCGGCCCGTTCCACGGCGTGCGCAATTGGCCGCCGGTGCTGCCGAATTTCCCCCTGACCCATCTCTGGTTTCTCTATGTGCTGCTGGAGCTCTATGCCGCCATGCTGCTGCTGCGCGCCGCCATTGTCTGGCTCGATGTGTCAGGCACTTGGCGAGCGGTTGTTGACCGCATCTTCGCCGGCACCATGCGACATCCGCTGGCGCCGCTGGTGCTGGCGATCCCGATCGGCATCGCCTTCAGCCTCGATCAACGATGGATCAACGTGATGGGCGTGAGGACGCCGGATCAATCGCTCATCACCAATGCGCAGGCCTGGATCGGCTTCGGCACCGCATTCGGCGTTGGCTGGCTGTTGCATCGGCAGGTCGATCTGCTGCGGCTGCTCGAGCGACGCTGGCTCCCGTATCTTGTGCTCGCGCTCGGCCTGATCCTGATCAGCTTCGTGCTGTCAGGCGTGATCCTGTCCTCACCGGGCGCGCCGAAACTGCCTTTCAGCTTCGCCACGCTCAGGCTTGTCTCTGCCATCCTCTATGCACCGGCGATCTGGATCTCGACCTTCGCAGTCATCGGGCTCGTGCTGCGCTTCATGTCCGGCTTCAGCCCGACCTGGCGCTATCTCGCCGATGCATCCTATTGGCTCTATGTGATCCACATGCCGATCGTGATGGCGCTGCAGGTCGCGTTGTCGCAGCGCGACTGGCCCGGGCTGATCAAGTTCGCAATCATTCTAGTCGTCGCGATTCCCTTGATGCTGGCGAGCTACCATCTGCTGGTGCGCTTCACCTTCATCGGTGCGGTGCTGAATGGCCGCCGCGCCGAAAAGCGCGTCCTCCCGCAGGGCGGAATTGCGACTGCGTAGACAGCGCCGCCCCACGCATTAAGATGCTCGCAACAAGAAATAAGCGGGCAAGAAAACTTGCAAAAAAACTTGCAAAAAAATTGCAAGAGAACTTGGGAGAGATGGCGCCATGAAGTTCGGCATCTTCTATGAGCTGCAATTGCCGCGGCCCTGGGTGGCCGGCGACGAGCTCAGGCTCTATCAAGACGCGCTCTCGCAGATGGAGCTCGCCGACAGGCTCGGCTACGACCATGCCTGGGTGGTCGAGCATCACTTCCTTGAAGAATATTCGCACTCGCCCTCGCCTGAATCCTTCCTCGCTGCTGCGAGCCAGCGCACCAAAAACATCCGGCTCGGCCACGGCATCCTCCAGCTCACCACCAACCATCCGGCGCGCGTTGCCGAGCGCGTCGCGGTGCTCGACCTGCTCTCCAACGGCCGCTGCGAATTCGGCATGGGCGAGAGCGCGTCCATCACCGAGCTGACGCCGTTCGGCCGCGACATGGAGACCAAGAAGGAGGTCTTTGAAGAGGCCGTCGCCGCGATCTTCCCGATGTTCGGGGATGCGGGAAGCGAGCATCACGGCAAATACTTTGACATCCCTTTGCGCAATGTCGTGCCGAAGCCGGTGCAGAAGCCGCACCCGCCGCTGTGGATGGCGTGCTCGCAGCTGCCGACCATCGAGCGCGCGGGTCGTCATGGTTTTGGCGCGCTCGGCTTCCAGTTCGTCAGCGCCGATGCCGCGCATGCCTGGGTGCACGCCTATTACAACGCGATGACCAAGCGGTTGCACAAGCTCGCCGACTACGAGATCAACCCGAACATGGCGCTGGTGTCGTTCTTCATGTGCGCCAAGACCGACGAGGAGGCGCGTGCGCGTGCCGACGGCGCCACCTTCTTCCAGTTCGCGCTGCGCTTCTACGGCGCCTCGCAGAACCGCCAGCGTCCGGCGCCCTACACCGTCAACATGTGGGACGAGTACAACAAGTGGAAGCGCGACAATCCGGAAGCGCAGGAGGCGGCCTTGCGCGGCGGCCTGATCGGCTCGCCGGAGACGATCCGCAGGAAGCTGAAGCGCTTCCAATCGTCGCATATCGACCAGGTCATCCTGCTCAACCAGGCCGGCAAGAACAGCCACGAGCACATCTGCGAATCGCTGGAGCTGTTCGGCCGCGAGGTGATGCCGGAGTTCCAGAGCGATCCGGCACAGGCGGCCTGGAAGAGGAGCGTCATGAGCGGCGAGATCAAGCTCGAGGAGATCGACACCGAGGCCTTCACCGACCGCTACGGCAAGCTCGCCATCAATGTCGCGCCGGCGAAGGCGGCGGCGGGGTAGGGGCCGCTTCCGGCGCACCGCCCTTGCTGATATCGTCCGCCAAAACAACCTTGGCGGAGGATACCCATGCGGCCCCACGCGATGGCCTCAAATTTGGCGGCTGGCGACGTCACGCCCGCGGTGCTCGCCATCGGCCGTCCGGATTTTCCAAACATCCTCATTGACACGCTGCGCCGGCAGGCCGGCGTCGGCCATTGCATGGTGTTCGCGCTGACGCGCGCCGGTGCGGCGAGCTGTCTGCTCGATGCCGGCAACATCCCGACCGGCGGCGATCTCGGTGCCGCCTATGCCGGTCAGTTCCACGAATCCGATCCCAATCGCGATGCGCTGTTCGAAACCGAGGGCAGCGCGCCGATCATGCTGCCGTCGTTCGCGCCGCGCATGTATGGCGCGCGCTACCGCAAGATCTTTTTTCACGATTCCGGCATCGTCGATAAATGCGCGACCGCGATCTGGGCTGATGACACCTGCTTCTATGTCAACTTCTATCGTATCGCCGTGCAGGGCCGCTTTGGCGACGTCGACCGTGCGCGGCTACACGCGATCGCGCCGGCGATTGGCGCCAGCGTCGCGCGTCATTTCCGGCAGGCCGCGACTGCGCCGCTCGACCAGAACCTCGCCGCGTTGTTTGCGGCGTGCGCACCACTTTCCGCGCTGACGCCGCGCGAGCAGGAGGTGTGCCGGCACATCCTGCTCGGTCTCAGCTCGGAGGCGATCTCGCAAGCGCTCGGCATCAGCCTGCATTCGACCCTGACCTACCGCAAGCGTGCCTATGAGCGGCTCGGCATTTCCGCGCAGAACGAATTGTTTGGAATCGTGCTGGGCCTGCTCGTGGGGCCCGGTCGCCTGAACTGAGGGGTACTCTAAGTTCTGCTCTCCGAAAGCAAGGCGGACACGCGGTCCGCGCTCCGGGACGGTCGCATTTTGGCCCCGAGCCGACGTCCGCGTTCTCATAATGAGCAGTTGGTGATAAGCATGCGGCGGGAATTCATGCCTGTCGGGGGACGCGAGAGTGGCAGCAAAGCTTGGCCAGATCATTCTTGTTGGTGCATTCGGGGTGCTCTCCGCGCTTGGCGCCGCTCACGCTGCAACCGTTGTGGCCCTCGGGGCCAGCAACACCTTCGGTAAGGGTGTGTCGCGTAGCCAAGCCTATCCCGCACAGCTTGAAACGCTTCTCCGTTCGAAGGGTCTCAACGTCCGTGTCATCAATGCTGGCGTCAACGGTGACACCACGGGAGGCATGCTGGCCCGACTGGATCGCGTGGTCCCGAAAGGAACTAGCGTTGTGATCCTTCAGCCCGGCGGTAACGACCGGAGGAAGCTAGCCGCCGACAACACCCCTGCCATCCAAAGTCGGCTAAGCGCGATGGGAATCAAGGTTGTCATGCTCCCGAATGGGATGCTGCACGGACTGCCGCATCAGCCTGACGGGCAACATCTCACGCCAGAGGGCTATCACACGCTGGCAGAGAATCTGGTTGGCGAAGTCGCCGCAGCACTGGGGAAATAGCGTCAAACCGCCTCTGCATGGCTCGAAATCCCTCGAGCCATGCGATCCTGTGTCTCGGGCGCAGCCGACGGGCCGGCGTGGACTAGCGGCGGCCCTTGATTTCGGCGACTTGATTTTCGCCGGCCAACTTGCCTCCGGCTAGCAGGCTGCTGCAAAGCCACCGAGCCTCTCTGGAGGTCGAGCCCAGGAAGGTTTTGGTGTCGACGCACTGCGCGTAGGTGTTGTAGGTCAGCGTGTCTCGGCACGTCGGTGAGAAATTGCTGATATCGCGATCCCCACTTATACTACATCCAACCCAGGGCGCGTTGCCGACCCTGTAACTTGTTTCGCAACCACCGTTGCAAGTGCTGGCGGATCTCTCCAGCCTGGCAAGCCGCCCCAATGCCGTATTCGGCGCGAACACTGGGGTTTGAGCGGTTGACGAGCCGGATGTCCGGTGGGCTGTCGCTGTCGTTGACCTCCGCGGCGATGTAACCGTTGGTCTTGCCATCTGCTTCGGCGCTTCGACCGAGACGGCGGGAAGCGAGGAGTCGGAGCCTGTTGTGGTTTGCGACATTGCCGTACCGCTTGTGCTGCACAGCAAGAGAGTTGACAAAATAACGACGGCTGACGGCACGGCGAAGCCTGATGACAATTTCATAAGACATCTCCCCAAATGCGGGACGGAAATGCCGTCCCGACAACTGCAGATTGTACCATGGTATTCGGAAACCGGCAATCGCGAAGGGCGAAAGAGCGTCTCACGATTTGTCGTAAAGGCCGCGACGGCAACGCCCGGCCAGAACCTCGCCGCGTTGTTTGCGACGTGCGCGCCACTTTCCGCGTTGACGCCGCGCGAGCAGGAGGTGTGCCGGCACATCCTGCTCGGTCTCGGCTCGGAGGCGATCTCGCAAGCGCTCGGCATCAGCCTGCATTCGACCCAGACCTATCGCAAGCGCGCCTATGAGCGGCTCGGCATTTCCGCGCAGAACGAATAGTTTTCGATCGTGCTGGGCCTGCTCGCGGGGCCCGGTCGCCTGAATTGAGGGGATACGTGAGTGCGGCGGGGAGAATGAATGGTCCGGCGCCGAAGCCAATTCTCCTAGTTCCTTTTAGATCCCGGAATTTTCCCAAGAACCGCTCCTCGGGCGTCCCGGACTGACACCGTGCGGCCCGTCTGATCCGCGATCCGCTTTGCGAGGTCCAGCGCCTCCGCTTCGTCGACGTGGTCGGCAACCGACATCGAGAGAGCTCCGGCGCCGGCGCCGATGAGGACGATGTTGTTGCACTTTCGGGAATCTCTCTTATCGGTCACGGCGTGACTCCCCCGATCGACCTGGATGTCACGATGGAGGCTGAAGGTGGCTGGTCAGACGCCTGATGTCGTTTGAGGTCAGGGGATCGGCGATCACCTTGGTCTCGATGAAACGGCACTTCGGGCATTCAAAGATGCGCTTTTCGCAATTGTCGGGTTTGGGAGACGCGCTCAGCAGCTCCATCCGCGTCTGGCATCTTCGACAACGCGGCCGTTCGATAGTGATCAATGAACCCACTGTCGATGCAGACATCGCATCTCACCAAAAAGGAAAAGCATCTCGCCGAAAACGAAAAAGTTAACAAGGCGCAAGAAGCCTGTCCGTCCGGAATCCGACATTTGGGTCGGAAAAATCCGACTTGAGCAGCCACGTGGCGGGACTAAAATCACGTCGATAAAAGAGCTTGCCGATGACCGCAAAGCGAAGACGATTCAAGCAGACGCTTTCGCTCGATGAGCGCCTCAGGAAAACTGCGGAAGAATGCCGTGCCAAAGCAAAGCTTCTTCGAGGAACGGAGGCGCAGGCGCTTTTGGAAAAGGCGCGTGAGTTCGAGGCACAGGTCTCGATCAACAGGCTGTTCGATTAAAGCATTTTCGCGCGAAGCTGATGCCGGTTCGCGAAGAGAGCATGTCAAGGCAAAAACCTGGAGCCATGTTCCGATTCCATCGGAATGGAAACAGCTCTAGATCACATTCTGCTCGCGAAGTGTTTCAAAGCACTCGCAGGACCGTGCTTTCAAGGCATCGAGGTCGAGGATGTTGATGACGCCACGCGAGTAATTGATGAGCCCGGCCTCTTGAAGTTTTTGCGCGACCTCGGTGACCGACGTGCGGCGGACGCCGAGCATTTCAGAGAGGAATTCCTGGGTGAGGTGAATGGTCATGTTTTGCGTCACCGAGCTGGTCTGCAACAGCCATCTGCAAAATCGCTCTTCAATCAAATGCAGGGCATTGCAGGCGGCTGTCACGCGGGCCTGGGCAAGCAGGTTCTCGTTGGACCGCAGGCACATCAGCTGAAGCGCTTTGCTGGTCTCGCCGTGCCGTCTCATGGACGCGGCGGGAATGACGGCCGCGGTCGTCGAGATTTGAATGATCGCCCGAACCTGCGACTTGTGCAGGCCGAACGTCGCAGAAGCGCCAAACGCGCCGTCCTTGCCGATCGTCGCCGTCTCGACGGCCTTGCCATTTCTCATGATCGTGAGGAGCGAGATCATGCCGCCGAAGGGAAAGTAGACTTGGTCGATTTCGTCGCCGACCTCGGCGAGCACCTTGCCTTGCGCAAGGGATAGCACCGTCATTTGGGGCCGAAGTTGCTCAAATTCGGCCCGCGGCAGACTGGCCAGCAGGGAGTTGGCGAGTGGTGCGGTCGGCATAGTGTATCCCGCCCGGTCGGTCTGGGCCGTCTTCCGCGGGGATTGACGTAGCGTTCCGAGTTGACGCCTCCACGGGAATTTCTAGGTAGGCTACAAACCGGCATTTCGTCGGTACGGTTTCCGACTTATACCAGGAGCTGAATTCCACGAGCGCGGTTTAACTAGGCGCCCGATTCCGATGCATTACTAGGGCAAACGCAACATTTAATGTTCGGAACCGGACTCACGAGGGAAAGATGCCGAGATTCTTCTTTGTCGTCGCCGATGGTCGAAACATGGAAATCCAGAACGACGGGCTGGAGCTGCCCGACCGCGACGCTGCCTGGGTGGAAGCAACGACCGCATGTGGAGAGCTGCTCCGCGATCTCGATGGCAAGCTCCTGCCCGGAGATCAGTGGTCCATGAAGGTCAAGGATGCTGCCGGCGCAGATATCTACCTGCTGGAGTTCAAGACCAGCGCGGTCTGACGCAACGACGTGCTGAAGGACCTTGGAACTGCATCATCCCGGGGAACCGAACGCCTGCCGTTGTGTCCGGTATCCGACATAAGATAGCCTCCCTCATCACCGTCCCGTCCGCGGCTTCGACCGGTGACTGAGAGAGGATCGTGCTCCCGCCGGGTTCATGGTGGCGCCGATGCACGACTCCCAGCCCGCAACGACGTCCTACCGGCTCCGGATTTGGGCCAACGGGATCGAGGAGGAATGGTCGGTTCCCCATGACGGCAATGATGCAAGCGCACTTTGGGACGAAGCCGCCGTGACCGCGTGCGACATGATCCGCGACATCAAGTTTGGCGACATCAGGCCGGACCTCGACTGGCATTTCGAGGTCTGCGATCCGGCCGGCACTGTGATCAGCCGATTTTCGTTTAGGGCGGAGCGCCTCACGTGAAAATGGCTCGGCGCTCTCACGCGCTCAAATCGATCGCGGACGGAAGTCATTGAGCTTCCGGCCCGAGGCGGAAGTTCGACAACGAGGAGCGACCGCCAGCGAGATCAAGTTATCTCGACCCAGGCGATCGGGTTGACGCGCCGTCCGCAGGCGGCCTCTCGCGCGCCGCCTGGACCAGGAAGGATATTGGAGACTCATCGGCTGTCGCGCCAGGCGTCCACATACAAGGAGCACCTTCGTACTTCTTCAACGTCCGTCCTCGATAGGCCCATGTCGGCGAGCAATCGGTCGTCCAGCTCGAGAAGTTCCCTGTATTGACGGCGTCGCTCCAACCCCAGTGCTATTCCGGTCAAGAGCGCGAGGGGGAGTTGCCAGAACCATCGAAGATCTGGAAAAGCGGGCAGACTTGGGCGGGATGTATCGGGTGAGCCGCGGGTGGTGCTGCTGCAAGCCATGTTTCACCTCCGTAATGGAGCGAAACAACCTTGGCTCGGAAGCTGATCGGGCGGTTGTCGAAGGCCCGAACTACAACACTATCATGTCCCTCTTCGGCTCACAAGCTGAAGCCAAATACCACAAGCCTGCCGTTCGGCCTGCTTCGAAGTCATCCGCCAATGTGGTTTCGCCTGTCACGAGCCGACTTGAGAGCGCCAACTGCGCCGGCAAGCGAGGCTGCGAAATAATTTGTCCTGAACATGTCGCCTTGGCGGCCGCCGGTTCGACTGGATGTCGGCAACCCAGTCGAACAACTCGGAGAAGTGCAATGGCTCAAGATCCTGGAATGAGAGGCGAGAAGATATACGAATGCGATCTCGCTCTCACGGGCGTAACGGACTACGGCGTAAGCATGGACGATATCCTTGCCGGCAAGCAAGCGGTCCCACTGCAAGGAGCACGCTTCGACCTTCATATCGATGGACCCTGTCAGGGCCGCCTTTCGGGACGCCAGCATGGCATCGACTATTTGCGAATGCGCGCTGATGGTCGCATCGACCTCAACCTGCACGTTATCGTCGACACCGACGATGGGCATCGGATTGCGTTGTCGGGCGATGGCCAGGCGGCACTGCGAAACGGCGAGCCGGTGGTCGATATCTTTGCAAACATCCGGCTCACCACCGCCTCCAAAGAGTATGCATGGGTCAATCAGCGGCAGATCTGGAGCGTAGGAACTGGAGACCTGGCCACGCGGAGGATTCGTATCGCGGCGTATATGCAATGATGGCGACACTCCGAACCGCACCGGGTCTGGCAAGGGCATCGCGAAGGAGGCAGCCTTGCCAGCCGTCCAGGCGACGAAGTTTGATTGGGGTTGGCTCAGGCCGATCGAAAGGCCGTGCATACCGAATTTGGCCCCAACTTCAATTGCGAGACCTGTGACGTTGCGGTGCAGCCGTAAAGGCTGCTCAGTTCCGAGGAATTTCCTAGCTATTTGGGGGGTAAAGGCGCTGAGTGATCCGCGCGATGGTCGATCCTCCCAATTTCAGATTCGTCAACAGTCTCCGCCCACCATGCTCTAGGTGTGGCGGCCGAATGGGATGGGCTCTCCGTGTGGACCGGCCCTCGGACCGAAGTCTGACGCCCGAACAGCTAAGCTAGACCAAATACGACTCAGAAGCGCAATTGGTTGCTGAGAAGGAGGGTAAAGCAGAACGCGACCGTTGTAATCAAGTCGGGGAGTAGCCACCTAACGAACTCAGCATCCGGCCCGCTTCAAGCGCCTGTCCGGACACGCGACGCTTAGCCACGCCAAATCTTACGGTCGACAACGGCCAACGGCACGTCGCCTTGACGTGCGCGTCACCCCGGTCAGGACATCTCATGCCTACCGAACAAGCCGCCGTGCGGGTCGTCCACAAACCGTGGGGGGTTCGCGATCTGCAACCGTGGAGCAGCGTCGACGGGTCTGGTCGTGCCGTCGGAGAGTTGTGGTTCGAGCGGGCCAACAAGGATGCGCCCACCCCGGCGTTGCTCCTCAAGCTACTGTTCACCAGCGAACCATTGTCGATCCAGGTTCATCCCGACGACACTTACGCACGTGCGATGGGGATGCCGAACGGCAAGAGCGAGGCATGGTATATCCTCGCGGCCCAGCCCGACGCGCAGATCGGCGTTGGATTAAAGCACCAGATAACTCCACAACAATTGCGCGCGTCGATCCAGAACGGTTCGATCGCCGAACTCATTCACTGGCGATCGGTTGCCAAAGGCGACGTCATCTACATCCCGGCCGGTACCATCCACGCCGTCGGCGCCGGCATCGTGCTCGCTGAAATTCAGCAGCACAGCGACGCCACATTCCGGCTATTCGACTACGGCCGGCAGCGCGAATTGCATGAAGACAATGGGGTCGCCGTCGCCCACCCATGGCCCCTTCCAACGCCAGGCAATCCGACGCCCTTGACCGTAAACCGAACGGTACTGGTCGCGAGCAAGCATTTCGTTCTCGAGCGGCTTGAACTGCTCGAGGGGTCAAGCTGGGCGCTGCTTGCAGAACCGGAAACCTGGATTCTCACCCTCGACGGCCATGCGGCAATCGGCTTAACCGCGGCAGCTATCGGACATGCCATCTTCATCGGTGGCGGCTGCACCAGCATAGAGGTTGGCAATAACGGATTGAGCGCGCTGATTGCGTATCCTGCAAGTCGCCCGATCGATTCCCTGTTGCAGAGTTTAAGCAAGCAACCGGGCAAGCCTGCCAATCCAGCTGCGATCCCCGTTCCGCAATTTGCAGGCCTCGAATGATGCCGCTTCGCCGCGTCGCCCTGATCGGCAATTCACTGCCTCGCCGCTGCGGTATCGCCACCTTCACGACCGACCTTGAACGCGCGATTTCGAATTCAAGGCCGGACCTGGAGACCAGTATTATCGCCATGAACGACCACGCACAGGCCTACGACTATCCCGGTTCGGTCGCATTCCAGATCAAGGATGACGTCATTGGAGACTATGTGCGTGCCGCAGCCTTCCTGAATGCCGGTCGCTACGACGTCGTCTGCCTGCAACACGAATTCGGAATCTTCGGCGGGGAAGCCGGCGCTCACATTCTCGAGCTGCTTTCACGCCTCAGCATGCCGGTTATCACGACGCTACACACGGTGCTCGCCAAGCCGACCACCGCCCAGCGCGCGGTGATGGAGCGTATCGTCGAGGCATCTTCGAAAATCATTGTGATGGCCAACAAGGGACGCGAGATGCTGCGTAGCGTCTATCGCGTGCCGGACGACAAGGTCGAGGTCATTGCGCACGGCATTCCCGACTTTCCCTTTGTCGAGCCCGATGCTGCCAAGGCCAAACTTGGATTCAGCAACCGCTCGGTCATTCTGACTTTCGGCCTGCTCTCCCCCAGCAAGGGCATCGAGGTCATGATCGACGCCATGCCCTCGATTCTGGAGCGCCGCGCGGACGCGGTCTATGTCGTACTCGGCGCGACGCATCCCAATCTGGTGCGCGACCAGGGTGAGGCCTATCGCGAAAGCCTGATGAAGCGCGTGCGCGAACTTGGGGGTGAGAACCACGTCGTATTCCTCGACCAGTTCGTCGATCAGGCCACGCTGCTCGAATTCATTTCGATGTGCGACGTCTACGTCACGCCTTATCTCAACGAAGCGCAGATGACGTCGGGCACGCTGGCCTACAGCTTCGGTCTCGGGAAGCCGGTGGTTTCGACGCCTTATTGGCACGCGTTGGAGCTGCTGGATGACGGTCGTGGCGTCATCGTTCCCTTCGGCAATTCTGCCGCGACCGGCAAGGAAATTGCGCGATTGCTCACCGATACCCCTCGTCGTCAGGCGATGCGCGAGCGCGCCTACGCCGTCAGCCGATCGATGACATGGGTTCGCACGGCCGAGCGCTATATTGCCGTATTCGAAGACGCGCGGCAGGGCGACTGGCTCAAGGTGATCGCGCGCACCGGACCGGTTGCGATCGCGCACAGCCCTGCGGCGTCGGACATGCAGTTGGATCACTTTCTTTCGATGTGCGACGACACCGGCCTGTTCCAGCATGCGGTGCATTCGGTACCTGATCGCGCGCACGGCTATTGCGTGGACGACAATGCGCGCGCCTTGCTGCTCGCCTGCGCCCTCAACAATCCCGGCGAAAAACGTCTGCCTGAGGTTTTGACTGCCCGCTTTGCCGCATTCGTGCAGCATGCGTGGAATCCCGACACCAGACGCTTTCGCAACTTCATGGGCTTCAATCGAACCTGGCTGGAAGACCGTGGCTCCGAAGACAGCCATGGACGAACATTGTGGGCGCTGGGTGAGTGCGCACGGAAGGATGCAAGCCCGTCGCGACGTCGATGGGCTGAAGCCTTGTTTGCCAAGGCGTTGCCGACTGTTGAGGCCTTTGCTTCGCCGCGTGCATTGGCCTTCACCCTGCTGGGTCTGGACGGTTATTGCGCCGTCGTTCCCGATGACGCGCGCGCCCTGGAAATCCGGCACTTCCTCGCCGACAGGTTGATGTCGAGCCTCGCGTCGGTCGAAACGCCGGACTGGACGTGGTTCGAGGAGTGTCTGGCGTATGACAATGCGCGCTTGCCGCAGGCCTTGATGCTGACAGGCATGGCCACGCAAACGCCTGACTACCTCGATGCCGGAATGCGATCCCTGCGTTGGCTGATGAAACAACAAACGGCTTCGACCGGGCATTTCCGCCCCATCGGCACCGCCGGCTTCGGCGAACTGCGCCAACCGCCTCGCCCATTCGACCAGCAGCCGGTGGAAGCCACGGCGACGATCGCCGCCTGCCTGACCGCTTGGCGAGCAGACGGCGACGCCGAATGGAAAGCGATCGCAACCAGCGTTTTCGCCTGGTTTCTCGGCCGCAACGATCTATCGATCGTGCTCGTCGATGCCGAGACCGGCAGTTGCCGGGATGGATTGCATCCCGACCGCGCCAACGAAAACCGAGGCGGTGAGTCAGTCGTGTCCTATCTGCTCGGTCTTGCCGATATTCGTCAGCTTGCGCGCGTCAACGTCAGCGAAACACCCCCCGTGGCCTTTCGCGCCATCGGCGCCTGATTACATTTTTCCCTCCAGCGAACCGAGGACATCTTGTCGCACGCCACTTTCCTGAATCGGCAGGCGCTCTATCTGCGTCCCGACACCGCGCGCGTGATCGTACGCCCGTTCAAGCCGGCGACCGAACCGCGCGATCTCAACCCGACCGATAAGACCCGCGCCAACCACATCGTCGAACGGGTTCTTGCGCTTGACCCGAAGATTGCGGCCAGCCTATTAGCGGATGTGCTGGAAAATTTTCAGGGCCGGCATCGTAACCTGCTGGAGACGTTCGAGGCGCGTACCGACGTCATGGAACAAGCGCTGGCAGCGCACGGGCCTTTTTCCAGCGTCCAGCGCCAATTGATCGGAGCCTATTTTCTGAACGAATACTCGTTCGAAGCCTCGGCACTGTTCAATCCCAGCATCGTGCCGCATCCCGACCAGTCGGACGCTCCGAGGGGCGGCTTGCGCTTTATTCTCAGCCTCCGTGCCGTCGGTGAAGGCCATATATCGTCACTGACCTTTCGCGCCGGCACGATCGCCGCCGATGGCAGTCTGACCGTCGATCCAACAGCCCGCCTTGCTTCCAGCCCTCGGGTCAAGCTTCGCATACCCAAACCAGATGGCGACGACATCGAACTGACGTTCAACCCGGACGAGGAACTCAGTGAGCGCGTCATCTTTCCGGTTACGGAGTCCCAGTCGAACGGCATCGAAGACGCCCGCTTCGTTGAATTCGACGATGGCGGCCGCAAGACCTATTACGCCACTTATACCGCCTACAGCGGCAAGGCGATTCGATCGGAGCTGATCGAGACCTGCGACTTCCTGTCATTTCGAATGTCGCCGCTGCGCGGGACCGCCGCACGCAATAAGGGGATGGCGTTGTTCCCGCGCAAGATCGACGGCAAGTACGCCATGATCGCGCGTCAGGACAATGAGAACCTCTATCTGATCTATTCGGACGATCTGCATCAATGGGACGGCGGTCAGGCGATCCTGAAGCCGCAATTTCCCTGGGAGTTCGTGCAGATCGGAAACTGCGGTTCACCGATCGAACTCGATGAGGGCTGGCTGTTGCTCACGCACGGCGTCGGTCCAGTGCGAAAATATTCGATCGGCGCTGCCCTGCTCGACAAGAACGATCCATCCAAGGTCCTGGCGCGTTCGGTCGAACCGCTGCTGCATCCCGAGCCGTCGGAACGCGAAGGCTACGTTCCTAACGTGGTTTATACCTGCGGGGCGATACGGCACAATGATCAGATCATTTTGCCTTATGCCGTGTCCGACACCTACTCGAACTTCGCGACCATCAAGACTGCAGCCCTAGTGCGGGCTATGTCCTGATATGGACCAAGCCGCGCCCCCTAACCAACGTCGCTGATCCGTTTGTCGGTATTCCTGTTATGGGCCATGGGGACCCGCCATAGTGCGCGTGCGCGCGGCGCTCTTGACCCGTTGCCAACCTCCGCTAGCAACGCCAAATCTGAACAGAACTGCGGTTGAAAAGCGGGAGGTTGTGCAATGGATGCTTATACGGTTCGAGAGGCCAAGCCCGAGGAGCAACGCGAGCTAACGCGCCTCTGTGCGTGCGACGATGCACGCGGGACACGACGAAGCGTTCATCGATCGAACCATGCCCGCGCTTACGATAACTGTACCATTGATCAGTGCGAATTGGGTTCAAGTGGTAGAAGATCGCACCAGCGGAGTTGTCGGTGTCGTTGTGGTGACGCCGACGGCGCTTCAAGGAATTGCGCAGCTTTACGGCCTTTATGTTGATCCAGCACATTGGAAGCGAGGGATCGGTCGAGTTCTGTTCGGGGCGGCCGTAGCTCGCGCAAAAGGGATAAAGGCCGGAGCCCTCATCATCACGGCCGAACCCTCGGCGGAAGGATTCTATAGTCGGATGGGGGCCATCAGGATCGGCGAAGGACCGTTTTACTTCTCGCCCGAAACCATACTGCCTTCCCTGCTGTACGTCATTCCACGCGCGACATGATAGGGCCACCGCATTAGAGTGGTATCAAGCGTAGTGAAAACGACGAGCGCTTACGTCCGCACTTGGCCCATACCCTTTGCTCGCGTACTGGTGCGAACCTCAAGAAGTTCGCACCAGTGGCGAATCGCCTTTAGACGATCTATTGGAGTTTTTGGCCGCTGGCCCGATTCCTCGGGGCCGGTCGGAGTTATTTCGCGAAGCCACCTCCCTGAAGAGCTTGCCGAATCGCGATCTCAACTGGTGAATAATTGCCGTCCACCCGCTCAAGCCGGAGGGGCTCCGAGGGATGCAGCGGCGGCTGGGCCATGAACCGCGGCGCCGTCCCTTGGTGGCGCTGCCCGGCGTGCACGAGGAATGGATGGCACAGGTAGACAGTGCCGGCTTCACCCGTCGCCAGCGCCTCGGGCCGCTCGGCTCCCATCCAACCCTGCACCATTTCCGTTTGTGACATCCCAGTCTCGCCTGCTGGCGCGAGGAAGCGTGCCATGTCGATGTGTGATCCCACCCTTATCCGCGTTGGGGCGTCGCGTGGGCCGACGTCGGAGAACAGGAACAGCATCAACAAGGCGCGGCCGCGCGACCTCACATTCGCACGCCGCTCATTCGGATCGCCGCCATCGAGGGAAAAGCTTGTATCGATGTGCCAACCGTCGTCTCCGGGCTCATCCGGATGGGGGAAGCGTATGACAAACGTGCCCCCGAAGCCCAACGAGCCCAGGCGCCAGCGGCCCTCGCCGACGATCTGATCGAACGCGGCGTGCAGCACCGGCGTGCGCTCCGCCTTCAGGAACGGCGCGTCCTTGTAGCCGGAAAGCCGGATGACCGGTTTTGTCCAGGTCGCCTGATTGTGGGGATCGCAGCCGGTATCGCGCCATAGGATGGTGCGGGCCTCGTCGGCAAGCTCGCGCGGAAACGCCCGGTCGATGCGGACGAATCCGTCGCGAATGAATTGCTGTACCTGATCATCGCTGAGTGCGCGCATCGACTCATGTTCATCAGCAGGCATGAATATCCTCGCATCGTCATAGGCCGGTCACCTGTCGTCGCGTGATGCGACGTTGGGTGCGGCTCATTGGTCCAGGAATGTGGGATGGGTGGCCAGGCGGTTGCCCAGCACGCTCTTGTCTTCCACCCGCTCGAAGCAGGCGCCGCTGTTAGCGGCTGAGGAAGAAGACCGAGACGATATCGGATGTGCGGATCATCATGATGTTCTAGCCTAGCACAGATAGGTTTGAAGGATCAACAAACGGCTTGAGGGCGTCGGGACAGACCGCAAGTTACAACCGGTCACCAAACTGAGGCGATTGACCCGAGCGGACTATCCGCGAGATCGCCCGATTCCGAGACGCTCGCAAACGTATTCAACGCTGTCTTCAATCGACGCCCCTGTAAGAATGACCAGCCCCACCGTCGCCTCCTCGCACGTGGCCTCAAGGTCTAAGCGCGAACGGTAATGTAGCAAATCTATCGCCGCAACTTCCGATTGTGCCACATCAGCGAAGTGGCGGCCTTCTCCAGAAGTTCCGCTCATCGAAGCATGGCGGACGAGATTTGCTCAGGTTGAATTCTTCGGATTTGACCCTTTGCAGAAACTGGCTTGGCGCAATTGTCTTCGTCCACGAGCAATCTGCAGACGCAAGCAGATGGCCCGCCCCTATCGTGCCCACGCGCACCCCGATCTACAAGGGCACCCCTGATATTGTCTGTCCCTATCGCTAGGGACAGACGTCGGCGCCTGAGTTCGCTAGTCTGGCCCGGATCACACGAGCATCCAGGGAAGACCGCCTTGAGCACCGCGCCGCGCATCGACATCGATCTCCCCGCGTTCTGGGCCGACCCTTATCCGACGCTCGCAAGCATGCGCAAGGAGGCGCCGATCGCCTTCGTGCCGCAGCTCGGCTCGACGCTGCTGACCTGCCGCGACGACATCTCGATCTCGGAGAAGCAGATTGACGTGTTCTCCTCGCACCAGCCCGCGGGCCTGATGAACCGGCTGATGGGCCACAACATGATGCGCAAGGACGGCGAGGCGCATCAGGTCGAGCGGCGCGCGATGTTTCCGACGATCTCGCCGAGGACGGTGAAGGCGCACTGGACCGCGCTGTTCCAGGCCCATGCCGATCGCATCATCGAGGCCATCGCGCCCGGCGGCCGGATCGATTTCATGCGCGACTTCGCGCTGCCGTTCTCCGGCGAGTGCCTGAAGTCGATCACCGGCCTCACCAATATCGGCTTCGCCGACATGGACGCCTGGTCGCAAGGCATGATCGAGGGCATCGCCAATTACGGCGGCGATCCTGCGATCGAGGCGCGCTGTCACGCGGCGACGTCGGGCATCGATGCCGCGATCGACGACATCCTGCCGCTCATGACGAAGAATCCCGATCAGAGCATTCTCGGTGTGCTGCTCGCATCCGGCATGCCGATGGAGAGCGTGCGCGCAAACGTCAAGCTTGCGATCTCAGGCGGCCAGAACGAGCCGCGCAAGGCGATCGCCGGCACGGTGTGGGCGCTGCTGACGCATCCCGATCAGCTCGATCTCGTGCGCAAGGGCGAGGTGACCTGGCTCGAGGCCTTCGAGGAATACGCGCGCTGGATCTCGCCGATCGGCATGTCGCCGCGGCGCATCGCCAAGCCGTGGTCGATCCGCGACGTCGCCTTCGAGCTTGATGAGCGCGTGTTCCTGATGTTCGGCTCGGCCAACCGCGACGAGAAGCATTTTGAGCGCGCCGACCAGTTCGACGTGCGGCGTGATACGTCCAAGAGCGTCGCCTTCGGTGCCGGTCCGCATTTCTGCGCCGGCGCCTGGGCCTCGCGCGCCATGATCGCCGACGTCGCGCTGCCGACATTGTTCGCGCGTGCCAAACGCATCGAGATCGCAGATGACGAGCCGGTGCGGATCGGCGGCTGGGCGTTCCGGGGCTTGCAGAATTTGCCGGTGAGATGGCTGTAATAGCCCGGCAAGGGTCTGTCCATCACGAGCGCCCATGATGTCATCTTGCACCTGTTTTGCCCGACGTGTCAAATTTTATTTCGGATAAAGCGCAATTGATTGTTTTCGCGCGCCTCGGCTACTGTGCATGGGGTTGTTTTCGCTTTTTTGTTCCGGCTGCGCGTCCGAGGTCGACCATGCGCGGCCTTCACGTCCGCGTGCAGAAAAATTCCATCTTCCTTCGCTCCGCCGTTTGAAAGATTAATCATGCGCTCTGCCCCAGGGGCAGTGCATGCATCGCTATTTTCCCGCACGTCTCGACACCTTTCCCGCCCCGCACCATCATCCCCCGACATGAATGATGGCGGCCGTACGCGGCCGGGAGCCTGGAATGCAGCGTCGTGACTTTCTGAAACTGTCCGTTGGAACGGCGGCCGCGGCAGCGTTCGCGCAGCGTGCGAATGCGCAAGGCGCTGTGAAGGAAATTCGTATCGGCTACCAGAAGACCGGCGTGCTGGTCATCACGCGCCAGCGGGCTACTCTAGAAAAACATTTCGCGCCGCAGGGCATCGACGTGAAATGGATCGAATTCTCCTCCGGCCCGCCGATGATGGAGGCGATGAATGTCGGCAGCGTCGATTACGGTGCGGTCGGCGATTCCCCGCCGGTGTTCGCGCAGGCCGCGGGCGCGGCGATCGTCTATGCCGCCGGCCAGCCGATCACCAACGGCCAGGGCATTCTGGTGCCCAAGGACTCGCCGATCCGCTCCATTGCCGACTTGAAGGGCAAGCGCGTCGGCTTCACCAAGGGCTCGAGCGCGCACAATGTCGTGGTGCAGACGCTGGAGAAGGCGGGCCTGACCTACGCGGACATCACCCCGGTCTATCTGACGCCGCCGGATGCCGGTCCCGCCTTTGCCAATGGCAGCATCGAGGCCTGGGCAATCTGGGATCCTTATTTCGCGATCGGCGAGACCAGGCAGAACGGCCGCATCCTGATCAATGCGCGCGAGGTCACCAAGACCAACTCCTTCTACATCGCCAACCGCGAGTTCGCGAAGAACCACGGCGCGATCCTGCAACAGATCGTCGACGTCACCACCGCGACCGGTCAATGGGCCGAACAGCACCGGGACGAGGTTGCCAAGTCACTGGCCGCGATCACCGGCGTCCCGCTGGATATCCAGGCCGTCGCGGCCGATCGCGCCAATTTCGTGATCGGCCCCGTTACCGATGACATCGTCGCGACCCAGCAGGGCGTCGCCGACCGCTTCTACAAGCTCGGCCTGATCCCGAGGCCGATCGTCATCCGCGACATCGTCTGGCGCAGCACGGCGACCTGATCGTGCCAACCAATCTCCCCATTTCAAAAGGGTTGAACATGAGGCGTATCATTCAGCGTCTGATCGCGGCCATCCTGCTCTCGGTCGGCATCGTCGCGGCTGCCGTCGGCACGTCCTATGGTCAGGACAAGGTGGTTCGCATCGGCTACCAGAAATACGGCAAGCTGGTGCTGCTCAAGAGCAAGGGCACGCTGGAGCCGAAGCTCGCGGCTGACGGCTACAAGGTGGTGTGGACCGAGTTCCCGTCCGGCCCGCCGCTGCTCGAAGCGCTCAATGTCGGCGCGATCGATTTCGGCAACACCGGCGAAGCCCCGCCGATCTTCGCGCAGGCCGCCGGCGCGCCGATCCAGTATGTCGCCTATGAGCCGCCGGCGCCGAAGGGCGAGGCGATCCTGGTGCCGAAGGACAGCCCGCTGAGATCGGTCGCCGATCTCAAGGGCAAGAAGGTCGCGCTCAACAAGGGCTCCAACGTGCACTATCTCCTGCTCAAGGCGCTGGAGAAGGCGGGCGTCAAATATTCGGAAGTTGAGCCCGTGTTCCTGGCACCTGCCGATGCGCGCGCCGCCTTCGAGCGCGGCGCGGTCGATGCCTGGGTGATCTGGGATCCGTTCCAGGCCGCAGCCGAAGCGGCGACCGGTGCACGCACGCTGGCTGACGGCACCGACATCGTCGCCAACTACCAGTTCTATTTCTCCTCGAAGAAATTCCTCGACGCCAACCCGAAGATCGTCGATGCCGTGCTCGCCGAGCTGAGCTCGGTCGACGATTGGGCCAAGGGCGACATCCACGCGGTGGCCGAACAGCTGGCGCCGGCGATCGGCCTGTCCGTCCCGGTGGTCGAGGTCGCGTTGAGGCGGCAGTCCTATGGCATCAAGCCGCTCACCGATGCCGTCATCGCCGATCAGCAGCAGGTTGCCGACGCGTTCTTCGCGCTCAACCTGATTCCCAAATCCATCAAGATTTCCGACGTGGCGCGGAGACCAGGAACATGAGCAAGGTCATGAGCAAACAAAGTAACGCCAACATCCTCTGGTTCCTGCCGACCCACGGTGACGGCCGCTATCTCGGCACCGGCATCGGCGGCCGCGAGGTCAACTTCAACTATCTGCGCCAGGTCGCACAGGCCGCCGACCAGCTCGGCTATTTCGGCGTGCTGTTGCCGACGGGCAGGTCGTGCGAGGATTCCTGGGTGGTCGCGTCCTCGGTCGCGCCATTCACGGAGCGGCTGCGTTATCTCGTCGCTGTCCGTCCCGGCCTGCAATCGCCGACCGTGGCGGCGCGGATGACCGCGACGCTCGACCGCATCACCAATGGCCGGCTGCTCGTCAACGTCGTCACCGGCGGCGATCCCGTCGAGAACAAGGGCGACGGCATTTTCCTCGGCCATGACGAGCGCTACGAGGTCACGCGCGAGTTCCTCAACGTCTATAGCGACCTGCTCGCCGGCAAGACCGTCAATGTCGAGGGCAAGCACATCCAGATCGAGGACGGCAAGCTGCTGTTCCATCCGGTGCAGTCTCCGCGGCCGCCGCTCTATTTCGGCGGCTCGTCGGATGCCGGCATCGACGTCGCGGTCGACGCCGTCGACAAGTATCTCACCTGGGGCGAACCGCCGGCGCTGGTCGCCGAGAAGGTCGCGAAAGTAAGGGACATCGCCGCCGCGCGTGGTCGCAAGCTGTCCTTCGGCATCCGCCTTCACGTGATCGTCCGCGAGACCAACGAGGAAGCCTGGAGCGCCGCCGACGAGCTGATCAAGCATGTCAGCGACGACACCATCGCGACCGCGCAGAAAAACTTTGCGCGGATGGACTCGGTCGGCCAGCAGCGCATGGCGCAGCTCCATGGCGGCAAGCGCGACAAGCTCGAGATCGCGCCAAATCTCTGGGCCGGCGTCGGCCTGGTGCGCGGCGGCGCCGGCACGGCGCTGGTCGGCGACGCCCAGACCGTCGCCGCGCGCATCAGGGAGTATCAGGATATCGGCATCGATACCTTCATCATGTCGGGCTACCCGCATCTGGAAGAAGCCTATCGCTTCGCCGAGCTGGTCTTCCCGCTGCTTTCGCTGGAGCAGCCGGGCAACGTGACCAAGCTGCACTTCAATGGCGGTCCCTTTGGCGAGACGGTCGGCAGCGATTATCGTCCGCAGCATCGGGTGTCGCAATCATGAGTCTCATCGACAGCGTCTCTCTCCCGCGCAATTTTCGCCTGCCGCGTGTCGACGGACTGGTCCAATGGATCGTGCCGCTCGCCATTATCGCGATCTGGCAAGTGGCGAGCGTTACCGGCTTCGTGCCAGTGCGCGTGCTGCCGGCGCCGAGCGATGTCGCGCTCGCCGGCTGGAAGCTGCTGCTGTCCGGCGAGCTGATCCGCAACATCTGGGTCTCGTTCTGGCGTGCCTCGATCGGCTTCCTGATCGGCGGCAGCATCGGTTTTGCCTTCGGGCTAGCGAACGGCCTGTCGCAGCTCTCCGCCAAGCTCACCGACACCACGCTCCAGATGGTGCGCAACGTGCCGCATCTGGCGCTGATCCCGCTGGTTATCCTCTGGTTCGGGATCGACGAGAGCGCCAAGCTGTTTCTCGTCGCGCTCGGCGTGTTCTTCCCGATCTACCTCAACACGCTGCACGGCATCCGCACCGTCGATCCGCAGCTGATCGAGATGGGCCGCATCTACGGCATGAGCGACGGCGAGCTGTTCCGCCGCGTCATCTTCCCCGGCGCGCTGCCGTCGATCTTCGTCGGCATCCGCTTCGCGTTGGGCATCATGTGGCTGACGTTGATCGTCGCCGAGACCATCGCGGCGTCCTCGGGCCTCGGCTACATGGCGATGCAGGCGCGCGAGTTCATGCTGATCGACGTCGTCGTGCTCTCGATCCTGATCTACGCCCTGCTCGGCAAGCTCGCCGACAGTGCCTCCCGCGTGCTGGAGCGCCTGACGCTCTCCTGGCACCCCGCTTTCCAGAAACGCTGAGAGTGACATGCAGACAGCCCTTCGGACCTCCCTTCCGGAAACCGAGCTCGCCAGCCGCGCCAATTTCGCGCCGGCGGCCCGTGTGGCGCGCGAGGACCGCCAAGAACGCCAAGTGCATACCAGCGGCCTGCCGCTCAGCATCCGCGGCTTGCGCAAGTCCTTCGGTGACAATGAGGTGCTGCGCGGGATCGATTTGCACATCCCCGCAGGCCAGTTCGTTGCCATCGTCGGAAAGAGCGGCTGCGGCAAGAGCACGCTGTTGCGTCTCATCGCGGGCCTGGAAAAGATCGACGCCGGCAGCATCAGCTTCGGCGATGCGGCGATCCAGCCCGAGGATATCCGCGTGATGTTCCAGGAGCCGCGCTTGCTGCCCTGGGCGCGAGTGCTCTCCAATGTCGAGGTCGGCCTCGGCCGCGATCGTTCATCCGGCGATGTGCACGCGCGTGCCGAGAAGGCGCTCACCGAGGTCGGGCTCGTCGACAAGCGCGACCAGTGGCCGTCGGTGCTGTCAGGCGGCCAGAAGCAGCGCGTCGCGCTCGCCCGCGCGCTGGTCTCGCGCCCGCGCGTGCTGGCCTTCGACGAGCCGCTCGGCGCGCTCGATGCACTGACCCGGATCTCGATGCAGCGGCTGCTAGAGCGTGTCTGGCGCGACCAGGGCTTTACCGCGATCCTGGTGACCCACGATGTCGCCGAAGCGGTCGCGCTGGCCGACCGGGTGCTGGTGATCGACGAGGGCCGCATTGCCCATGATGTCATGGTTAACGTCGCTCGTCCCCGCGAGCGCGGATCCGCCGAACTGGCGAGCCTCGAGGGCTCGATCCTGAGCCACCTTTTGTCGGCGGACGATCGTACCTAAATAGAGAGGACCCCGCTTCGGGGAGCATGCCATGAATGTAGTCCCCCGCGAGCTCATGACCGAAATTCCCGTCTCGTCCGCCGATTTCCGCGGCGCCATGCGCCATCTCACCGGCGGCGTCAGCGTCATCACCGCCGGACGGGGCAAGGACATCACCGGCATGACGGTCACGTCCGTAACCTCGCTGTCGGTCGATCCGCCGACGCTGCTGGTCAGCATCAACCGCGATGCCTCGTCTTTTCCGCTGATCCGTCGCTACGGTGCCTTCGGCGTGAACATCCTCGCGGCCGATCAGCTCCACGTCGCGGAACGCTTTGCCGGCAAGGGTAGCCTGAAGGGTGCCGACCGTTTCGCCGGCGCCCAGTGGGTCACGGCTGTCTCCGGCGTTCCGCTGCTGGTCGGTGCCTTGTCCGCCGTCGATTGCGAGGTCGAGGAGATCGTCGAGCGCCATTCGCACGGCATCGTCATTGGCCGCGTCAGGGACATCAAGAATTCGGCCCGGACCGCGGCGCTCGCCTATTGGCACGGCCAGTATGTGGCGGTGGATCAGGACGAGGATGCCGCAAGGCTCGCCGACGTCAGCGTTCCCGCGCGCGGCCGCCGCGGCGTTTGATCGCCGCAGGCATTAGGCTGCGCAGGCTGGCCTTTTCTCCCTCATCGCTCTAGAAGCGCCTTGAGCCTCCTATCCGGGACGGCGATGGAGCGGAACGATGAAGCGCGTCGGGACCTGGGCCTTCTACGCCGTCGGCGCGCTGGCGATCGTCTATCTCGCGCTTTACGCCTATGCGATGTTCCGCGGTCAGTCGTTCGTGCCGGGCGATCCCATCCACATTTTTCGCAAGCCCGACGCGCCGAGTTATTCGTGACGGATTTGTCTAACCCACCTACCGCACCAACATTCACCCCCGCAAAATCGCCAGCGCCAGCGCCTGAGCGCGCGGCACGATGCTGTCGAGCTCGAGATATTCCTCCGGCGAATGGGCGAGCCCGCCCACTGGCCCGACGCCGCAAATGGTCGGCGTCCCCACCGCGGCGGTGAAGCCGGAATCGGCGCAGCCGCCGGAGAACTCGCCTTGCAGCGTGGTGAGGCCGGCCTGCTTTGCGGCGGCCTGATAGTTTTCGAACAGCGCCTTCGAGCTCTCGCTCTGCACCACCGGCACGAACTCGCCCTTGATCGTCAGCACGGCACTCGTGCCGGGCACGTAAGGCGTCGCGACGATTCGTTCGATCTCGGCCATGACAGTGGCGCGGTCCTTCGGATCGACGTAACGCATGTCGATCTGGCCCTCGGCGTAAGGCGCCGTGGTGTTGACCGACTGGCCGCCCGCGACCAGCCCGACATTGAGCGTGATGCCCTTGGTGAGGTCGGTCAACGCATGGATCTGGATGATCTTGTGCGCGAGCTCGCCGACCGCACTGATACCCGCAGCGAAATTGGCGCCGGAATGCGCTGCCTTGCCGGTGACGGCCATATGCATGAAGATGCCGCCCTTACGGCTGGTGACGATATTGCCTGTTGGCCGGCCCGGCTCGGAATTGAAAACGGCGCGCGCAGAGCGCCCCTCGCGTTCGATCACCGGCCGCGACGAGGGCGAGCCGATCTCCTCGTCCGAGGTGATCAGCAGCTTGATCGGATGCGGGTTGCCGCCGAATTTGTGGAAGGCGGTGGCGACGAAGATGTTCATCACGACGCCGGCCTTCATGTCGGCGACGCCGGGTCCATAAGCGCGCTTGTCCTTGATGGTGAACGGACGACGTCCGGCCTCGCCCTTGCCGAACACGGTGTCGCGATGCCCCATCAACAGCACCGGCTTCTCGTTGCTGCCGGGCTTTGCCACCTCGGCATGGATCGCATCGCCAAACGTGCCGTGGCTCTCCCTGCGCGAGGGAATGCCGTGCTCGGCAAAATGTCGCTCGAACCGCGCACCGACCGCATCGACGCCTTCCTTGTCATAGGATCCGGAATCGATGTTCACGACATCGCGCAGCAGATCGATCATCGCCTGCCGCTGCGACGCCAACCAATCCGTGATTTGAGCTTCAGACATCTGGTTCCTCGCGTGGGTCACGTGCGGGGTTATAGGGCCTCGCGTCGTCATGGCCTAGTCGCGTGGCGCGGCCCGGTCATGCGAAGGATGCTGTTGAGGTTGGCAGCCTGCCCTAGAAGCAAAGACGCCCGGGACCAGCCCGGGCATTTGCATTCTCTCGCTATCGACTGGAGCCCTACGCTCCCACCATCGGCATCCGCGGATACTCACCTGGCGTGCCCGCCGGGGTGATCGGGATGCCGCCGTCGGAATATTCATTGAGCTTGTTGCGCAGCGTGCGGATCGAGATGCCCAGGATGTTCGCGGCATGGGTCCGGTTGCCGAGGCAGTGTTTCAGCGTCTCCAGGATCAGATCGCGTTCGACGTCGGCGACGGTGCGCCCCACCAGCGCCCGCGTCACCTGCTCGGCGGCCATGGTCGCGTGCGCCACCGCCGGCACTGTCTTGGCGAGATCGAGGCGATCGCCGTCCGGGGTGAGGATCGCATCGGGTCCGATCTCGTCGCCCTGCGCCATCAGCACCGAGCGGTGCATGGTGTTCTCGAGCTCGCGGACGTTGCCCTGCCAGCGGTTGGTGGAGAGCACGCGGCGCGCTTCCGCCGAGATCGGCCGCACCGGCACGCCGTTGGCTTCGGCATATTTCTTCACGAAATGCTGGGCGAGCTCGAGAATGTCGGCGGGACGCTCGCGCAGCGGCGGGATCTTCAGGTTCACGACGTTGAGGCGGAACAGAAGGTCCTCGCGGAACGTGCCTTCGCGCACGGCTTCCACCAGATTGCGGTTCGAGGTCGCGATGATGCGGATGTCGACCGCAACAGGCTTGGTGCCGCCGACGCGGTCGATCACGCGCTCCTGGATGGCGCGGAGCAGTTTTGATTGCAGGCGAACGTCCATCTCGGAGATTTCGTCGAGCAGCAGCGTGCCGCCGGTGGCTTCCTCGAATTTGCCGATTCGGCGGGCGATCGCGCCGGTGAAGGCACCCTTCTCGTGGCCGAACAGCTCGGACTCCAGGAGATGCTCGGGGATCGCGGCGCAGTTGATCGAGATGAAGGGCCGCTTGGCGCGGGCCGAGCGGGTATGGACGTAGCGGGCCAGCACTTCCTTGCCGGTGCCGGATTCGCCGGTGATCATCACCGAGGCGTCGGAGCCCGCGATCTGCTGGGCAAGCTTGACGACGCGCGCCATGGCTTCGTCGCGATAGATCAGCTCGCGGGAATCATTGGCCACAGCGGCCAGCACCGCCGCGATCAGCTCCGGATCCGGCGGCAGCGGGATGTATTCCTTGGCGCCGGCGTGGATCGCGGCGACCGCGGCGCGGGCGTCGTTGGTGATGCCGCAGGCGACGATCGGGGCGTGGATGTGCTCGGCCTCGAGCCGCATCACGAGGTCGCGGATGTCGAGGGCGACGTCGACCAGCAGCAGGTCGGCGCCCTTACCGCCGCGCAGCACGCGCATCGCCTGCTCGTGATCCTCGGCGTGGGTCACGGTGGCGCCGTTCTCCATCGCGATCTTGGTGGCGGTGGTGAGCTGGCCCTTCAATGTGCCAACGATGAGAAGCCGCATGTCAGTCTCCTGTCCGTCTGTTCGCGCTATCGCGCGTCATTCCTTTGCAAGCGCTAGCTGCGTTCGGTCCTGATGATTTCAGTCATGGTGACGCCGAGCTTGTCCTCGACCAGCACCACCTCGCCGCGGGCGACGAGCTTGTTGTTGACGTAGATGTCGATGGCCTCGCCGACGCGGCGGTCGAGCTCCAGCACGGTGCCGGGCCCGAGCTTCAACAGCTCGCCGACATCCATCTTGGAGCGGCCGAGCACCGCCGAGACCTGCACCGGCACGTCGAAGACGGCCTCGAGGTCGGCGGCGACGCGCGAGGCATATTCGTCCTCGCTGTAGCTCACATCGGTGCCGGTCGGCGGCAATGGGCCGTTGAGGTCGGGCAGCGGGACCTGTCCGTCGTTGTCGCTCATGGCTTAATTCCCCCTGCGGGACGCGATATAGCGTCCGACCATGTCGTCGATCTTGGCCGCGATGGCGCTGCGCTCCAGCACGACGCCGCCATCGGCCCATTCGATCCGGCAGTCGCCGGTGGCAATGTCGGGCTCGGCCAGGATCACCAGCCGTCCTTCGAATCCGCTCTGCTTGGCGAGCCGCTCGATCTTCTCGCGCGCGCTGTCGTAGAGCGCGTCGTTGATGCGGACCACGAGATGCGGGGTGGCGACCAGATGCGAGAAGCAGTCCTTGACCAGCGCCATGATCTCGCCGAGCGGCTCGGCGGCGACCAGGTCGGCGCACAGCTTGCGGGCCACGGCGACCGCGACGTCAACCGCCTCGGTCTCCATCTTGCTCTCGATATTGCCGATGCCCGACGCGATGCCCCGGATGCCGATGTTGATCTCTTCCATGGCGAGCGCGACGCGGCGGTCGCTCTCGGCCTTGGCCTCGCGCTGGCCTGCGTCAAAGCCGTCCTGATAGGCGCGCGCTTCGGCTTCCGCGAGCTTCTGCGCGATCTCGGCCGCGGTCGCGGCCTTCTCGCGCGTCCGGTCGGGTGCGGCGAAGTCGGTGTCGAACAGGAATTTGGCCGGAGCGCCCATCAATACACCAGCTCGTCGTCGGCGCGGTTCTTGGTCAGCATGATCTCGCCCTTGGCAGCGAGGTCCTTGGCGAGGTTGACCAGCAGTGCCTGGGCCTCGTCGACGTCGCGCAGGCGAACCGGGCCCATCGCCGCCATGTCGTCCTGGAGCATCTTGGCCGCGCGCGAGGACATGTTGCCGAAGAAGAAGCTGCGGACGTCCTCGTTGGCGCTCTTCAGCGCCACGCCGAGCTTGTCCTTGTCGACGTTGCGCATCAGCGTCTGGGCCGAGCCGGAATCGAGCTTCACGAGGTCGTCGAAGGTGAACATCAGCGCCTTGATGCGCTCGGCCGATTCCCGGTTGTCCTCTTCCAGCGAGGTGATGAAGCGGGTTTCGGTCTGGCGGTCGAAATTGTTGAAGATCTCCGCCATCACCTCGTGGGCGTCGCGGCGACGGGTCTGCGAGAGGTTGGACATGAATTCGGTACGCAGCGTCTTCTCCACGCTCTCGATTACCTCCTTCTGCACCGCCTCCATCTTCAGCATGCGGTTGACGACGTCGAGGGCGAGGTCCTCGGGGAAGATGCCGAGCACGCGCGCGGCATGCTCCGGCTTCAGCTTCGACAGCACCACCGCGATGGTCTGCGGATATTCGTTCTTGAGATAGTTGGCGAGAACCTCTTCCTGCACGTTGGAAAGCTTCTCCCACATGTTGCGCCCCGCGGGGCCGCGGATCTCGTCCATGATGCCGTTGACGCGCTCGGGCGCCAGATATTGCTGGAGCAGCCGCTCGGTGGCGTCGAAATTGCCCATCAGCGCGCCGGACGCCGACATGCGTGAGACGAATTCGAGCAGCATGTCCTCGACCGTATCGACCTCGACGGTGCCGAGAGTCGACATTTCCAGCGAGAGCTGGCGCACCTCGTCATCGTCGAGCAGACCCCAGATCTTGCCGCCATATTGCTCGCCGAGCGCCAGCATCAGGATCGCCGCGCGTTTCGGCCCCGCCACCGCTTCGGTCTTGGCGCCCGCGCGGCTGCCGGCACGCTGACCGAGCGTGGAGATCACGCTGGTGATGTCGTTCGAGTTGGCGTTTTGCCGGTTGCCGGCCATGTCAGTTCACTTCTCGAATCATTTCGCGGGTTCGGTCAGCCATTGACGGATGATGGCGACGGTTTCGTTAGGGTTGCGCTCGGCGAGCTCGCCGACGCGATGAACGGACTGGGCGTGGACTTGGCCTTGGACGGTGGCGACGTCGATCGCGCTCGCGGCGCCGCTCGGCAGCAGCGCCTGGCCGCCGGCCGGTGCGGCCTCGTCCAGGGCGGCGGGGCCGGTGAGGGCACCGGAGATGGCGGCGGCAACCTCCTCGGAGGCGAGGATGCGCTTCACCAGCGGGCGGATCACCATGAACATCACGATCAGGCCGAGCAGCATCATCACGCCGAGCTCGACGAAGTACATGACGTCGTCCTTGGTGAACTGCAGCATGCCGAGGAAGCCGCTTGGCTCGGCGATCGGGGCGGTGGAGGGGGCATCGGCAAAGCGCAGATTGACGACCTCGACCTGGTCGCCGCGCTTCTGGTCGAAGCCGATCGCCGAGCGCACCAGGGTGGCGATGCGGTCGAGCTGCTCCTTGGTGCGGTCGGTGTAGGCGAGCTCGCCCTTGTCGTTCTTGGTGTAGATGCCGTCGACCAGCACCGCGACCGAGATGCGGTTGACCCGGCCGGCCTCGGTCACTTCGGTCTTGGTGGTGCGGGAGATCTCGTAATTGTTGGTCTCTTCGGTCTTCTTGCTCTGGTCCTTCGCCGCCGGGCCGCTGTTCTGCTGCTGGCCGGGGAGCTCGTTGTTGACCGTGACCTGGCCGTTATTGTCGGCGGTCATGCTCTGCTCTTCGCGGGTCTGGCTCGAGCGCAGCACGCGGCCTTCGGGATCGAACTTGTCCGAGGTCTGGGTGACCTTGTTGAAGTCGAAATCGGCGGAGAGCTGGACGCGGGCGCGCCCCGAACCGACCACGGAGGAGACGATATCCTCGACCTGCTTGCGCATCCGCTTCTCGTAGGCGGTGCGGCGCTCGTCGCCGACCGCCTGCTCCGGATCGGTCTGGGCACCATCGGCAAGCAACGAGCCGGCTTCGTCCACGATCGAGACCCGCTGCGGCTTCAAGCCGTTGACGGCGGAGGCGACGAGGTGGCGGATGGCGCGGATCTGCTGTGCTTCGAGCGAGCCACGGACCCGGACCACGATCGAGGCCGACGGCTCCGGCGCCTCGCGCGAGAACAGCGGACGTTCGGGCAGCACGAGGTGGACGCGGGCGGCCTGGATCCGGTCGATGGCGCGGATGGTGCGGGCGAGCTCGCCCTCCAGCGCGCGCAAATGATTGATGTTCTGGACGAACGAGGTGGTGCCGAGCGCGTCGGACTTGTCGAACACTTCGTAGCCGACCCCGCCGCCCTTGGGCAGGCCGCCCTCGGCGAGCTTCATCCGCAGCCGCGTCACCTTGTCCTTCGGCACCATGATGACGCTGCCTTCATTGCGCAGCTCGAACTGGATGCCCTGGCGCTCCAGGTCCTTGATAATGCCGGAGGAATCCTCGACGCTGAGGTCGGTGAACAGCGTCGTCATCTGCGGCGTGGTGACGCGCATGATGACGAAGGCAAAGAAGCCGATGAGCGCGGCGGTGACCGCGATCATCGCCCCAAAGCGGGCGGCGCCGATACCTTTTAAAAAGTCCGCAAGACCTTGCAAGCAACCGCCCCGAAGCTTCGACCCGCAACTGAGCGGCCGAGTGGGCAATTATTGCCTAGGTGATGGTTTCGATATGGTTAACGAAGGTTAAGAGCTCGGACAAAAGTAGCGCCAAAACGAAACATGAAAAAAATCGGCCTCGCACAGCGGGGCCGATTTTCGTCAAAAGCAGCAGATTTCCGGGTTGCTTACTGGCGATATTGCTGGATGCGGGTGGTGCGAAGGCCCGCCAGACCGTGCTGGTCGATGGAAAACTGCCAGGAGAGGAATTCGTCGACCGTCAGGGTGTACCGGCTGCAGGCCTCTTCGAGCGAGAGAAGTCCGCCACGAACTGCGGCAACGACTTCAGCCTTGCGGCGGATGACCCAGCGTTTGGTGCCGGGGGCGGGCAGATCTGCAATCGTCAGCGGACTGCCGTCCGGCCCGATGACGTATTTTACCCTCGGGCGATGGGGTTCTGTCATGGCGTACTCACAAACTCTCAACCACTGAACTCACTTCGCAACCGTACGCATGCGGGCTTAAAAATCCGCTAAGCCTAAGGCTTCAATACAATTCTCGTTGAAACTTGCGGGAACACGACCGGCCCGGCGGGCAGAAAACGCAATTTCAGCCGGCCGAGCGGGGTCTTCGTAAATACTTTACTAAGAACAGGGCGCGCAAACCGCGCGTATCAGCCCAAAGCGCGAGGTCTAGCTGCCGGAGCTGCTGCTGGTGGCGACGACGCTCTTCACCTGGTTCAGCGTGTAGCTCTGGCCGTCGATGGTGAGCAGCGGCGGCGACTGGGTCAGGTCGACTGACGACACCGTGCCCTGCACCTGCGCCGAAATGCCGACATTGTTGTTCGAGGCGTCCTTGCCGGTCGCCGAGATCGTGTACTTGCCGTCGGGCCATTGCGTGCCGTCATTGCCCTGGCCGTTCCAGGTGAAGGGAATGTCGCTGCCGGCACCCGCGGAATATTGGCCGGTGAACACGGTCTGGCCGCTGGAGTTGGCGATGGAGATGTTGACCGTGGCGCTGGAGGGCACGTTGAGATGCCAGGTCGCCGACGAGCTCTTCATGGTCGCGGTGGTGCCGTCGACCACCGCGGTCTTGCCGACGAAATCCAGCGCCTGGGTCGCCTGCGTGGTCTGCTGCAAGGTGACGAGCTGCGACAGCGAGTCGTTGGTCTTGAGCTGCTGCTCGACGCCGGCGAACTGCACCAGCTGCTGGGTGAACTGGTTGGTGTCGAGCGGATCGAGCGGGTTCTGGTTCTGCAGCTGCGTCGTCAGCAGCGTCAAGAAGGTCTGGAAGTTGCCGGCGAGCGTCGCGCCCGTGGACGAGCCCAGGCTCGAGCTCGACGAGGAGGACGACGACGTTTGCGTCGTGCCGGAGACGACGGCAGGTGCGGTGGCGGAATTCGTGGTGGTCATTTGCGAATACTCCTCACACTCTGATGTCGACGCCGCTGCTCGATCCGAGCATGCGGCCATAGCTGCGGCTCACGGGTGCGGCCGCGGCAGAATCGTCTTCACTGATGATCAGCCGGCGGGAATTTCCGGAATTGTCGTTGTTCTGGCCGGAGTTCTGTCCCGACGAATTCTGGTCGCGCAGGCTGAAGGAGAGCCCGTTGCTGCCGGTCTTGAGGCCGGCATCGTCGAGCGCGCGCTGCAATTGTGGCGCGTCCTGCCGCAGCATCTGCAGTGTCTCCGGCTTCTCGACGGTGAGATGCGAGGTGACCTGGCCGTTGCGGTCGACATTGATGCGGACGTCGATGCGGCCGAGATCGATCGGATCGAGGCTGATGTCGAAGCGCGTCTTGCCGGAGCGCGCGGCGGCCGCGATCTCGACCGGGATGCCGCTGATCGGCACGGCGTTCGATGTCGCCGCGGTCGCTGTCAGCGTCGCGGTGGAGGCGGTGGCCGTCGATGTCGTATTGGTCAGCGGCGCCTGCACGGCGGAGGCGGCTTGCGCGCTGGCGTCGGTCGTCGCAGCAGCAACGGCTTGCGTACCGGCATGTGCGTGCGTGGTCGGCGCGGCCGGCGTCGCATCGGCCGTGCGATTGGCAGCATCGGCCTTGGCGTCGGTCGCGGCGCTGTCGGCCTGCGGCTTGGCGGCTTCGGGATGCGCGGCGGCGTTGGTCGCCGTCGCCGTCGCGGCATTTTGCGCAGCGGTCGCGGCCTGCGCGGTCTTGCCGGTATCCTGGCCGATATTGGAGACGTCGGTCTGTCCTTGCGCGGTCGCTGCAGCCTTGAACGACGTTTTGGGCGTGCCCTGGTCGACCGCGGTGAGCTGCGCGGCGTTCGCCGTCGCATCCGTCGCGGTGCCGTCGGTCGTTGTAGCAGCCGCATCGGCGAGCGCGGCCTTCGCATCGGCGGTCTTGCCGTCGGTCTTGCCGTCGGTCTTGGCCGTCTTGCCGGTCGCATCGGTCTTGGCGCCGGCGATCTGCGCCGCGGTCGAGGCGCTGGCGGCGATGCCGGCGGCTGCGATCGTCAGCGGCGAGGAGGCGGTGTTGGCGGCCTGGCCGGCTGTCGCATTCGGATCGACCGGAACCACGGGCGCCGCGACGGGGATAGTGGCCGGATCGGGCGTCGCCGCCGGCGTCGCGGCGGCCTGTGCTGCGGCAGAGGCGTCGACCGCGGCGGCGAGGCCGTCGGTGGTGCCGTCGGTCTTGTCGTCCTTGGCGTCCTTGGTCTCCTGCGACTTGTCGCCCGACTTGGACGCATCGCTCTTGTCCTTGATCTTGGCCGTCGCCTTGGTCGGATCGGCCGGCGTATCGCTCGCGGTTTGCGTCGAGGAATCCGTGCTGTCGCTCGCGGCGCTCTGCGAGGACTGATCAGTCGAGGAAGAGTCGCGCGTGCTCCGGTCGGACGAGGAGGACGACGACGACGAGGACGACGAATCGGTCCGTCTCGGTGTGCTGTCCTGGCTCGCGGACGAGGCGCTGTTGCTGATGGCCTGGGTGTTGCTGTCGACCAGCGCGCCGAAGGAGTCACTCGGCGTCGAGTCCTTGGTGCTCTGCGACCGGGCAGGCTTCTGCTGCGCGCTGGAAACCTGCGCGTTTGCCGCTACGTCTGACGTGACACCGACCACAGGCGACCCCTCGAAAACATCTTCGGGCTAGAAGGTCAGCAAGGAGCGGGCCAATTCTCCAAATTGTCATTTTATGTAGCGAGATCAATATCTTGGTGAATCGGCAGTACCCCCGCCAGCTGCGCGAAAACCCCGTCATTTCTGCCGCCCCGGCAAGAATTGCCGTAAGCTTGGGGCGGCGCGATTGCTTCACCGGAATGCGGCCTATATTAAAGGGTGCTCTCAGCCGCTTTCGACCGGGCAGGCCGTGCCCTTCGGGAACTCTTGGTTCCCGGGGACCGCCGGTGTCCCGGCCAAAGGCACAGAAATCGCGGATCGCCGAACGCCGCCGTCACAACTGCTAGGCCCATGCTCAACAGTCTGGATCTCGAAGGCCGTCCTGAGGACACCAGGGTCGTCGTTGCCATGTCGGGCGGCGTCGATTCCTCGACGACGGCTGCGCTGTTGAAGGCGGAAGGCTATGACGTCGTCGGCATCACGCTGCAGCTCTACGACCATGGCGCGGCGACCCACCGCAAGGGCGCCTGCTGCGCCGGCCAGGACATTCATGACGCCCGCGATGTCGCCGCCAAGCTCGGCATTCCCCATTACGTGCTCGACTACGAGGACCGCTTCCGCGAGTCCGTCATCGACAATTTCGCCGACTCTTATGCGCTTGGCGAGACGCCGGTGCCGTGCATCGAGTGCAACCGCTCGGTCAAGTTTCGCGACCTGCTGAAGACCGCGCGCGAGCTGGGCGCGCAGGCGCTCGCCACCGGCCATTACGTCGCCTCGCGCCGCCGCGACGACGGGTCGCGCGCGCTGGTGTGCGCCGCCGACGGCGATCGCGACCAGAGCTATTTCCTGTTCGCGACCACGCAGGAGCAGCTCGACTTCCTGCGCTTCCCGCTCGGCGACATGACCAAGCCCGAGACGCGCGAGCTTGCGCGCCGCTTCGGTCTCTCCGTCGCTGACAAGCACGACAGCCAGGACATCTGCTTCGTGCCGACCGGCCGCTACACCGACATCATCACCCGCCTGCGTCCGAACGCGATGGACCCCGGCGACATCGTCGATCTCGACGGCCGCGTGCTCGGCCGGCATCACGGCATCGCCAATTTCACCATCGGCCAGCGCCGCGGCCTCGGCATCGCCGCCGCCGCGCCGCTGTTCGTGGTGCGGCTGGAGGCGGCCAACCGCCGCGTCGTGGTCGGCCCGCGCGATGCGCTGAGGATGCACCGCATCGCCTTGCGCGACGTCAACTGGATCGGCGGCGGCGACATCGACCGCGCGATCGGTTCTGGCCTCGAGCTGTTCGTCCGCGTCCGCTCGACCCGCAGCCCCCAGCCGGCGTGGCTGCGCGGCGCTGATGGCCATTACGAGGTCGAGCTCGTCGCCGGCGAAGAGGGTGTTTCGCCCGGCCAGGCCTGCGTGTTCTACGACGCGCCCAGTGGCCAGGCCCGCGTGCTCGGCGGCGGCTTCATCCAGAGCGCTGCCGCGAAGGTCGCGAGCAACACGGCGCGGCCGCTCGTGGAAGCGGTGCGCGGCTAAAAGATATCCGGGGCAGGGGCATGGCAGCAGACATCTCGCGGGCCGGGGTCGAGAAGGCCTATGGCCGCTGGGCGCCGGTCTATGATCTCGTGTTCGGCAAGGTGTTCGACGCCGGCCGGCAGTCGACCATCGCCGAGGCCGACCGCATCGGCGGCCGCATCCTCGACGTCGGCGTCGGCACCGGTCTCTCGCTGTCCGATTATTCGCGCACCACAAAGATCTGCGGCGTCGACATTTCCGAGCCGATGCTGCGCAAGGCGCAGGCGCGCGTGCGCGCGCTTCGCTTGAGCAATGTCGAAGTGCTCTCGGTGATGGACGCGAAGAACCTCGCCTTCCACGATGGCTACTTCGACGCGGTGGTCGCGCAATATGTCATCACCGCCGTGCCCGATCCCGAAGGCACGCTCGACGAGTTCGTGCGCGTGCTCAAGCCCGGCGGCGAGCTGATCCTGGTTAACCACATCGGCGCCGAAAAGGGGTTTCGCAAGCTCTCCGAGCTCGCGTTTGCGCCGTTCGCCCGCCGCCTCGGCTGGCGTCCGGAATTTCCGTGGCAGCGCCTGGTCGACTGGGCTGCAAAGCACGGCGGCATCACGCTCGCCGAGCGCCGTCCCATGCCGCCGATGGGCCATTTTTCGCTGATCCGCTACCACAAATCGTAATGTTCAGAGGCTGGAACAGAGCGCGCGCTTCGCGCGTTTCCTGTCCATGCGCACGACATCAAACATCATCCTGGCTAGCCTTGTGATCGCAGCCTCCGGCGCCGCGATCGCGCAGGCGCCGCCCGCCCCGGCGACGCCGCCGCAACAGACCGCGCCGCCATCCCCGCAACGCGCGGCCGACTGCACGCCGCAGGACCGCCCGAACCGCGCCACCACGCCCGACGGCACCACCACCGGCCAGGCCCGGGAACCACTCGGCGACAAGCTGGCAAAATCCGACGGCGTGCTCTGCCCGCCCGCTGGCGTCGATCCCGAAATGCACGCCCCCGCGCCGAGTACGGATGGCAAAATGCCCGTCATCCCGCCCCCCGGCAGCCCCGGCGGCGACCCCACGGTCAAGCCGAAGTAGGGCGTAGCTCCTACCCAGCTGTCATCATGCCCGGGCTTGTCCCGGGCATCCACGTTCTTGGGACCGCAGATTAAGGCGTGGATGGCCGGGACAAGCCCGGCCATGACGGATTCGGCGGAGAGTTCGGCCCAAAACAGGCTGATCTGTCCCCACGCGGACCTGTCCCGCCGAAGCTTTCGCGAAAGCGGAAGCGAAGGCGGATTGACTTCCCGCCGCCCCCTTCATTATATGCCGCGCGTTCGCGAGTTCGGCCTTATCAGGCCCTCGCGACCCCTGTGGCGGGGTAGCTCAGCTGGTTAGAGCACGGGAATCATAATCCTGGGGTCGGGGGTTCGAGTCCCTCTCCCGCTACCACCTTTCCCCACACTCCCGTTACTCGGTTGGGGTAGGCGGCTTCTCCGAGCAGGGCATTTAGGCGCCCGGCTATCTCGACCGCTACTCCGCCTGATCTGGCTGGATCCCGAAACACCGTGACGGTATCGACAAGGTCTCGAATGGCTTCTGCGGCCTCCGCGTCGCCGGTTGCGACACTTTTCCCCAATGCGTCTTCCAGCCGATTGAGCTGTTCCTCATACCGGTTCAGGACAGCCGGATGCAGCGCGACTTCTTTTGGGATAGTTGGTTCGTTCTGCAGCGCTTGGATTATCCGCTTTCGTTCGGCATCCAAAGCAGTCGACCGTGGTCCGAGAACAGAGGGATCGCCGTGCCCTTTTGCGATCGCATCTACCAGTCGTTCGATTTCTCTGTTGATTTGACCAAGCTGCTGCTCAAGGCGTTGCCGTTTTGCATTTGATGTTGCCGTGAGGCGCTTCCGCTCCTCGAGATATGTCCTTACGTACTCCGCAATAACCTTCGGCGCGCGCAATTCGGCCTTCAGTCCGCTGAGAACCGCACTTTCGACGGTGTCCAAATAGAAAGTCTTGGCATCAGGACACATGCCGCTCTCCGTCGCAGCCGAGCAGCGAATGCGAACACGCCCCGATTTGTCCCGCCCATTCGTTGCCATGCCCGAGCCGCATGAACCGCAGCGGAGCAAGCCAGACAGCATTCGACGGGGACGACGTTGATGACTCGGATGCGTGCAACTGCGCTCCTGTTTGCGCTGCTGAGCAGCCCTGAACAATTCTGAATCGATAATTGCAAGATGGGGCACTTCGGCTACCTGCCAATCACTCCTTGCATTTGGTCGCGACAGTCGCTTTCCCGTGTCAGGGTCTTTCACCATCCTAACTTTGTTCCAGACGAGACGGCCGACATAGAGCTCGTTCTGCAAAATTCCGGCAGCTCTCTCACGATTGCCGTTGATGGTTGATGCATTCCATGCGCCTCCTCGCGGAGCAGAAACCCTTTCCTTATTCAAATCGTGGGCAATTTCGCGAGGCGTTCGCCCACTCACGTATTCCTGGAAGATGCGTCGGATGACTTGTGCTTCGGCCTCGAGGATCACACGTTCACCGCTTCTTCCCGCGACTGCGGCGTATCCGTACGTGAGGCCGCCGCCGGCCAAACCTTGCTTGACCCGTCCCGCTAGACCGCGACGCACTTTGTGCGCGTTGTCCTCACGATAGAGTTGCCCGACCAGACCGCGAAGGCCAACCAGTACGGTGTTAACGACGCCTTCGTGTACCGCTCGGATCTCGATTCCGAGAAAAGAGAGCCGTTTATGGATACCGGCGAGGTCTTCCATGTCGCGAGAAAGGCGATCGAGCGCCTCGACGACCACTACGTCAAAGGATTCCTCTCGCGCGTGATCCAACATCCGCAGAAGGCCTTCGCGTCCCATGATCGACCCGCCCGAACGTGCACGATCTTCGTAGGTGCGGATAACAGTTAAGCCCTCGCGCTCAGCGTAGGTTCGACAAAGTGAAAGCTGATCTTCAATCGAACGCTCGTTCTGAAGATCCGTCGAAAACCGAGCATAAATCGTTGCCCTTTTCCCCTTCGTTTCGATTGGCGAGTTCTCTTTCATGATCTTCCCTCGCGGCCAGGCGGGCAAGTACGCGCGCGAGGCGTAAGATCGCCTCGTCTGGATTTGTCTGCAAGGGCAATTTTCGATTCACATCGGCAGTCATCTCGAGCATCATGCTCGGGCGCCCCTTGAGCGGAAAGGCGACTATGCATTCGGCGCGGAATCGGATGCTGGAGCGAAGTAAAAGGGATGAGCTCGTAAGAGCGTCGAGGGCCGGAGAAGCCGGTGGCGAGATCCCTACAGGCAGCTCTCGGGCGATCTTGCAAACCCAGGGAAACGCCGGCACCGTCACAAGCACTCTCTTTTTGGTCGATACACGCTTGGCACCAGTTCGCTATGAACGGCTGACCATCGATAAGCTCGCTTGCCGTCCTCGTGATTGAATCGACCGTCCGTCACGATTCAGTCGGACCACACTGGTGCCGAAGCGGCTCGCTCGCTTAACGAGCCGGAAATGTCATCCCCGAAGGTCTCGCTGACTCTCCTCATGAAGCAGCTGACTCTTAATCAGCGGGTCCCAGGTTCGAGCCCTGGTGCGCCCACCATACAAATCAAGACCTTAGCGAGAGAAACCGTTTGAGAGGACCGAACTAAAACGGTTATTCAAACGGTGTTTTTGACGGCCGGGCGGCGAGCGCACTCTCGGCATTGTGATGTGCTCTCCTCGTCTCCGCGGAGGCCAAAGGCGTCTCGAAGGCTGCCCGACAGAACCGCTTCCTCACTGTTGTATCTGGGTCAGAGCCGCCCGACATGGCCGGCATCTTCCCACTTCTTTTCAATGTCATCGGCGACGCATTGGGGCAGCTGCGCCGCGCTCCCATCGAAATAATGCTTGAAGTCGACGTGGACCCTCATGTTGTCCGGGCGGTAGGCCGCCATGCGATCGTAGAGAAGAACGGACGCTGCTTCGAAACGCCGACAGACCGATTTGTGCATCGGTGATCTCGATTCTTCCGTCTCGGGGTCGATCGGCAGGTCACGAACCCCAGCCTTGAGGAAGCCTCCCGCCTGCTCATTGTGCTGGGGACCCGCGGGATTGGGCGACAGCCGTAGCACACTGCCGTCGTGTTTCAGGCCGCCAGGGATGAGCGAAGCTCCGGCGAGCAACCAGTTGAGCGCGACGTCTGAGAGCCGAGCCTCGTTCTCGAGATAGCCGCCGCCGACATCGGCGTGCACGCCCGAAAACCAGACCTGTTCGAAGAAAAGATTGTCGTGCACGTCTCGTTTGTCCTGCTTCTCGGCCGTCGGCGACCAGGTGACGCGCTTGAAATCGGCGCGGTTCTCGTCGATCGAGATCGCATGTTTAGCGTAGCCCACCCTCGGATTGAGGGTCGTGTCGTAGAATTTGTGCTTCGGCGGAGCGAGATGCACCGTCTGGAGGCGCTTCCAGAATCCATAGCCGGGCAAGGATGGCGCGATCTTCAGATAGTTCATGAAAAAAGCAATCAGCGCTGTGGCGATGCCGAGGTAGCTCAGAATCCAGGCCACCCATCCGGCCCATGGAAAGACCGGCTGAAGGAAGCCACCGAGCCAGTGCAACCCGATCAGTAGCGCAATGCCGGAGGTCACGAGCGCCGCGCCCAGATATTTGTGGCCGAGGGCGGCGACAGTATCGAACACGCCGATGAAGTAGGGAAAGACGTTCGCGTGCTCGGCGCCGTTGACGGTGGTTGTACTGCCGTACTGCTGTCTAAATTGTGCGGCGATTGCATCTCGAGTCTCCAGCAGGAACCGCCGGTATCCAAGAATCTTGCGCGAGTAGGATGGACAGAATTGATAGACATCCTTGACCGCATGCTCGGCCAGCTTGTGGATGCTCTTTGGGTCGCGGCGCAAGGGCGAGCCATCGGGCATATGGCGCGGGACGCCGCAATGGGTCATGACCCCTGCAACCGATCGGACCGTGTAGGCACCCCGGCTGAAACCGATCAGGAAGATCCGATCGCCTTCCTCATACAGGGCGATGATCGCGGCGTAGCAATCGACAATGTTCCGAGTGATCCCGAGGCCCGTCGCCATGCTGGCGAGATTGTAAAGCCACCGCATCCAGCCAATCTTGAAATGACCGCCATCGGACGCAGAACCGAGACCGGCATCGTAGAAGGCGACCTGTTCGGATGGTTCGACCTTCGTGTCCGGGCCGACGCGGCAGGCGCGGTAGAGCTTGTAAACGTTCGTCCGTGCTTCGTCGAAATTGATGCCGCCGGCCTGACCTGTGCCGTCGGAAAAGATCACAATATTCTTCGGCATTCACACCATCCCCAAAAGTGCACCAAAAGCCAATCTATATCACAGGTTGCGTTAGCCCAACTGTGAGCTGGCCCACTTGCGTAGAGCGCGCCCGGACCAGGATAGAGAGTCAACTGATCGAGAGTTGCGCCTCAATGCGGCTGTGCTAGTACGCCCACTCTCGAGTCGAGGAGCTAAAAGTGGCGAAGAACGCAAAGAAGTCGGCTACAAAGAAGAAAACTGTGCGTCGTGAATACACAAAGGCTGACGTGAAAGAGCTGCGCGCTCATTCGAAAGCAAAGACGCCCGTTGCAAAAATCGCGAAGCTCACAAAGCGCTCCGAAGGCTCACTCCGCCAAAAGGCCCTCAAGCTCGGAATCCGGCTCGGTCACCAGCGCTAGAGGCGGCATGATGACACTCTTCAATAGAGCGTTCTCGACCAGAACGCTGTTGCAAATCATCTGCGTTCTCGTCGCTGTTGTCGCAATGAAGTTGTTGAGCGCTCACTACGACTTCAGCTGGGCAACCGCAATTGGCGGTTGACCAGAGGAATATCCTTGAAGACTGAGCAGAAAAGAAGACCATCTAGTGGCGAGCTATTACGCGGCGTTCAAGCGTGCGACGTAATGGCGCCTTCCAAGCCGCGGGGTAAAAAAGGCTGGCCGAGTCGAAAATCAAGGGCGAACGATTTCCTGATGTGTGCGGCACGCCTTCAACCAGCAACCAGACCGTTATGAGCGGCGGGATAAACGATCGGATTCGTTGATGTTGCTGTCTTTTGTTTCAATCCGATCGCGTTCGTTCCGCTGCGGTTGGATCGTTTCTGGTGCGAAACTGGTGCGGTCACCGGCTCGTGCAGATGAGTCGGGATTGACATCGATGGCTCTCTATCGCCGAACTCTCTTCAGGACGATCATCAAGCGGATCGATTTGGCTCCCTCTCAAGGCTGAAACAGGGGTTCGATTCCCCTAGGGAGCGCCGCCTCAATCTCGGTCGTGGTAACGGCTCGCGTATCCAATCGACCGCGCGACGGCATGACGCCCCCTTTTCACTACGGTTCTGCTACCTCTATTGCGTCTGCCGCTTCCATAGCATCTGCAGCGTTTAAGGACCTGATTAATCTCTCCGCGCTTACTGCGCCGACCCCACAGCGCGGACAAAGTTCCACCTGGACCGAGGCTTTAGGGCCGAGCTGGTCGACTTTCCGCCCGATGCTCTCGACGAGATGATGGAAGAGGCAGGGCTCTAGATCCTGATGAGGAAGAAATTTGAAGAGGCGGGACGCGCTTCCCCGTATGTCGCCCGCATCGAGAGCCGCCTGCGGCGCCTCGTGAAGAAAGTCATGACGAAAGAGTATGGCTCCGGCTGGGAAAGCAGACTCCATAGGGATACCGTGTTGCGGTGGCAAGAGACGAAGCAAAAGAGGATCAATGAGGGTCGGCGTGAGTTGCCCGATTTGATCTACTACGCAGAACTCGGCGACCTGCTTGAGGTCATGAACCGTAGAGATCATTTTAAGCACTTCGTGTCCAAGTTTGTGCGCAGAGAATATCTGCAGGAATTATTCATTCGCGTGTCGCCCGCGCGAAATGCTGTGACGCACGTTGGGGTCGTGATACCCATGGACAAGCTCACGGTAATGACTGAGTACGCCCGCTTGCAGCATGTGCTCGGCGACGAGGACTGACGCGGCGCCCGTGCCAACCGCCCGGAGCGTGTGGGCGCGGAGCTGGCGGCGGATGAGGATATTGTGGAGGAAGAAGAGGCGTTCTAAACTCGCATTTCGGCAGAGGCGGCCTAATTACTGGCGGGCCGCCGAGTGGGGATGGGAGACTGAGTGGCCGGACCTTCGTTACCAACGATCAAGCGCGTCTTCGCGCTGTCGCACAACCTGTGCGCCCACGCCGACTGTGGTCAGGAGTTGGTCGTAGACGGCGTCGTCGTCGGAGAAGTGTGTCACATCAAGGGAGAGAAGCGGACTGCCGCGCGGTTTGACGACCACCAAACCGACGAGGAGCGGCACGCTTATGGAAACCTGATCGGCATGTGCCGCAAACATCATAAGATCATTGACTCAGACGAAGGCTCTTATCCCGTCGAGCGTCTCGTTGAGATGAAGCGCCAGCACGAAGAGAGCGATACACGTCGCTTTATTATCAGCGACGAACTGGTGCAGCGTATTGGTGATCTTTTGACAGCTGAGGCCGAACGAGATGCTCGCCAGACCTATCCCGACTGGACCATACGCGAGCTGTTTTTCCATATCCGTCCGGACCTTCTCGAAAGTCATGTCGGTGACAACGAGGAGAAGGCATGGGAGCACGTCGCCAAACAAGTGATGGACTACTTCTCGACCGGCCGGCTGAAGGTGTGGGGCCGGCCGATAATGAGGCCGCGTCGCCGCGGGCCGCTGAAGCCGGTCGACGAGCCGGGCTACTGGACGCATGCGCAGTTTACGTACTGGTTCTTGAAAGACGATGGGCGCTTGAACAGCCACACAACGGCGCCAGGTGAGACTGGATTGCTCGATTACGCGGACCTGCAGGTAAATCGAGCGGAGGCGATGAAGATTTGGCCGGAGCCGGGCGCGGCACATGACGACGGCCCGGAAATCGGACTGCTCGACGCGGCGCGGCGCGCATACAGCCTGACCCGTAATGATCCGGCTGCATCGTTCGCTGAAATGGACGAAGCGTCGCCGGAGACGATTCTCATCTGGTATTGTATCTGGATTGCTCAGCACATGCCGATGTTCGGCGCCCGACGGCCGTCAACGACGGTCGAGCCGGTGACGTTAGACGATCCCGCGAAGGACTTTCAGATTCAGGGAAATACGCTGACGTTGCGCGAACGAAACGGGCATGTCGTGTGGGAGAACCTTCGCATAAGCTCGACCTGCTGCCCGCCGTCATCGCGGCGCTGAAGGCGACCGGCCGGGCGTGCTGAATTTATTATCCACAACCACGCCCTGGCGCCGCTTTCATCGATGCTACAGTTAGAGGGTATGAATCGGATCAATAGAATGACGATCGCGCGCCAGCATCTTACTTCGTGGTAGGATTCAATCGCGCCATTCTAGGCGGCCAATCATACACAGTAGACCCCCGCATCTCGCAAGAGGTTCGGGGGCGAACTGTGTCCGCCAATCCTGCCATCCCAGGCCATCCGCTCCGCTCAACGGATGTAAAATAGATAGCGCGTAAACTGGTAGCTCGTTGAAAATTTGTTGGTGGGGGAGAGACAGCTCTCCTGCGAGAGACCGGCAGTCGAACTCGCATAGGCGTGGCCCGAACAGGGAGCGGAGAGCGCGCAAGCTCCGCTTCCCCATCAGCAATTGTTCGCCGACGCTACTAAAGCTCTCTCAGGTTCTGTTGCGAAAGCAGGGAAAGCAAGTTGACCACTCTTGCCCTGCCATCTGAGCAGCATCGGAAAGAGAGCAGCTGGGATGCGGATATAGACCGCTGCTTTGCAGCAGTCCTGCTTTCGTCTGGTTATCAGAGGGAAAAGTCGGGCTCGTTGTCAGAAATTCGAAGTTAAGCGCGCCGCAAGCAAAGGGTCACAGGCGGGCGCCAGTTGGAGGATTTGCCCGGCTGTGACCCGACTCAGGTATGACTGCGACCTCCGCAATTTCTTGATGATATCTGAGTCCAGCTGGAGTAGCGCTTCGCAATCGGCAAGCGGCTGCGCGTAAGCACATACTGGGTCTCGCATACCAGAACAGAACGACTGCCATCGTGTCTTATCGTTGTGATGGACGGTATTGATCGCAAAATGGGTCGCGAGCCCCTCTTCGAGATTATTAGCCTCGCCATATCCGACTGGAGCTAAGAGATGCACAATTTCCTGAGCTAGCTGCCATACGGCATGGTCGTAATCGTTAGCAGTGTCTGACGTGAGGCGAATAACAACGTGCTTTCGGCTTCCGGGAAACGAAATTTGAGGTTTCGTGGCACTTTCGTAGAATTCGACGCCCAGAAGAGTCCAGTCCATGTCGCGGCGGCCATAAAGTGTCTCTGCCTCATCGAGCATCAAACCCGTTAGCGTCGTGAGCGTCCAGGTGGCGCCAGCGGGAATTGGAACACTGGTGAAGAGTGGTGATGCGACCGGCATGTTGTTTGTCGTCAATCTGTGAAGTTGGGAACGTGTAAGCTCTCCGCGTTGTCGAAAATGCGAAGCCGGAGCGAATGCAGCTCATCGATGGATAATTGCTTCATTTCGCCTTCTTCAACTCGGCTGCCAGAACATCGCTTTTTAAGCCAAAGTGCCCTTCGACCATGGCGCCAAGCCTTTCCCGGAACAGCTTGTCCGAGCCGATCAGTTTTGCTGTTTCGGTGGCTGCCTTGCGTTCGCCCTCGGCGTATTGGAGTAACGCCGCCCGCAAAGCAGAGTCGACGCTTCCATCGAGTTTCAAAGGTCCATTCAGTTTGCCTGAGATCGCTTCAAGCGCCATGCAGATTTGCGACAACCCGCGCTCGATAGCCGTCGAAAGTGCTTTCTTGGGATCGGTTATGATAAGCGGCTTATCGCTTGCCTGTGTGTCACGAGACAAAATGTACGCGATAACTCGGCCTGCGGCTCCATCGCCTTCCTTTCCTTGCTCATAGCATCCTCCAATTGAACATAGCTGCGCATGATGTCTAATAAAGTCGACTTTGCCGCAATCATTCAGAAGTAGGCTAGCCTCCAAGAGGAATTCACCGGTGTAAGTATGATTCCAGTACCAGACCCCATCAACATGCCGTAGCGGTCCTTCCTCCCGGGTTGCGTCGTAGGGCTGGACAGGAAGGTGTTTGACGTTCTGGTCTGTAATGAGAAATCGGCAGGCATGCGGCTTATAGCCCGTTTGGACTTCCACCCAATATATCTTTCGCCCCTTGATCAAATGCTCGAAATCGTAAGTGAACTGTACACTCCCGTATCGGGAGCCCCAGTACCACTCATTAGGCGAGAGCCAGACTACAGTCGTCCGCGAGTCATTGAGTGCGCACTCGTCGTAGATCAAACCACGGGTGATCTTATTGTCTTCTAGGATACGCAACGCCGGTTGCGTATGAGTAACGTGATGAGCGACTTTCATAGCAGCGCAGGTGCCGGTCTTTCCCTTACCAGGCACTATGCATGCATACGGCGTCCAAGGCGATGCCATGACGAACCAGCCAGATGGAGAAATTTAATACTCTTTTTCTAGAGGATTTCTGTTCTCATTACACGGAATACGCGCCTTCCAGCGTTAGGCCGGTACAACGATCGAATAGTAATACTTTGTTGAAGACGCCCTTCCATGGGAGGGGCTCCCATGCATGGTCTTGGTGAGCGCCGAGACGGGTCAACATACCCGCAAATTGCGGCAGTTGCGGAAATTCAGTGGGAGCCATTCAAAGTCTTTCCGAAAGGCTCCTGAGGAAATGACCACCGTCAGAGGAAGACGTTCCCGGCCAGGCCTTGCCTCTCTCTCTAATTTCCGATCCGGATCTGATCTGACCGGGGAGGCTTCATTTCTTCGGTAAAGGGCACTGTCCTTCGTTGCCTGTTGCGCTGGGCGCATCGAACAGGCCGGGGGCCACGCTCGTGCCGTTGAACATGACGGCGATCTGCTTTGCGATGCCAAAGGCATCCTCGCCGTCTTTCTTCGCCGTCCGCTTGGCATTGATCGTCCGCACAATGTTCCATTCGTCGTGAGATCCGAAGCTGAAAGCTACGGACGCGCGCAGCCCGTAATAGTTTCGGAAGTCCGTTTTCTTGATTTCAGCAAGCTTGCTGTCGGTCTTGGCGAGACCATCGTAAAAGCGTTCCAATTTTTCCAGATCGGTCCGGCCGTCAAAGGAAAAATACTGCGCGAAATCGGAAGGTCCCGCGAAGTATATGAAATCGAAATCGCGGCCGAAGCCGTCACTGCCTTCGAGGACGCGCGTCCACATCAGCATGTAGTCCTCGCCTTTCGCGGTCCCGGGCAGCGAAAACTCCTTCGCGGCGGTGTTCAGGAGCCACAGGGACCGGGGACCGAAACGCTCCTCAACCCGCTCTTTCGTCTGCGCCGCTATCTTGACGTTGACGGGAAGATAGCTGCCTTGAATGGTTGAAATCGGAATGCTGAGATATCCGATGGCTTTCCCCTGCTGACGCTGCGCGGAGATGCGGGTGCGGATTTCGTCGACGCGGATAGCGATCACGCCCTTGAGGTCATTCTGAACGCAGTAGCAGAGCGCGTTTGGTGTGCATTCGGTGGAGGTTTCGGCGCGAGCGGTGGTGGCGGTCGCATATGCGGTCAGAGCCGCGACTGCGATCATGCTGCAACGCTTCATTCCGGGCCTCCCATGCATGCCGGGTCCAAAAATCAGGGACAAGTGGTTGTCGGTTTAAGCGTATCCTTCAAATACTTCGCGAGCCGCATGCTGGCGACCGCAAGCTGACGGTCCACAACCGGCAGCGCTGCAGTGTAGTAATTCATCTCCAGCGCGCCGCCGTCAGGAATCCGGTAAGCGGTTTCCCGCGCAAACTGGTGCGCCTCAAGCGCCCAGTCGACCGGGGACCCGGCGTCGAGGCCCGTCACGTCGCGTCCGGGAAACCACGTCGTTTCAAGCCGGGTGACATACGCGCCCCAGGCGAAGACCGTGTGCATGATGATGTCGGTATCCCAGATCGCATGCAACTTCACGCTCTTGCCGAAAAACGTCACGACGACATCGTTTCCGCCATGGTCGTTGTGATCGGTATCGTGCAGCGGCTGGTGAATGTCGCCGATGAGATGAACGAGGAATTTGAGCGCCTGTGCGCGCTCGGTCGGCGTTTTCGCGCAATCGGCGAGAAGAACCCGGTTCCGCTCGATCGCGCTGATGATGCATTCGCCGTTTCTAGGGTCCGGCTTGCAGTCGACCTGCGGATCGTAGGTGCCCCGTTCCAGTGGAATGTTGACGAAATGCCAGTTGCGGGTCTCATCATGCTCCGCCCGGTAGTCGTCGGCCCAGCTGGCGATTGACCCCAGCGATACGCTTGTATCCTGCGTTGCTCCCGGAATCTCCGACTTGAGCAATAACCGGATTTTTTCAAGGCTCGGCGGGTCGAGCCGATGCTCCGCAAGCTCGGCGACGATGGAATGACCCTCCTGGCCCCAGGCGAAGGCCTGTTCGCAGGGCAGCGCGAGCGCCAGGATTGGTAACCAGATCGTTTTCATGGCTCCTCCGGGGCGTGACATCCGAAAAGTTTCACTGTGAAGCGGCGGCATTACGGGGCCTCGATCTCAACCGGCGTCGGCGCGCCCTCCTTTTCACTGTCGAAGAGGATCAGGACGCGCAGTCCGGATGGGGTTCGGTCCAGCGGCAGGAGACCCTCGGGCTTCCGCTCGGGATCGAAGGAAGACAGTTCGGCGAGCATCCGGACATTCTCGCTTTCTCCGTCCCAGGCGTAGACCGCGTACGCCCCGGGTCCGTTCTCGACAGGCCCCGCGAGAATAAGAATGCCACTCTCAAACGCCGCGAGGTCGCGCACGCCGCGGCCGTCTCCCAAAGGCAGCCGGAAAACCTGGTGGGTCGTTCCTGATCCGCCGAACAGGGTATCGATACGGACCGACAGAACGACGGCGCGGTTGCCGTCCAGAACCGGGCCGCGAAATCCGGCCAGCAGCACGAGATCATCCTTGATCGCGACGCCTTCGATCGTCAGACCATTGTTTTCTAGCCGCTGGTCCATGAAAGGAGCAAGCAGAGGCTCCGCCGTGATGATATCTCTCAGCCTCGGCGTGCGCTCGATCTCCGAAGCAGTGCCGTCTTCGCCCGTGGCGCGGAAGCGGACGATCTGGCTGCTTGCGGAGATACGCGCCTTGATTTCTTCAGCGCTTAGCTTGCCCTTCTTGTCCCGCGGATGCCCGTGCGAGCCCATCACGTAATAGCGGCCGCCGGCAAAGGCAACGCCTTCGCCGTCAAGCTCAAGCGCCTCGCCCTCGAATTTGTCGCCAATCAGATTGACCGTGCTGCCCGCAACGAGTTCTCCGTCGGTAACGGTGACGAATTGCGCGTCCTGCACGTTATCATCGATGACAAGGCAAGAACGCGGAAACCCCTGCGCGGCCGCGCAGGCGATGCCGCTGACATCCTTGGCCTTGCCGCCGTCCTTTCCGAGCAGCTTGTGTTTGACCGGCCAGGCGTCTCCGCTGTCGCTGAAAGCAGGCAGCATCCACCCGGCCGCGACAAGGCCGAGAAGCAAAGCGCAGGTCCTGTTCATTCTGGCAAAGGTCATCAGCGCGTTGTTCTCGACTGGCGGCGGCTCACGCAGAAACACAGACGGTGGTTGCCATTAATGCTGAGAAGAGACCACTTTCCGTTGGTGGACTCCGTCAATCCTGCGTACAGGGTCTACCCTTTGCTTTCGCCGTCACCCTCGCTTCTTGCTGGCCGCTTTCTTGTTGGCGGTTTTCTTCTTTTTTACGGCTTTCTTCTTTTTGACCGCCTTCTTCTTTTTTACGGTCTTCTTCTTCACAGCCTTCTTCGATTTTTTCTTCACGGCTTTTTTCTCCACCGCTTTAGCGACCGTTTTTTTCTTCTTGGGGACGCCTTCTACCTCCGCCGCCTTCTTGGCGTCCCTGCGCGCCTTTGCCGCGGCGCGCTTGTCCTTGGCGCGCTGCTCTTCATTGTCGAATACATCGGGGTCGCGCGCCGCCTGGGGCGCCCAGGTCAGATTGCGGTCCGCGAAAAAAAATGAGCCTGCGGATGCACTTGAAATTTTCATCCTGAAAGAAAGGCGCAATCCACAGCGCGCCGGTGTCCAGGATGGCCGCTTTTCTCTTCGCTTCCTCCTCATCCTCATGATTCATCGCCGCGCGGTTGGCTGTCATCCGGAAAAAGAAGTGACGGAAGATGCGGTCGAACTCCGTCATGTAGATATCGGCGACGCGGGTGTCGCCCCGTATGAAGAGCATGTTCTCGTCGTTCGCTGTGAGTGAAGCGCCTGAAAAATTGGCCGAGCCCGTGCATACGAGCGGGTCATCCGACAGCGGATCGATCAGGAGGAATTTCGTGTGAACGAAGAATACGAACCCTTTGCCGTCCTTGCGCGCCAATTCCTCGTCGACGAACCATTTTTCGAGCGGGAAATTCGGAATGGGAACGAGTTTCGTTCCGCCCGCGCCCTTCTCTTTTTTAAATGAAGTCTTCGTGACCTTCCCGAGCACCGATCCGTTCGACATGATGAGACGGCCGCGGCTGTCCCGCTCGGCCTTGCGCGCGTCCGCTGTCGCGGGCTTTTCGAGCAGCACGAAACGCATGGAATCCTGCTGTTTGCCAAGCGAGCGAAGAAGGATGGGATCGACGGTAAAGGCCGCGGTGAACATCGATGAGGTCCGCGCGTCCTCGATCCGCTTCCCGTACCAGTCGAGAAGATTGTCGGCGATACGCGGAGAGAAGAATGCCGTCACGGGCTCCTCCGGCACGACATTCGGCGGATTTGGCGTGAGGCGTATCGCGGCTTCACGCGCCGGTATTCCGGCCGGATTCTCCGACAAGTCCTTCCAGTATTCAAAATATTTGTTCGGAATCGCAGAGGCGTCGCTGCTGCCGTCGGTGACGACGTGCCCGACATTGGTCTGCCCGAGAAAGCCGGAGGGGGTGAAGTTTACTGACCCCGTCCAGACCGCTTTTGGACGCTCGTTTTTATCCAGCCAAACCATGAACTTGTTATGCGGCGTTTGCGGCCGTGTCCGTTCGATCAAATTTGAGCGCGGAAGATCGACTTCGTCGATCGCGCCGTCATTCGCGCTGGTCTTGTGGTAGATAATTTTAGCGTCTACGCCGCGGCCGATGGCCGCCTTGAGCGCGTTCAGCAAAGGTAGGTATGTGAACTCGTAAGCGACGACGCGAAGCATCTCTCCGCGCGGGACGCCGTTGATATAATCGACGCAGGCTTCCTCAAGTCCCCGCGAGAGCCATTGCGACGTTTCTTCGGTCACCCGGTTTTTGTCGTCGACCTGGTTATACATTTCCTCGGTCAGTTCGCGGTTTTGGAATTGGACCGAGTAGGCGCGGCTTGCAACCACGCCGCGATTGAACCAGATGCCGTGCTTGCCGTCGTTTTCTTTTTCGGTTGTAACCTGGACGGTGACTTTGTGTCTTGGATCGAGCGCCCCGGGCTCGCCGTACATCGCCATGATCGTATATTCGTATTCGGTATCGGGCTTGGCTTCGTAGTCGGACCAGAGAAAGCTCTGGATCGGATGTTGAAGCGTCGAGTATTTGGCTCCCTGCACGGGATTTGGAACGAGAATCTCGAAATACTTGGTGCCGGTCAGCCAATGGGTCTGTCCCCCGCTTGAGACCTGAAACGCAAACCCCCTGAGGCCGTCACGATCCGCGGGGGCGATGTCGATCGCCATTAGCACCACGCGCGTGCCGGCAATAACGCTCACGCGCAACGGCCCGTCGGCTTCCTGCTTCCTCATCTGTGCCCCTCAATCCCGCTTGATTGATGCAACTTTACCGTGGATTCCTCAGTCGAGCCGGGTGTTCAATCGGCGTCTCCGGGGTTGATGCGTCCGGACTGTTTCCCATCTCGCTCAAGGCTCAAAAAAACGGGACGATGCTGCCGCCAGATACATGAAGACCCATGACCTTGAGCGCGCAGATCCACTGCAGTTTCAGTTTCTCTTGGCCACAGACCAATCCGGAGAGTTCCCAATCGTGGAAATATCCATTGTGGTTCAATGGCGGATTTGGCGGCAAGTAAACTGGCAAACCCATTGTTTTTTGGGAGTTATCACCGTTCCGCTAGGGAGCGCCACGTTCCGCTAGGGAGCGCCACGTCGGACTTTTCTGCAATCTCGAATCGGCACGGCAACTCTTGCGAGCCTGATCCCCAGACACTTGAACAGCCTCGCTTCGACAAATGAGCTCAGACCGCATGAAATGAATATGGAGCATTCCGAACGCTGGACAATATTCTAGCTAAGATAGATGATCGATAAAATAAACGCAAGGCGCGGTTGTCGATGCTTTAATCATTGGAAGCGGGACTATGACTGACTTCAAAAGGACCGACACCAAGCAGTTACTTGAACGTCTACGCCGCTTTAACCAGTCGATACGGGAGAACGATCCCAAGCTCGCTGCGGAAAGCATGGACAAGATGCCGGAGCAGGAGCTTGCTCTAGAGCTGCCGGAGGAAGAGGTCAGGCTCGCGGTCGAGGCGGAAAGCATAGCGATGCGTCAAGATCGACCGGTCCTGGCAATCAAGAACAACACGACGGACCTGGACATTCGCGATCCGGCCGAGCGCGAGACGTGGTTCGAGCGCTTGCGCGCGGCCAAGCCCTTGCTTGACGCCGCGATCCCTGCGGTGGGCCGGATCAACCTGATCCGCGGCGAAATGAGCTGGGTTGGTACGGGGTGGCTGGTCAGAGACGGTGTCATCGTGACAAATCGTCATGTGGCATTGAAGTTCGCGCTACGGCGTGGGGAGGGGTTTTCGTTCAGAATGGGGCTGGGCGGTCCCATGGCCGGGGCGGTGGATTTTCTGGAGGAAGTCGACAGCAACAATGAGCTGATCTTCAACCTCGTGAGGCCTCTTCATATCGCGGATACGTCCGGCCCGGACGTTGCGTTTTTCGAAGTCGCGTTGGTCTCGGGGAATTCGAAGCTCGCAAAGCCGATCGTGCTCGCATCGCATATCGCTCCGAGCGCTAATGTCTCCACGATCGGCTATCCGGCCTTTGATAGCCGGATTCCCGAACCCGAGTTGATGCAGCGGATCTACGGCGACGTCTATAACAAGAAGCGGCTGGCACCTGGCGCGGTCACGCGTGTCGAGACCAACCGGATTTGGCACAATTGTACGACACTCGGAGGAAATTCCGGTTCCGTCGTGATCGCCAATGAACAGGAGGGCGAGGCACTCGGACTTCATTTCGGCGGCGCCTTTCTGAGTTCGAACTATGCGGTGCGGGCGGACGTGGTGAAGCAGCTGCTCGAGGATGTGCTGTCCGGCCGCGCGGCGAGGCGGCGGCGCCCCGCGACTCCCGAAAGCGGGGTGACGGCGACGTCCAAGCTCAGCCCGGCAAACGCCGTGCCGCTGCGGCCATTTTCGACGACCTTGAGCATTCCGCTCACCGTCAAGGTTTCGATCGAGCTTGACCACACGCGGTCGGCGCAGCCAAGGCCGAGCTTTGCGCCATCAAGCGTGCCGGATGCGTCTGATGACGAGGCCGACGAGTTCGAGGCGACTGCCGAAGACTTCCGCGACCGAGCTGGTTATGAACCGGATTTCCTCGGCGATGGCGAGTTCGACGTCGCGCTTCCGGCCGTGGTCCGGAATGCCGCAGATGTTCTGCGATTTGAGTTTGACGGAAAGACCGAGACCGAGCTGCGCTACGAGCATTTCTCCGTGTTGATGAGCAAGAGCCGGCGCATGTGCATTGTCAGTGCCTGCAACATCGACGGAAATCAGTCCAGGCGAACCGGACGAGGCAGTTGGAAATTTGACCCGCGCATTCCGAAGCCGCAACAGATTAAGAATGAGTGCTACGGAGATCCGCCCAAATTCAGTCGTGGCCACATGACCCGGCGTGAAGACCCGGCATGGGGCACGCCGGCCACCGCCAGCCGTGGCAACAGCGATTCGATGCATGTGACGAACGCGACGCCGCAGATGCAGGCCTTCAACGCTCCGATATGGCTGGCGCTTGAGGATTTCGCCCTGCAGCACGCGCGCGAAGACGCGATGAAGATTTCTGTCTTTACCGGCCCGTACTTCGCGTCCGACGATCCCGAAAGGGACGGCGTTCGCATTCCCGTGGCCTTTTGGAAGGTCATTGCCTTCATTCATGATCAAACCGGCAGGCTATGCGCGACCGGTTACGAGATGAGCCAGCAGCAGAATCTGCCGCCGGAGGAGGAGTTTGTCTTTGGGCAGTTCGTGTCGCCTCAGTTGAATGTCGCAACGCAAGTGCCCATTCGATCGATCGAGGCGCGTAGCGGGATCAGCTTCGGATCCCTGGCTGCTTTGGATCCACTGGCCAATACGGAGGAGACCGTCGGCGAAGGCGAAGCTCACAAACCCCTGCTGTCATTCGATCAGATCAGATTCACGTAATCCGGGATCTGCCGAGAAGAGGAGGCTGGATCGGATCCATTCGGATGGTGATCTGATCTTGCCGTCAACACGCAAGCGCGGAAGATCGAGATGCCCTATTTCACAATGGACAAGATTTACGAGATTCATGGGTCGGTCATCAAGTTTGGTCTTTCCGGTCGACGAGACGATCTGCTGGCCGGCTTGAGCCTGGCATTCATCGCCGAGCTCGACGAAGCCGGGGCCCCCAGCGAGCAACTGTTCAAGGATTTGACCGAGTTGAACGTCACCGATCCCCTCGATGAGGAGATTCCGTTCGAACGATGGTTGCGAAACGCGGAATTTATGGTGCTTCAGCCGGCTAGGAAGGCCTATTTTCGCGATCTCGCCGATCAGGTCGCAGCAAGGCGGACGCTCTCGGATCCGGTACAAACGTTAAAGGAAGCGATCCCCGAACGCATCCTGTTCACGAGCGACATGGTTGGCTTCGGCTTTCTCAGCGGTGCCATGCATGTCGGACAGGGGACGGCGCGCCTGAAGGTCCCGCTGCATGAGGACGGCGAGCCGAAGATGTATTTGTCGGGCAAGCCTATGGAGGCGTTCGGGACCGGCTGGCTGATCAGCTCGCGGCACGTGATCACCAACTGTCACGTCATCCGCGCGCGAGCCAAGGGGGCACCAAAGCCCGAAGCGAAGGATATTGACCTGCAGGCGCGACGGGCGACCGTCCTGTTCGACTATGATGCCGAGGGGCTGGACGGATCGGTCGCCGCGGTCGGCTCACTTGGTGCGGTCGACGAGAAGCTCGACTACGCGATCCTCGAGTTGAAGGAAGATTCCAAGCGCCGACCTCTGCCGTTGTGGGCCGGGCCGCTGGCGCTTCCTGAAAACGGCCGTCTGGCGGTCAATATCATTCAGCATCCCAACGGCGGCGTAAAACAGATGGCGATGCGCAACAACCTCGCCGTGCTCTTGAACGATCGCGATCTCGCCTACTTTACCGACACGGACGGCGGGTCGTCGGGGTCGGCCGTGTGCAATGATGGCTGGGAAGTGCTAGCGCTTCACAAGTCGAGCGATCCCAGCCTGGGCACATTCGAGTATCAGGGAAAGAAGACATCCTGGGTCAATACGGGGACGCGCATCGATCTCATCATCGACGATCTGAAGCAGAACCACGCGGAGTGCTGGGCGGAAATCGAGAAGGCCAGGAAGAAATGAGGCGAGGGGCACAATAAGCTATGGCGATCATCCTACCTCCGCCCCGTGCCGCCGAAGCCGGGCCTGGGGCAATCTCCGAGCTCGAGACCATCGTTCTGGCGAGCCTGCGTCCCGCGTTTCCGATCGAGGGTGAGATGATCAAGCCGGGCCTCGACAACCCGATTTGGTCCGAGCCGCTCGCTGGGGCCGCGGACGTTTTGGCGCGTGCTGTGCGAGCCACAGCCCGGCTGGAAAGCTCAGACAAGGACCTGGAGTTCATCGGAACCGCGTTTGCCGTCGCGCCAAGGCTCGCAGCGGTGACGGGCCACATTGCGCAGCTGATGCTGCAGAAGAAGGAAACGTCCTATTGGTTGAACTTCGCGTCCGACGGCGCGCACGGAGATCCGGCAGTTGGCGTCAAAGTAAGACTTATCCATCCCTATTTCGACTTTGCCCTGCTGGAAATGGAACGCCCCGTCGCCGAGGACAATATCCTGTCCTTTTCGGCAAGGATGCCAGGCGTAAAGGAGAAGATTGCGCTGATCGGCTATCCCGCGAAGGATCCGCGTAGTGATCCGGAGTCCCTCGCCGCGGTGTTTGGCAATAATTTCGGAAAGAAGCTCCTGATGCCCGGCTGTATTGTGGACGGGCCCATGACGGCAAAAACCGCCGGCATCGATGTCCCGGCGCTTCCGCATGACGCCTCGTGTGTTAGTGGAACCTCTGGAGCTCCGGTTGTCCAATTGTCGACCGGCCTCGTTGTCGGCGTTCATTATGCCGGTTGGTTTCTGCAGCAAAATTTTGCGATCCCGGCGTGGGAACTGGCGCGCGATCCGCTCATGCTGTTGAGCGGGCTTCGGTTCGTCGGCGCCGAGACGAACCCGTATTGGATGCCGCTCTGGAAGGAGAAGGTGACGATCCTGCATGTCGACGTCGAGGCCGCCCAAGCCGAACAGCCCGGCGCGGCCCAAGCTCCGCCGAAGAAGAAACACGCCTATCTCCTGAAGGCGGTGCAGATCAACGAGATCCACGCGCTGATGGTGGGAGCGGGGTTCGGCTCGAAGATCGAGATCAAGACGCTGTTTGGCGCACTGCCAGTCGAAATTCACGCCGAGTTGCCGAATGCATCGACCGAGTCTGCCCGATTGCTGGAGTGTCTCAACGATCTCAACCAGCGGCTGGAGTTGCTGGACCGCGAGGACCACACGTCGCTTTACGTCGTCATCAGTTCGGCAAGGACGGTCAGCACGAAGCTGAAAGGCGCTCTGGACGGATATCTGGCCGCCCTGCAGGCGGAGGAGAACAAGCTGAAGCAGGCGCAGGGCCTTGCTTCGATTGCCACGCCGAAGTCCGCCAGTTTCAGGCACGTCGCGAACGCCATCAGCAAGATTGGCGGCAAGCCCGTGGAGTTCGAGGGGTGGACGCGTGGGGAGTTGACCGCCAAGGTGGGCGAGACCCGGATGACGTTTCAGAATGCGGCTGAGGGCTTGCAGATGCTCCGCGGTATTGCCGTCGGGAACAGCTTGCGCCCGTTCGCCATCGAAGAGAGAGACGACAAATTCATATTGCGCGCGGAGGACCTTCTAGCATGACGAGCTGTAATTGCCCCAACCCGCCAGGCGGCGTTGTCAACTGCCCCGACGATCACATTGCCATTTGCCGAGTGGTCGACGGGCAGGCGATGAGCGAGTGCATCCCGCCTGAGGCTGGCCTTAGCGATGAGGCCCAAGCTGTCCGCATTGTTGAAATTGTGACTCGCCGGCCCGTATTGGGGCCGCTTACCCCTACCGAGCGCGCGATACTTGCTTCGGGCACTTACGTAAGCCCGGACGGTTCCATGAATGTGACTTTCAAGGTGCCACCAGTGAAGAGCGCGGGCGGTGGCGCAACCATGGTGGCTTCCTAAGCGGCGCCGACCACTACTTGGTGTCAGAAGGTTGCGCAGATCATAACGATGCTCGGCGTCGGAAAATTGTGGCCGTCACCCGTCACGACGGTCAAGTCGAGTGCCTGATCCGCGCCGCGGCCAAGATTTCTGGCACGATCGCATCGAAACGGTCAATCCGGGTCGTTTCGCTCGAATCGAGTTCTGAAGCCCAGTACGGAGCAAACCCGCCGGGAAAATAGAATGTCGAGAAGCCCGCGGCGACCGCCACCACGATATCGCGGTCCATCTGGTCGCCGACCATGAAGCATCGTCCGGGACCGGCCTTCCGCTTGAGATTGGCGTAGGCCTCATGCGTCTTCCGGACCGAAATGATCTCGTCGATCAGACCGTCGAGCTGATGTTCGGTCGCGAACTTTCGGCAACGCTCGGCTCGTTCCTCAGTCACGATCATGACCGGAATCCGCGCCCGCGTTACGGCGAGGAGACCTTCGCGAACGCCTTTCCGCAGAGGCGGAAGCCGACGTATGGCGTCCAAAAACCGCGACTGAGCGGGTTCGAACGCGTTCGTGGGCGCGAGGTTTGGTGCGGTGACTCGCGCGACTGCACCTTCGACCCTCTCTCCCTCAAGCACCAGTGCCAGTCCCTGCGCAAGCAATGCGGGCGGATACCTCAGGTGATCCGGGTGCTCTGTCGCAATTCTCTGATCGATGGTGCGCAGGAAAGCCAACCCCTGGTCTTCGTCTTCCGGCGCAGTGCGGCCAGTGAGTTTTTCGACTTCGCGCAGCATCTCCAATTGAGCCGCTGCGAACACGGTATCCGTGTCCCAGAGCGTATTGTCGGCGTCCGTGAAGAGATGGGCCTTCAACGCTCATCCTTTCGATTTGGTGGCCGGTGGGTTCACCACGGGTGCGGCGGGTGAGGTGACGGGCGCCGACACACGGGCCGCAGCGGTGGCGTTCGAAGTTTTCACCAGGACTACGTTGGCGCCGGTCAGGGTGAAGAAGACCACAAGCACCCACATCGCGGCCTGCAGCGCGGCGACACCCGGACTTAGCAGGCGGAGCTTGTCCGCCACTTTTTCCGCGATGAGGTAGGATTCTGCGATATAGCACTTAGCGTAGTATGCCTTCAGATCGTCTCCCTTGTTGGTGCCGAGACCGATGAACGCTTCTCCCCAGGTCGGAGCGGTGACGTCCAGGATACCTTTATAGAAGAGCATCGACGTCGGCCGATCGGCCTTCGACCCGGATGTCCAAGACTTAGGTATGTTGAATCGCGGCTTGACCGCGCTGAGGATGATCAACACGGAAATGGTTACCAGTAGGACGTAGGCGAAGAACGCGGCATAGGTCGTTATGGTCAGTGCCGAAAGACGATCCGTGTCGAACGCGCCAAACCCCGGCCAAGGATAGTCGGTCGCGAACCTGGTGAAGACGGCGGCGACCGCGGCGCTCAAGAACGCTGCGATCGTCAGAAGGCGCGAAGCCTTGCCGTCCTCGTATTCGGTTAGCGCCTTCACCTCGGCGAGACTGGCTTTCGCACCATCGTGCACGCGATCGAGCGCGTCCGTCGGAATCGACCACCCGTCGAGCTTGACCAGGAGTTCTCCGAAGCCAGTGTCGCTGGGACGTTTGCCCTTGCCGAACATGTCGAATCACCTGCTGTACGGCTCAACTGCCTCGCTCATATATCGTCGCCATCCGTCACGCCGCAACCCGCAGGCGTCGCATTTATCGCAGCCGAAGCCCCATTCGTGGCGCTTGCTTCGATCCCCCAGGTAGCAGGTGTGAGTGGCATCGACGATCAGATCGACGAATGCCCGACCTCCCAGCGCCTCCGCAAGCTTCCACGTCGCTGCCTTGTCGATCCACATGAGCGGCGTCTCGAGCACCAGACGCGCCTCCATTCCTAAGTTGATGGCGACCTGGAGCGCCTTCACCGTATCGTCCCTGCAATCGGGATAACCCGAGAAATCGGTCTCGCAGACGCCCGTCACCACGTGTTTGATGCCGCGCTGATGCGCAACGATCGACGCGAAGGTCAGGAAGACCAGATTGCGGCCTGGGACGAACGTGGCTGGGAGGCCGTCGGGTCTCTTCGAAAGCGGCAGATCCGCGGTCAAGGCGCTGGTGCTCACCTGACCGAGGACTGTCAGGTCGATGACGTGATCGCGCCCGAGCCCCGCCTCCCAGCGTCCGTCGATGCCCGCGACGCCGGACCGGACCGCCTCGCGGCAATCCATCTCGATCGCGTGGCGCTGGCCGTACCCAAATCCAATCGTCTCAACGTGATCGTAGTGCGACAGCGCCCATGCGAGGCAGGTCGTGGAATCCTGGCCCCCTGAGAAGAGGACGATTGCGGATTGGCTCATCTCGATCTCCATTACGGGTGTCGAAGTCAGCGATCGGGTCCGTCGTATTCCGCCCAACAATCGGTCGTTTCGTAGACTCTCACGCTGGAGAGTTGCGCCAAGCGGGGTTTCGTTCTGTCCCAGATCCAGATGGCGATGTTTTCCGCCGTGGGATTTTCCAGTCCCGGGACTTCGTTAAGGCAATGGTGATCGAGCGACTTGAGGAGCGCACCGAACGCTTCCTCGATGTCGAAGAAGTCGACCACGAATCCGGTATGCGGATCGACCGGCCCGTTCAAAACGACCTCGATGCGGTAGGAATGACCATGCATCCGATGGCAGCGATGGGTCTGTGGGACGTTTGGAAGCCGGTGCGCGGCCTCGAACCTGAATGCCTGGGATATCTTCATCTGATGCCGAGATGTTTGTGGGTCTGGACGCTGAGGCGCCATTGCGGATGAGCAAGGCAATAGGCAACGGCTTGCCGCGTGTGGTCGACCACGTCGGCACCGTCCATTGGCTGAAGCAGGAAATGGTCGAAGTCCAAACAATCGAACCTCTCCGGCGGGGCTTCCGGCTGCGGATAGACGAGTTTGAGTTCGTGGCCGCGCGTGATCGCCAGTTCGGCGATCGACTTGGGGCTGACGCAGATCCAATCGATGCCTGCCGGTGCGGCCAAGGTGCCGTTCGTCTCGATCGCGATGCGGAAGCCGAGATCGTGGAGTGCACGTACGAGATCGTCGTCGACTTGCAGTAGCGGTTCTCCGCCCGTCAATACGCATAGACGGTTTGTCTCGCCGCCCGCCCATTCGGACGAGATCGCGTCGGCAAGGCTTCGCGCATCGCGGTACCGCCCACCCTTGGTGCCGTCCGTGCCCGCGAAATCTGTATCGCAGAAGCGACAGACCGCTTGGTGCCTGTCCTGCTCGCGCCCCGACCAGAGATTGCAGCCGGCGAAACGGCAGAATATCGCGGGACGTCCGGCCTGCATTCCCTCGCCCTGCAACGTCAGGAAGATTTCCTTTACCGCGTACGAGGCCATATCCAGATCGTCCTCAATTGGCGCGTCGGATGAGCCGCACGAGATGGTGCGACACTAAGCGATAATCGGCCTTGGTGTTCTGAAGTGCGTGCCAAGGGCGTTTTTCGGCACCGAAATTCCACTCGCCGCTGGACCAGTGCGTCTTGCCGACCAGACACTTCAGTCCGTTTTCGAACTGTCGTTGCGACTTCGCCTTCTTGTTGATGGCGAGTTCGTCCAATACATAACCTAGGGAGATCAGCCCGACGCCATGCACCAGACGCGACGTCTTCGGCGTGTGATCCTTCCAGTCCTTCGCAAATGCGTGTTGCACGGCCCCGAAGAAGTTGCTGACGAGTTCCACGCCTTGCGACATCAAATCTCCGTTGCTTTCAAAGTTGCGAAGTGCGCCTTGCTGAAGAGAGTTCATCAGGACTCTCTGCAGTAGCGTGTCCTTGATGATGCCTTCGGGATGGGTCTGCTGGTTGATCTGACCTCGAAGCGACGAATCCGGATCGTAGTTGAGACGTTCGGTCAGCAAGGCGGCTCCGGAGCGATCGGATAGACGGTGGGGCAGACCGTCCAATCCAGGCAGCAGTTCATAGATCAGCGGTTTCGCGATCGGTCGGGTGTTGTTGACCAGGATGAACTGACGGTTGAGTTCGGCCATGTCGTCGCAGAGGAACGACGAGATGAGAAACTCGAACTTCCGTTCCGGCAGACTTAGCGCCGCGCACAGGCGCTGTTGGCCGTCGACTACCCAACCTGGTGGACCGTCGGAGATGTCGACCACGAAGCCGCCGTCGCGGGTGGCCAAAGCTCCTTTGGCGAAAGCGAGGACGATCGCGTTTGGCAGCATTGCATCATCCTGCCCGAGATAGTCGCTGATCTCCCGGATGTGGGCAGCGATCTGCGGTCGCTGGAAACCGCTGAGTCGGCCCTTCGCGTCGCGGCCAATCCGCTCGATGCGGGCGATCTGCATTATCTCCTGCGGAGTCGCGGAAAAGCAGATTACCCTGGGGCCTTTGCCTTGGCGCGGAGAAATTGTCGGCTCAAATCGTACTTTCGTCATCGTTCTTTTTCAACTCGTTGGCTGTCCGCCGTCAGGTGCGCGTAGAAGACATGCAGGTTGTGGATACCACGTCGTTTATTTCGGTTGGACGAACGGAAAATCAGCGCTTCCACTCCGGCGTCGCGGCACACGCGACATCGGCAACTTTCCCAGGGCCGGTCGCCCAAGGTCTTCAGATACGCCGTTCGCAATTCGGTGAGCCTCGCCTCGTTGCGGGCGTCCGTCGCGCGCTCGTCCCAAAGGGCATATCGGCCGTATTCGATGACGGCGTCCACCGCTGGCTCGACCTTCATCCTTCTCGATGCGAACTTGCGGACGCTCTCGAGCGCTCGGCTTTCGAGCCGGAGAAGGTTTTCCTGGTCCAGACGGCCTCTGCGGGCATTTCTGAGGAGCTTGTCGTTGTCGATAGCCTGCGGAATTCGAACCGCGGTGTAGTAGGAAAGTTCACCGCCCTTCCCCATTGAGTAGTAGTTGCGCTTGCCGTCCTTGAAGGCGCGCAGCAATGGCGAGGTCGTGTCGAAACTCGCGACGCCGTATTTCCTGATCGCTCCGAGATGCTCGGTCTTTCCGAAGCCGAGAAGGTGCAGTTTGACTCTTTTCGGCAGCGATTCCCGGATCGTCGCCAGCGCCTTCTCGATCTGTTCGATGCGCAACGGCACCATGCCGCCGACGGCGAGATAAGCGTATCCCATCCCGGCGAGCGCGGTCGCGCAGTCGGCCATGCTTCGCGCCGACCAACCTTGGATGACGCCAACCGGAGTGAACTTCCTGCCGAGCGCCTTGGATGCCGGCAGGAAGCCGCGCGCATTCTCTATCGTGATGTCAACGCGCCTCTTCGCCTCGCCCGAAGGCTTGGCACCATCCTCGAGAAAATCGAACACGAGATGATCGATCGAGCAGCCGTGCGTGAAGCCGCCGTCCTCATAGAATTCGAGGGTATCGTCGATCGTGTAGGGCGGATCCTTCCGGTCTCGATAGGTGAATGCGCCGTTGTCCCCCATAACCATGCTTCCGGGATATTTCGAGAGCGGATAACGGAGAAATTCCCGTGCTCCCTCCCTTCGGAAGCGCATCGCCTGTGCCTCCGAATACTTGCCCGTGACGGTGGCACCGCCCACGATCGCGCGAGACACCAGCAGGCCGTCGTAGGGTGGCTGATCGAGATGTTCGTGAGGAAAGTCGTCGTCGGCGTGCGCGCGACGACGTTTGGCCCCACGGTCGGCGACGAAGTCGAACCCGGGATCCACGAAATCGAGACTATCGGAATACAGGAACTTCATGCGGCAGAAGCCCTGGAGACGTCGCGCTCGAGTTGGATGAGGTAGTTCGAGAGTAGACGTTGATCCTTGTTCGTCGATTGAAGGTCGTTCCAATCCCGGTCCAACGCTTCCCATCGCCCTTCCGTCCACCTGCAGTAGGGTGCGATGCGCGTCAGGATGGACTTGGCGGCGACGTAATCTCCACCGAAGTTTCCGGGTCGCGTCATGACCTGATCCATGAGGATTCCCATGGCCGTCAATCCGACGGAGTGCATCAGGCGGCTCCGATCGGGCGGCAACGCCCAAGCCTGGGGGAAGACGTCCTTCACCGCGGCCCAGAATGAAACGAGCAGCCTATACATCGAATCGGTGTCGGCCGTGCCGTCCGTGTCGACATGCGCGGCGAGAGCTCCGCGTGGATCCTGCAAGCTCCTTCTTATGAGATTGATAAGCGTCGAGTCGTTGACGACGGCCGAGTGGTATGCGTGCGACGGCCTCTTCACCAGTTGATGGAAGGGCGAACCGGGGGTGTCCGCGAGCGCCGCACAAAGGAGGCTCGGAAGGCGACGGGTGGACAAGTCGCGGGGAAGCACGGTGCCGACGGTCGGCAGGAGTTCGTCGATCAGGCGCTTGTCGAGCGGACGAGCTTTGTTTACGAGAATGAACTGCTCGCGATGGACCGTGATGTCGCTGGAGACAAAGGCGACGACGGGCACGTACAGGTCGGGAACGCCGGATCCCGCCAAGGCGAGCGCCCGCTGCTGACCATCGACGATCCAGGCCGATTTCCGTCCGGCGCGAACCGGAATAGAGAGGACCCCTACCTCGCTCGCACTGTCAACGGATGCGTTCTTGGTGCCCCGCTTCTGCAAGAACTTCGCATCGGCCGCGATGGCGAGGATGATGGCATTCGGAAATAGAACGTCGCCGCCGGACAGATAGTCCGCGATCGCCTTTACGTGCGCCTTGATTTCCGGACGCTGGAATCCTTCGATCTCAGAACCGGCGGAATGCTTGAGGCGGGCGATATCAGCCAACTCTAGGATATGCGCTCCGCGAATGAAGAAGGAGAATAGCTCCTTGTCGCTCTGACGCATCTTCACGGCATGGACGTTGACCGATGGAACGGGTCTCATGTGACCCCCCGTTTTACGTCGTTGAATATCTTGGCGAAGCGCGATTGCTCGCAGGACACTTGCGCGACGTCTCTCAGATGACGGAGTACGCGCGTCGACGCGCCGCCAAGCTTCGGAATGAGATCGGCGACGAGCGCCCGGATCTCGTCGTCCGGAAGCCGGCGCTGCTTCCGCGACGGGCGCTGCGTCACGACGGGAGCCAGCCTGTCTGCGACCGCCTGCCTGTCTGCCTCCAGGGTTCCGGCGCTCGCTGGCACGATATGAGTGACGTAATCGAGCAGAGCGCGCTGCGGAAAATCGACGCGGGTGCCGGGCCGGCCAAGCAGATCGAGCCGCTTGTCGTAGGGCAATACGAATGGTCGCAGCGCTTCGTCGAGGTGCCCCGCGAGCGATAGTCCGAAGATCCTGAGTTCGAGTCCGTCGATGCGCGAGATAGCGATGAGATCGCGTTCGACCATGTCGGCGTAACCCCTCGAAAGACACACCAGAATACTGGCGCGTCCTCGAGCGTCCCGGAGAGGGTCCGAAGAGAACGGTCCCTTCTTCACGGCGCTCCACCACCGGGCCGCATCGACGCCGTCGGTGATCTTGGACACGATCGAACCCGGTCCGGTCGGCCTTATCGTGAGGTCGTACCCCGGTATCGGCGTTCCGCCCGCGACGTAACCCAGGCCGGCGGAAAGTATGGCCAAGTCGGCGCAGCCCGCGGTCGACGCCTCGACGGCTATACGGAACGCCCGCCCCTTGTAGAGCGAAGAAGCTGGCATCAGAGCCGTCTCGCGCCGCAATTTCGCAATCCACGCCGCTGCGGTGTCGGAAAGCTTCCCGCGACGGAGCGTTTCGGCCGACAATGGCCGACGACAGCGCTTGCCGGCCGAACACGTAGTGACCACCAGTGTGGGTTTCCGCGGGGATTTCGCGGCGGACCTCTTCGAAACTGTCGCCCCCTTCGCGCCCAATGCCCACTCCTTACTGCGGTCGCCCGCAGGAACGTAAGTCCCACGAATCCTTGGGTTTGCTGTCGATGCCTTGCTTAGCTAATTGTGGTACGCGCGTCCATCGGCAATTTTCCGTTTGCAGTTTCCCCCCGCAATTTTTCGAGTTCTCCTGCAGTTTTCCGAGCGCATAAATACCTGACGGACAAGGACAACTTCGGATTGATTCGGCTATATTCTCGGTTCCAAGAATCGGGGGAAATTGCACTTGGAAGTCGGGGATTTCGTCGAACTGATCGCGCGTGTTCTGGGAGAGCGGCGGCGCCCGAACCAGGAGCAGCGAGCCTGCATAGTGGACGACGGGACGTCTCCGCTGCTGATCGTGGCTGGTCCCGGTTCGGGAAAGACCACCGTGCTGGTGCTGCGGGCCCTTCGCCACGTCGTGGTCGACAGGATCGCTCCCGAGAACATCATGATCACGACCTTCACGAGGAAGGCCGCGAAGGAGATCCGCACCCGCCTGATCGAGTGGGGTATCCCGCTCCTTGAAGCCGCGGCCGGGGATCCCCGCGCCGATACCGGCCTGCGGGACTTCCTGCGCGAGGTCGATATCAACAGGTTCGTGACGGGCACGCTCGACAGCATCTGCGAGGAGGCGTTGTCGGAGGCGCGAGGGCCGGCGGAGCGGCCACCCGTCGTCGTCGAAGCCTTCGTCGCCAATCAGATTCTCGCACGGCGCGGTGAGGTCTACGAGGCGTTCCGGACCATGCAGTCCGAGTTTCAGGATTATCTCGGGAAATACTCTAGTTCGGGCGACCCGCCGAACACGATCGGGGACATGACGCGCGTCGTCAGGACGCTCGTCGATCGCTTCGTGCAGGACGAGGTGGACGCGCGCGGTTACGTGGCGCGAGGGCCGGACCTGAATGCCCGGCGCGCCGTCGCCGAGATATTCCGGAAATACCGCGAATACCTGCAGTCGACCAATCAGATGGACTTCCCGACGCTCGAACGCGTCTTCCTCGAACGGATCCGGGGCGCCAACCCGCCTGGCCTCGTCGGCAGTCTCCGGGCCATGCTGGTGGACGAATACCAGGACACGAATCCCCTGCAGGAGCGGATCTATCTCGAGCTTGCGGCCCGATCAGGCTCCTCCCTTACGGTCGTCGGCGACGACGATCAGTCGTTGTATCGCTTCCGGGGAGCGACTATCGAGCTGTTCAGGGACTTCTGCACACGCGCCGGGCAGGCCATTCCGAATACTACGCCTCGCATGCTCTATCTGATCCAGAACTACCGCTCGACGCCCGAGATCGTCGCCTTCTTCAACAGCTTCGTCCAGAACGATCCGGATTTTGCCGGCGCCAGGATTCAGCCGCCCAAGCCCCGTATCGTCGCCAACAGGCCGTCAGAGAATGTGCCGGTCCTGGGCATGTTCCGCGACGACGCGGCTACGCTCGCCACGGACCTGGCCGATCTTTTGCAGGCGATCTTCCGCGGCGGCGGTCGGCCCGCGGACGCGCAGTTGGCCGAGGCGATCAGGGCCGCGCCGAACGGGGGCGACCTGGGAGACGCGGTCTTCATCGCCCACACCGTGAACGAGTATCGGCGCGCGTTCATGGGAAATCCGGCATCGGAGCGGTTACCGTTCCGCCTTCGCGGTGAACTGGAGAGCCGCGGGATGTTCTGTTTCAACCCGCGCGGGCGGGCGTTGAAAGACATTGACGAAGTCCAGCGAATGCTCGGCCTCTCCCTCGAAGCGATCGACCCGTCCGATCAAGCGAACCCCAACGGCCGAATCGTCGGCGCGATGCTGATCACGAATTCCGCGAAGGGCGTGATGCTCAGCTGGCGCAACGCCGCACGGGCGTTCTTCGCCACGAATCCGCGCGCCGCGATCCAGGGCGGCGACAGCCTGCGTCGCGTGATGCAGCGTTGGCAAGAGCGGTTTTCGACCGGCACGCGTGAAGCCACGGAATGGCCGGTGCTCGACATTCTCTACAGCTTCCTGCCTTGGATGCCCTCGTTTCAGGACGATCCCGAGCATCAGGTCTATCTGGAAGCCGTCTCTCGGGCCGCGGCCCAGGCCGCCACGTTCTCCCCCTACCGTTCGCTCGTCTTGATCGCTGAGCCTCATCGGACGCGCAGCATCGAGTCCACCATCCGCGACATCCTCGTTCCGATCGCCGACGATCTGGTGGAGGTGGACGAAGACATCATGGCAAGCGTTCCGCGGGATCGCCTGAACATCATGACGATCCATCAGGCGAAAGGACTCGAATATCCGCTGGTCATCGTCGACGTCGCGTCCGACTTCAAGACCAATCACCGCACCCAGCGCTTCCGCAGGTTTCCGGATTCTCCCTCCTCGGTCACGGAGATGGAAGACGATCTGGCGCGCTGCACCCCGATCGGCGGCCTGCGCACGGCGAGGACCGCCATCCAGCGCAGCTTCGAAGATCTGATACGCCTGTACTATGTGGCATACAGCAGGCCGCAAAGCGTTCTTCTGCTGGTGGGATGTCTGCCGTGCCTCCGCTACAATACGACGATCAAGAACGTCGCTACTTTCTGGCCGCGTGACGGCGACTGGGCGTGGCGTCGGCCCGTGCGCGGTAACGCACCGCCAATGGCGAACAACATTCCTCTCACGTTGATTTGAGGCGAGCATGGAGCTTCCAATCAAGCCGCCGGACCGCGTCGTGCCGGAGTACAGCCTGACCGGAGACCTTCTCTCCTACCGGCGCTGTGCCATGCAGTATCGCTACTACAACGGCAGTGCGCTGCCACCGTCCCGCCCGGTCCAGATGTGGTACGGCGAGTTCATCCACGGCGTCCTGGAAGGTGCGTTCGGGATGTGGCGGGCGGACCCGGGCCGCTATCCCTTTCCCTGGCCGTCTACTCCGATTCCGGAGGCTGGTGCGCCCGCGCCGCCGCCAGCCGGACTGGCTGCGAACGATCTTCGCGTGATCGGTTGGCCGATCGAGCAGGCATTGGCCTACGAAGGCAAGCGGGCGCGAAGCCGCCGCGCGCGCGTCTCCGCCTATCGCCGCGCCGAAGCAGCGGTCAATATGCTGGGGCCGCACCTGTTCCCGCTGATCGCCGATGCCGAGCAGAAGGTGATCGGCACGCGCCCGCTTCCTCGCCCAGTAGAGGGGACGATGCTCAGATCCGAGCGATACGCACTCCACGGCGTCATCGACGTGCTGACGAACGTTGAATTGGCGAATGTCGGCGCAGGAAACATCATCCGGGAAGCCGTAAGGGCGGCGTGTCCCGATCTGCAGGGGACGTTCGAAGTCATTGTCGACTACAAAGGGTCCCACAGGCCTGAAACGGACAAAGACTATTGGCAACTCGGCGAATGGCAGGTCCAGACTTACGCCTGGCTGCGCCAACGGCAGCAGTTGGGCTATCCGGTCGCTGCCGGGATACTCATCTACGTCAACGAGCTTGCGCCCGGCTCGGACGACATCCGAAAGATGAAGGCGGCGATCCAGAATGGAAAGACGGATGTCGCTCCGACACGCGGCGATCCTGACTACTATGCATTGAATACGTGGACGGGAGGGCCTGCCCCCCGCCTGAGCGCCGCCTTCCGTTACAGGCGCGCTATTAGGATCATCCCCGTCACCCAACAGAGCATCGACAACGCCACAACGCAGTTCGACCGAATCGTCGCCGAAATCGAGGGGCGCGTCCGGGACGAGGAGATCAGGGGAAGCATCCGGAACACTTGGCCGCCGAATTGCAACGAGCCCGAGACCTGCATCGCCTGCGACTTCAGACATTTCTGTCCGAATCCGGCGGGAACGCGGGAGCAACTCGCAACGGCCGAAGCCGCCGGTGACGACGATGACGTTTAGCGCCCCGCGCCAGAACAAGGTTTCGGGACTCTCGACAGCAACGAGGTCGTCCAGTCCGGGCCGTCCGTTCGAGCGGAACGAACGGACGGTCAATTCCGCACGTCGCGCTCCAGGGGCGGCAGCCGGATCGAGTCTTACTCAATTTGCGCCCTCGCTGGAGATGGAGGACCAATTGACGTCGCAGACCAAACGGCCAATCTTGTCGTCCGGAAATTCAGTAGAGCTCGCCGCATGAGCGAAGAATGGACCGCCATCCGGCGGAAGTTCTATCCCACCCTCGATCGACGGTATCCGGTGCAAGACGAGGCAGCGGCCGACCAGGTCGCGGACGTCGGGCTGCTGATCGGTCTGATCTATGATAACGTGAGCGTAGAGACGTCCATCCTGAAGGATGCGGAGGTCGAGCGCGACGTTAGGTTACGCACGACGCATCATATCGTCGGTCGGATCATTAGACTCGGCGTCTTCTTGGCAAAACGGAACGAAGCCGTCGGTGAGTTCGAGGACGAGTACAGGCGCCAATTGGAGAATCTTCTCGACGTCGACGCAGGGCTTTTCGAACGGATATTCAGATTGGGTCGACGAGTCTCGGAATTCGTCGCCAAGAAAAAGGGCAAGGTCAGCAAAGGCAATCGGACGCGCATCCTTAAAATGGCGAGGACGCATTCGCACAATTGCCGCTTCTGCGGTACCTCGCTCACGCGGGACGATGCGGCCGAAAACGCCCTCGAGATCGAGCATCTGATCGCCCAGGCGTTCGGCGGTTCGAGTCATCGCAGTAACATCACCGTCGCCTGCAACCGTTGCAACAAGATCAAGGAGGATCGACTATCCTTCGTCGACGTCTACCATGAACACTTCTGCGTGGTGAGCGACAACAAGGAGAAAGTTTCTCAGAAGCTCGGACCCCACATCGTCTTCGCGCTTCTCATGAAGCAGGATGGAAAGTGCTTCCATTGCGACAGGTACTTCTACTTGATCGCGCCCGATAAGATCGTGCTGACCCGTCGCGAGGAAGACGACTACTACCACTTCCGGAATTGCTACGTAGCGTGCGAGCCGTGCGCGGAACGCATCGGGATCGACGGAATAGAGATCGGCGTTCCACTTCCAGCAAGGAATTGATCTATGTTTCAATATCGGGGCTTTCTCGTACGCCAGACTCCCAAGACGCCTCTGCAATTCGTGTGTCTTGTCGGGCCGGCCAAAGAGATCGTCCAGTGGACGCATGCCGACAGCATCGAGATAGATCGGGGCGGGATTCAGCGCGAATTGACGCAGGCGCGGTGGAAACAAATCCGCAAGTTCTTCACGGCTAAAGACGAAAACGTGATTCCGAGCAGCGTCATTATCGCTTTCGATCCCGAGGTCCAGTCGGTGCAATCGCTGGCCGACCTCAAGGAAGATCAAAAGGCATACTGTCTGGAGCATCTAGACGACAAGGGTCTTGTCCGCATCAGCTTCGGAAAGGGCGTGCTGGAAAGCTCGTACACCATCGACGGGCAGCACCGCCTCAAGGGCATGTCCGAACTCGACTTCGACGTCGACGTGCCGGTCTCCCTGTTCGTGAGCGCGCCGGCGCTCGAAAGAGCCTTCCAGTTCATCACAATCAACAATAAGGCCAACAAGGTCCCCACCGACAACATTAAGGCTTGCATCGCGAATTTCGATGCGATCGAAGCCGATCTCAAATCGCGCCTCACGACCGCCTCGATCAGGGTAGGTCAATTCGCTTCTACGATCGACGTCTTCAACGAGAACAAGGATAGTCCGTTCTACAAATGCGTGGACTGGGTCAACAATCGCTCCAAGGATGCTCTGAGGATCGTGGCGCCACAGGCGATCGAAAATTCCGTGAAGGTGCTCGAAAAGACCTTTAGGGACTATCCGGATCAAGATGACGACACCGTCGTGGACATAATGTTCACGATCTGGACAACCATCAAAAAGCAATACGGGATAACCCTCGCCAGCATTGATCAGTTCAAGAATTTGTTCAAGAAACCGACGATACAGGCGATCACGGAGCACATCGCCAACTCGATCGAACAGCGGGTGGTGAACACCTCCGAGCAGATCGACATCAGCAATTCCACGTTCATCGAAGAGGTGACGAAAGGCTACATCGCTAAGATTCCCGAAGAGTTCTGGAAGGCCGAATGGGCCCTCAAGGGCCTCGACACGCAGGCGGGACGGAAGATCATTCTCAAGGACATCGCGAATATAAAGAAGTCCTTCAATCTATCGCAGGGGGCGTCGGGTGCTGAATGGAGAAACAATCTAGAGCTCTACAGGGAGGATGGAAGCGAAGAAGACTGAAACGCCTAGATTTGGATCGGCGTGGCCCCGAGCGAGACTCTTTGCTGAACTGACCGCGCGAGGCGCGCAACATCAACGCCGTGCTCGCGGGATCATCCGACGGCGACCGGCTTCCCGCGGAGATCCGGATTGTCCCGCTGCTCGACGGACGCATAGAAGGCGTCCATGTCGATGTGGATGATCTTACGCTGGCGGCCGGGGAAGCTGCCTGGTGGTCATCGTCCTCGATGGTCACGTCGGTAGCCCGGCCGTGTCTTCCTTGACGCCGCGGGCGACGATCCGGAGCGTTCCGTCGGCAAGCGGCCGCTGCAGCTTCAGCGCCTCGTCCAGAGGGGCTGTCATCCAGGTATCGACTTCTTCCGGCGTCGTCAGGATCACAGGCATCGCCTTGGGGTGGATGGCGTGGACCTCGGCGTTTGGCTCGGTCGTGAGGAACGCGTAGAGGTCGTTGGTGGTCTCGCCCTCCTTGACCTTCCGGACAGACGTCCAGTTGGTCCAGATGCCGGCGAAGCAGGCGAGGGGACGGCTCTCATCAAGCGCGAACCAGATATCGCCGCCCTCTGCCTTGTTGAACTCGCTGAAGGAGTTGAACGGCACCACACATCGGTTTTCGGGTCCCAGCCATCTCGTCCAGTGTTTGCTTTTGACATTCCGGATATTGGTCGTCCCGCCATCCGGCTCCATTCTGAGCAATTCCTTGAAGTCGACTGGCTTGCCCTTGGCCTGCTGCTTTTCGGCTCTTTTCTTGGTGGCGTCCATCAACGCCTTCGATGACGATGGCATGCCCCACCGCGCAGTGGTGAGTTCGCGGCCCTCGGCCCCGTTGCGCGCGATCGGTGCCTTGTAATCGGGAAAAACCCCGGGCATCGGCGCCAGATTGCCGACGTATCGGTTCACGACGCGGAACAACGCGCTGATCGCGGCTTGGTTGGTCGTGATCGAGTAGAGATTATGCCGACGTCGGCATAACGTCTACTATGCCGACCTCGGGATTATGCCGACCATTGGCTCTGAACGGGCTCTGGCGGCGGCGATTGCTGCGTTAGAGTCGGCATAATCCGATTGGTCTCACAGC